>CAYMTA010000103.1:0-10775 GCA_964393275.1 uncultured Geminicoccaceae bacterium | reverse complement strand
TCAGCGTCACCCGCGAGCGCATCCGCCAGATCGAGGCCAAGGCCTTGAGGAAGCTCAAGCACCCGAGCCGGTCCAGGAAGCTCAGGAGCTTTTTGGATACCTGAGATGCGAACAAGGTCGGGGAGGGTGACCCTCCCCGTCAGCCCCACCGGTCTTTTGGTTTCGGTTTTTTGACGGTCCGGCTGCCGGGCGCTTGTAGTGACCAATAATCCAATCTAAAATTGAATTATGGAGATTTAATTCCACCTGGGAAGTGGGCCGTGCCGGCAGATCTGGCTGTCGAAGAGGCGCACCCGACCGAGCCGGTCGTGCTCGTCAACATCGCCCGGGAGTGGGATCCAGCACTCACGGATCGCGACCTGTACGAGCGATCGCGGCGATACTGGCGCTGCTCGCCGCAGCGCCACCCGGCGAATTATGCGATGGTGGTGGGTGACGGCATCATCCGCGAAGTGTACCGGATCGACGGATGGCACGAGGTCGATATGGCCGCTGCCGAGCTCGACCCGGGGCGGAAGGGCGCGGCCGAGCCGCTGCCGCGGCACACCAGGCGCCAGGAATTCGACGGCGAGATCGCCCTGCACATGCGGCACTATGTCGGCAAATCAGCGCGCCATCTGCTCGGCCAGAATCCGTTCAGATGGCTCAATTGCTGACCTGACCGGACGATCGCCGGCGGTCCCGGCCCGATGGTCGGGCCGGGACCGCCGCTCGCCTAGAGCAGGTCGAGCTGGGCCACGCCGAGCGGGACGTCGCGCGCGTCGTCCCAGATATAGACGTGGCGGAACTGGCCGATGTCGACGCTGGCCGGAACGCCGTAGACCTGGGCGCCGGTCGGGCTCGCCAGGGGGGCCAGGACGACCGTGGCCCCGGTCGCATCGCCGAGGCCGACCGTCGCACCCGCGGCGTTGTCGATGCTGAAGTCGGAGCCGAGGCTGACGGCATAGCCGGCCGTCGTCTGGAACACCGCGACCTCGCCGGAGGTGGTGCGGCCGCTCGTGCCGGTGAAGTCGCCGACGGCAATCTCCTGGCCGGTGATCCGGTGCGCCGCCGGCGTCGTGACCTTGGACCGCCACGGAGAGTCGTCCGCCGTGGTTCCGCAGGCCGCCAGGAAGGCGGCTGCCGCCATGATCGTCAGATGTCGCTTCATTGATCCGTCCTCATTGAGGCCGCACCCCCTTCGGCCGCGCCCGGGCGTTATCTTGCCCGCCACGAAGCCGCATGCCTAGCCCGATGGTACGCATGCGGCATCGCGAGCCCTACAGTCCAGCACCGTTGTGCTCGCCCCGCACCTCGGGCAGGCTCCTAGCCGGGGATGCGGTCAGCAGGCCGAGCCGGATCGCCGCCCGCATCGTCCGGCGCGTCCTCCGCCACATGCATGAGCAGGTCGCCGGGCTGGCAGTCGAGAAACGTGCAGATCCGCGCCAGCGTCGCAAAGCGCACCCCCTTCACCTTGCCCTGCTTGAAGAGCGAGAGATTGGCCTCGGTGATGCCGACGAAGGCCGCGAGATCGCAGGAACGCGCCTTGCGCCGCGCCAGCATCACGTCGAGCGTCACCACGATCGGCACTGGGACAGGCTCCTAGACGATCTGCGCGTGGTCGTCGGCGAGCATGGCCGCCCGTTCCAGCACCTCGCCGATCGCCCAGACCATGCCGCCGATGAGCACACCTAGCGCCTGGTCGCTGCCGAGGCTGATCACGAGCTGGTGCTGGCCGGGGCCGGCATTGGCGGTCAGCACGAGGCCGAGCACGGTCGGCATGACGAGGCCGAGTCCGGCGGCGAGACCGACGCGAATGCCCATGCGCCGGAGCGCCGCCGCGGCATCGCGCGTCAGGTACGAGCCGGCAGCGAAGCCGCGAAAGCAGCGCCAGGCCGCCAGCAGCGCCGTGCTCAGGATCAGGCTCGGCAGCAGCGCCAGAAAAGCCGCCATCCCGACCTGCCATGGCTCGGGCGCATGGGTGAGGCGCGCGCCCGCCACCCGTGCGAACTGCGCCGACGGATCGCCCGCCAGCCAGAACCAGAGCGCCAGCAAGGGCAGGATCACGGCCAGGACCAGTGCCGCGGTCGCCAGCCGCCCGCTCAACCGCCGCAGCCGTGCGTCGGCACCACCTCGTTGCATCGCAGCCTCCACCATCGCCGGGGGCAGGCTAGCCATATGATTTCTGTAAAACAATAATAAATCATTGTTGGACGATGTCGCGAGGCGGCCGCCGCCGGTCGGGCCGTGCGCGATCACCGGGCCGGCACGGTCGCGCGAATAGCTGCGCTGCGGGAGGAGAATCCCGGCTATTTCTCGCCTTCCTGATCGCGTGGTTGTCACGCTGCCGTTCCGCCAAGTATAGCAGCCTCCGGTCGGGCCTGTAGCTCAGTGGTTAGAGCTGACCGCTCATAACGGTCTGGTCGCAGGTTCGAATCCTGCCGGGCCCACCAACCGCCGTGGCGGCGACGCGCCAGCGCGACACGGCTGCCGGGCGGAGCTTGACTAGCGTGATGGTTGCGTCGACACCCAGAATGATGTTCGAGCCGGCTGCCGCTTCCGCCACCGCCCGCCCTGCCACCGCCCGCCGCGTCGCCATCCGCCCTGTCGACATCGGGGACGCGGCGCCGGGCGGCCGGGACCGGTCTTGCGCTACCTGATCGGCGGCCTCGCGGCGCTGGCCGTCGCCATCGTCGCCGCCGTCCTCCTGGTGCAGCATTTCTTCGACGAGCGGCTGCTCGCCCTGCGCCTGCAGCAGGCGGTGGCCGACGCGACCGGTGTCGAGCTGGTCATCGAGGGCGGGCTCGATCTCTCGCTCCTGCCCCGCCCGGTGCTTTCGGTGCACCGGCTGCGCCTCGACGATGCCGCGGGCGACCTCCTGCTGACCGCCGACCGGCTCGATCTCGACCTCGAGCTGCGACCGCTCCTGGCCGGCGAGCTCGGCGTCACCGACGCCCATCTGGTGCGCCCGGATCTGCGTGTCATCGGCAATCCGGCCACTGCCGCCAGCCGCCTCGCGGCCTTCCTCGGCGCGAGCCTGCCGGGCGAGGCCGTCCAGCGAATCCGCATCGCCGACGGCGCGCTGCAGGTGACCGGCGCCGACGGCGCCGCCCCGCTGGTCTGGCGTGGCATCGATGCGGTGCTCACCGGCGACAGGGTCACCGGCACCAGCCACCTCGCGGCCGGCGCCGCCTTCGCCGGGGTCGCTGCCGGCCCGCGCCTGGTGCTCGGTGGCGAGCTCGGCAGCGCCGCTCCGGGACGGCCCCGGGCGCTCCGTCTCGATCTGGCGCTCGAAGGCACGGCGTCGGCGGTGCTCGGCTATCGCGGTCAGCTCCGCCCGGATGGCGGGCCGGATCGCCAGGGCGCGCTCCTCGACGGCCGCCTGACGCTCGACCTGCCGGACCCGGCGGGCCTGCGGGACTGGCTCGCTCTGGTCGCCCCGGCGCTGGCGGCCTGGCCGGTGCCCGAAGCACCGCTCGGCCTCGAGGCCGAGCTCAGCTTCGCGCCGGCCGCCGCCGCGGACCCGATGTTCCTGCGCCTCGGCGGCCTGGCGCTGACCGTGGCTGGCCAGACCCTGGACGGTGCCCTGGATCTCGTCGGCGGTGAAGCACCCGTGCTCGACCTCCAGCTTCGGGCAGGGCGGCTGGAGCTGCCGGACGACTGGCCCGCTGCCGGCGATCCGCGCCGCCTCGCCGCCGTGCTGCCGGCCGACCTGCGCGGCCACCTCGAGCTCGAGGTCGACCAGCTCGACTGGCGACGGCGGAGCTTTCGCCAGATCGCCATCGGCCTCGGCCTCGAGGGTGACGGCGACGTGCGGGTCGAACGAGCCGTGGCGGTGCTGCCGGGACCGGGCGACCTCGACTTCACCGGCCGTGTCGGGCCGCTCGGCAGCGCCACCGGTCATTGGCTGAGCGGCCGCCTGCAGGCCGCCCTGCAGGTCCCGGGCGAGCTTCTGGCCCTCTTCGGCGAGCCGCCCGCCATGCTCCGGCAATCGACGACGCTCGCCCTCGATACCGATCTCGACTGGTCGGCGGCGGCTCTGACCCTGCGCAACGCCGATCTGAGCCTCGATGCGACGCGGGTCGAGGGCGGCATCGCCTGGCGGCCGGCAGTGGACGGCAAGCGCGCCCAGCTGGCACTGCGCTTGATGCTCGACCGCCTCGATCTCGGCGAGGTCGTCGACGTCCACGACCCCCGGGCCACGATCGACACGCTCGAGGCGATCCTCCCGGCCACCGACTACGCCGTCGACCTCAAGATCGAGCGGGCCAGCCTCGACGAGCGGCGCCTCGGCGCCCTGACCCTGCGCCTCGACAGCGTCGACGGCGAGGTGGCGATCAGCCGGGCCAGCCTCGACGGTCTCGCCGGCAGTGCCTTGATGCTGTCGGGCAGGGTCACCCCCGCGAGCCGGGCGTTCGACCTCGATCTCGCCTTCGACATCGCCTCGCTCGGCCGGCTCCTGCGCCTCGTCGACTACCCCGCGCCGCCGGCGCTCGCCCTGCTCGGGCCGGTCAATCTGCGCGCCAGCCTCACCGGCGACGCCGCCAGCACCACCATCGACGCCACCCTCGACGGCGACAGCTTCGGCGCGTCCGCCAGTGGTGTGCTCGACGACTGGACGACGGCCCGCCTCGGCGGCACGCTGGCCCTCACGCTCGGCGCCGCCGATGCCGCGGGCGTCCTCCGCCAGCTCGGCGGCGTGCCGATCACGGCCGCCGTCTTCACCGGCCCGCTCGATGCCGACCTGCAGCTCTTGCTGACTGATGGCCGGCCGACCGCCTGGAATCTCGAAGCAAGCCTCGGCGGGCTGGATCTCGACCTCGTCCGGGAGCCTGGCACGGAAGGGGAGGCGGAGCGCCTGGATCTGGCGATCGGACCGCTCTCGCCGGCGGCGGCAGCCGTCGTCTACGAGCTCGCCACGCCGCTCCTCCAGCTCGTCCCGGGCCCGCCCGGGCGCTGGCTGGGCTTCTGGCCCGACCAGAGCCTGCGCTTCGACTGGCTCGACGGCGAGCCGCGCGCGATCAGGATCGAGCTTGTGCCCGAGGCGAGCCCGGCGGCACCCGTCGTCATCGAGGCCGATCTCGCCGATGGCGTGCTCGCCGTGCCGGCCTTCGCCTGGGAAAACGACGGCATGCGGCTCGCCGGCAGCATGGCGCTCGAGCATCGCCATGCCGGTGCTGCGGCAGCGCTCAGCCTCGACCTGGCGCTCGACGGTGCCACGGCGACCCGGCTCGGCGAGCTGCTCGACCTGCCGGCGGGCGTCACGGGCGAGGTCGGCCTCGAGGCCCGGGTGACGAGCCTCGGCCGCAGCGTGCGCACCCTGATCGGCAATGCCTCGGGCGAAGCCGCGATCGCGCTCGAGAACGGAGCGATCGGCGCGGTCCCCGTCGACCGCCTCGCCGGCGATCTCATGCTGGAGCGGGGCGTCCTGCGCCCGGTCGGCGACGGCATCCCATTCGCTGGACCGGAGGGCAGCGGCTCGGTCACCGGAGCCGTCGATCTATTGGCCTGGCTCGCCGATCTCGAGCTCGAGCTGACGCCCGCCGCCCCCGGCGCCCCCGCCCGCCACCAGCGCCTGCTCGATGGCCTCAGGACACCCGCCCCCTCGGACTAGGCCCTCAGTCGCTCGGGCCGAGCATCCGCTCCGGCCGCACCAGCGCGTCGAACTCGGCCTCGTCGAGGAGGCCGAGGGCCAGGGCCGCCTCCTTCAGCGTGGTGCCCTCGGCATGCGCCTTCTTCGCCACCTTGGCGGCGTTGTCGTAGCCGATCCTCGGGTTGAGCGCCGTCACCAGCATCAGGCTCTCGTGGAGCAGCTTCTCGATCCTGGCCTCGTCGGCGACGATCCCGACGACGCAGTTGTCGGCGAAGCTGACGGAGGCATCGGCGATCAGGCGGATCGACTGCAGCACGTTGTAGACGATCACCGGCTTGAAGACGTTGAGCTCGAAATGGCCATTGGAGCCGCCGATGGTCACCGCCACGTGGTTGCCCATCACCTGGGCGCAGACCTGGGTCAGGGCCTCGCACTGGGTCGGGTTGACCTTGCCCGGCATGATCGAGGAGCCGGGCTCGTTCTCCGGCAGCTTGAGCTCGCCGAACCCGCAGCGCGGGCCGGAGCCCAGGAGGCGGATGTCGTTGGCGATCTTCATCAGGCTGACGGCGAGGGTGTTCAGGGCGCCCGAGAGCTCGACCAGCGCGTCGTGCGCGGCCAGGGCCTCGAACTTGTTGGGGGCGGTGACGAAGGCGAGCCCGGTGATCCGGCTGACCGCCTCGGCGAAGGCCGTGTCGAAGCCCTTTTTTGAATTCAGGCCGGTGCCGACGGCCGTGCCGCCCTGGGCGAGCTGGCTGATCCTGGGCAGGGTGGCGTCGATCCGCTCGATGCCATAGGCGAGCTGCTGCACGTAGGCCGAGAACTCCTGGCCGAGGGTCAAGGGCGTCGCATCCTGCAGATGGGTGCGGCCGATCTTGATGATCGGGGCGAAGGCCCTGGCCTTCTCGTCGAGCGCGCCCTTCAGATGCTCGAGCGCCGGCCGCAGGCGGTGGGCGACCTCCTCCACCGCCGCGATGTGCATGGCCGTCGGGAAGGTGTCGTTGGAGGACTGGCCGCGATTGACGTGGTCGTTGGGGTGGACGAGCGATTTCTGCCCGAGCTCGCCGCCAAGCAGCTCGGTGGCGCGGTTCGCGATCACCTCGTTGGCGTTCATGTTGGACTGCGTGCCGGAGCCGGTCTGCCAGACCACCAGCGGGAAATGCTCGTCGAGCTTGCCGTCGATCACCTCCTGCGCCGCCTTGCCGATCGCTTCGGCCAGCCTGCCGTCGAGCGAGCCCTGGGCCAGATTGACCTCGGCCGCGGCGCGCTTGACCACGCCCAGCGCGCGGACCAGGGGCAGCGGCATGCGCTCGCCGCCGATCTTGAAGTTCTGCAGGCTGCGCTGCGTCTGGGCTCCCCAGTAGCGGGACGCCTCGACCTCGACCGGCCCGAACGTGTCCGTCTCGATCCTGACGTTGCTGCTCATCATCCCCTCCGCTCGACCGCCCATGCTGGCGAGCCGCATGGCCCGCGGCACGCGGTCTTGTCAATCTGGCTGCGACCCTTGGCGGCGGGAGCGGCTACTTCTTGCGGAAGCGATCGAGGGTGACGATCTCGGCTCCGCCTTCGCTGGGCGGGGAGTCGGCCGGAGCCTCGTCCTCGGTCGCCACGGGGCGCGGCTTGGCGCCGGTCTTGGCGGCGAGCGGCAGGGCGGTCGGCAGCTGGCCCTCCTGCTCGGCCCCCAGGGTGAACTGCAGGCCGAACTCGACCCCGGGATCGGCGAAGACGCGCAGCGCCTCGAACGGCACCACCAGCCGCTCCGGCTGGTCGTTGAAGCTGAGCGTCACGGCGAACCGCTCGTCCTCGACCTCGAGGTCCCAGAACTGGTGCTGGAGCACGATGGTCATCTCGGTCGGGTAGCGGCTGTGCAGGAAATCGGGGATCTCGACCCCCGGCATGTCGGTGCGGAAGGTGACGTAGAAATGATGCGGCGAAGGCACTTCGCCGGCAGCGAAGCGCCGCAGCACATCGCGCACCACCGTGCGCAACGCGGATTCGACGAGCTGTCCGTAGTCGATGGTCTGCCGCCGCATGGGCCTTCACACGATTGTGGCACCTGCCGGACTGGCTTGGTGCGTCTCTTCAACCCTAGCCACGGACGGACCCTCTTGTGAAGAGTGGCCCGCAAAAGAGTTGGGGGGCTTCTGTTGCCCGGCGCCCCCCGGGCCGCGCCAGGGTGCCGAAGCTCCCTGGACTTTTTGGCAGGATTCTGTTGCCCGGCCCCTGCCAGCCGCGCTTACCTATAGATTAGGCAGCGAGAGCCATACGGTTGTCGTTGGCACTTGTACAAACGGCCCGATAACGGCGGTACCATGCCGGGCAAAAACCATCCCTTTACCACGCTCGTCGATCCTGATTCGCCCCCATGCTCACCGCCCGGCCGCCGACAACCAGCGAAAGGGCGGATAGAGAGTTTGGTGGAGGCGCCGGGAACTGCCCCCGGGTCCGAAACGCTTATTCCGAATGGCGTTTATCACCATAGCCGGATCGCTCCGGCACCTCTCATATAGGGGATTGCCAAGCGCTTTCAAAGGGGCGACCAGAGCGCCCGCGGCTGTTTGCTGCCGCTAGAACCATATCCGGGTGTGGTGCCATGACCCTGTCCGCCGAGGCCCTGGCCGAGATCGCCGCCCAAAGGGCGACCCTGCAGCCGACCCGCCGCGCCGTCGTGCCGGCCATGGAGGCCCTGCTCTACGAGCCGTTGCCCGTGCTCGATCAGGGATTCGTGCGCGTCGTCGACTACATGGGCGACGACGCGGCCATCGTGCAGGCCGCCCGCGTTTCCTACGGCAAGGGCACGAAGCACGTCAGCAGCGATCAGGGCCTGATCAACTACCTGATGCGCCACCGCCACACGACGCCCTTCGAGATGTGCGAGATCAAGCTGCACGTGAAGCTGCCGATCTTCGTCGCCCGGCAGTGGATCCGCCACCGCACCGCCAGCGTGAACGAATACTCGGCGCGCTACTCGGTGCTCGACGACGGCAGCTACCGGCCGGAGCTCGTCCAGCTCGCGGCCCAGGCGACGGCCAACCGGCAAGGCCGGGGAGCGCCGCTCGATCCGGCCAGGGCCGAGGCGGCGCGCGACCGGCTGGACGCGGCCAGCGCCAGCGCCGAGGCGACCTACCGATGGCTCCTGGGCGACGGCGGCCAGAGGGGCGGGGAGGGTGGCCCGGGCCTCAGCCGGGAGCTGGCCCGCATGGTCCTGCCGCTCGCCAGCTATACCCAGTGGTACTGGAAGATCGACCTCCACAACCTCCTGCACTTCATCTCGCTGCGCGCCGACGCGCACGCCCAGCACGAGATCCGGGCCTATGCCGAGGTCCTGGCGCGCGTCGTCGAGGATTGGGTGCCGCTGACCGCGGCCGCCTTTCGCGACTACCGGATCGAGGGTGCCGCCCTCTCCGGCAAGGGCCTGGCGGTTGTGCGGCGAATGCTCGCAGGCGAGCCGGTCGATGCTGCCGGCTCCGGCCTGAGCGCTCGCGAATGGCGCGAGCTCCGCGCCCTCCTGCAGCTGCCTCCGGAACCGGGAGGCGAGGGCTAACCCTCTGATTCGCTGGCCGGCTCGCCTTGGCAGAGCAGGACCATGATGACCAGTGCCGCGAAGGTCAGCGCGAGGCCGACATAGATGGCCGCCGCGAAGCCGAACACCAGGACGGCGAGGACCCCGAGGACGACGACGAGCAGCGCTGCCCAGCCGGTGCGGCCGAGACGTTCGGTTTGGGGCATCGACGACGATCCTTTCTCATTCGACGGGCGACACGAGCCGGCGCCGCCAGCCGGCCGGACGAGTCGTGTCGCGAGGAGGCTAGCCGCACCGGCCTCCCCTGTCATCGACGCAACTTGCCACCCCCGACAGCCACGGCCACCAATCATGGTGGCCCATCGAGGTACGGCAACTGCGCCACACTGCGCGATATTCGCTATGGCGTAGCTGTACAACTCCCGCATGTCTTGTAATCTCCGGCCGGTTAGGAAATCCGAGGAGGGGGCCAATGCGTCTCTCACGTGTAGTTATGGTAACGGCAGGCGCAGCGCTCGTGCTGGCCTCCTGCAGCGGTGGCGACAACTTCCGCACGCTCGGCACGAAGTTCAAGAATCGTGGCGAGGCCGGCGACACTTACGCGGCGGCGACCGCCGCCACGCCGCCGACCGGCGCGTTCGAGAAGGCCGCCTATGACGGCTATATCGGGCATGCCAAGTACGAATACGAGAAGATGCAGGACTATACGGACACGATCTTCCACTCGAAGCGGGCTCTCGCCGTCGCCAGTGGCCAGACCGTGACGCCGCAGCCGACCAGCGAGCGCGTTCTCACGCCCGAGCATGCCTCTGAGCTGAACGAGGCCCGGGCACGCTACATGGCGGTCGCCCAGGGCGAGCCCGGCCAGCGCTTGCCGGCGGTCTCCGGCCGCGCCATGGCCGACTACGACTGCTGGATCGAGCAGCAGGAGGAGAACTTCCAGCCCGACGACATCGCTGCCTGCCGCGATGCCTTCTATGCGGGGCTCGCCGAGCTCGAGGCGCCGGTCGCCGAGGAGGTCGACGTCGTCAGCCTGTCGTCCGACGTGCTCTTCGAGTTCGACAAGTACGACATCCGGCCCGAGTTCACCGACGAGATCGACGCCGCCGCCGACCTGCTCAAGGCCAACCCGGACGTGACCGTGCGGATCGACGGCCACACCGACAGCATCGGCACCGAGGAGTACAACCAGGGTCTGTCCGAGCGTCGTGCCAATGCCGTGGCCGACTACCTCGCGAAGGCCGGTATCGCCCGTGACCGGATGACCGTGGCCGGCTTCGGCGAATCCCAGCCGATCGCCAGCAACGACACGCCCGAGGGTCGTGCCCAGAACCGTCGCGTCGACATCGACCTGATCCAGACCGGCGACTGATCCGATCTACCGTTGAAGGGAGATGGCCGGGCGGCGACGCCCGGCCATTTTCATTTGGTGAGCTGGCTCTCAGGCCCTGGGGTGCGCCGCCGCGTAGAGGCGGGCCAGTCCCTCGGCATCGACCGCGGTGTAGAGCTGGGTCGTGCTCAGGCTGGCATGGCCCAGAAGCTCCTGGATCGAGCGCAGATCCGCCCCGCCGCCGAGCAGGTGGGTGGCGAAGCTGTGCCGCAGGCTGTGCGGCGTGGCGCTCTCGGGCAGGCCCAGCGCCCTTCTCAGCTCGCGCACCCGCCGCTGCACCACGGCCGGCTGCA
>CAYMTA010000102.1:0-10897 GCA_964393275.1 uncultured Geminicoccaceae bacterium | reverse complement strand
CGTCGGCAACTTCCACCGCGCCCACCAGTCCTGGTACCTCCACCGCCTGATGCAGGAGGGCCTGGCCCTGGACTGGGCGATCAAGGGCGCCGGGGTCCGCGCCTACGACGCCGGCATGCGGCAAAAGCTGCTGGAGCAGGACTGCCTGACCACGCTGATCGAGCTCGACCCCGCCGGCCGGTCCGCCGAGGTGGTCGGCTCCATGATCGACTACGTGCCGATCGAGGACGGCAACGGCCCCCTCATGGCCGCCATGGCCGATCCTGCCATCCGCATCGTCGGCCTGACCGTCACCGAGGGCGGCTACTATGTCGACCCGGTCAGCCGCGCCTTCGATGCCGCCCATGCCGACATCCGCCACGACGCCGCCCATCCGGAATCACCCCGCACCGCCTTCGGCGCCATGGTCGCCGCCCTGAAGCGCCGCCGCGGCGCCGGCCACGGGCCCTTCACCGCGCTGAGCTGCGACAACCTCCAGGGCAACGGCACCATCCTGCGCCGCACCCTCGTCTCGCTGGCCAGGCTCACAAATCCCGCACTCGCCGACTGGATCGACGAACACTGCACCTTCCCCAACTCCATGGTCGACTGCATCGCCCCGGTCACCGGCCCGAACGAGCTCGCCCTGGTCCGCTCGCTCGGCGTCGACGACGCAGCACCGGTGACCCACGAGAACTTCCGCCAGTGGGTGATCGAGGACGCGTTCTGCGCCGGGCGGCCGGACTGGGACCGCGCCGGCGCCACCTTCTCGGACCGCGTCCACGACTACGAGACCATGAAGATCCGCATCCTCAACGCCGGCCACCAGGTCATCGCCAATTCCGGCGAGATCCTGGCCGTGCCGACCATCGCCGGCTGCATGGCCCACCCCCTGATCGGCCCCTTCTTCATGAAGGTTGAGCTCGAGGAGATCGCCCCCCATGTCGGCGCCGTCCCCGACATGACGCCCAAGGCCTATGTCGAGCTCATCGACCGCCGCTTCTCGAACCCGGCCATCAAGGACACCACCCGCCGCGTCGCCTTCGACGGCTCCGCCCGCCACACCGGCTTCGTCCTCCCCATCCTCCGCGACGGCCTGGCATCCAACACCCCGATCGACGGCCTCGCCCTGGTCGAGGCCCTCTGGGCCCGCATGTGCGAAGGCACCCGCGAGGACGGCACCACCATCGAGCCCAACGACCCCCTCTGGCCCGACCTCACCAAGGCCGCCAAGGCCGCCCGCTCCAACCCCCGGGCCTGGCTCGACCAGCACCACCTCTACGGCAACCTCGCCACCACACCCCGCTTCACCGAGCCCTTCGAACGCTGGCTCAACCAGCTCTGGACCGAAGGCTGCGAGGCGACGCTCAGGACGTATCTCGGGCGCTGACGAGGGCAGGGGCCGGGCCAGAAGAGGGCAGGGCAGGAAGTAGAAACCGGGAAGGCACGCCTTCCCGGGCCCATCCCGTCGTTTGGTGCGGCGGCAGCCGGCGCGGCGGATCGAATTGAAAGGTGCATCGATCCAACCCCCGCCGCCTCGCCGCCGCCGCTCCGGGGGCGACTTCAACCGGAGAAGTCCAAATCAACACGGCCCCGATCGAGGGGAGGGTCGCGCCGGAAGCGCCGCCGGACGGGAAGGCGTTATGGCGTCTACATGGCGGGCATGCGGTTCCGGTGCCTTGGAAGCATGTCCGGTGAGGGCGACAAGGCGGGAGGCCGTCTCAGTAGATGCGCGAGTCGGTCGCGGCCGAGCCACGGGACTGCGCGACGTTCTGTCCGCGCGGCTGGTTGCGGGCACCGACGGCGGCCGTGGAGATGCCGGCAAGCCTGGCGGCCTCAGCCACGGTGGAAGGCAGGCCGCCGCGGGCAGCGATGTCGTCCATCACGGAACGGCGTTCGGCCGGAGGCATCGCCTGCATCTGCCGGGCAATCTGACGAGCCATGCGCTGGGCCGCGGGGCTGGTCGGGTAGGCGCGGACAAAATCGACCCTGGTGGCGATATCGCTGAACAGCGCCGCTTGGGTGTAGCTGAGGAATTCGCCGAAGCTGTCGTAGCGCGCCTGCGACTGGGCCTGCGCGTCGCCGGCATTGATGCCGGCGACAATGCCGAGCGCGCTCAGGGTCAGCAGCAGCTTGTTCGTCCGTTGTGCCATCATCGATCTCCTGTCTGGGGATGCGTTGTCGGTCAGCACCACGTCGAACACTGGCACCGGACCCGCGACCCGGCTTATACCGCCTGACGCTTTAATATCAGGTAAATCTCGGCGAGCACCCGAGCGCATATTGCAACTTTTGTCGGTGGCCCCTATTATGGTTAATCACTTATTAGTTCTTTTGGATTGCGTACGCGAGGGATTCTTCAAATGGTCGATGATCGATATCCTCACTTGTTGCGCTGCGCCCTCGGTTGGCTCGTGGCGGCCCTGCTGCTTGTCGCCCCCGGCCCCTCGGCCAGGGCCGACAGCTCGGGCTTCGCCGGACCCGAGGGATGGCAGACGCTCTGCACGCAGGCACCGAGCTATTGCAACCGCGAGGCGCCGGCGCCCGGCGAGGTGCTGGACGCGGCAGCTCTGCACGAGCTCGAACGGATCAACAGCGCGGTCAATTTGGCAATTGTCCCGCAGCTCGAGCCGGAGGGCCGCGACCGGTGGGAGATCGAGCCGGCCGCGGGTGACTGCGAGGACTATGCGTTGACCAAGAAGCATCGGCTCCTCGCCACGGGCTGGCCGCGCGAACGGTTGCGCTTCGCGACCGTGACGACGGAGAGCGACGAGTATCACGCGGTCCTCTTCGTCGACGGGCCTTCGGGACCGCTGGTCCTCGACAACCGGTTCGAGGAAGCCCTGCCGTGGGAGCGGCTCGAGGCCGAGGGCTACCGGCTGATCGCGGTCGAGGGCGCCGGCCCTGACGGCAGCTGGAGCCTGTCGACCTTCGGCACGGTGCTCGCCATGCTCGTTGGCGAAGAGCGGCGTGACGACCGAGGCAGGCGCGGCGGCTAGGAAGCTTCGATCAGGGCGGCCAGCCGCGCCCCGAGCCTGCGGCCGATCCAGCCCCAGTCGCAACGGCGCGCGGTTCGACCGGCGGCGCGCCGCATGGCCACCCGCTGGCGGCCGGAGGCCTCGAGCATGCCGGTCATGCGATCGGCGAGCGAGCCGGCGTCGCCCGGCTCGAAGACCATGCCGTTCTGGCCGTCCGTCACCACCTCGAGGAGGCTTGGCACGGCCGGGACGATGACCGGCACCTCGAGCGACAGGGCCAGCATCAGGCTGCCCGAGGTCAGGATGCGGCTGAACGGCAGGACGATGGCGTCGCAGGCGGCGAGGTGGTGGGGCAGCAGGCTCTCGTCGACGACCGCGTCGCGAATCACCAGCTCCTGCAGGAGATCGGGCTGGAGCGCGTCGAGCGCCAGCGGCGGCTCCTGCCTGCCGGCGACCAGCAGCCTGGCCCGGCCGCGCGGCAGGCGCGAAAAGGCCTCGACGAGCAGCGGCAGGTTCTTGTAGGGGCGGACATTGCCGACGAAGCCGAAGATGACGCCCTGCTCGGGCAGGCCCAGGGTCCGCCGCGCCTCGGCCGGCCTCGGCCGATCGCCGTAGAGGGCGTGGTAGCCGCCATGCGGCACGACGAGCAGGCGTTCGTCCGGCACGCCGTGGCGCTCGGCCACGAGCGCTGCGGCCGTCCGCGAATGGACGACGACGAGGGCCGCCCGCGTGGCGATGCCCGCCGCCAGCCGGGCATAGGCATCGGGGAAGGGATTGTCGTGCGGCTCGCTGTTGTGCAGCGTCCAGACGATGTGGCCGCCTGCGGCGACGAGGTTGTCCAGGCGCTCGATGAAGTCATCGACCTGCGCCAGCGCCGCCGCCGGGTCGGGCGCGCCGCGATAAAGGGCCTCCTCCCAGTTGATATGGAAGAAGGTGGGGCCGGCACGGGCCAGCCCGATCGCCAGATCGACGTCGCCGGCAATGGCGCTGATCTTCGGCAGGGCGGCATAGAGCAGGTGCTGATAGGGATTGTAGCGCCGGTAGTCCTTGTAGAAGACGAGGGTCGCGAGCGGCTGCGGTAGCTGCCCGGGCTCCGCCGACGGCGGCAGGGGCGTCGCTCCCATGTCGACGAAGCGCCCGACCTGCCAGGTCTCGCGAATTGCGACGACACGTTCCCTGAGGTAGCGGTCCGGATCGATGCCGCCGGGACAGGCCTCGAGCGCGGCGCGGGTCGGCAGCAGCTCGGCGTCATAGCCCTGGTGGCGGAAGAGATGGAGCTGGCTGGCGTCGTCGGTGATGAAGAGCGGAACGAAGGCCCTGCGCAGGATCTGCTGCTCGGTGATCTGCTCGAGGGCGGCTGCCGCGGTCTCGGCCGCGACGCCGCAAAAGGAAATGGCGACGACAGGGGCGTGATCGTCGATCAGCCCGGCGCAGCGATGGCCCGGAGCGGGTCTGAGCGGCCCTTCCTTGTCGGCGTCGCCCGGCCACCAGGGCGGACGCGGCTTGGGCATGCGGTCCGGGCCGACCGGCGGTCGCCGGTAGGTCGACCGGCGTACCGGGCCCAGCGGCGGGGCAAGGAGCGTCGGCGAGAGGGCGCCGAGCTCGGCGAGCGCCGTGCCGAGCCGGGCGCGCAGATCGTGGAGCTCGCGCGCCTGCAGCTCGATCTGCGCGTGCAGCCGGCTGGCGGGCGCGAAGGATCGCGGCGTCAGCGCGGCGGGGGGGCTTTCGCGGCTGACAATCGTCATGCGCAGTGCTCCTTCTTCCTCAGGACAGCAGGCGGGCGATGGCGCGAGCGGCGGCGGCGGCGCCATTTGGCAAGGCGAGGCTCCGCGCGCGCTCGACCAGGTAGTCGCGAACGGCTGGCTGCAGGATCGCCTGGATGCAGTCGTGCAGGGGTCCGAGATCGTTCTCGTCGATCTCGAAGGCCGCGCCGGCCGCCTCGGCATGGCGGGCGCGCGCACCCTGGTCGTCCATGCATTCGGCGTCGTTGGCGATGAAGATCGTGGGCAGGCCGAAGCGCAGGAGATCGTTGAAGGAGTTGTAGCCGGCCGCACTGATCGTGAAGTCGAAGGCGCGATAGTAGCGCGGGATCGGGTAGCCGCTCAGGAGGCGGACACCGGGCCACCGCCCCTGATACTCGGTCGGCGCATTGAGCCACTGCGCCAGCACGATCTCGAGACCCTGGAAGCGCTGCAGGACGTCGATGACGCGGCCGAGCAGGCTGTTGAGGTCGCGCGTGGTGCCCGAGCCCAGCTGCACGAGCACGCAGCCGCCATCGGCCGTTTCCGGCAGGCCCAAGGCCTCGCGCGCAGCCTTGCGGTCGAGAATCTCGGCTTCGTCGAGCAGGCCGATCGGCGGAACGCGCCTGGCCTCGAAGCCCGGCTGCTCGCGGAAGACGTCCGCCTGGCCGGCAATGTCGTCGGGCTCGATGACCAGATCGAAATAGGGCGCGCGGGTCAGGAACTCGCTGTTGTCCTGGCTCGCCCGCCACATGCCGCGGCGCACCCAGACCAGCTTCAGGCCGTTGCGGCAGGCCGCGGCTTCCATGATGCCCTGATAGGGGTTCGAGGCATCGAGGATCAGGGCCGCCGGCTGATGGTAGTCGAGGATGGCGTTCATCCGATCGCGCGTGGCGGCGTTCCATGGCCTGCCCGGCTTGCCGGCGTAGGTGGTGAGCAGCTCGGTGGCGAAGCCGAGCTGCTCGAGCACGCCGGCGGCCTGGCTCATGGTGGCGAAGACCGGCTCGAATCGTCTGGGCAGGCGCCGGGCGATGGCAGCCAGGCGGGTGATGTGGCCGAGGCCGACGCCGTTCGCGGTGACGAAGAGCAGCCGGTTCGAGACGGCCGACAGGGGGCGGCGCTTGCCCGTGCGCCGCGGCAGGCCCAGCCGGTCGGCAAGGTCGTCCGTCTCCGGCGGGCGTGTTGCCGCTGGCGGCGCCTTGCCGCGTCGCAACCGGCGGACGAGCTCGGGCCATTCCGCCGGCGGGAGGTGAATCGGTCCGGGCCGCAGCGTCAGCGCCTGCCCGGGGGAGGCGAGGACCGGCAGGCCGCGGGCCAGCGACTCGGCGACGGCACGATGCGGCAGTCTCTCCGGCACGCAGTCCGGCGGCACCACCAGAAGATCGAGACCGTCGACGAAGCGGGCCATGTCCGTGCCGTCGATTGCCAGCACCTGGGCCGGAAGGCCGGCGGGCAATGACAATGTGCGCCGATCGCCGGCCAGCAGGACGCGACAGTCCCGTTCGCCGTCGACCAGAATCGGCGCCAGCGCCTCGAGCGCGCGCTGGGCATCCGACGGTTCGTACGCGACGATGCCGATCACCGGACGCCGGCGGGAGCGCTGCCGTGGCCCGGCACCAGGTGCTGCCGGCACGCGCCACGGATCGGGATCGCTCGGCACACGAGCGGCAAGCTCGACCCGGACCGCTTGTGTCGTGGCATGCCAGATCGGTCGTGTCCCGAAGAGCCGCTCGAGCCGCGCGTGCAGGCGGGCAGGATCGTAGTCCGGCAGCGTCGCATGGCCTTCGACGACATGCCAGTGCTCCGCCTCTATCGCGGGGCGCATCCGGTCGAGGGCGGGGACGGTCAACCGCGGCACGACGAGCTGGACCGCGCTCGCCTGGTGGTGTCCGCCGGGCGCGCAGATCACCGCCTTGCCCTGCCGCAGGGAGGCCTCGATGCCGGGGTGGATCGCGCCGCCCGGCGCGCCATTCGAGACCTGGAGGAGGCCAACGCGCTGGCCCGCGGCCGCATGGTTGGCGATCTGCGCGACGAGCTGCTCGCTGGCCTCCTCGCGCCGCCGGAAGTCGCCGACGATCAGGAGGTCGCAGCTCGTGCCGATCGGGCCGCATGCCGACGCGCTGCCGGGGTTGGGTATGGTCGGCGGACAGGCGGGCCCGAGCGTGCCGTTGCGCAGCCGGTCGAGGCAGGCCTCCTCGCCGGCCCGCTCGATGGTGCGGTCGACGATATCGAGGAAGAGCTGCTGCCAGAGGCCCGGATCCGCGGCGAGCTCGACCAGCCGGTCCACGATCTCGCGCCAGTCCCAGAAGGCCGCCGAGGCCCGAAGGACCGGCTTCCAGGCATCGGAGAGCACGAGTGCCACGCCGGCGAGCAGCGCCCGGCGGGCGAGGAACGGCAGGCCCGCGTCGCCGGCGAGGGGCGGGCCGATGAGCAGGTCGAGACCCTCGAGGTCAAAAGCCGCGACCGCGTCCGGTGGAACTGCCCGGAGGTTGATGGCGTCGCCGCCGACGCCCCGGGCGCGCAGCGCCGCTGCCAGCCGGTCCGGCGCCAGATGACCTTCCGCGGCAGGCGCCAGGAGACCGATCGCGAGAGGCCGTTCCGGCCGCTTGTCGGCGACGGCGTGGAGCGCCTCGTCCAAGACCAGGAGCGGCCAGTCGTCCAGGGTGAGCCAGGCTTCCGGCAGATGGCGCATCAGCGCCAGTCGCTCGAGCGCATGCGCCGGGGCGACGACGAGCCGGCGCCCGAGCTTGCGGGCGATGGAAGGGAGATCCCGGACACCCGCCGGGTCGACATGCCGCAGAACGAGCTGCGTCTCGACACGGGCGAGCTCGAGCCCCCGCAGGCACCGCAGGTCGGCAATCTGCACGACGGCCGCATCGAGGGTTGCCGGCCGCTTGCCCGCCTCGGGGTGCTGGAGGACGCGCCAGCCGGCGCGCCCCAAAAGGTCGATTTCCGCCTGCCAGGCAGCGGCGGCGTCGGGCTGCGCCGGCCGTCCCAGGAAGGCCACGTCGACCGCTTCCGTCCCGGCCATGACCGGGGGCCGGGCGGCGGCGGTCGGATCGGCGGTAACAAGCTGCATGACTGCTCCCTGGCGCGACGGAAGACCGTGCGGCGCGACCATGGCGGCGCCGCCGCCAGTAGGCTGGCTTTGCATGCCGCGAACGTGATGCCGGATCTGGTAGGAATTATGTGGATAAAAATCAACTATTGATTGATAAACCTTCGACACGCTAACCCTTGGTCGCACGCCCGGAGGTTGCGCCGGACGGCCGGACGCTGTCCGAGATCGCCATGTTTTGGGGAAGCCATGCAGCCGATGAGCAAGATCGTCCAGTACCAGATTCGCGATTCCGCCGTCGTCGACTACCAGCTCTTCGAGCTGCCGGAGATCGAGTACACCCTGCGCGGCCCGCTGCCGGCCGATCTCGGCGAGCGGCAGTATGCCGCCGTCCTGGGGGCAGGGCAGAGCTTCGGGGTGCTGGTGCGCGATCCCTACGTCCACCTCCTGCAGCGGGCGATCGGTTTCCCGTTCCTCAACCTGTCGGTCGGCGGCGCCGCCCCCGGGCTCTATCTGCGCAACCCGGCCTATCTCGACTATGCCAACCGTGCCCGCTTCTGCATCATCCAGGCGATGAGCGCGCGCGGCTCGCACAACAGCTATTTCGAGGCCCGCCACGGCAAGAACATGCTGCGGCCGCGCGGCTCCAGCCTGCCCTATCTGCCCGGCGACACGGCCTTCCAGAAGATGATCGAGCACGAGCCGCCGGCGCTGGTCCGCGCCGTGGTGGGCGAGCTGCGCGCCAACTGGGTGCGCGAGACGATCCAGCTGCTCGCCCGCATCAAGGTGCCGAAGGTGCTGCTCTGGTTCTCCAAGCGGACGCCCGACTATCGCGAGGGCGCCGACAGCTACAAGGCGCTCTCCGGCGTCTTCCCCCAGTTCGTCAATCGGGCGATGGTCGACGAGGTCGCCGACTTCGCCGACCACTACGTCGAGGTGGTGAGCAGCCGCGGCATGCCGCATGTGCTCACCGACCGGATCACCGAGGCACCCATCGAGGTCTACCTCGGCGATGCCAAGGTCGCGAACTCGGTCAACACCTACTACCCCTCGCCGCAGATGCACGAGGACGCCTTCGCGCTGCTGCTGCCGGCGCTGCGCAACGTGCTCGCGGAGACCGCGCCGAAACGGCGCAAGCCGGCCGGCCGCGAGCTCGCGGGAGCCGGCGCATGAAGACCCTCTTCGCCTCGACCAGCGACATCGATGTCGTGAAGTTCCTGAACGCCAGCGCCGCGAGGCTCCGGCTGCTCTGCGATCCGGATTTCGTGGCCGACCTCTATTACGCGCGGCGCGACGACAAGCGCGCCGCACCGCTCGAGGTGCCGATCGACACGCTCACGATCGAGACGATGGAGATGCTGCACCGGCAGGCGATGCAGCCGGAGGGCGCGCCGCTCTACGTGGTGGCGTCGCCCGCCGGCGAGGCCCGCCGCCTGGCCCAGCTGCGCGAGGACTATCCGGAGCTGCGCTTCGTCGGCCTCGCCCAGGACGTGGTGGCGGCGCTGGTCGCCCAGGCGCAGCACAAGGTCTTCGAGCCGCCGGCGGCCGAGGCGGCGCCGGTCCGGCTCGCCGTCCTCTTCGCCACGCCGCGCTCCGGCTCCAGCTATGTCTGCGACCTCCTCGAGGCGCTCGGGATCGGCCGGCCCAAGGAGCACCTGCGCGACACGCTGATCGAGCTCTTCGCCTCGAGCTACCGCTTCGACAAGCCGGCGGCGATCCGCAACTTCCTGCGTTTTTCCGCGAAGGGGGGCTGGGTCGGCACCAAGCTGATCACGCACTTCGTCAGCGATTTCATGGACAGCTGTGGCCTCGCCGACGTCGACCAGGCGCTCGACGGCAGGATCGAGGTCTTCCCGATCTTCCTCGACCGGTCGGATCGCTCGCTGCAGGCGATCTCCGGCGAGCTCGCGGCCCGGCGCGGCGTCTGGCATGTGACCGACGCGGCCAGCCGCGAGAAGATAGGCAGCCTGCCGGAGATCCGCTACAACTTCCACAGCGTCCTCAAGCGCTATATCGGCTATGGCAGCCAGAGCGCCTTCCTGGAATCGCTGCGATCGCTCTTCGATCGCCGGCTCGATCTGCTCTACGAGACCGACGTTCTCGACAACCAGCGCCTGCGCGCGACCATCTGCGACTTCCTGGGCGTCAGCGCCCAGGATCGGGACTTCAGCAAGGCCGAGAGCCGGGAACGCATCGCCAACGAGGTCAACGACAGCTTCAAGCACCAGTTCCTCGAGGACTTCCAGCGACGTTTCAAACGCCTGCCGCTCGTCGCCTGACCGCTTGCCGGGCCCATCGACCGCCGCTTCGCCAAACCGGCCATCAAGGACACCACCCCCCACACCGACTTCCTCCTCCCCGTCCTCCGAAACGGCCTCCCCGCCGACACCCCCACCGACGGCCTCGCCCTGGTCGAGGCCCGCTGGCCCCGCATGTGCGAAGGCACCCGCGAGAACGGCACCACCATCGACCCCAGCGACCCCCTCTGGCCCGACGTCGCCAAGGCCGCCAAGGCCGCCCGCGAGACGACGCTGCGGGCGCATCTCGGGCGCTGACCCGGTTTGGGCGAGGCGGGCGAGGGCGTTCTCGGAACCAGGAAAAGGCCGGGAAGGCACGCCTTCCCGAGCCCATCCGGTCCTTTTTGTGTGTGGTGGCGGTTCCGCCTCGGCCGCGCGACCCGCGAACAGCGCACCATTCGCCCAGCCTGTCGGCCGAACGACGGCGCGGCCTTGGCCCGAAAACCGGGGGCGGACTTGCCGAGATCATGGATCAAGGCGAGGCGCGGGAGAAGCCCGTCGCCATGCCCTGAACCGTCTCCGCCACCAGTTCCAACACCGCCACGGAGCGACGACACCTGACCGATTGTCAAGGCGTGGGAAGGGGGGCGAGGCACGCGATCCCCACGTGAGCGGGCGAGCGCGAAGAACGTCGATCTGATTTGCCTCGGTCCCGGGGCGACTCTGATCAGATCCGCAGAAAATTCCAACTCGACGCGATCCATTTTTCCGGGCTCGCATCACTCCCGTGAACTCGGTGCGGTTCACCCGAATCTGAATCCTGCAAACTACCTCTCCGCGACGCTCAGGCGGGCTTGACCGCCGTTGAGCTGTGGCCTAGAGTGAACATATCGAGAACGAAAGGTT
>CAYMTA010000101.1:0-10909 GCA_964393275.1 uncultured Geminicoccaceae bacterium | reverse complement strand
CGCCGGCGCCGACCACCTCGACGAAGGCCGCACGGCAACCGGTCGGCTTGTTCCAGGTCCCGGAGCTGGTGAAGATCTGCCGCGAACCCGGGCGGTAGCGCGCAGCGTTGGCAAGCGCATGGGGCGTGACAGCCATATCGGCCGCGGTGCCCGCCTCGACGTCCGCAGCTGCGGCGAGCGCAAGCAGGCTAGTCTGCCGCTTCCGGCCGGCGGTGCTGAGGTCGCTGAGCCCGATCTTGGTGCCCATGATCGTCTTGTCGCCGGCGCCCCAGTTGATCGCGGCGCCGCTATTGGTGCTGTCGTGCACCTCGGTCCGCGTCACCGAATTGGTGCCGACGTGATAGGTCAGGGTGACGGTTTCCCAGTCCGCCCCCATCGCGATGACCGCGTCGAAGGTGTCGCCGTCGCTGTAGCGAGCGCCGACCGCGAGCCACCCGGCGATCGGGCCGTCCAGCACCAGGTCGCCGGTCCCGGTCGATGCCGAGGTTTCAGCGATCCGCGAAAATTCCTTGTGTGCCATCCTAGAGCCGCTCCGGGGCAGTCACATGACGGGAGAAGGGGCGATCAGCAGCGCCGGGCCGTTTCCCAAACCGGCGCCGCTGATCCGGGGGCGCCGGGTGGCGAGCGTCGCCACCCGGCATCGTCATCAAGGGATTGTCGAACCCAATCCCTTGGTTGTCGGGCATCCTCCACCCCGCGGAGCAAATCGAAGGGTGGGAAGGCGGCCCGTTGCAAATGAGGGGGCAGCACCAGCGCCGAGGAAGGCGTGCCCGCCACGCGGCGCTGCCCCTTAGTCGGCCGGTGCACCAGCCGATTTCTGTTGCCCCTCGTCGTCGAGGTTCGCGAGCGCGGCGTCAAACGCTTGCCGGAAGCGCTCGACGAGGACCGGCACTTCGGCCTCGTCAGGAATTTCCGGAGTCGCAAAGTCTGCGACTCCAGCAGCCGGGGGAGCTTCCGCCGGCCCCTTGGCCTCCGCGCCGGCAGGCGGTTCGCCGTAATAGCGGGAGTCGAGGTTGATCCCCTGCGCCTTGGCGCTCGCCTCAAGGCAATCGATCCGCAGGGACAGATTCATCAACTGGGAACCGCAGTTGATCAGGACTTTCTGCAGCGCGCCCTTGAGGTTGCCCTTTTTTACGTAGGGCGCCACTTCGTCGGTCGCCCGGCAGTGCCATTCGTGAATGAGCGATATGCGATCCTCTTTCGACAGCGGCTCGCCGCGCTGCCGCTTCAACATCGCCACCGCGGCGGCCATCCGGACATCTTCCCTGCTCATCAGTGCACCCCGTCCATGAAGGCCACCGCGTTCGCGGTCCGCTTGGCGAAGCACACCTCGAGGATCATCCGCAGCGCGAGTGAGCCGGTCTGCCAAAGGCTCGCCACCGGGGAGGCCGTGGTCGGCCCGGCTGACACGATCTCCGCTGGCGAGGTGTCCTCCATGTGGAGCACGGCTTCCTCGGCGACCTCGATCACGGGCTGGGGGCTGGCCGAGTGCACCAGGGCGAGCGGATCGACGGCGATGATCCGGTCATCCGCCACGGCGGAGCTGCCGAGGATGGAAGGCCGGAGATCGGGAACCAGGACGCCGGCCTTTGCCGCTCGCCCGGTCGACATGACGAAGACTACCTGCCCGGACCCGCCGGCGCCGACCACCGCCGCCAGGGCGGCCAGGTCTTCGCGCGCGGCGCCCGCTTCGAACCACACGCCAGCCGTCGGCGTCATCGCGGTCAGCCCGTCGAGCAGCCCCGCAGCGACATCGCTGGTCGCCGAATCGGCGCTGAAATAGGCCGCGTCGAGGGACGCACCGGCATCTTCGCGGAGCATCATGCCGAAGGCGGTCGCGTTCAGAAGTTTGCCGACTTCGCGGCTCAGGACGACGATCGCCCCGACCTTCTTCACCGGCCCCACGGTCACCGCGTCGAGGGTCCCGTCCCGTACCGCGATCGGCTTGCCCTCGCCGACCCAGTTCACCGCCTGCGGACCCGCCGCGCGCCGCGGCAGGGTCACGGACGCGCGCGGCAGGGTCACCCGCATCCCGCCGGCGAAGAGCACGCTCGCCGCGCTGTACGGCGCCAGCGAGGCGAGAAAGGCCCCGACCTCGTTGGCCGCCAGGACATCGGCCCAACCGGAGCCGGCCGTGGTCGCCGCCGAGCTCGGCGAGCGAATCAGGTCCGGCGCGACCCGGGTCAACACGGCCCGGGTCACCTCATCGGCTTGCGCCGCCCGCTCCTCGAGCACGGTCTCGGCCTCCCAGCTGCTGCCGTGCGCTTTGGCGGCGAAGACCGCCGCGGCGGCGCGCACGAGAGCCTCACCAGGTGGGAAACGATCGGCCGTCGCCGGGCGGAAGGGAATCGCGTTCGGTGATTTGGTCATGCGCCGAAACTGCGGCCCCGGCCGGACCTTGTCTGTCCACGCGGGACACGATGTGCAACGAAATCGTCGGCGAGTAGCCCCAGCGCTCGCCCGACCTCAGCCCGATCCTCGCTCTCACCTTCGGCAAGCCAGCCGGTATCGAGCAGCACCTCGACCAAGTCGTTGAATGCCTGGATAGGCACTCTCAGCACCGCGCCGCCGGCCCGCTGCCGGGCCCGGAACCGCGCCTTTCGTGCCGCCGCGGCCTCGCGCCTCGCATCGGGATTGCTCATGCCCCCGGACCCCGCGGGGGATTCTCAACCGCCCCTCGCCCCTCGCGGTTATCTGCCAGCCATGGCTCGCGCTTCGCGGCGTGGTGTGATCGGACCTTCTCGAACGCTGCCGTGCAGGACGGGCAGCGGCGAGCGACATGGCCGTTGCGAGCTGGTGGGACAGCCGCCTGGCAGTCGAGGCACGCGCCAGCCGGCCGCGGGGGGCGCCGACGCGGGTGCTCGGCTCGCCAGGCCTTCCGGTGCTCGACCGCCCGGGCCCTCCGGCAGGCAGCGCTGCAGAACCGCCGCCGGCGGCCGACCTGGACGGGGGCAAGGAAGGGTCGGCCGCACTGCCGGCAGGCCAGCTCGACCTCGCCCCAGGGGAGCGGCGGCGCGGTCGATTGATCAGCCACGATCCGCCGCCCCGAAAACAAACCCCCGTCCGACCCCCTTGCTACCCCCGGAGACCGCAGAACGCCGCCACTCCTCCGAGCGACACCCGCCCGAAATCCGTGCCCCAGCAAAGAAAATCCGCGCCTGAGAGCCCCGGCGGTCCGCGCCCCGCCCCCTTCCGGGCTTTCCGACCCGCCCCCCCGGGCTGCGCCAGGCCTGCCAAAGCAAGAAGGGCGGAATTCTGCCATTCCGCGAGGGTTGCGAGGGTTGCGCGAGGGTCCGGCATCGACCCTCGCAGCCTTTTTCTTCAATCCTATCAGCTACTTCCTTCCCCTCTGCGAGGGTAGCGAGGGTAAATCTCGGTATACGCATAAGGAGATTTTGGTGAGCGGGGTGATAGACGCTGGTGGGGCAGCCCCGCTCTCGTACGCGTATACGCGCGTGACCCTCGCACCCTCGCAGCCGACCAGCTAAGCCGTTGCCTGATCGCGCGTTTTTCGCCTGCGAGGGTCCTTGGCGACCCTCGCGTTTCCCTCGCACCCTCGCGCTCATCCCGTTGACGATGCCTGATCTTCGGGAGGCGAAAAGCGATGGTCGATATACTGGCGAATACGTGCCTTGATCTTTGGAACGCCGCATGAATGCATGCCAGCGGCGAAGCGGCGTTCTCCCACTGGATGCTGCCCCCGGTCCGCGCACCAGGTGCGATAGGCCAGGTACAGGTCCCGGGCGCCGATCGCCGCGCCGACCTCCGGCACCAGGCAGGCCGAGACGAACTCGGCGACTGATCGGAGATCCGGCAGCTGCGGCACCGCCGGCGCCGCCGGCGGCTGCACGATCAGCTCGAGCTCGCCCTCGGCCGTGAACAGCAGGCTGTACACCGTGAGCCCGGAAGCCCTCGCGCCGGCGACATACCGGCGGATCATCGCCTGGGTGACGGCCATCAGCGCCGCCCCCCGCAATCAAAGAGGGCCACCCCTCGGAAACCGCGGTTCCCGGTCGATTGCCGTTTGATTACCGGCCGAAAATCAAAGGTCCGCCGCGCGCAAAGTCTTTTGCACGCATGAGAGCCCCAGCGGTTAGCCCCCCTTCGACCCCCGCAGATTCCGACCGGCCCCCCCGAGTTCGCAGCGAGGCGGGAGGGCGCGCAAGCGCCGCTGGCCGGCGCGGCGTCGGCCGCGCCGGCCAAGGGGCGAGGCTGGGTTAGAGGCCTCGGAGAGGGGTGCGGGGAGAGGGCTCCCGCCCGGTTTGCAGCGTTCCTGCCGGTTCCGGTTTCGGGCCGGCTATGTCCGGCCTTCCGTGAAAACGCTAACCAAGCGTTTTCAATGGCTTGAACCCTGTTCGGGTTTTCGTTTCGTAAAGGCACAGGCAGGTCAAGAATGTGCGATTTCAACACACTAGCCACCTGTGTTTTCATGGGACAGCCGTGCGGTTTTCACGGGCCCGTTCTGTTCACGTTCATCGCCGGCCGCCAGGCGCTGGTTGATGCCGCGGCTGTAGTGCATGACCTTCGCCAGGCTCATGCCGATCTGTGACTGGATCTGCTGTTCCCGGAGGCCTTCGATTCGCCGGTCACAGACCGCCATCGCCCGCAGGCCGTGAATGCGGAGGCCTGCAGCTGCCATTTCCGGGTCGCCGGCGACGAAGCGATCGAACCGCCTCCGCAGGCTGTTGGGCGTGAACGGGCGCCCCTTCTCATCGGCGATATAGGTCGCGGTCGGAAACACCAGCCAGCCGTCAATGACGGCGACCTGTTCGGGCTTGAGCGGGCACCAGTGTTCCGCGTCGCCGGTCCGCCGCCTGGTCTTCTGGATCCGCGTGACGATGCCGGTCCCGTCGCGATCGGCCGGCCTCAGCTTCACTAGGTCGGACACCCGCTGCCCGATCGCACGGCCGAGGAAGGCCAGCCGGGCGAGCTCGGGCGGTCCTGTGTCGACCATGCGGCGCCAGAGATGTTCCGGCCAGGGCTTGGCGCTGTTCGGGTCTTCCTCGAGCGTCTCGACCTCGCGTGCCGGGTTGCGGTCCCCATAACCCCGAGAAACCCCGAATTTCAGGATCGTCTTCAGAACCGCCAGCGTCAGGTTGCCCATTGACGGCCGCGTGGCGAATTCCTCGTCGAGGAACGCCTGCACGGCCGCAGGCGACAGCCCGTCGACCCGAAGCGGGCCCCAGCGCCGCGCTATGTAGGCCAGCGCAGGGCGATACGTCTTGCGGCTGCCCTCAGCCAGGCTCTCCCATTTCCGATGCGCCTGATAGGCAGCGATCAGGGCATCGAAGGTTCCCGCCTCGGGCCCGGCGTGGCCGCGCTGGATCTCGGCGATCTTCGACCAGAACTCGGGCGTGCCATGCTCCGGCAGCCTGATCAGCGGTCCGTGGTCCGGCCGCCCCCGGCGGCGCTGGTAGTACCAATACTCGCGCGCGCCGCGGCTGATCCGGAAGACGCCGGCCGGCAGCTGCGGGGGGAGCGCGCGCCTCACCGCCCCGCGACCCCGGTCATGTACGGATCAGGCTCGCCATCCGCCGCCGCCTCGGAGCGCGTGAGCAGCCACCGCTCCACCGTTGGCCAGTGCCAGCGCCGAATCTGCCCCCGGTTAAGCGCCGGCCCCGGCAGGAACCCGTCGCGGACCCACTGGTCAAAGGTGTCGACAGAGATCCCGCACATCGCCGCGCAGGTTGACCGCGACACGAAACACGGTCCGAACTCGATAGCCTGGTGGCGATGTGAGGCAAGGGAGCTGTTGCTCATGACCGGCGGTCAGGCTGCCTTTGCGCCCGCCGCCTGCGGCAGGCTCGCAATCTGACTGAGCAGCCAGTCGATCATGTCATCCACCGGGAGGGCTCGCACCTCGCCGAACGGGTCGGAGCTGATGTCCCTCAGAAGCGAAAGACCCGCAGCTCCGATCTCCACGTTTGTGCAGAAGATCGGCGAAAGTGTCTTTCCTGGGATGATCTCGCCCTTCCGGCCTCGCGCCGTCGCCAGCGTGTAAACCATCCATACAGTGTCGCGAACGATTTGGGTCTGACCGAGTCTCACGCGGTCCTTCAACCGCTCGACCGCTGCATCGGCGACCAGCTTGCACGCCGGGAGCGTTGATCCACCGGCGAATACGCGATGCATCACGCCAAGCGCCAGGACGCTGCCGACGCTGTACAGCCGTCGCCTCGGTCCTCCATTGCCGGCAGTGACCAAACCTCGATCCGTGTAGTTGAGGATCGCTTTTGCCGGCATGGAAGGGATCAGCCACCGCACGTCGCTCAGCGGGAACCGCGGTTCATCGACTTCTTGGGGATTCGCAGGGATGTGTTGCATGACGCTCATCATGAGCAGAGCGCCGATTAAGTCAACGCTTATTCTTAGCTTTCCCCAAGGGCACTGAGGGTTGGAGCAAGCCCCTCATTTGAGGGGCTTGCTCAGGTCGGCTACTCCCGCCGGTACACCCACACGCTGCCGTCCGGCCCTTCGATCCGCCAGGTGCCGAGCCGGTGCAGCAGGCCACTGGTCAGGTCGCGCGCGATGCTCTCCAGCGCGACCCCCTCCACTGAGTCGCAGTGGCAATCGAAAACCTGGTCGAACTCGAGTTCGCCAGCCTCGTTTCGGTGGATCCAGTCGACGATCTCCACCTTCACCATCAGGCCGGGAATCGACGTTGCCTCGAGCGCGGCGATCCTGTTGACCAGGTCCCGCAACGGATGGTCGACCTCCTCCGCCGCCAGCTCGGCGGCGAAGATAGCCGGATCGTCCTTGTCGAGCTGGCCGAGGATCGCCAGGTCGCCGAGACGGTCGGCCTCGCGCTGGCGAAAGCGGAGCTGCGCGGCCATCGGGCGGAACTGCCGTCCGAGCTCGAGCAGCTCGGCGTCCAGATTGTCGGCGGCGATCGCCGGCGTGCGCACTGCGATATTCATACCCTCAGATTCCTCACTCAGGCCGGCGATCGCCGGCGACGCGGCGACCGCCCCCGCGGCCGCCAGGGACGAAGCTACTGCGCCGAGGAAAGAGCGTCGTGAAGGGCCGGACCTTTCGCCAATTGGCGAAAGGTCTCGGCCAGACCTTCCGCAGATTTGCGGAAAGTCCCGATCCGCGGAACAGGTGCCAATTGGCACAGTTTCGGAAACTCCCTCAATTGAGGGAATTCCGCCAATTGGCGGAGTTTGCAGGGCCACATACATGGCGACCGTCCAGGTTCACAGGGCTGTTCAAGGCCCACGCCGGTCGACAGGACCGGCAGCCGGGGGTTGAACACCTGCCTGGACGACAGGCCGGCACGCTTTTAAGGGTTTCCCCTCTGGACATGGCGCACCGCCCCCGGCCAAATAGCCAGGAGGGCGCGCCCGCCAAGGCGCTGCCAGCAGCGAGCCGAGTCGGCTCGCGCAATTCGGCGACACGCGGCGCCAACCGCCGTCGCTATAGTCCAAGTCCGGGTGTTCAAGCCCACGGACAAATTGCGCCCGTTCGCAGCGGCTGACAAGGCCGCTCAGCGACCCCGCGCGCGCTTCGCCTCCCGCCGCTCTCGCATTTGCCGCCGCAACGGGCTTTCCCCCGCCGCTTCGGCGACGGCCCGGACCCTCGCGGCTCGCCAGGCCGGCCAGTCGATCGGGCGCGGCTCGACCAGCTCGCCGACGCGATCCTCTTCCCAGCGATGGATCACCCGCTGGACGATCTCACCGCCGGGCTTGATCGTCGTCAGCAGCGCCAGGCCGCCGACCACGTGCCGGCCGTTCACAAGCGTCCGGCGCTGTGTCTCCATGAGCGCGAGCAGGTCGACGTCCGGGTCGAGCATCTCGCACAGCTCGGCCGGCGAGCGCGCGCCGTGCCGGACAAGGCCGGCGGCGCGCATATCGTCGGCGGTCGGGCTCGGGTTGCCGGTAACATGGGCGAGCGGTACCCAGCTGAACGGATCGGCCCCAATGCTCGACCCGGCCTTGGCTTCCCGCCAGGCCGCAGCGTTGTCGGGATCCGCTAGGTAGATCAGGTACGCCTCTAGGCGCTCCCGTTCGCTCGACCAGCCGGCGATCGCCAGCTGGATATCGGCGCCGGACCCGACCGTGCCCTCATCGCCCTCGACGGCGGTTCCCCGCAGCGAATCGAGGTTGTCGTCGAACCACTGCTCGAGCAGCAGTTCGCCCCGGTCGATCACGTCGTCGAACGACCGATACTGCCTGAAATGAAGGGTCAGCCGCGGCCCCGCCCGACCGTGCCCCATGGTCGAGAAGGCCATGCCGAGAACCGGCAGCGCATGCGCCTTCTGGCACACGCTGGTGACAACGCCGGCGCCGTCATAGCCGAGGCCGTCCACCAGCATGTGGACGGCGTCACGCTGCTGCAGGATCAGAAATCCGCTCATCCCGCTGGCCCTTTCCCCCTGCTGCGATCAAGCTTGGTCGATTGTCATTGGCGACCGCCGGCGCTGGTGCCATCAGCAGGGTCGCCAAGCCGCTCGCCGGCGCGGCGAAAGTGTCCCGGGCGCGCTGCAGCTCGAGCTCCGCCCGCTGCTGCTCGCGGGCGGCGTCTGTCGCTGCCTTCCGCGCCTCGGTTTCCTGCCGCACGATCTCGGCGACGCCATAGTCGGAGGTGAGGTCGCGCGCCGGGTTGATCCGCGGGATCGGCACATTCGGCGCCGGGCGCTGCAGGAGCCCCTCGGTGAACTCGGCCACCCCAGGCGCAGCCCGGGCGAATACGATCGCCCGGTTCACGAAATCCGATGCCCCCGACAGCAGGCCTCGGCCTCCTTCGGCAACAGGGCCCATCAGCAGCCCCATCAGCCGCGCCGAGCCCTGCAGCTGGACATTGAGCCCCACCAGGGCGTCGACGAACTGCTGGATCGGCCCCAAGGGCGTCGTGAACGCCGCCGGCGAGCGCGCCAGCGTCTCGTGCATGCTCTTGATCGAGCCATCGGTATCGACAACCGCGGCGGTCAGCTTCCAGTGCTGTTGCTCGATGTGCTGCAGGACTTCGTCCGCCTTTATCGGCGCCTGGAGCATCGCGATGAGGTCGCGAATGACCTGCTGCATCGCGTCGCTCATGCTCCCCGCCTCGAGGGCAAGGCCAGCAAGATCGTCTGCGAACTGCTTCGCGTCCCCTCCGCCATGGTTCACCTCGAACCGGAACTGCTCGATCATCTTGATCAGGCGGGGCAGGTTCTCGTCGGCCATGACGATGTCGACGTCCCAGGCCGAGTTGTCGTGCGCGAGGTCGCGGATCCGGCGCTGAATGTCGGGCCCGCCGATCCCATAGAGGAATTCGTCGGTGAAGGTCTTCAGCGAGGCGCGGACGGCGTCCCGCTGGTCCTCCATCTGCTCCTGCAGCTCGAACAGGTTGCCCTGGGTGACGACGTCGTAGAAGCCGCCGGCGGCCTTCTCCGCCTCGCGGTAGGCTTCCGAGATCTCGTCGACCAGCTGCGCCGAGCGCTCGGTCACCGCGTTGGCATCCTCGCCGCCGCCGGAGACCGCGTTCCAGAAGAACGACACCGCGGCGGCCGCGGCCGCGAGGCCGATCACCACCAGGTTGAGCGGGTTGAGGAAGAACGTCACCAGCCCGGCGCCGACCGCCTTGAGCGCGGCCAGGACGCCGGTGCCGGAGGCAAAGGACTGCGCCAGCTGCGAGCCCTGCTGCGCGATCACCATGAACGGCGACTGCCCCGAGGCGAGGCCGACCGCCATGTCCTGCAGCTGGAACTGCATGCCCGCGAGCTGCTGGCTCGACAGCGCGACGGCGCCGTTCATCTGCTGGATCGGCTGCTGGACGCCCGCGGCCGCGCGCTGCGCCTGGTCGAGCCGCTCGCGATAGGTGCCGAGCACCCGGTTGTATTCGTCGAGGGTGATCCGGCCGCGCGCCATCGCCGCGGCGCCCGCGGTCTGTGCCCGTTCCAGCCGCTGGTTGGCGGCGACCACCGGGTCGATCGCCGCGGCAATCCGGTCCCACTGCGCCGCCTGGCGGGCAGTGCCCTGGGTGACGCTGGTGGTGAGGCGCTGGATCTGCGCCTCGACCTTGTCGAAGGCGGAATTCACCCGGCGCGCACCCTCCTCGGCAGGGCGAGCGTCGACAACGATCTCCTGGACGATTCGGGCGACGTTGCTCATCGGAATGCCTCCTCAACCCATACCGGGCCGAGGTCGGTCTCGATCTTGACCCTGCAGAGCCCCGGCGGGGCCGTCTCGAAGCGCTCGACGGCCCAGTCGAAATTCGCGCGGTAGGCAGCCAGGTCCTCTTTCGGCGATCCCTCGCGAAGGAACATCGCCACCGCCGATTCCGCGATCTCGTTCTGCTCCCGCCGCACCGCCGGCCGCAGCAGCAACGGCAGGCCGCGGAGCGCGCCTGCCGCCGTCAAGCCATGCTGCGCGCCGGCGACCGCGCACCGCGCCCGCGACGGCGGAAACGGGATCGGATCGGCCGGCCCGAGGATCAGCGGCTGCATCAGTAGTATTCCCAAACGATGATCAGGCCGGCAGTACCGGCGCCGCCGGCCTTGGCCGTGGCATCGGCAGAAACGCCGCCAGCGCCGCCCGAACCGTATCCTGTGCCAGCGCCGCCGGCGCCGCCCGCGGCGGGCGGAAGGCCGCCGGAACCGTACTTCGAAGTCCCGCCGACGTTCATCAGAAGCCGGATACCGCTGATCGCACCGCCAGCGCCGCCGTTCTGACCCGGCACCTGAACGTCGCCACCGGAGCCGCCTGTCCCGCCGGCGCCCGCCGCGCAGATGACGCTGGTGGTGGACGTCGTGACAGTAGCGCCGCCGGCGCCGCCATTGGCCGAGACGTGCGACCCAAACGACGAATTGCCGCCGGCCGAACCCGGATTGCCCCCTGAGGCCCCGCCAGCCCCCAGCGCCCCGATTGTCACCGTCTCGGTCGCACCAAGGCCGGAGGCGATCCACTTTTGGGCATATTCGCCGGCGCCG
>CAYMTA010000100.1:0-10949 GCA_964393275.1 uncultured Geminicoccaceae bacterium | reverse complement strand
TGGCGATCAGCGTGGCCCACGCGCTGCAGTATCTGGGCGGCTATCAGCCCTGCCATCTCTGCCTCTGGCAGCGCTATCCCTATTTCGGCGTGATGGCGGTCGTCGCCCTCGGGCTCGCCATGGGCCGGCCGCGCCCGGCGCTGCTGCTCGCGGCAGCACTCTTCCTGACGACGGCGGGCATCGCGCTCTACCATGTCGGGGTCGAGCAGGGGATCTTCGCGCTCCCGTCCGGCTGCGCCGCGGGCGGGACGGCCACCACGATCGCCGAGCTCAAGGCGCAGCTCGAGACGGCGGCACCGGCCTGCGATCAGGTCGGCCTGACCTTCCTCGGGCTTTCGCTCTCGGCCTGGAACGCGCTCGCCGGGGCGGCGTTCGCCCTGGTCGGCCTCGTCGCCTGGACGCGGACCCGCCGCTGAGCCGCCCTCAGCCGCCGAACAGGATCGGCACGGTGGTCGCCTGCAGGACGTGGCGGGTGGCGCCGCCGAGGAAGAACTCGCGCAGCCGGGAGTGGCCGTAGGCGCCCATCACCAGAAGGTCGGCGCCCCGGCTCTGCATCTGCTCGAGCAGGATCTCCCCGGCCTCCTGGCCCGTGTCCTCGAGCACCACGGGCTCCGCCCTGACGGCGTGGCGCTCGAGCATGGCCCGGGCGGCCTCGAGGCGCACCGCCTCGGGATCGCCCACCGTGACCAGCCAGACCTGGCTCGCCGCCTGCAGGAAGGCGAGGCCGCCGAGAACCGCCCGCTTGGCCTCCTTCGAGCCGTTCCAGCCGACGATCACGCGCTGGCCCATGGTGTCGCGCGCGCCGCTAACCGGCAGCATCAGGACGGGGCCGCCCGCCTCGGTGACGAGATACTCGGTGAGCTGCGGCGCCAGCGCGTCGAGGGCGTCGCCGGGCACCTGGCCGGTGAGGACGAGGTCGGCGGTATGCGCCGCCTTGGCGAAGGCGGTGACGTAGTCGCCGTCCTCCCTGCGCCAGGTCGTGGCCAGGCCCTGGCCGGCCGTGGCCTTCTCGAAGGCGTCGGCGAGGCGCTTCGCGATGGTGTCGTTGGCCTTGCGCTGCGCCTCGAAGATCTCGGGGCCGACATAGGCCGCCGCCTCGCCATAGCCGAACGGCATGACCGGCGGCGGGGCGACGACGAGGCCGATGAGGTGGCTCTGGAACTGACGGGCGAGATCGACGGCAGCGGCGAGTCGCCCCGGCAGCGCCTCGTCCTCGAACATCTGCAGAAGGATCGTGCGGTAGCTCATGAGTTCACCTCGCTTGACCGGCAAGGCCGGCCGTTCGACCTGTGCGGGAGAGCTTAGACCCGGTGCCCGCCGCTTGTCATGATTTGGATCAAGCTTCCGGTTCCCGGTCGGCCAGGAGCTTCCTCGCCAGCAGGATCCGGCTGGCCGTGGTGATCCAGCAGACGATGCCGAAGAGCCAGGCGAGCGGGACGAACGCGGCCGGCCAGAGGAGGACCAGGACGAAGAAGAGGATGGTCTCCGTGCCCTCGGCGAGCCCGCCCAGATAGTAGAGCGACTTCGTGCCCCGGGCCCGGCTGTCGAGGCCGCGCTTCGCCGCCATGATGGCGAAGGCGAGGAAGGAGGAGCCGGTGCCGGTGAAGGAGAAGACGAGGAAGGCGGCGGCGAGCGCGTTGGCCTCGGGCTCGGCCACGGCCATGGCGAAGACCAGCCCCGAGTAGACGATGAAATCGAGGGTGATGTCGAGATAGCCGCCGAGATCCGTGATGCCGTTTTGGCGCGCCACCGCGCCGTCGAGCCCATCGGCGAGGCGGTTGAGGAGGAGGAGCGCGAGGCCCGGGAGATATTGGCCCAGCATGACGAGGACCATGGCGCCGAGGCCGAGGGCGAAGCCTGCGAGCGTGATGGTGTCGGCGCCGATCCGGCGCGCCAGGCGAGCGGCGAGGCGGTCGAGCGGCGGGTCGATCAGCGGGCGCGCGAAGCGGTCGAGCATCGGCTCAAGCAGGCGCTCACGGCTGCTGCTTGCGGCTCCCGAGGCGATAGACGGCGGGGTCGGCGTCGGCGTTCTCGGCCACCGTCTCGCTGCTCTCGCCGGTGGCCGTCTCCGCCGGGAGCGACGCCGGCTCGCTCTGGCGCTCCATCCGTTCCGCCAGCCACCAGCTCGCCGGGATCGAGGCCAGATAGGCGAGGCCGGCCAGCGTCAGCATCAACCAGACCTCGGTGACCAGGAGAACGGCGATGAAGACGCCGAGGATCATGGTCGGGATGACCAGGGATGGCTTGATCCGCAGCCGCTTGACCGAGAAGGTCGGCACGCGGCTGACCATCAGAATGGCGACGACGACGAGCATGAGCCCGTTCAGCCACCATGAGCGGATGAACGTGCTGCCGATGACGAAGGAGGCCATCATCGGCAGGAGGGCGAGGCCGGCGGCCGCCGGGGCCGGCACGCCGGTGAAGAAGTAGAGCGCCCAGCGCGGCCGTTCCGGCGCGTCGAGCTCGGCGTTGAAGCGGGCGAGGCGGAGGGCGCAGCAGGTGGCGAAGACGAGGGCGATGGCCCACCCCAAGCCGCGCACGTCGTGCAGCACCCAGAGATAGACGAGGATCGCCGGCGCCACGCCGAAGCTCAGGAAGTCGGCGAGGCTGTCGAGCTGCTCGCCGAGCTTGGACGTCATCTTGAGCAGCCGGGCGGAGCGGCCGTCGAGCCCGTCGAAGACGGCGGCCGCGAGGATGAAGCCGACGGCGATCTGCCAGCGCCCGTCGAAGGCGTAGCGGATGCCGGTCATCCCGGCGCAGAGGCCGAGGATGGTGAACATGTTGGGGACGAAGTGGAGGACGGGCCGCGGCTGGTGGCGCCGGCGGCGGATGAACCCGGCGCGCGGCGGGCCGGCGGGTGGTGGGGGCTGGCTGGCCATCAGTCGGTGCGTCCCTGGCGCGGGGCTTGGGGGCCGGCGAGATGGGCGATCACGGTCTCGCCGCCGATCGTCCGCTGGCCCGGCAGCACCACCGGCTGCACGCCGGCCGGCAGGTAGACATCGCAGCGGCTGCCGAAGCGGATCAGGCCGATGCGCTGGCCGGGGGCGAGCACGGCGCCGGCCTCGACGAAGCCCAGGATGCGGCGGGCGACGAGGCCGGCGATCTGGACGATGCCGACCTCGCTGCCATCGGCGGCCTGGATGCGGAAGCTCTGGCGCTCGTTCTCGTCCGACGCCTTGTCTAGCGAGGCGTTCAGGAACTTGCCCTGGTGGTAGGCCCTGGTCAGAAGGCGGCCCGGCACCGGTGTCCGGTTCACGTGGACGTCTAAGACATTCATGAAGATGCCGACGCAGGGCAAGGGCTCGATGCCCAGCCCGAGCTCCGGCGGCGGCACGCGGGGCGTGGTCGCCGCCACCACGCCGTCGCAGGGGCTGGTGACGAAGCTCGGGTCGATGGGCGTCGTGCGGCGGGGATCGCGGAAGAAGAAGACGCACCAGAGCGTCGCCACGAGGCCCAGCCAGAAGAGCGGCTGCCAGAGGAAGCCGAGCACCACCGAGAGCGCGAAGAAGAGGGCGATGAACGGCCAGCCGGCCTTGTGGATCGGCGGAATGATGCTGCCCAGGCTGCCGGGCTCGGCCATCGGATCTCCTTGCGCGGTGCCAAATGTCGTCGCTTCGATCAACTAGTTAGGTGGTCGACTACCGGATCGCCAGAGTCGTGGCGGATGAAGACGCCGTCGAACTGCAGCATGCGGCCGAGCTTGCGCTCGAAATAGCCGGGCAGCACGAGGGCCAGGCGGAAGCCGGCGGCCGCCAGGCGGTCGACCATGGCCCGCCAGCCGGTCTCGCCCTGGTAGACCGGCTCGAGCGCCAGCTCGAGCTGGATGGTGACGATCCGGGACATGAGGCCCGTGGCGCCGTCGAGCACCCGCGGCTCGTAGCCCTGCACGTCGATCTTGAGATGCAGGCGCCGCCAGGCGGGATCGAGGAGGGCCAGCTGGCCGTCGAGGCGGCCGGTGGCCACGCGGCGTCGCTCGAGCACGGAGGAGCTCGGCGACAGGGCGCGCAGCAGCGCCGCCTGCGGCAGGATCGAGCTCATGTCGCTCTCCGCCGAGACCTCGATCAGGACGTCGCCCGTGCTGTCGCCGAGCGCCAGCGGCGGGGCGAGGCGCCAGGGCGGATCCTGGCCGGCCGCCTGGGCCAGGGCCACACGCGGCTCGGCCAAGGGCTCGAAGGAGAGGATCGGCCCGGCATAGCCCGCCCGGCGGAGGGTCGAGCCGTACTGGCCCTGGTTGGCGCCGACATCGAGCACCGCGTCGATCCGCTGCCCGGCCAGGAGGCAGGCGAGCTGGGCCGGGCCGTCCCTGGGCTTGCCCGGGCTCATGCGGGCGGCAGGCTGGCCTGGGCCGCCCGCAGCCGCTCGAGCGCGTCGGGCTTGGGGGCGTGGACGGTGATCTCGCGCTCGACACCGCGCAGCGGGTAGGCGCCGAGGCGGTCGAGGGTGAGATCGGCGCAGACGCAGGAGCCGGCGAAGTCGCCCGAGATCAAGAGCGGCCGGCGCAGCTCCTTGGAGAGCTCCTCGAGCCGCGTCGCGACATTGACGGCCGGGCCGATGACGGTGAAGTCGAGGCGTTGCTGGGCGCCGATATTGCCCCACATCACGTCGCCCACATGCAGCGCCAGGCCGAAGCCGAGCTCGGCCTGGCCTACTGCCCGGCGCTCGCCGTTGAGGCGGGCCATGCCTTCCTGGGCCTCGAGGGCGGCCCGGAGCGCGCGCTCGCAGGCGCGCGGCTCGGCCATCGGAAAGATCGCCAGCATGGCGTCGCCGATGAACTTCAGGATCTCGCCGCCCTGGCGGGTCAAGGGCTCGGCCATGGCGTCGAAATAGGCATTGAGCGACTGGATGACGTCGTCGCGCGGGCGGCGCTCGGAGAGCATGGTGAAGCCGCGCAGGTCGCAGTGCCAGATGGCGGCGGACAGCGTCTCGCCGCTGCCGCGGTCGATCTGGCCCTCGAGGATCCGCTGGCCCGAGCGTCGGCCGACATAGGTGTCGAGCAGGTTCCTGGTGATCCGGCGGGTGAGGCGGATCTCGGCGGCCATGGCGAGCACCGGCAGGAGGTCGGCGATGACCTTCAGCTCGTCGGTCGTGAACCCGCCGGCCTGCTTGGTGCTCCAGGTGCAGGCATGGCGGGTGCCGCTGACGAACTCCATCGGCAGCACGACGTAGTCGACGATGCCCAGCGCCCGGAGCTCGTCATAGATGGCGAAGACCGGTGCTCCCGGCGGCTGCGGCAGGTCGAGGCGGGCGCGGATGCCGTCGACCTCGCCCTCGTAGAGCGGGCGGAGCGGGCTCTCCAGGTAGCGCCGGTTCCGCCAGACCTCGCGGTCGACGGTGGTGAGCTGGAGCTCGTCGGGCTCGGCGGTCCAGCGGATCGTGGCGCCGCCGAACTGCGGGTGCAGGATGCGCAGATGCAGGGTCGCCCGGTCGAGCGGCAGGCCATGGGCGCGAAGCTTGCGGCAGAGATCGGCGAAGAGGGGGTCGAGCAACGGCTGGTCGATGACCCCGGTCGAGAGCCAGTCGAGAACGGGGCTGCGCCGGCTCGGCCAGTGGCCGGGCTCGCTTCCGTCGGTGGTCATCCGCCGCCGGTCCCCATCGCGCGCAGCTTCGCCGTGGCGTCGCCGAGCTGCTGGGTGGTGTGGTGCAGGCGGGACGCCAGCTCGTGCATGATCTCGACGCCGACCTGCGGGAACTGGGTGAGGAGGTTGAAGAAGCCGTCCTTGGAGACCCGAAGCGTGACGAGGCGGGTCGCCGCGATGACGCTGGCGGTGCGCGGCACGTCGCAGAGGATGGCGATCTCGCCGACGATGTCGTTCTGGTGCAGGGTCGCCACCTTGAGGGCGCCGCCCGGGGTCTCGACCATGACGTCGGCGTCGCCCTCGAGCAGGATGTAGGCCGCGTCGCCGACGTCGCCCTCGCTGAACAGGGTCTCGCCCGGCATGAACTCGAGATGCTCGCTGGTGAAGGCCAGGAGCTTGAGCTTGGCCGGCTCGATCTTGCGGAACAGCGCTATGTTGCGCAGCGCCTCGACGTCCTTCTGCAAGGTCATGTCACGAGCTCCCTGATTCTTCGTGCTCGCCGAGGAGGCGATGCAGCGCGTGCCCCTTCGTCGCGAGCTTCTCGTAGCTGCCGTGCTCGACGAGCCGGCCCTGATCCAGCACGAGCACATGGTCGAAGTGGCGCGCCCACTCGGCGTTCTGCAACGCCCAGAAGACGCTTCTGCCGGCAAGGTATTCGAGGATCGCCGCCCGGACCAGCATCTGCTCGCGCGAATCGAAGGGGGCGAGCGGATCGTCGAAGATGAAGACCTCGGGGCGCTTCATCAGGGCTCGGGCGAGGGCCAGCTTCTGGCGCTGCACCGGCGAGAGGCGCGCCCCGCCGTAGCCCGCGGGCGAGGAGAGGCCGACCTCGACCACCCGGTCGATCAGCCCGAGGTCCGCCAGGACGTCGGTGATCAGGGCGGCGATGCGGCTCTCGGCCTGGGCCTGGCCGTAGGCGATCTTGCCGAAGAGGATGTTGTCCTGGATGGCGGCCGCCTCGTTGTAGGCGCCGGGGTCGAAGAACGCGACGGCGTCCCGCAGGCTCGCCGGCAGCTCCTCGCGGAAGACGCGGCGCGCCTCGAGCAGCCGGCTCTGCAGGTCGTTCTCGAACATGCCGAGGCGGTGGCGGGCCGGGATCAGCTTGAACGGCAGGGCCAGGAGAAGCTGCCGATCGTCCTTGGCGAGCTGATCGAGGCGATTCGGGTCGGCGCGGTTGAGCAGGGCCCGGTAGTCCGGCAGCGCCTCGGCGTCGATGAAGCTGAACTGGCGGAAATACTCGTGGTCGGGCGGCAGCTCGGCGAAGATCTCGACCATGGTGGCGGCCAGCTTGTAGCCGACGCCGACCAGCACGTCGGTGAGCCCGGTCTTGTCGAGCACGGCGCGCATATAGGGCTGCTCGGCGAGATTCTCGAGGTCGAAGGTCTTGCCGACCGGGGTGCCGAAGAGGAGATTCTCGGCCACGGTCGCGTTGGTGTTGTAGCGCTCGGGATCGAAGCGCTCGACCAGGCGGGCGAGATCGCCGTCCTCGTCGAGCCGCTGCTGCATGGCGTTGCGGGCCTCGAGCAGGGCCCCCGGCAGGTCGGCCTCGGCCGCCTCGTCGATGCTGCTCCTCAGCCCCATGACGTAGACATCGCGGTCGAAGCCGACGATCCGCAGGCATTCGGCGATGGCGGCGCGGCGGGTATCCTCGTTCGCGGCCGCCTCGCCGAGCGGCGAGTAGTCGATCCAGTCGGCGTCACTGTCATAGGGCGAATTGCCCGAGAGGTGGTTCTCCTTCCGGCGCCGCTCCCGCGCGGCCTCGGTCTCGCCCTCCAGCACGGCATCCCGCACCGGGCGGTGCATCAGCCCGTAGAGCAGGTTGTGGCGGATCGTGCCGGCGAAGATGGCCGAGGGGTTGCCGACATAGGCGATGCGGCGGCCGGTGCACGATTCGGCGAGATCGGCGAGGTTCGTATCGTTGACCAGGAGGCGGCCGCGGCTCGGGTCGATCAGGTTGGCGAGGACGAGGCAGAGCTCCTCCTTGCCGCTGCCCGATGGGCCGACGATCGCCACGTGCCGGGGCAGGTCGAGCTCGAAGCTGACGCTCTCCAGGCGGACCTCGTCGTCCTCGTCGACGACCGTGACGCCGCGCGCGTGCCAGGTGCCGGTGAGCGGGGTGTCGCCGGGATCGTCCTCGTCCTGGCGGCGCTCGTCGATCAGCCCCGGGATGCTGAACTGGGCGATCACCTGGTCGTACTTGATGCGGACGTCCATGAAGAGCTGGTAGTGGGCGAGCAGCTCCCGCCAGGGCGACGACAGGTCCTTCTGCGCGCCGATGACGGCGACGAGGGCGCCGATGGTCAAATCGCCCTGGATGACCAGGTAGCCGCCGATCGTGAAGAAGAAGAAGGGGCCGAGCTGGGCGAGGAAATTGTTGAGGAACTTGATGAAGAATTTCTTCTTGTAGATGTCGAAGCGGATGTCGAAGATGTGGCCGAGCTCGCGGGTGAAGACGGCCCGCTGGTACTGGGTGGCGTCGTTGGCGCGGATGTCGCGCACCCCCTGGGCGGTCTCGCTGATCCGCTCGGCCAGGCGGCGGGATCGCCGGACCCGGCGCTTGCCAAGCTCGTTGACCTGGCGCTGCAGCTTCGGGATCACGTAGACCTGAAGCGGGTAGAGCGCTACCGCGGCGAAGCCGAGCACCGGGTCCTGCATGAACATGAAGGCGAGGATGGTGACGGCCGTGCCGCCCTGGAAGGCGGGGGTGGAGAGCGCGTCGCCGACATAGCCGCCCAAGGGCTCGACCTCGGCATTGATCATCTGCACCAGCTCGCCCTGGGTCAGGCGGTGGTAGTGGGCCAACGGGAAGCGCAGCATGTGGTTGTAGAGCATGTAGCGCAGGCGGCGCAGCATCCGCTCGGCGACCACGCCCGAATAGACATTTATGACGTATTTGAAGATGCCGTTGATCAGCACGAGCATGAGGAAGATGCCGCAGAGGGTGAAGAGATACTCCATCTGCTCGAGCTTGTAGCCGAGAACCGTGCCGCCGCCGGCTTGCCCCAGGGCATCGTTGATGATCTGCTTGGGCAGGTCGAGGGAGGCGTAGAGGAACGGGAACGACAGCGCCGTCATCCCGAGGATGGTGAGCTGCTGGCGCCAGCTGTAACGCCGGATGAAGCCGAAGATCGTGGGTTCCATGCCGCCCCTGCGCTGCCCGCTGCCGGATCGCCGGGGCGGACTTTAGGCGTGCAGTGGCCCCACGGCCAGTAGCGCCGGTCACAGACGTGGCCGGCAGCGCCATTTCGCCACCTTGTCGATCGCCCTGGCCCGTCGCTACCGTCGCATTGGCGCGGCGGGCCAAATGGGGGTCCAGCACCCGGGGGAAAAGCCATGCAGGGCATCTATCGCCAGATCTACGAGCGCAGCCTCGAGCGGCCCGAGGAGTTCTGGGCCGAGGCGGCCGAGGCTTTGCACTGGGAGCGCAAGTGGGACCGGGTGCTCGACGATTCGAAGGCGCCCTTCTATCGCTGGTTCGCCGGCGGGCAGCTCAACACCTGCTACAACGCGGTCGACCGGCACGTGCTGGCCGGCCGGGGTGCCCAGGCCGCGATCATCCACGACAGCCCGATGACCGGGACCAAGCGGGTGATCACCTACGGCGAGCTTCAGGATCTCGTCGCCCGCTTCGCCGGGGGGTTGGTGCAGCACGGCGTGCGACACGGCGACCGGGTCATCATCTACATGCCGATGGTGCCCGAGGCCCTGGTGGCGATGCTCGCCTGCGCCCGGATCGGCGCCATCCATTCGGTGGTGTTCGGCGGCTTCGCGGCGCAGGAGCTGGCCACCCGGATCGACGATTCCAAGCCGGTGATGATCGTCGCGGCGAGCTGCGGCATCGAGCCGGGCCGGGTCGTCAAGTACAAGCCTCTGGTCGACCGGGCGATCGAGGAAGCGACGCACAAGCCCCGCCACTGCGTCGTGCTGCAGCGGCCGGAGGCCAAGGCCGATCTCGTGGCGGGCCGCGATCTCGACTGGCAGGAGGTGATGGCGGCGGCGCATCCCGTCGACTGCGTCGCGGTGGAGGCCACTGACCCGCTCTACATCCTCTACACCTCGGGCACGACCGGCCAGCCCAAGGGGGTCGTGCGCGACCATGGCGGGCATGCGACGGCGCTGCTCTGGAGCATGCGCCACATCTACGGGGTGGAGCCTGGCGAGGTCTACTGGGCGGCCTCGGACGTCGGCTGGGTCGTCGGCCACAGCTACATCTGCTACGCGCCGCTGCTCAACGGCAACACCACCATCGTCTACGAGGGCAAGCCGATCGGCACCCCCGATGCCGGCGCCTTCTGGCGGGTGATCGCCGAGCACAAGGTCTCGGTGATGTTCACCGCCCCGACCGCCTTTCGCGCGATCCGCAAGGAGGATCCGGAGGGCGAGCACGTCCGGCGCTACGATCTCAGCCACTTCCGCACGCTCTTCCTCGCCGGCGAGCGCTGCGATCCGGACACGCTGCTCTGGGCCCAGGCGCAGCTCGGCGTGCCGGTGATCGACCACTGGTGGCAGACGGAGACCGGCTGGTCGATCGTCGCCAACCCGATCGGCATCGAGCTGCTGCCGGTCAAGCCGGGCTCGCCGACGCTGCCGATGCCGGGCTACGACATCCGCATCCTCGACGAGGAGGGGGAGGAGGTGACCGAGCCCGGCACGATCGGTGCGGTCGTCGTCAAGCTGCCGCTGCCGCCTTCCTGCCTGCCGACCCTCTGGCAGGCCGACGACCGCTTCCGGCAGGCCTATCTCAGCCGCTACCCAGGCTACTATCTCACCGGTGACGCCGGCTATGTCGACGCGGAAGGCTACGTCTTCATCATGAGCCGCATCGACGACATCATCAACGTGGCCGGCCACCGACTCTCGACCGGCGGCATGGAGGAGGTGCTGGCCGGGCATCCGGCGGTGGCCGAGTGCGCCGTTATCGGCGTCGCCGACACGCTCAAGGGCGAGCTGCCTCTGGGCTTCGTCGTGCTCAAGTCCGGCGTGACCAAGCCGGAGGCGGAGGTCATGAAGGAGCTGGTCGCCAAGGTCCGCGACGAGATCGGCCCGGTCGCCGCCTTCAAGCTGGTGGCGGTGATCAAGCGCCTGCCCAAGACGCGCTCCGGCAAGATCCTGCGCGGCATCATGAAGAAGATCGCCGACGACGCGGCCTTCAACATGCCGGCGACGATCGACGATCCGGCCATTCTCGACGAGATCGCCGAGGCGCTGCAGGGGCTGGGATACGCCAAGAAGCACAAGCCGGCATAGGGACGCCTGCCGCGTGTGCCCGATGCGTGCGTGAATGGACCGACGCAATCAGGCGGGTGTGGCATGCGAACCACGATCGAGATCGATGAGGCTCTGATGCGGCGGGCGATGGCCGCGAGCGGGCAC
>CAYMTA010000099.1:0-10968 GCA_964393275.1 uncultured Geminicoccaceae bacterium | reverse complement strand
TCCAGGCGAGCTCGATCGCCACGTCCTTGAAGTAGTCGCCGAACGAGAAGTTGCCCAGCATCTCGAAGAAGGTGTGGTGGCGGGCGGTGTAGCCGACATTGTCGAGGTCGTTGTGCTTGCCGCCGGCGCGCACGCATTTCTGCGAGGTGACGGCGCGGTCGTAGTCGCGCTTCTCGATGCCGGTGAAGACGTTCTTGAACTGCACCATGCCGGCATTGGTGAAGAGCAGGGTCGGATCATTGTGCGGCACGAGCGGGCTCGACGGCACGACCGCATGGCCGGCGGCGGCGAAATAGTCGAGGAAGGTCGCCCGGATGTCGTTGACGGTCTGCATGGTCGAGAGGCTCTCGCTGGCGCGCTGGTGCAGGTCATAGCGACCTCGACGCCGGACGCAAAGGCGTCGCTGCCGGCGAGGATGGAGGTCGGCTGTCGGCCCTGGCTACTCCTCGTGCACCGGCTCCTCGTCGAGCAGGTCGATGCCGCCGGCGCCGCCGACGCCGGCCTGGCCGCGGATCGTCGCCTCGATCTCGTCGGCGATCGCCGGGTTCGCCTTGAGGAAGGTCTTGGCGTTCTCGCGGCCCTGGCCGATGCGCTGGCTGCCATAGGAGAACCAGGAGCCGGACTTCTCGACGATGCCGGCCTTGATGCCGAGGTCGATGAGCTCGCCGGTCTTGGAGATGCCCTCGCCGTACATGATGTCGAACTCGACGACGCGGAAGGGTGGCGCCACCTTGTTCTTGACCACCTTGACGCGGGTCTGGTTGCCGACCGTCTCGTCCTTCTCCTTGACCTGGCCGATGCGGCGGATGTCGAGGCGGACCGAGGCGTAGAACTTGAGCGCGTTGCCGCCGGTCGTGGTCTCCGGGCTGCCGAACATCACGCCGATCTTCGAGCGGATCTGGTTGGTGAAGATCACCATGGTCTTCGACCGGCTGATCGAGGCGGTGAGCTTCCTGAGCGCCTGGCTCATCAGCCGGGCCTGGAGGCCGACATGGCTGTCGCCCATCTCGCCCTCGAGCTCCGCCTTGGGCACCAGGGCGGCGACGCTGTCGACGACGATCACGTCGAGCGCGGCCGAGCGGACCAGGGTGTCGGCGATCTCGAGCGCCTGCTCGCCGGTGTCGGGCTGGCTGATCAAGAGCTCGTCGAGATTGACGCCGAGCTTCCTCGCGTAGCCCGGATCGAGCGCGTGCTCGGCATCGATGAAGGCGCAGGTGCCGCCCGCGGCCTGCGCCTCGCCGATGACGTGCAGCGTCAGCGTCGTCTTGCCCGAGCTCTCGGGGCCGTAGATCTCGATGACGCGGCCGCGCGGCAGGCCGCCGACGCCGAGCGCTATGTCGAGGCCGAGCGAGCCGGTCGAGATGGTCTCGATATCGGCGAGCTGCTCGGCCTTGCCGAGCCGCATCAGCGAGCCCTTGCCGAACGAGCGCTCGATCTGCGCGATCGCCGCATCGAGGGCGCGCTGGCGATCGTCGGGCCGCCGCGTCGTCAGGGTCTCTGCCATCTTGTGTTCCGTCTGATCGGGTGATCGCAAGGGTTTATATCCGCTTCGCCGGGCGAGGCATAGCGTCGCCGGTGGGGGCGGGGCGGCGCAGCAGCACGAGCGCCAGGGCGGCGACGACAAGGACCAGGGCCAGCGCATCGGCGATGCCGACCGGCTCGCCGAGCAGCAGGGCCGAGCTCCAGAGGCCGACCACGGGGATGGCCAGCGTGCTGATCGCCGCGATATTGGCGGGCAACTTCGTGACCAGCCAGATATAGGCGGTGAAGCAGAAGACCAGGGCGACGAACACCACATAGGCGAGCGCCGCCAGGCCAATAGGTGTCACGCGCGAGAAGTCCGGCTGTGGCTCCAGCACCGCCCAGACCGCGATGATCGGCACGCCCCCCACGACGAGCTGCCAGCCGCTGAACGACAGCACGCCGACCCCCCAGCGGTAGAGCTTCTGGCCGACGGTGCCGGTCGCCCAGCAGAAGGCGGCGGCGATCATCAGCAGATAGCCGAACGGCACGGCCCCTTCGCGCCCGAGCTCCGGCAGGAGCAGGAGGCCGATGCCGGCGATGCCGAGCACGAGGGCGGCGACCTGGCGCAGGTCCAGCCGCTCGCCGAGGATGGGAACGCTGAGCAGCGTCGCCCAGAGCGGCATGGTGAAGCCGAGGATGGACGCCCGGCCGCCGCCGATCGTGGTCAGCGCGAAGGCGGTCAGCATGTGCCAGAGGCTGACATTGATGAAGGCGAGCACGGCGAGCGGCAGCCAGACCCGCCGGGGCGGCAGCACGGTCTCGCCTTTCAGGCGGCCCAGCGCCAGGAGGCTGAGGCCGGCGAGCGAGACGCAGACCACCCGGAAGGTCCAGGGCGAGAGCTCGCCCACGACGAACTTCATCGCCGGCCAGTTCAGGCCCCAGAGCAGCGAGATCGCGACGATGAGGGCAATGGCCAGCGGCGGGACGTGGGTCGAGCTCGGTGCCGATTTCGCCCTAGAAGTCGAAACAGCGGCCACCTTTCTCCCAGTCGCCGTAGCGGGTGGGCTCGGGACCCTTGGGCCCGCCCTTCTCGCCGGGCGGCTGCCGCGGCGGCTCGCCCGCGCCGGCCGCGGGTGCTTGCGGCCGCTCCTCGTTTTGGGCATGGCCGGACGGCGCCTTCTCTGACGGCTTGCTCTCGGTCATTCGTTCATCACCTGCTGCCTCGCCACCGCCTCGCAATCGGCCATGTGCCGGCGCATCAGGTGGTCGCTGAGGTCGACGCCGGCGGCGACCAGGTCCGCCTTGACCTTGTCGAACACGTCCTCGTCGCCCGGCAGCTCGAAATCGGCCATCACCACGTCCTTGGCGTAGTTCAGGGCATCCTCGCCGGTCTTGCCCAGGTGCGTCTCGGCGAGCCACAGGCCGAACAGCTTGTTGCGCCGGTTGCGAATCTTGAAGGCCAGCTCCATCTCGTGCTTGTATTTCGTTTCCTCGTGCTTCTGGCGATCCTCGAACGTCATCGGCTTATCCCCTGCTGTCCTCGCATGTCTCCGGAGCTTATATAGGCGAGAGCGGCTGCCGCCGCCATCGCCCAGGGCAGCTATCGACTGGACGTCCCTCCGCATGTGCTCCGTGGTCATCCTCCGACGGCCCACCCATCCGCGCTGGCCCCTGATCGTCGCGGCCAACCGGGACGAGCTCAAGACCCGACCGGCGCTGCCGCCGGCGCGGCACTGGCCGGATCGGCCGGAGGTCAAAGCCGGCCTCGACGTCTCGGGTCAGGGAAGCTGGCTCGGCCTCAACGACCTGGGTGTGCTGGCCGCCGTGCTCAATCGGCAGGGCACGCTCGGTCCCGAGGCGGGCAAGCGGAGCCGGGGCGAGCTGGTGCTCGAGGCGCTCGATCATGCGGATGCCGAGGCCGCGGCCAGCGCCCTGGCGCACCTCGATCCCGAGGCCTATCGGCCCTTCAATCTCCTGATCGCCGACGGCAGCGAGGCTTTCTGGATCCGCCATGCGGGCGACGGGATGGTGCGCTCGGTGAGCCTCGGCGAGGGTGTCATGATGCTGACCTCGCGCGAGATCAACGATCCGGCCTCGCCGCGCATCCGCCGCTACCTGCCGCTGTTCCGCGCGGCCGAGCCACCCGATCCCGATGGCGACGACTGGTCGGACTGGCAGCTGCTGCTGGCCAGCACGGCGAGCGAGACGGGCGATCCCAGGGACGCCATGTGCATCCGGACGGACGGGCCCTACGGCACGGTGAGCTCGAGCCTGATCGCCCTGCCGCCGCTCGCCACCGGGCCGGTTGTCTGGCGCTATGCCGATGGTCCGCCGGACACGGCGGCGTTCCTCGAGGTCGACTGATGGAACCCGCCTCCCCGGGCCGTGTTCAACAAGCTCGGACCCGATCGTTCAAACGCAGCGAAGGAGACGCGGTCATGCGCCAACGAAGTCTTTTCCCGGTCGCGGCACTGGCTGCCGCGATCCTCGTTCCAGGCGGCCTCGCCATGGCGGCCGATGGCGCCACGGTGCCGCTGAAGTCGGTCGAAGGCGGCGATGTCGGCACGGTGACGCTCCAGCCCGCGGCCTTTCCCGGGCTGATCGTCACCCTCGAGGCCACCGCCCTGCCGCCGGGCGTTCACGCCTTTCACCTGCACGAGACCGGCTCCTGCGATCCGGCGACGGGCTTCAAGTCGGCCGGCGGGCACTTCAACCCGACCAAGAAGGCGCATGGCTGGCTGAACGAGAAGGGTGCCCATCTCGGCGACCTGCCCAACATCCATGTGCCCGAGACCGGTGCCCTGACCCAGGAATTCTTCGTCCCGGGCGTGTCGCTCGGCGACATGGACGGCGCGGAGGCGCTCTTGGACGATGACGGCGCGGCCGTGGTGATTCACGCCGGCGTCGACGACTACAAGAGCGATCCGGCCGGCGACGCGGGCGAGCGCATCGCCTGCGGCGTGATCGAGGCGAACTGAGAGGCGCTCAGCCGCGGCCGGTCTCGAGGATGATCTTGCCGATGTGGCTGCTCGATTCCATCAGGCGGTGCGCCTCGGCCGCCTGATCGAGCGGCAGGACGCGGTGGATGATCGGCATGACCGCGCGCTTGGCGAGCAGCGGCCAGACCTTGGCCTCGAGCGCCTTGGCGATCTGGCCCTTCTCCTCGACCGTGCGCGGCCTGAGCGTCGAGCCGGTCCAGGTCAGGCGCTTGAGCATGAGCGAGGCGAAGTTGGCCTCCACCTTGGCACCGCCGAGCCACGCGATCTGCACCAGCCGGCCGTCCATGGCGAGGGCCTTCAGGTTGCGGGGGACGTAGTCGCCGCCGACCATGTCGAGGATCACGTCGACACCGCGGCCGCCGGTGACCTCGCGGGCGATGTCGACGAAGTCCTCGCGCTTGTAGTCGATCGCCCGCTCGGCGCCGAGCTTCTCGCAGAAGGCCTGCTTCTCCGCCGAGCCGACGGTGGTCAGCACCTTGGCGGCGAAGGCCCGGGCGAGCTGGATCGCCGTGGTGCCGATGCCGGACGAGCCGCCATGCACGAGCAGCCACTCGCCGGGCTTCAGCGCACCCCGCTCGAAGACGTTGGTCCAGACGGTGAAGTAGGTCTCGGGCACGCCGGCCGCCTCGACGAAGGAGTAGCCCTGCGGCACCGGCAGGACCTGCGGCTCCGGGGCCACCGCATGGCTCGCATAGCCGCCGCCGGCGAGGAGCGCGCAGACCGCGTCGCCGACCGAAAAGCGGCGGCAGCCGGGGCCGAGCGACGCGACACGGCCGGCCACCTCGAGCCCCGGCAGGTCGCTGGCGCCCTTTGGCGGCGCGTAGCCGCCCTGGCGCTGCAGCACGTCCGGCCGGTTGACGCCGGCGGCATGCACCTCGATCAGGAGCTCGCCCCGCCCCGGGGTCGGGACCGGCCGCTGCGCCGGCCGCAGGACCTCGGGTCCGCCGGACCCGCTGATCTCGATGCACGCCATCTCTTCCTGGGTCACCCGACCTGCTCCTCTCGATCATCGCGAACGGGGCGGAGCCTAGGAGCCTGTCGGACAAATGGCCATGACCGGCGTCACCCCGAGCCGAAGGTGATGCCACGTCACCTCGCCGCCTTCATCGCGGCGGGCTTGTAGTCGCCGGCCGGCACACGGAAAGGCACGTTCATGCGGTTCCAGGAGTTGATGGCGATCACCGCCACGTTGAGGTCGACGAGCTCCTTCTCGCTGAACTCGGTGCTGGCGGCCTCGTAGACCTCGTCGGGGACCTCGCCGGTCGCGACCCGGGTCACCGCCTCGGTCCAGGCCAGCGCCGCGCGCTCGCGCGCGCTGTAGAACGGCGCCTCGCGCCAGGCGCTCAGGAGATAGAGCCGCTGCTCGGTTTCACCGGCGGCACGCGCGTCCTTGGTGTGCATGTCGATGCACCACGCGCAGCCGTTGATCTGCGAGGCGCGCAGCTTCACCAGCTCCACCAGGCTTTGCTCCAGCCCGCATTTGTTCACGTATTCCTGCACCGCAGAAAGGGCCTTGTAGGCGTCCGGGGCGACCTTGCGCGGCATCAGCCTCGCTTTCATCACATTCATCCTTTCGGCTGAAACGACGCTTGCGCGTCGGGGTGGCTCGTGCGCGCGGTTCCTGCCGGCGGTGTCACGACCGGGCCGCCGCCGCTTCGGCCGGCCTGCGCTCGCCGCCGGCGGGCTCGTGCTCCGGAAAGCGGCGCGGCGCCATGAAGAGGATGGCGAAAACGACGATACTGAACCCCGCCATGCCGAGGAACAGATGATCGGTCGCGGCCCCGATCGCGGCGCGCAGCCAGTCCTTCGCCGGCTCCGGTGTGGTGGGCGCGTGCAGCACGTCGATCACCGCGTTGACATGAGCCGGCATCCGCGCGGCGACGGCGGCGGGCGCCTCGGCAAGCCACCTCGCGACCTCGGCGTTGAAGACCGCGCCGAAAAGCGCCGCGCCCAGGCTCTGGCCGAGATAGCGCGAGAACATGTTGGCCCCGGTGACGACGCCGCGCTGTTGCCAACCGACCACGGACTGCGTGCCGACGATGAGCGGCGTCGACAGAAGCCCGAACCCGGCGCCGAGCACGATCTGGTCGAGCGCCACCGCCCAGATCGGCTGCGGCGCGGGCATCAGCACGAAGCCCGCCGAGGCGGCGAGCATGAGCGCGGCGCCGATCACGGCGGTGTCGCGAAAGCCGATGCGCAGGTAGATCCGCCCCGACAGCGCCGAGGCCAGCGGCCAGCCGATGCTCATCGCGGCCAGCACCAGCCCGGCGCCGACCGCACCCATGCCGCGCACCGCTTGCAGGAAGGTCGGCAGGTAGGAGCTGGGCGCGATCATCACGATGCCCATGCCCGCCATGGCGAGGTTGGATGCGGCCAGAGCCGGCATCCGCCACAGCCAGCCGGGAACGATGGGCGCCGGCGCACGCCGTTCCACCGCCACGGTCGCGACCAGCAGAAGCCCCGCCAGCGCCAGCGCGCAAAGGCTTTGCCACGATCCCCAGGGCCACGCCTGCCCGCCCTGCAGAAGCGCGAAGATCAGCGTCCCAGCGGTCAGCATGACGAGGATGGCACCCGCGTAGTCGATCCGCGGATGGCCGCGCTCGAACGTCTCGTGCAGGTTGAGCGAGATCAGCGTGAGGGCCAGCGCGCCGACCGGCAGGTTGACGAGGAAGATCCAGTGCCACGAGAGATATTCCGCGAACGTGCCGCCCAGAAGCGGCCCGGTGATCGCGGCGATGCCCCACACGCTCGACAGCCAGCCCTGCACCGCGGCGCGCTCGCGCACCGAATAGAGATCGCCCGCCAGGGTCGTGACCGTGGCCATCACCCCGCCAGCACCCAGCCCCTGCACACCGCGAAAGGCGATGAGCGAGAGCATGTCCCAGGACAAGGCCGAGGCGGCCGATCCGGCGAGAAAGACGAGCGTGCCGGTGATCAGCACCGGCTTGCGACCGTAGAGGTCCGACAGCTTGCCGTAGATCGGGATCGTCACGGTCTGCGCCAGCAGATAGATCGAGAACACCCAGCTGAACAGGCCGAACCCGCCGAGATCCTCGACGATCTGCGGAATGGCGGTCGCGACCATGGTCGTGTCCATCGCCGCCAGCATTATCGTGCACATCAGCGCCAGCAACACGATGCCGCGCCGACCGGTCTTCATCTCATCCTGCCTCGCCGTCGCCAAGCTCCTGAAACACAATGAAGACCCTTCGGCAGGGCGCTCGGGGCCCGCTCCCGGCGAGATGTCCAAGTCCGGCCGCAAACCGGCGGCACGCCGGCCGGCAACCCTTGGGCCAACCACCCTAGCGCCGCAAGACGGATTCCGCGGCCGGAGGCGACCCGACGACGACCGATCAAGACCGCAGGCACGGAGGCAAGGCCGCACGGCCCGCGCCGTCGCCGCCGGGGGCTCGCGTGCCGGGTCCAACCGACCCGCCCCTCTCGATCGTGTCGAACGGAGCCTCCGCTCGGCGCCTGTCTTCAGGAAAGGAGGCAGGCGAGGCCGTAGCAGCGGCCGAAGAGGCGGGTGAAGACGAGGTAGAGGGCGCCATCGAGCAGGAGGAGGGCGAGGACGAGCGGCACGCCGATGAGCATCAGCGCATAGAGGACGGCCCAGCCGGTGGGCCGTGGCGGCGGCAGGAAATGCCCGGCGACGGTGCCGCGGCGCCAACGCGGTTGTTGCGATATATCTGGCATAAATCTACTTATAGGCGAAATCGCTTCGAGAGTAGAGGGCAATGCGCTGGCGCCTGGAGTCCATCGACGAGCCGGCCTGGGGGCGGCTTCTCGCCGGCGCCGAGCGCTGCGCCCTGCAGCAGGCCTGGGCCTACGGCGCCGCCGTCGAGGGCCAGGGTCATGCGGTGGCGCGCGCCGTGCTGCGCCAGGGAGGGGAAGCCCTGGCGCTGGCCCAGGTCGTGCGGCGGCGGCTGGCTCCAGGCTTCGGCCTCGGGCTTCTGCTGCGGGGGCCGGTCTGGCTCGGCGCCGACCCCGACCCGGCGCAAGAGGCGGCGGCAATGGCCGGGCTCCGCGCCAGCCTCGGGCGCACCCTCCTCGTCTGGCAGCCGGACGACGCGCGCGGCTTCGCCCGGCGGGCGGGCTGGCGGCGCATCTGGACCGGGCCGAGCACGGCCTGGCTCGACCTCTCGCCGCCGCCCGGCACCTTGCGCGTCCGCCTCGACGCCAGATGGCGCAACCGCCTGGCCGCCGCCGAGGCGGCGCCCCTGACGGTGATCGAGGCGGGCCGCGGCCCCGGCCTGGACTGGCTGGTCGCGGCCAACGAGCGGCAGCGCCTGGCGCGCCGCTATCGCGGCCCGAGCGCCGGCTTCATCCGGGCGCTCGCCGCTTCAGGCCAGAATGTGGCGCTGGTCGCCCGGCACGAGGGGGCTCTCGTGGCCGGCGTGCTGCTCCTGCGGCACGGCCGGTCGGCGACCTATCATGCGGGCGTGACCACGGAGACCGGGCGTCGGCTGCGCGCCCATCATCGGCTGCTCTGGGAGGGCATCCTCCGGCTGCGGCGGGAGGGCTGCACCGCCCTGGACCTCGGGGGGGTGGACACGGTCAGCCATGCCGGGATCGCCCGCTTCAAGCTGGCGCTGGGCGGCGCGGTCGAGACGCTGGCCGGCAGCTATCTCGTGGCGCCCTGCCTGCGTTGATCTCTCCCGGACAAGGAAAAAGGGGCCGCGCCGAAGCGCGACCCCTCTCTCGATGCAACGAGCCTGGTTGGCTGGATCAGAAGTCCATGCCGCCCATGCCGCCCATCCCACCCATGCCGCCCATGTCCGGGCTGCCGGCGGAAGCACCCTTCCTCTCCGGCTTCTCGGCGACCATGGCCTCGGTCGTCACGAGCAGGCCGGCCACCGAAGCGGCACCCTGCAAGGCGATGCGGACCACCTTGGTCGGGTCGATGATGCCCTTCTTGACGAGGTCGCAGAACACGCCCTCGTAGGCATCGTAGCCCCAGTTCGGGTCGGTCGACTCGAGCAGCTTGCCGACGATCACGGCACCGTCGACGCCGGCGTTCTCGGCGATCTGCCGAGCCGGCGCCTGGATCGCCCGGCGGACGATGTCGACACCGAACTGCATGTCCGAGTTGTCGGCCTTGAGGTCCTTCAGGGCCTTCAGCGACTGCAGCAGGGCGACACCGCCACCCGGCACCATGCCTTCCTCGACCGCGGCGCGGGTCGCGTTCATCGCATCGTCGACGCGATCCTTGCGCTCCTTCACCTCGATCTCGGTCGCCCCGCCGACGCGGATGACGGCAACGCCGCCAGCCAGCTTCGCCAGCCGCTCCTGCAGCTTCTCGCGGTCGTAGTCCGAGGTGGTGTCCTCGATCTGCGCCTTGATCTGGGCGATGCGGCCGCTGATGTCGTCCTTGCCACCGGCGCCATCGACGATGGTGGTGTCTTCCTTGTTGATCACCACGCGCTTGGCATGGCCGAGCATGTCGAGGGTGACGTTCTCGAGCTTGATGCCGAGGTCCTCGCTGATCACCTGGCCGGCGGTCAGGATGGCGATGTCCTCGAGCATGGCCTTGCGGCGGTCACCGAAGCCGGGCGCCTTGACGGCGGCGACCTTGAGGCCACCACGCAGCTTGTTGACGACGAGGGTGGCCAGGGCCTCGCCCTCGATGTCCTCGGCGATGATCAGGAGCGGCTTGGCGCTCTGGACGACCGCCTCGAGCACCGGCAGGAGCGTCTGCAGGTTCGAGAGCTTCTTCTCGTGGATCAGGATGTACGGATCCTCGAGGACGGCGCGCATCTTCTCGCTGTCGGTGATGAAGTAGGGCGAGAGGTAGCCGCGGTCGAACTGCATGCCCTCGACGATGTCGAGCTCGGTCTCGAGGCTCTTCGCCTCCTCGACCGTGATCACGCCCTCGTTGCCGACCTTCTGCATCGCCTCGGCCAGCATCTTGCCGATCTCGCGATCGCCATTGGCCGAGATGGTGCCGACCTGCTCGATCTGGTCGCTGGTCGAGACCTTGATCGAGCGGCCCTCGAGGTCCTTCACGACCGCGGCCACGGCGAGATCGATGCCGCGGCGCAGATCCATCGGGTTGATGCCCGCGGCGACGGCCTTGTTGCCCTCGCGCAGGATGGCGGTGGCGAGCAGGGTCGCCGTCGTGGTGCCGTCACCGGCCAGGTCGTTGGTCTTCGAGGCCACCTCGCGCACCATCTGCGCGCCCATGTTCTCGAACCGGTCGGCGAGCTCGATCTCCTTGGCGACGGTGACGCCGTCCTTGGTGATCCGGGGTGCGCCGAAGCTCTTCTCGAGAATGACGTTGCGACCCTTCGGGCCGAGTGTCACCTTGACGGCGTTGTTGAGAATGTCGACGCCGCGCATCAGGCGGGCGCGGGCGTCGGTGTCGAACTTTACTTCTTTTGCAGCCATTGGTCCCTCAATAAGCTAGAGCGTTGATCGCGACGGGTTCAAGCGGCCTTCTTCGCCGCGATCCCGCCCTCGATGATGCCCATGATGTCGCTTTCCTTCATGATCAACAGCTCCTCGC
>CAYMTA010000098.1:0-11097 GCA_964393275.1 uncultured Geminicoccaceae bacterium | reverse complement strand
TTCGCGCTCCGCCGCGCCGCCCTGGGCGTGATCCGCCTGATCCTCGAGAACGGGCTCCGTCTCGACCTCGGCCCCGCGATCGAGCTGGCGCTCGCCGCTCATGGCGATCGCTTCAGGGGCGTCGACGCCGCCGCCCTGGCGGACGAGCTGCGCTCCTTCCTGATCGACCGGCTGAAGGTGCAGGAGCGCGAGCAGGGTGTGCGCCACGACCTGATCGCGGCGGTCGTGGCGGGTCGGACCGATGGCGATCTGGCGCGGGTCGTGGCCCGCGTCGCGGCCTTGCACGGCTTTCTCGCGACCGCCGATGGCGCCGACCTGCTCGCGGCGCTCCGCCGCGCCGGCAACATCGTCGCCATCGAGGAGAAGCGGGACGGCGCGCGTTTCACCGGTCCGGTCGACCCGACGCTCCTGCGGGAGCCCGCCGAACGCCGGCTGTTCGAGGAGCTCCTGGCCACGGGCGAGGTCATCCGGGCGCTGCTCGCGGCCGAGGACTACGGTGCGGCGATGACCGCGCTCGCCCGCCTTCGACCGGCGGTCGACGGGTTCTTCGATGGCGTCATGGTCAATGCCGGGGAGCCGTCGGTGCGGGCCAACCGTTTACGCTTGCTGAACATGTTGCGTGACGACCTCAGGGCCATCGCCGACTTCTCGGTCATCGAGGAGCCGGCGCCGGTCTGATGGTCGCGCCCAGGCTCTCAGGGGACGATGCAGGATGACGAAATGGGTCTACGGCTTCGGTGGCGGCCGCGCCGATGGCGGGGCGGCGATGAAGGCGCTCCTGGGCGGCAAGGGCGCCAATCTGGCCGAGATGTCGTCGCTCGGCCTGCCGGTGCCGCCCGGCTTCACCATCACGACCGAGGTCTGCAGCCACTTCTACGCGCATGGCCGGACATATCCGGCGGAGCTCGAGGCCGAGGTCGACGAGGCCATCGCCCGGGTCGAGGCCGAGCTCGACATGCGCTTCGGCGATGCGAAGAACCCCCTGCTCTTCTCGGTCCGCTCGGGTGCCCCCATCTCGATGCCCGGGATGATGGACACGGTGCTCAATCTCGGCCTCAACGACGAGACGGTGCAGGGCCTCGCCGAGGAGAGCCATGACGAGCGCTTCGCCTATGACAGCTACCGCCGCTTCATCCAGATGTATGGCGACGTCGTGCTCGGCATCGACCACTACCTCTTCGAGGAGGCGCTCGAGGCGGCCAAGTCCGAGGCCGACTGCCGATTCGACAACGAGCTCGATGCGGCGACGCTGAAGAAGCTGGTCTCGACCTACAAGCGGATCGTGCGCAAGGAGACCGGCGAGCCCTTCCCGGAGGAGCCGAGGGTCCAGCTCTGGGGCGCCATCGGCGCCGTCTTCGGCTCCTGGCAGACGCCGCGCGCGGTCACCTATCGCCGCCTGCACGACATCCCGAGTGCCATGGGCACGGCGGTCAGTGTTCAGGCGATGGTGTTCGGCAACATGGGGGCCGACTGCGCCACCGGCGTCGCCTTCACCCGCAATCCCTCGACCGGCGAGCGCAGCGTCTACGGCGAGTTTCTGGTCAACGCGCAGGGCGAGGACGTGGTGGCCGGCATCCGCACCCCCCAGCCCTTGAGCCTCGCCATGGCGGAGGGCGGCAGCGGCTCGGTCGCCGAGGCGATGGAGACCCTGCTGCCGGAGTCTTATGCCGAGCTGGTCGATGTGTTCGACCGGCTCGAGGGCCACTACCGCGAGATGCAGGACGTCGAGTTCACCATCCAGCGCTCGAAGCTCTTCGTGCTGCAGACACGGACCGGCAAGCGCACGGCCCCGGCGGCGCTCAAGATCGCGGTCGACATGGCGGCCGAGGGGCTGATCAGCGAGGACGAGGCGATCCTCAGGGTCGATGCCGCCTCGCTCGAGCAGCTCCTCCATCCGACCCTCGACCCCGACGCGAAGGCCGAGGTTTTGGCCCGCGGCCTGCCGGCCTCGCCGGGGGCCGCCTCCGGCAAGATCGTCTTCCTCGCCGACGACGCGAGCAACGCCGCCCAGGCCGGCGAGGACGTCATCCTGGTGCGGGTCGAGACCTCGCCGGACGACATCCACGGCATGCACGCGGCCAAAGGCATCCTCACCGCCCGGGGTGGCATGACCAGCCATGCCGCCGTGGTCGCCCGCGGCATGGGCAAGGCCTGCATCTGCGGTGTCGGCGAGCTGGTCATCTCGACCGCCGAGAAGACGCTGACGGTGCGCGGCCGGACGCTGAACGAGGGCGACTGGCTCACCATCGACGGCTCGGCCGGGCTCGTCATGCTCGGCCGGGTGCCGACGGTCGATCCGGTGCTCTCCGGCGATTTCGCGACGCTGATGGGCTGGGCCGACAGCAAGCGCCGCCTCGAGGTGCGGACCAACGCCGAGACGCCTCTCGACGCCCGGGCCGCGCTCGGCTTCGGCGCGGAGGGCATCGGGCTCTGCCGCACCGAGCACATGTTCTTCCAGGAGGACCGGATCCTCGCCATGCGCGAGATGATCCTGAGCAGCGACGCCGAGGGCCGCCGGAAGGCGCTCGCCCGGATCGCGCCGGTCCAGCGCGACGACTTCGTCGAGCTCTTCTCGATCATGAAGGGCCTGCCGGTCACCATCCGCCTGCTCGACCCGCCGCTGCACGAGTTCCTGCCGCATGGCGCCGCCGAGGACGAGGCGGTGGCGGCATCCACCGGCGTCGACGTCAAGCTGGTCCGCCGCCGGGTCGCCGAGCTGCGCGAGGCCAACCCGATGCTCGGCCTGCGCGGCTGCAGGCTCGGCATCCTCTACCCCGAGATCTACGAGATGCAGGCCCGCGCCATCTTCGAGGCGGCGCTGGTCGTGTTCGAGCGGACCGGTGAGACGGTGACGCCCGAGGTGATGATCCCGCTCATCTGCACGGCCCGCGAGCTCGAGCTGATCAAGGAGCGGATCGTCGCCGTGGCGAAGGCGGTCGAGGAGGAGCGCGGCCGCAAGCTGGCCTACGACATCGGCACCATGATCGAGCTGCCGCGCGCCGCCCTGCGGGCCGGCGACATCGCCGAGCATGCGAGCTTCTTCAGCTTCGGCACCAACGATCTGACCCAGATGACGCTCGGGCTCAGCCGCGACGACGCCGGCAGCTTCCTCGACAGCTACCTGCGCGAGGAGATCTTCCCCTCCGATCCCTTCCAGTCGCTCGACCAGGACGGGGTCGGCGAGCTGGTGAGCCTCGCCGTCGAGCGCGGCCGTGCGGCGAGGCCCGACCTCAAGCTCGGCATCTGCGGCGAGCATGGCGGCGATCCGGCGTCGATCGACTTCTGCCATCGACAGGGCCTCGACTACGTCTCCTGCTCGCCCTATCGCGTGCCGATAGCCCGGCTCGCCGCGGCCCAGGCGGCGCTGCGGCCTGCTTGAGCGCGACCCCGACGCTCGAGGGCTTGCGGAGGGGCGGCAAGCTCGCCCTCGCGCGAACGCTCGCGAAGCTCGAGAGCCCCCTCGGCCGCGCGGCGGAGCGGCCGCTCCTGGACGCCGCCTACGCGGCGCCGCGGGGCCGCGTGATCGGGCTCACCGGGCCGCCCGGGGTCGGCAAGTCGACCCTCCTCGCCCGCCTCATCGCCCATTATCGCGGCAGCGGCGTGACCGTCGCCGTGGTCGCGGTCGATCCCTCGTCGAGGCGGACCGGCGGTGCCCTGCTCGGCGACCGCACCAGGCTGGACCACGATCCCCTCGATGCCGGCGTCTTCGTCCGCTCGCTCGCCGCCGGCGACCGGCTCGGTGGGCTGGCGGACGCGACGGTGGCGATGATGGTGGTCCTGCGCGCCCTCTTCGATGTGGTGTTCATCGAGACCGTCGGTGTCGGCCAGTCGGAGGTCGAGATCGGCGAGGTCGCCGACAGCGTGGTCCTCGCCATCCAGCCGGCGTCCGGCGACAGCCTGCAGTTCATCAAGGCCGGAATCGTCGAGATTCCGGACATCATCATCGTCGGCAAGGCCGATCTCGGCGCGGTCGCCGCCAAGGCCCAGAGCGAGATCGAAGCGGCGCTGCGGCGGGCCCCGGCGGCGCATGGCGGCTGGCGAACCCCTGTCCTCAGGCTCTCGGCGACGCAGGGGGAGGGGATCGAGGCCCTGGCCCAGGCTCTGGCCGGGCACGCGGCCCATCAGGCCGAGGCGGGCCGGCTCGCGGCACGCCGTCTCGCCCAGAGCCGGGGCTGGCTGCGCTCCGCCATTCGCGAGGCCCATGGCAGGCGCGGGCTGGAGCGCGTGCGGGACGAGCTGGACGCGGCCGATGAGGATGCCTCGATCTCACCCTTTCTCCGGCTCGAGCGGCTGAGCGAGGCGCTCGACGAGGTCTTCCTGCCAAGCGGCGGGGCAGGGTAGCACGCGGCCGCCACCCGCCTCGAGCGGGCTCCCCAGCCGGTCGAGGCGAAGCAGCGCCATGGCCATGTCGCCGGCGGTGCTGCGGATCTCGCCCGCCTCGATCTCGCCCGCCATGATCGCGAAGCCCGGCTCGACCGAGGCGCCCTCGAGCCGCACCGGCACCAGCCGCCGCTTGACCAGGCCCCGGTAATGCGTGCGCGCGGTCAGCTCCTGGCCGACGAAGCAGCCCTTGTCGAAGACCACCCCGTGAAGCCGGTCGAGGCCGGCCTCGAGCAGGATCGATTTCTCCACCACGAGGTCGGTGCCGGCCGCCGGCACGGCGAGCGCTATCCGATGCCGCTCGAAAGCAGGCGGCTCCGCCAGCTCGACGCCGCAAGCCTCGAGCCACGCGCGCACCACCTCGGGCGCCCCGCGCAGCCAGAGGCCGAGCTCGGCAAGCCGCGGATCGACCGTGAAGGTGAGCCCGTCGGCACGCCGCGTGGCGCCGGGCTCACGGGCGAGCCCGGCCAGGCCGGCGGCGCCATCGCTGCCATCGGCGGCGAAGAGCACAGCGACCAGAGGTGGCGGCTCGATCGGCTCGATCACCACCTCCGCGCGCAGCCGATAGAGCTTCAGCCGCCGCTCCAGATCGGCCAGCCGATCGCCGGCGGTCTCGAGCACCAGATCGTCACCCTCGGCATGGACGAAAAAATCGAACAGGAACTTGCCCTGCGGCGTCAACAACGTGGTGTAGATCGCCCGATCCGCCGCCAGCCTGTCCAGATCATTGCTGATCAGACCCTGCAGGAGCGACGCCGCATCCCGGCCGGACAGCCGCAGGCAGCCCCTGTTTTCGAGGAGGGCGGCCGACGGCAGTGATTTTTTCATCTTTTGCAACCATCATCTCCACGGTCGGATGCTTTAGAGATGGGCCGCCGTCACGGATCGGTAAAGGGCCGGTCCGACCGGCTCGCGCGGAAGGAGAGTTTCGGACGTGGCTCGCCGCACATGATGAACTATGGCCTGATCGGCAATTGCGCGATCAATGCGCTGGTCGATACGAGCGGCCGGATCGTCTGGAGCTGCTTTCCCCGGTTCGACAGCGACCCGATCTTCTGCCGGCTGCTCGACGACGATCGCGACCGTGGCTACTTCGGCATCGAGCTCGAGGACCGTGTCGCCGTCGAGCAGGCTTATGTCGAGAACACGGCGGTGCTGCGCACCGAGATGCGCGACGCCCGGGGCGCCGGCATCCGGATCATCGATTTCGCGCCGCGCTTCGAGCAGTTCGGCCGCATGTTCCATCCGACCACGCTGGTCCGCGTGGTCGAGCCCCTGGGCGAGGGCCCGCGCGTCAAGATCGCCTGCCGGCCGCTCTACAACTACGGCGCGCAGCTCCCGGTGATCACGCGCGGCAGCAACCACATCCGCTACGTCGACGACGTCTTCGCCCTTCGCCTGACGACCAATGCGCCGCTCACCTACGTGCTCGACGAGACCGCCTTCGTCCTCGACGGAACGGTCGTGCTGCTGCTCGGCGCCGACGACAGCCTGCGCAGCGGGCTGGTCGAGACGGCCCGCGACTTCCTGGAGCGGACCACCAGCTATTGGCTGCAGGTCTCCGGCCGCCTGAACATCCCCTTCGAGTGGCAGGAGGCGGTGATCCGCTCCGCCATCACCCTCAAGCTCTGCAGCTTCGAGGAGACCGGGGCGATCATCGCCTCGCCCACCACCTCGCTGCCGGAGACGGACGGGGAGGGGCGCAACTGGGACTACCGCTTCTGCTGGCTGCGCGACGCCTTCTTCGTCGTCCGGGCGCTCAACCGGCTCGGCTACGTCGAGACCATGGAGAACCATCTCCGCTATCTCTCCGACCTCGTGGCCCGCAGCGAGGACGGCTACCTGCAACCGGTCTACGGCATCGGGCTCGAGAAGCGCCTGACCGAGCGCACGGTCGACAGCCTCCTGGGCTTCCTCGGCAACCAGCCCGTGCGGGTCGGCAACCAGGCCTTCGAGCACCACCAGCACGACGGCTATGGCAGCGTCATCCTGGCGGCGACCCAGGCCTTCTTCGACCGTCGCCTGCGCCGTCCCGCGGGCGAGGCGACGTTTCGCCGGCTCGAGGTGCTGGGCGACAAGGCCTGGGCGCTGCACGACGTGCCCGATGCCGGGCTCTGGGAGTTCCGCACGCGAGCCAGGGTGCACACCCATTCGAGCGTCATGTGCTGGGCGGCCTGCGACCGGCTCGCCCGGATCGCGGCCCGGCTCGATCTCGCCCCGCAGGAGGCGAGCTGGCGGGAGCGGGCGGATCGCATTCGCGCCGTCATCGAGGCGCGCGCCTGGAATGCGGAGCTCGGCAGCTACACCGCCAGCTTCGACGACGACGACATCGATGCCAGCCTGCTCCTGATGCACGAGGTGGGCTTCTCGAAGGGCGACGATCCGCGCTTCGTCGGCACGGTCGAGGCGGTCGAGCGGCGCCTCAAGGTCGGGCCCTTCGTCTACCGCTACCGCTCGAGGGACGATTTCGGCGAGCCTGAGAACGCCTTTTTGATCTGCAGCTTCTGGTATGTCGACGCGCTCATCGCGCTTGGCCGACGGGACGAGGCGAGGGCGCTCTTCGAGGAGCTGATCGGCTGCCGCAACCGCCTCGGCTTGCTGTCGGAGCACATCAACCGTACAACCGGTGAGCTCTGGGGCAACTTCCCGCAGACCTACAGCCATGTCGGGCTGATCAACTGTGCCATGCGGTTGAGCCGTCCCTGGGAGGATGTCGTCTGACCGGCCAGGGCGCGGTGGGCGCGAGCCGGGCGGCAACGCGGGCAGGGGAGGAAGAGCATTGGCGCGACTGGTTGTCGTCTCCAACCGGGTTACCCCGATCACCGGCCGCCAGGCGGCATCCGCCGGCGGCCTCGCGGTCGGCGTGCTGGCGGCCTTGCGCGACAGCGGCGGGCTCTGGTTCGGCTGGAGCGGCGAGGTCAGCGAGACGTCGAGCTGGGATGCCGATGCGCCGCCGGCCGCCCGGGTCTTCCGCACCGGCAAGGTCACCTATGGCCTGATCGACCTTCCCGAGGCGGACTACGAGGGCTTCTATGCCGGCTTCGCCAACCGCACGCTTTGGCCGCTCTTCCACTACCGTCTCGACCTGACCTCGTTCGAGCATCCCTGGTACGCCACCTATCGCAAGGTCAACCGGCGCTTCGCCGAAGCGCTCCGGCCGCTGCTCAAGCCAGACGACGTCATCTGGATCCACGACTACCACCTCATTCCGCTCGCAACCGAGCTGCGCCGGCTCGGCTGCGAGAACCGGATGGGCTTCTTCCTCCACATTCCTTTTCCGGCACCCGAGATCTACACCAGCCTGCCCTGGCACCGGCAGCTCGCCGGCGACCTCTGCAATTACGACGTAGTCGGCTTCCAGACCGCGACCGACGTGCGGCAGTTCACCAACTATGTCGAGCTCGAGATCAACGGCAAGGCCGACTGGAAGGGCTCGGTGCAGGCGCTCGGCCGGAGCCTGCATGTCGACGCCTATCCCATCGGCATCGACGTCGACGACGTCACGGAGATGGCGGTCTCGCCCGAGGCGAGGCGGCAGGCGGCGCGGCTGAGCTCGAGCCTCGCCAACCGCCAGCTCATCATCGGCGTCGACCGCCTCGACTACACCAAGGGCATCGTCGAGCGGCTGCGCGCCTTCGAGCTGCTCCTGAAGGCCAACGCGGTGCTCCGCCGGCAGGTGACCTTCGTGCAGATCTCGGCACCCTCGCGCGAGCTGGTGCCGGAATATCTCGATCTCCGCCAGCAGATCGAGCTGCTCTCGGGCCACATCAACGGCCTCTACAGCGAGGCCGACTGGGTGCCGCTGCGCTACATCAACCGCAGCTTCACCCGGCGCACGCTGATGGGCTTCTTCCGCATCAGCCGCGTCGGCCTCGTGACCCCGTTGCGGGACGGCATGAACCTCGTCGCCATGGAATACGTGGCGGCCCAGAACGCCGACGATCCGGGCGTGCTCGTCATCTCGCGCTTCGCCGGCTGCGCGCAGCAGCTCGACGGTGCGCTCGTGGTCAATCCCTACGACGTGCACCACGTGGCCGACACCCTGCAGGCGGGGCTCGGCATGACCCTCGACGAGCGCCAGGACCGCTGGCAGCGGATGATGCAGGCGGTCCGCGAATACGACATCATCACCTGGCGCGACCGTTTCCTGGCCAGGCTCGAGAACCGCGAGCGCGCCGGCTGAGCCACCGGGCCAAGGAGGAAAGCCGAGCCGGAAGGGGGCGGCACGGCAGCCGACATCATGCAGCCGATCGGTTTATCGGATAAGAAACATTATGACAAATCATTGATTTGAGCCCGGACATCGATATGACGCGCCCGCCGATGGGGCACCTCCCTCGGGGTTGCGGTTCGCATAGGGGCTGTTGGGATGGAGGCAGTGGCGCGGCACACTGACGGTGAGCGCGAGAAGGCGGAACGACTGCGTCTTGCCGTGGCCGTCGAGGTTCAAGGACGTGTTGACGCCGCCTTCCAGCACATCGTCGATGACGAAGTTGAAGGCGTGCAGCCTCGGCAGGTCGTAGCGGGCGACGGCCGTGGCGCCACGGTGGCGGAAGAGATCGTGGACGCGCTCGGGCGTCACCTGCCGGACCAAATGCGCGAAGGCGTCGGCGTGATAGGGTATCAGGCTGATGTTGAGCGGGTTGCCCTTGTCGCCGGCGCGGCCGTGGGCGACCTCGTGCAGCGGCACCTCGATCATGCCTTCGCCCGCGGCGCTCAATTCGCCAGCTCCCGCGCGGTGGCGCAACGTGCCCGGGCCTGCACCAGGGAGCGGTCCGCCAGATAGGAGCGGGTGACGATCCTCTGGGTGGTGCGCCAGCGGGCACCCCCCGTCCCTGCCGTGCCGCAGCAGAGCAGGGCCAGGACCTCGCGCGCCGCCTGGTCGACATCGTCGGCCTCGGCGCCGGCCGCGGCGAGGCGGATGCGAATGTCGTGCGGCGCCGGCCCGGCATAGCTGCCATGCAGGGCGCCATCGTCGCTGTCGTGGACGCTGTCGACGCCGATCAGATCGATCCGCAGGCGCACCTTCAGCCCGCGCTGCGCGATCCGCCGCCGCAGCACGCCGGCCGTGGCGCGTGCCCGCGCCAGGGCGTTGGGGCCGGCGACCGAGACCTCGCCCTCGCCGAGAAAGCCGCCCTCGAAGGAGGCCGTGACCTTGAGCTTCGCGGGTCGCGGCCGGCCGCGCATGCCGGTGACCCTGACCCGGTCCGGTGCCACCTGGTCGAGCTCGATCTCGCTCATGTCGAGCACCACGTCGGGGGTCACGTAGGCGGCGGGGTCGTGCACCTCGTAGAGGAGCTGCTCCTTGACCGAGCGCAGATCGACCGCACCGCCGGTGTCGGCGGCCTTGGTTATGAGCAGGCTGCCGTCACGGCCGATCTCGGCGATCGGAAAGCCGATGTTGGCGGGATCGGGGATGTCCTTGTAGCCCGGATCGAAGAAGACCCCGCCCGAGACCTGGGCACCGCATTCGAGGAGATGGCCCGCCGTGGCGCCGGTGGCGATCCGCTCCCAGTCGTCCGGATCCCAGCCGAAATGATGGATCAGGGGCGCCACCACCAGGGACGGGTCGCCGGTGCGGCCGGTGACCACGATATCGGCGCCCTGGCGCAGCGCCTCGACCAGCGGCGCCGCGTCCAGATAGGCGTTGGCGGCGACGAGCGCGCCATCCTTCACGTCGATGCCGGCGTCCGCGTCGAAGACCTCGAGCCCGCCGAGCGGCACCGTCTCGCGGATGTCGTCGCCCTCGATGAAGCCGATCTCGAGGCCGTGCAGGCCCATGTCCAGCGCCAGCCGGGCGATGCAGCGGGCGGCACCTTTGGGATTGGCGCCGCCGAAATTGCCGATGATCTTGATGCCCGAAGTGACGCAGTCCGCGAGGATCGGCCGCAGCAGCCGCTCCAGCATCGGCTCGTAGCCGCGCTCGGGATCGCGCCGGCGCTCGAGCTGCGCCAGCGCCACCGTGCGCTCGCCCAGGACCTCGAAGAAGATCGCCGCCGGCAGGCCGCGCGACTTCAGGGTGCGGACGACCGGGATGGGCGCGTCGATCCGGTCGCCCGAGAATCCGGCGCCGTTGCCGACGAGAAAAAGATCACCGCTCACGTCTCGGGTCGTCCCCCTGCCCCGCGCGCGCCATGCCTAGCTGCCTCGCGCGCCTCATGCCTAGGCGTCGGCTTTCGGCGGGTCAACGCCCTGGCGGCGGGTCGGACGCCGGACATGCGCCGGCCCGGGTGGCCGTCGGAACGGGTTGCGCGAGCCTCTCAGATCGCTTGCACGGCCTTGGCCAGAAGATCGCGCACCTGCTCGGCGATCGCCTTCAAGTCGGCGTTGTCGATCGCCTGCATCGACGCGACCGGATCAACGGCGCCGATCTCGATCCCGCCCTCGACCTCGCGCAGGATGACGTTGCAGGGCAGCATCGCGCCGACGCGCGGCTCGACGCCTATCGCCCGATGCGCCATCCCGGGATTGCAGGCGCCCAGAATCCGGTAGCCTGACATCTCGACATTGAGCTTCTTCTTCATCGTCGCCTCGACGTCGATCTCGGTCAGGATGCCGAACCCCTGGCCGGCGAGCGCCTCGCGCGCGCGGCTCTCGACGGCATCGATGGTCTCGCCCGGGATCGTTCGATTGATGGTGTAGGCCATTGCGTTTCCCTTCTCGCTTAGAGCCTGTCCGAGAAGTTTATGGGGCATTTCATGAGCTTGGCAGTGAGCA
>CAYMTA010000097.1:0-11335 GCA_964393275.1 uncultured Geminicoccaceae bacterium | reverse complement strand
AAAGATTACAATAGGGGGATCGTTCGACACATGAAAATTACGTTTGTTGGCTAGCCTCGGAGCCTGTCCGAAAAGTTCTCGAATGCTCGGTGTAGCCCGACGAGATGCGAGCAGGGTCGAGATCGACGGCCTGAAAAACTTGCAAAAGTGGAGGAAAATCGATGCCCAAAACCGTGTTCTCGGTCGATCTCAACAAGGCCCCTGAAGATCATGCGATCAAGACCCATAATCGCTGGCATCCGGATATCCCGATGGTCGAGATGTTCAAGCCAGGCGACGTCTTTCGAGTCGAATGTCACGATTGGACAGGTGGGCAGATCGGCAACAATGACAGCGCCAACGATATTCGGGACGTCGATCTGACCCGCGTTCACTATCTGAGCGGCCCGTTCGGCGTGCAGGGTGCCGAGCCGGGCGATCTCCTGGTGGTCGACATTCTCGACATCGGTCCCCTGCCCAATTCCGAGTGGGGCTTCAACGGCGTGTTCGCCAAGGAGAACGGCGGCGGCTTCCTGACCGAGCACTATCCGGAGGCGAGCAAGTCCTGCTGGGATTTCCATGGCATATACACCACCTCGCGGCACATCCCGCGCGTCCGTTACCCGGGCATCACCCATCCCGGTCTGATCGGCTGTCTGCCCGATCACGCGCTGCTCGCCGAGGCCAACCGCCGCGAGGCCGAGCTCGTCTCGAGCGATTCCGGCCGGGTGCCGCCACTGGCCGCCTTGCCCTATGCGGACACGGCGTTGATGGGTCAGATGACGGGTGAAGCGGCCAAGAAAGCCGCCAAGGAAGCCTGGCGCACCGTGCCCCCGCGCGAGCACGGCGGCAATTGCGATATCAAGAATCTTTCACGCGGCTCGAAGGTCTATTTCCCCGTCTACGTCAAGGGCGGCGGACTTTCCATGGGCGACATCCATTTTTCCCAGGGTGACGGCGAAATCACCTTCTGCGGCGCCATCGAGATGGCTGGCTGGATCGACATCGGTGTCGACATCATCAAGGGCGGTGTCGCGAAGTACGGCATCATCAATCCCGTCTTCAAGCCGAGCCCGGTGGACCCGCACTTCGACGACTATCTGATCTTCGAGGGCATATCGGTCGACGAACACACCGGAGAGCAATATTATCTCGATGCGCATGTGGCCTATCGACGTGCCTGCCTGAACGCCATCGAATACCTCAAGAAGTTCGGCTTCTCCGGCGAGCAGGCCTACATGATCCTGGGGACGGCGCCGGTCGAAGGACGCATATCCGGCATCGTCGACATTCCCAACGTCTGCGCCACCCTGGCCATACCGACGGGCATCTTCGACTTCGACATCAACCCGTCCTCCACCGGTCCGACGAAACAGGTCAAAGGCGCGGACGTCGCGAAGACGAGCTGATGGCCGCAACGCGCACGTGACATCGAATCGCGCCCCGGCCGGACGAGAGGCTCCGGCCGGGGCGCCCATACGAGGGTCGGTCATGTTGCTCGGCTTTGCCTTGCTCTACGTCGGCGCGGTTCTGTTCCTGAACGGGATCTGGCTTCTGGGAAAGATCGACGACAAGGAAATCGTCGCGATCAACGTCGTCTCGGGTTCCGTCACGCTTTGCGTCGCGCTTTACTGGGCGTTCGGTGCCGGCGCCGACGGCGCCTCGATCAGAGCGGCGGCGCTGACGATCCTGTTCACCACCACCTATCTCTGGGTGGCCTACAATCGCGTCGTTGCGGTCGACGGACGCGGTCTCGGCTGGTTCAGCCTGTTCGTGGCCATCACCGTTGTGCCCGTCGCCATTCAAGGGCTGTCATCCGCCCAAACCGTCACGGAAGTTTGGTTGGGACTGAACTGGGCCATCTGGGCGGTTCTCTGGTTCATGTACTTCCTGCTCCTCGCCCTTCAGCGCCCCATTCTCAAGTCCACCGCCCTTTTCACTCTCATAACCGGCATCGTCACGGGTTGGTTGCCGGGATTCCTCTTGCTGGAGGGGGTCTTGTGAGGGTGCCTGCCTCTTCGGCAAGCCACTCTCGAGGCTCCTCCGTCCGCCGTCTTCAGGGAGGTTGCGATGCCGCTTTACAACTATCTTTGCAGCGATTGCGGTCCGTTCGACGCTTGGCGGGCGATGGCCGAAGCGGAGCACGACTGCGCTTGCCCAAGCTGCCTCAAGCCCGGCCGACGCCTGGTGTCGACCCCGCATATCAACTTGATGAATGCCAGCCTGCGCCGCGCGCTCGCGCGTTCCGAGCAGAGCAGCAGCGAGCCCAGGGTCGTGAAGAAGGCCCATCTCGCGGGCTGCGGTTGCGCTTTGTGCAAGACCGGGAGCAGACGACCCTCGGTGCGCCACAGGTGGATGGTCGGTCACTGATGGAAGCGCGCTGACAGGCGCGTGTGCTCAACCTTCTCGACAAGGATGGATGCGCCCACCAAATCTTCGGGCGTGACACTTCGTTGGGTCGTCATCCACGGCAGTCCATTCCGGTTGCGGTAGCCCGGATGCATGAATTTCGGCTCCACCCCGCACGTCGGCTCCCGCGTTAGCGGTGTCTGGTGCCGTTGCAGGGGCTTCGCCGCCACGCCCCCCGCGGTTGCGGTCGGGGCGGGTGTCGGGTAGAGAGCGGGCCGGTATTGGCTTGAAAGATTTCGCTCTCCATGCATGACGTGAAATGGCTGCGGGAGGATCCCGGGGCGTTCGATGCGGCGCTGGCGCGGCGCGGGCTGGCGCCGTGCGCCGGGGAGCTGCTCGCGCTCGACAAGGAGTGGCGGGCGCTCGAGACGCGGGTGCAGGAGGACCAGGCGCTTCGCAACCGGCTGTCGAAGGAGATCGGCCAGCGGCGGGGGCCGGACGGCAAGCCGCCGGCGGAGCTGGTCGACCAGGTGACGCAGCTCAAGGAGCTGCTCAAGATCCGGGAAGCGAAGCTGGAGCAGGTGCGTCAGGCCCTGGACGCGCGGCTGATGGAGCTGCCGAACGCGCTTTCGCCCGAGGTGCCGGACGGGCCGGACGAGAGCTTCAATCGCGAGGAGCGGCGCTGGGGCAGCCTGCGCGACTTCGGCTTCGAGCCCAGGGCGCATGACGACTTGGGCGCCGGGCTCGGCATGGATTTCGAGGCGGCGGCGAAGCTTTCGGGGGCGCGCTTCGTCGTGCTTCGCGGCCAGCTCGCCCGGCTCGAGCGGGCGATCGGCCAGTTCCTGCTCGACCTGCAGACCGAACGCCATGGCTACACCGAGGTGGCGGTGCCGCTTCTGGTCCGCGATTGCGCTCTCTATGGCACGGGCCAGCTGCCGAAGTTCGCCCTGGACCAGTTCAGGACGACGGACGATCGCTGGCTGATCCCGACGGCCGAGGTGCCGCTGACCAACCTCGTGGCCGGCCTGATCCTGGACGAGGCGGATCTCCCTTTGCGGTTCACGGCGCTGACCCCGTGCTTTCGCTCGGAGGCGGGGGCGGCGGGCAAGGACACGCGCGGCATGATCCGCCAGCACCAGTTCACCAAGGTGGAGCTGGTGAGCATCACCACGCCGGAGCAGTCGGCCGAGGAGCACGAGCGGATGACCGGCTGCGCCACGGCGGCGCTGGAGGCTTTGGAGCTGCCCTATCGGGTGATGACGCTGGCCGCGGGCGACACCGGCTTCGGGGCGACCAAGACCTACGACCTCGAGGTCTGGCTGCCGGGGCAGGGGGCCTACCGGGAGATCTCGTCCTGCTCGGTCTGCGGCGATTTCCAGGCGCGGCGGATGAACGCGCGCTTTCGGCCCCGGGGCGAGCGGCAGACGCGCTTCGTGCACAGCTTGAACGGCTCCGGGCTGGCGGTCGGCCGCACGCTGATCGCGGTGCTCGAGAACTATCAGGAGGCGGACGGCAGCATCACGCTGCCGCTCGCCCTTCGGCCCTACATGGGCGGCATGGAACGGATAATCGCCAATGCTCAAGCCACCGGGTAAGCAGCCCCGCATCCTCGTCACCAACGATGACGGGATCAACGCGCCGGGCCTCAAGGTCATGGAGGCGATCGCCCGCGAGATCTCGGACGAGGTCTGGGTGGTGGCGCCGGAGATCAACCACAGCGGGGCGGGGCATTCGCTGACGCTGCGCCGGCCCTTGCGCACGCGGCGGCTCTCCGAGCGCCACTTCGCCATCGACGGCACGCCGACCGATTGCGTGCTGCTGGCCCTGCAGAACCTGCTCGAGGACAAGGCGATCAACCTCGTCCTCTCGGGCGTCAATCACGGCCACAACCTGGGCGAGGACGTGACCTATTCCGGCACCATCGCCGCCTGCATGGAGGCGACGCTGCTGCAGGTGCCGGCGATCGCCTTCTCGCAGGCGACCCAGGATCGCTCCCCGGTCAAGTGGAAGACCGCCGAGCAGTGGGCGCCGACCGTGATTCGTCCCATGCTGTCAATGGAATGGCCGACGGACGTGCTGGTCAACCTGAACTTCCCGGATGTGGTCGCGGGCAGCGTCAAGGGGGTCAAGGTGACCCGGCAGGGCAAGTCGAAGATCGGCGACGAGCTGATCGAGCGCATCGACCCGCGCGGCGAGCCCTATGTCTGGATTGGCCTTTCGCGCGACGAGGAGCAGCATGCCGACGACACCGACGTGTTCGCGGTGCGCGCCGGCTGGGTGTCGGTGACGCCCATTCATCTCGACATGACGCATCGCGAGAGCTTCGCCAAGCTGGGCAAGCTCTTCCAGTAAAAGCAAGAACAGGCTCGCCCTCGCCCGGCCTGTCAAGCCCGCTCCCGCTTCGTTCCTTTTAAGGATTCCGGCGGCCCGGTACTATCGGACGCGCAGCGGACGATTCCATGCTCTGAATTCTTGCGTTGTGGCGCCGAGCTTTGCTAGTTGCAGGGCATGTGGTGGGACCTGTGCTCGAATTGCTTTCTGGAACGTCGCGGCCGATCGGCGGCGACGCTTCCCGTGCTGATCTCTCTCCTGGCGGTGGCCGGCTGCACCGAGTACCAGCCGGTGCACTGGGGCGGGGTGGTGCCCTGGGAGAACGCGCGCAAGGCCATCTACGCCGACAGCGGCGAGACCTCGCGGATGGTGCCGGAGAACGGGCGCCACGTGGTCATGCCGGGCGAGACGGTGAGCGGCCTCGCCGAGCTCTACAGCGTCGGCATGGGGGACCTCGTGGCGCTGAACGGGCTGAGCGCGCCCTACACGATCTATGTCGGCCAGGTGCTGCGCCTGCCGCGGCCGGGCGAGACGGCGATCGCCGCGCGCGCGCCGGGCCGGTCGCAAGCCGCGGCACCGACGGGGCCGACGCACAAGGCGGTCAGGGGTGACAGCCTCGCCCGGATCGCCGTTGCCAATGGCGTGGCGCTCGGCGACGTGATCGCCCTCAATCCCGGCATCGACCCGGATCGCCTGCTGGTCGGCACGCGCGTGCGGCTGCCGGCAGGTGCCGGAGCGGGCACCGCCGTGGCCGCCCGGACGGCGCCGGCGCGGCCCCCGGCAGCGGCGTCGGCGGCGGCGCCGGCGGGAGCACCCGAGATGGTGGCCGTGGCGGTGCGGCCGGCGGCCCCGGCCGCCGCCCAGCAGGCGGAGCGGCAGCGCGACCTCGCGGCCGTGGCGGCCCCGGCGCTCTCGGGCGCCGGCTTCCTCTGGCCGCTCGACAGCGGCACCGTCATCAGCCGCTTCGGCGCCAAGCCGGATGGCCGGCGCAATGACGGCCTCAACATCGCGGCCCCGTCCGGCAGCCTGGTGCGGGCCACCGAGAACGGCATCGTCGTCTATGCCGGGCAGGACCTCGCGGCCTTCGGGCGGATGCTGCTGGTGCGCCACGCCGACGGCTATCTCTCGGCCTACGCCCACAACGACACGCTGCTCGTCGCCCGCGGCGACGTGGTGCGGCGCGGCCAGCCGCTCGCCAAGGTCGGCAGCAGCGGCGAGGTGGTCGAGCCGCAGCTTCATTTCGAGATCCGCCGGGGCAAGGCGCCGGTCGATCCCCTGAAGCTCCTGCGCGACGGCTCGGTGCAGGTGGCGCAGAAGGGCGAGTGAGCGGGACGGCTCAGCCGCGGCCGAGACCCGGGCGCCAGGGGGCGGCCCGAAGCGGCTCTTCCGGCCAGGGGTGCTTGGGGTAGCGGCCGCGGAGGTCCTTGCGGACCGCCGCGTAGCTGCCCCGCCAGAAGCCCGGCAGGTCGTCGGTGACCTGGATCGGCCGGCCCGCCGGCGAGAGGAGCTGCAGGCGGAGCGGCCGGCCATCGGGCACGCTCGGGTGTGTGTCGAGGCCCAAAAGCTCCTGCAGGCGGCAGGTGATGGTGGGCGGGTCGGTCGTGTAGTCGATGGCGATGCGGCGGCCGAGCGGCGTCGTCCAGTGTGTGGGGGCCTGGAGGTCGAGCCGGCTTCGCCCGGCGGGATCGAGGCGGGCGAGGAGGGCCTGGGCGAGGCTGTCCCGGCCGAGCCCGGCCAGCCCTCGCACGCCGGCGAGCCAGGGTGCCAGCCAGGTCTCGAGACCGGCGAGCAGAGTCACATCGTCGACCCCGGGCCAGGCTTCGGGCTCGCTTCGCGCCAGCCAGGCCAGCCGCTGGCGGAGCGCTTCGGTCGCGGCGGACCAGGGCAGGATGGCGAGGCCCTGGCGGCGGATGGCGTCGAGGAGGACGGGGAGGGCCTGGTCGTCCGTGGCCACAGCGGGGCGGCGGGCGAGGACCAGGGCGCCCAGCCGGTCCTGCTCCTCGGCCTGAACGCTGCCGCGCCCGGCATCGAACGCGACCGTGCGATGGGTGGTGACGCGATGGCCAAAGAGGCTGTCGAGGTCGGCCCTGGCGAGCCCGGCGGCGAGGCGGACCCGGGCGTCGCTGCCGGCATCCTCGCTGCCGGCGACGACGACGTAGTCGAACGGGTCGAGCTCGGGGGCGGCCACGAGCCGGGCACCCCGGCCGTTGGCGAGGCGCAGCTCCGCGGACCCGTGGCGACGGCGCTGGGCGATGCGGTCGGGAAAGGCGAGGGCGGCGCAGAGGCCGGCCGCGGCGGGATCGGGCGGCAGCGCGGCCACGTTCAGCCCGCGGGCCGCCTGGCGGGCCGTGCGGCGGTGGGTCGGCGGGGCCTCGGACCAGCGGGCGAGGCGCTCGGCAAGGTCGGGGCCGAGCGTTTGCGCCCAGGGATCGCGCTCGCCGAGCAGGGCGGCCAGCGCCAGAGCGGTGCCGGTGGCACCGTGGCGGGCGGATGCCAGCAGCATGTGGGCGAGGCGGGGATGGGTCGGCAGGGCCGCCATCGCCCGGCCGTGCGGGGTCGGATCGCCGCTTTCGTCGAGGGCATCGAGGGCGAGCAGCAGCGCACGCGCAGCACTCCAGGCGCCGGCCGGCGGGGCGGTCGGCATGGCGAGGCCCTGGGCGTCGCGCACCCCCCAGATGGCGAGCTCCAGGACCATGGGGGCGAGGTCGGCGTCGGTGATCTCCGGCGGGTCGCTGGCGGCGAGGCCGCGGGTCTCGGCCTCGGGCCAGAGGCGGTAGGCGTGGCCGGGGCCGAGCCGGCCCGCCCGGCCGCTCCGCTGGTCGGCGCTGGCCCGGCTGACGCGGACGGTCTCGAGCCGGCTCATGCCGGTGCGCGGGCTGTAGCGGCCGCGGCGGGCCAGGCCGGCATCGATGACGGTGCCGATGCCCTCTATGGTCAGGCTGGTCTCGGCGATGTTGGTGGCGAGCACGACCTTGCGCCGGCCGGGCGAGGGGCGGAGCGCCGCGTCCTGCAGCGCCCTGGGCAGCGCCCCGTGCAGCCGGTGGATCTCGGCCGGGGCGCCCCCGAGGTCGGCCGCCGTCCGCTCGATCTCACGCGCACCGGGCAGGAAGACCAGGACGTCGCCCGGGTGACGGGCGAGGGCGGTCCTGGCCGCCTCGGCGGGGCTGGCGCCCGGCAGGTGATGGAGGGTGACCGGGAACTGGCGGCCGGTGGCCCGGACGACCGGGGCGTCGTCGAGGAAGGCCGCCACCGCCTCGGCGTCGAGGGTGGCGGACATGACGAGGAGGCGAAGGTCGGGGCGGAGCGAAGCCCGCACCTCCCGGGCGAGGGCGAGGCCGAGATCGGCGTCGAGCGAGCGCTCGTGGAACTCGTCGAAGATCACGAGGCCGACCCCTTCCAGGGCGGGATCGGCCTGCAGGCGGCGGACGAAGAGACCCTCGGTGACCACCTCGATCCGGGTTTCGGCGCTGGTGTGGCGCTCGAAGCGCATGGCGTAGCCGATTGTTTCGCCAACCTTTTCGCCCGAGAGCTCGGCCATCCGCTCGGCCGCCTGGCGGGTGGCGAGGCGGCGCGGCTCGAGCATCAGGATGGTCGAGCCGGCGAGCCAGGGCTCGCCCAGGAGCAGGAGCGGGACGAGGGTGGTCTTGCCGGAGCCGGGCGGGGCCGTGAGCACAACCCGGCCGGCCCCGGCGAGCGCCTCCCGCAGGGCCGGGACGGCCGCCATGACGGGCAGCGCCAGGGCGGCATCCGGCGGATGGAAGGGATCGGTCATTCGCCTGCCGCGCTCACGCAATCGACCAGGGACACGGGCCTGCCTTGATCCAGCTCAAAGCGCAAGCCGCGCTGCCCATCCATGAGATGATCGGCGAGCTTCCCTTCAAGGGGAACGCTCGAGCCAACGATGAGGAGAAGATGGCATGGCCAGGAAACCGCTGCAGCCGTTCGCCGGTCTCGGTGGACTCTTGAGTGGGGGCGAGGGAGATCCCCTCGGGTCGATGCGACGCGAGGTGGATCGCCTGTTCGACAGCTTCGCGCGCGATTGGCCGACGCCGGCGGTGCCCAAGGGCTTCCTCAGCCCGAAGGTCGACGTCGCCGAGACCGAGCAGGGGCTCGAGATCAGCGCCGAGCTGCCGGGGGTCGAGCAGAAGGACATCCAGCTCGACCTCACCGAAGGGGTGCTGACGCTGCAGGCCGAGCACCAGACGGAGAAGGAGGAGAAGGACGAGAAGAAGCGCTACCACGTCGTCGAGCGGAGCCGGGGGAGCTTCATGCGCCGCTTCGCCGTGCCGTTCGAGCCGGACGCCGAGAAGGTGCAGGCGAGCTTCGAGAACGGGGTCCTGAAGATCCAGGTGCCGCGCTCGGCGGCGGCCGAGAAGCAGGTGAGGAAGATCGCGATCCGGGGCGGCTGAGGGCCGCATCCCGGATCGCGCCATGGTGCACGGCAGGGGGCGGGGTGATCGACACCCCGCCCTCTTTTGGTTGCGGCTACAGCAGGATCGCCAGGATGATGACGAGGGTGAGCGGCATCCCGAGGAGCCAGAGAAGGACGAAGGGCATTTGGGCTTCCTTTCCGTTTGCGGCGGCGACTCAGCGGGGGCGGCGCCAGAAGGTGCTGACGAGGGCATTGTCGCGATGCTCGCCGCCCATGGTGGCCGCCCAGTAGGCCGCGGCGGCGCTGATCAGCATGGTGGCCGCGGTGATGAAGGCCGCGACCACCGTCCAGCGGCGGGCCTTTTCCGCCGCCTCGACGGCGTCATCCTTCTGCTGCTGCAGGCGCGCCTCGAGGTCGGCTATGCGCTGCTCGACCTGAGCCGGCTCGGTCCCGGTCTGATCCGCCACGATCTCGACCAGTCGCGCCCGGTCGTCGGCGGCAAGCTCACCCTGGGCGATCGCGTGGGCGATGATGCGGCCTGCCTCGTCGCGGGCTTCGGCCGGGTCGCGATCGGTGTCGCCTGGCGTCTGGCTGCGAAAGAGCGTGTCGGTCAGGTAGCCGGTCATCGGCGAGCCTTCGTCAGCGGCGTTGCCGGCTGCCTCTACGGCGGCGCTCGCGACCTGGCCCGTGGCTTCGGCGGTGGTCCGGACAGCGCCCATGAGGCCGCTGGTGAGCATCACGGCGCCGAGCAGCGTGCCGATGCCCCAGACCAGGAGGCCGTGGCTGCCGTCCCGCATGTCGATCTCGTCCGGTCCGGCATCGCCGATCGGGCGGCGCAGCCGGCCGGCCAGATAGCCGCCGGCCATGAAGCTCGAGATCTGCACCCAGAGCAGCCAGATGGCGGCGGCGATGGCGAGCCAGGTCGGCGAGAGGCCTTCGCCAGACTCGAACGAGGCGAGGCCCAGCCCGAGGGCGGAGCCGAAGGTGAGGAGGATGAGCGACAGGGATGCGGCGACCACGGCGCCGGCGATCACCGCACCCCATTCGACGTAGGAAGATGCACCGCCGACTGGTGGCGTGGCGACAGCGAGCGGCCTGCCGGCCGCGGGCTCGGTGGCGAGCGTCATGGAAGTCTCCTGGTTTGCAAAGGTTGGCCGCGCATCTGCTCAGCGCAGGCCGAGGAGCGAAAGAATTGCCAGGACGACGACGACGAGCCCGACGAGATAGATGATTCCGTTCATGATCCACGCCTCCGAATAGAAATAGGTGACGCGGTTAAACGGCCGGGAGCGGAGCGGGTTCCTCGATCGTTCGGAAGTCCCGTCTTGCCCCGTGGGTGGTTCAGGCGGCGGTTCAGGCGGCGGTGAAGCGGGCGAGAAGGGCGCCGTTCTCGCCCAGGAGGTCGAGCTGGCGGCCGAGCACGCGCCAGCCTCGCGCGGCGCCGAGAGCGGCGATCATCCCTGCTTCCGTCTCCATCAGGCCATCGCAATACATCATCGTGCTGGCGGTCTCGCCGAAAGCGATGGTGTCGCCTTTTGCGGTGTAGCCGCCCATGAGCCGGTTGCAGCCGCCTGATCCGGCGAAGCGGCCGGTCGCCTCATCCAGGGTTATTTCGGGCGAGCTTTGCCCGTCGGCCGGCTCGATGATCCGGTCGCCGAGCCGGGTCAGCCGCCACTCGGTGCCTTCGAGCGGCGCCTCGGTGAAGGGGGCGTCGCAGGTGGCGCCGGGCTCGAGGCGGATGAAGGCGAGCGGCTCGAGCTGCGGCACGGTGCCGGCGCCCTCCATCGGCGGCAGGGCGGCGATGCGGCCCTCGACGACGGCGAGCAGGGGTGAACCCGGCTCCACCCGCGCCTCGAGATAGGCCCGCTCGAGGGCGGCATTGTCGGCCACCGTGGCGACCGGCAGGCGACGGCCGGTCAGGCATTCGGCGAAGCTGCCGGCGTCGGCCAAGTAGCTGTACATGCCGCTCATGGTGAGCCGCGGCTCGAGCGGCGGGACCTGGGCGCGGGCGAGGTCGTAGGGGAGGTCGGACTGGATCGGCTGCCCCTCCTGGTCCATCAGCCGGAGCATGTCGGCATCCAGGATCTCGAGGATGAACGGTTGCTCCTGGCTGGCGACGAGGATCAGGCGTTGCCGGTCGCTGCCGATGGCCCAGCGGCCGATGGCGTCGTGGACGTTGCCGGGCGCGCGCTCCTGATAGGTCTGGCGGAGCTGGAAGCTGCCGTCGTCCAGGAGATCGACCTGCCAGTCGATGCCGGGGCAGTCGGCGCAGGGCAGGGTGCCCGTGAAGCTGGCGGGCAGGGG
>CAYMTA010000096.1:0-11476 GCA_964393275.1 uncultured Geminicoccaceae bacterium | reverse complement strand
AACCTCTCTCATCCAGATTGTCGCGCTGGTCTCATCCTGATTGTCGGGCTGCAGCGTCTTCCCCAACAACGCATCGCTCCTGCGTCTCGTCACCGCTGTGCTCGTCGAAATCGACGAAACATGGCAGGCTTCAACGCAGCCATACGTCAACTGGAACACCCCGGATGCTTGATCGGGCCACCGGCGAATTTCCAGACATCAGGTTACACGACCTGGCACCCGGCTTGGCCTAGGCTCCAAGAAGAGCGAGATGAGGATTTCGCCGTGCATGGTATCCCTACCGCTGTCCGGCCGACCGTGACGGAGTACGTCTGCGAGCGAGGAACCTACGACGCATCCGTCACGCATACCGTGAATATAACTCTACCGGCTCCCTGGCTGATGAATTCGATGGATTTGCATCTGTCCGACGGTCGGCGTGCGACCTATGACGACTTCAGTCGTTTCACGCGGTTCTTCGATCCATCGGTGACCGCAGCCGGGCCGCAGGCCGGGTTGGTGGATCGGGAGGCTTTCTTGGCTATGCTCGATCGCAAGGGCCTGGCTCCGGTGTGGGTGATTGCGGGCGAGAAGGGCGTTTACGGGGGACTCGGGAACGGATTCGGAGGCCGGCGCGATTTCACGTCTGTCTATTGGCTTGATAACGGCCAGTGGAGAAATAATCGGCATGAAGACTTTCACGCTCCAGCCCGTGCACAAGTTGAAACCGTGCTCGGTGGACCGCCACCTGCCTGGGTAAAGGTTTCAGATGAGTAACGATTGAACCACCCCGGAATTGCCAGAAGTGGCTCTGCGTTGCGTCTCAGGCCGTCAGGTAGGATGGGATCGAGTCAGTGCCCGAGCTCGCTCCCTTGCACCAGCAGCTACCACATGGAAAGACCGGATGGGTCCGGGAAGGCGTGCCTTCCCGGAATCTTCTTCCTCCCCTGCCCTCGTCAGCGCCCGAGATGCGCCCTGAGCGCCGCCTCGGCGCCTTCGGCCCAGATCAGGCCGAGCCAGCGCTCGAAGGGGTCGGTGAAGGCCGGGGTGGTGGCGAGGTCGCCGTGGAGGTTGGGTTGCTCGAGCCAGGCCCGGGGCGGGAGCGGGCGGCGTTGGCTGCCCTGGTGAGGTCGGGCCAGAGGGGGTCGCTGGGGTCGATGGTGGTGCCGTTCTCGCGGGTGCCTTCGCACATGCGGGCCCAGCGGGCTTCGACCAGGGCGAGGCCTTCGGTGGGGGTGTTGGCGGCCAGGCCGTCGGCTGCAGCGTGCAGGCGACTCCCCCGCTCGCGCGGGGTTGAACAGGCAAGGACGTCACGTCGATCGCAACGCGCGAAATCGCGCTGATCCCGCTCATGCCGGCCGTGATGGCAGGGGCCAAGAACGCGGGCAGGATATGCAAGGGTGCGAAACGGTGTCGGACCACTATCGCGAGCAGGCCGGTGGGGCCGCGGGGAGACGAGCCTTCCCGCTCCGCGTCTTTTCCTTTCCCCTCGCTGCGTTTTTAATCAATCCTCGCCGCGCTCAGCATGAATGACCTTCATCACAACTAAACAGCGACATCCATGCTGTTGATGGCGAACCTGACATTGGGTGAGCCGGCGGCGTCACGTTGCTGGACCGAGAGATAGAGCCAGCCGATGCCGTCGGGACCCGGTCGAGCGGCCCCGATGAAGACCGTCGCATTCGGCGGCACGTTCGGGAAGGTGCGGTCCACCCAGCTGAGCTGCGGCCCGTCGGCCACCTGGGCGGTGACGTCGAAGACATGTCCGGGATCGCCGCGGGAGAAATCGACCTCGACCCCGAAGGCGGTGAGGCTCTTCTCGAAGAACAGCACCAGCCCCGTGGAGCTTTCGTTGTAGGCAAGGGCCTCGCCGAGGGTCGGAAAGAGCCCGAGGAAGGGTCCCGGAGCCGCAGGACCCTGCCGCAGGCTTCTCACCGACGCCGGCGGCCAGATCGCGCAGACGGTTCCGTGGTTGGCGGCCGTGAAGCGGATCGTGCCTTGGGAATTCGGCACCATGAGGTTTCCCGGCGCGGCACGTCCACCCCATTCGATCCGGTCGTTCGCCCCGACGGCGGCACGGTCGGCCAGCCAGTTGACGACGAGGTTCGCGGGCATCGGAGCCTCCGTTGGGTTGCGTCAGGGGCCGCAGAAGATCCCTGCCGGGACGGGCTGGGGCGCGGTTGCGCCCGGCCAGGGATCGAGCTGGCCCACCGGCGGGCCGTTGTGGCCGTTGGTGGTCAGATTGCCCGTCCCGGTCACGAGGAAGGACAGGCACTCAAAATTGTTCGGCAGGATCGGGTCGCCGACGGTCTTGTTCTCGGGAAAGATGAACTCGCCGACCGGCGCGCGGTACTGGCCGGCGACGAGGCCGTTGGCGAAGGTCGGGCCGGTCGGCACCGGAGAGCCGTCGGGCAGCCGTGCTTGACGCCTCAGGCGAACGAGGATCTCGCGCGGGGCGCCGCGCAGCGTGCCGTTGCCGTCGAAGAGGGCGTTGGCCGCCTTGCCGAGCACGATGTTGAACCGACCGTAGGGGGGCTCCTTGCGCGGCGCCACCGTGAGGAAGCGCACGGTCTCGTTGCCGCTGGAGTCGACGTCGATGGCGTATACGTCGATGGCCGGGGTCGGGTCGGTCGTCGCTCCCTCGACGCGAAGCCGGTCCTGCGTCTCCTGATCGAGGAACGGGCCGCCGGGAGAGGCCGGATCACGGGGGACCCGCGGGCCCATCGTGCCCATCAGGCTGACCTCGATGACCAGGTAGGCCGGTCCCACGCCGGGCTGGGTGTAGATGCCAACATTGGCCTCGACGGTATGGGCCGAGATGTAGCGGCCCGCGCCGTCCTCGGCGAGCGTGCCAGCGAAGACGATATAGTCGCCGCGGCGGAGCGGAGCCTGCTTCTCGGGATTGCAGCCGTCCTGGAGGCCTACCGGAGGTGGGCAGGCGGGAAGCTCAGGCGATCCGGCAGGGGCAACCGATAGCGGGTCCTTCCCCATCACGAACCGGGCCAGCGGGGCGCCGTCGACTCCGAGCGGACGGTTGCCAAGGGGGCATTCGGGATCATTGTCGGACCGCGGCACGCACATCGGGTAGCCGGTCATGGAGTGGATCGTCGGATTCTCCTCGTCCACCATGAAGCGGGTATCGACCATCGGGTTCGGATCCGCCGGCGCGTAGACGCTGTTGGGATCGTTGATCCGCAGCCGCGTGACCGGCTGCGTGGGCGAGGCCGCCGGGGTCGGATCGGCGACGACGGTGATCTCGCCGTTGCCTGCGATGTCCCTGATGTAGCCCGCGCCCTCGGCCAGCTGGTCCTGCGCGATCCATACGAGGCCGGCGATGTGTCGGCTGTCGACGATGTTGCCGACGATGGTGGCCTGATAGTCCCCGGGGAGCGGCGTGGCATCGGCGATGGCGAGGCCGGATTCGGTGCCGGGCGCCTTCGGGTTCAGGTCGAAGATGTCCTTGGGCGTCAGAAACGTCGCCGGCATCTGCACGATCAGGTTCCTCGGGATCGTGACCGTCGTCCCCTCGACCACCATTGTCGCGCCGGTCAGGGCGTCGCCGGGATCGAGGGCGAAGCTTTCGATGGGGCCGACGAGCACGAACTGGGCCGGACGGGTCTGCGCGCCGGCCGTGGTGGCCGCCAGGGCGGCGAAGGCCGTGGCGACGACTGCTGGACGAAGGACGCCGGTAATCATCTCGAGCTCTCCTCGCTGGAGGCGTCGCCGGGCGACGGACGGATCGTGACATAGGCGGGGGCGGCATCGGCGGGACCGAGGCCGCGGGAGACCGAGGTGACGGTCAGCCCGAAGCGCCCGTCGCCGGGAAACCGGACCGTCGCGGAATAGACGCCCGCCGCCGTCTCGCGGGCGAGGGCGCGCTTCTGCCAGGCTCCCGAGGGCGAGAAGGCGAGGACGCGCAGATCGGTGACACCGGTGACCGGTGCGCCAGAGGCGCGGTCGGCGAGGCGCCAGGTGAAGCCCTGTCGACGGGCTGCTCCGGCTTCGCCATCCGCCGGCCCGGTCAGGGCGGCAGTGATGGCGGGGACATGAGCCGCCTTGTCCCTGGCCGACCCTTCGGACACGCTGGCCGGCTGGCAGACGACGAGGTCGGGACTGTCGAGGGCCAGCACGACCTCGTAGGCTCCCGCGGACCGGATGGTGGCGCGGGCCTCGTAGGTGCCGGGCGCGGTCTCGCGGAAGCCGCGGTCCATGGCGAGCATGCCGATGACGGCGGTGCCATAGATCGGCACGGTGCCCATCGGGACGTTCATGCCCTCCATGTAGTCATAGGCCACCCGTTCCGCGGGGTTGGCGATGAGCGCGCCATGGCCCGCCGGCGCGATCAGCCGGGCGCGCTGCAGGGCCGGATCGCCATCCGGGACGCGCGGGCTGGCGGCGTCCTGGACCGCGATCGGGGCCAGGTTGCCGGTGCGGATGCCCTCGAGCTCGAGCGCCGTGAAGGTGTCGCCGCCGAGGCCCCGGACATAGGCATAGTCGTGCGAGAACCCGATCTCGACCGGTGTGTCGGCGACCCTGGCGGTAGCGGTGACGGTGCCCGACGACGGGTCGATCACCGACAGGCGGCTGCCGGCGCGGTCGAGCGCGAGGACGAGGCCGCTGCCCGGTTCGAGCGCGAGCGCGGTGGCCGGAGCGGGAAGCGGCACATGTCCGGTGACGGCCAGGGTGGCGGGATCGAGCAGCCTGAGGTCCGCCGCCCCCGCGGGCGCCAGCGCCAGCCGGCCGAGCGCAGGGAGCCACAGCATCGCCCCGGGGGCGGCGCCGAGCGCGATGTCGGCGGTGATGGCGAGCGAGACGGTGTCAATGGAGACGAGGTGACCGTCGGCGGCCGCGGCGAAGAGCCGGCCGCCGGATGGATCGGCGGCGAGGACCATCGGCGAGGGGCCGACCAAGACGGCGGGCGAGGGTTCGTCCGCCGCCGCCGAGACCAGCGCGACGGCGCCCTTGCCGGCCAGCTCGACCGCGGCGCGGTCGCCGGCCAGCGCCGCAACGGCGGCGGGCCGCGATCCCTGGCCGGCGTTGATGAGGCGGATCGGGGACAGGGTCAGCGTGTCGATGCCGATGGCGAGATCGAGCGAGGGGAGCGAGACGAAGACGGTGCTGCCGTCGCCGGACATGCGCCAGTCGAACGGCTCGCCGGGAAGCGGGATGACGCTCTCCATGTTGGTGATCGTGAAGTCGACATGGGGATTGACGACGGCGATCGCCCGGTCGGCATTGAGCAGCAGGAGCTTGTAGCTGTTGAGATCGACATCGGCCTTGGCGGTGACGTTGCCGCGCGCGAGGAGCCGGGCCTTGGACCGGCACGAGGCCTCGGCGGTAACCTGAGCGTTGCGCACCAGCTCCATCCAGCCGAAGACCTGGCGCCCGGTCACGGGCGCCCCGGTGTCGCGGTCGGTGAGGGTGACGACGATCCGCGCCTCGTTGCCGGCCACCGCCTCGCTGCCGTCCGTCGCCTCGACCCGGCTGGCAAGCGTGATGCGTTCGGCCGAGATGTCCTGCATCGCCGAGGACGACATCATGCCGAGATCGTGGTCGGAACGGCCCTGCCGCGGCATTTCCATCGGCATGGCCATGCCGTGGTCATGGGTCGTCTGGGCGTTCCCCGGCGTGGTGGCCGCCAGGGCCAGTGAGAGGAGGATGGCGGTCCGTGACATGCGACCGGCCCCTATCTGCAGACGATGACGCGGCCAAGCGGGTCGGTCGTCGTGCGCGTGCCGGCGGCACAGGCATCCTCGGGCAGAACACGCATCAGCCCCCATTGCCCGCCCGAGAAGGCGAAGCCCTCGTGCGAACGGTAGAGGTAGTCCCCGGCCACGCGCGACTGCCCGCCGGCGCTGGGCAGAAGGATGTTGACGGCCCGGCCCGGCCCCATGCCGTTGACCACGCCCTGACGGTTCTGCGGTCCAGGGTCCGCAACCTGCACGGTCGAGTTCTGGGCATAGGGATGCGCGACCCAGCCGTGGCCCGCGATCTCGAAGCCGCTGTTGCGCGGATGGCCCGCCGGCTCGACCACGCGGAAGCGAACGGGGGCCCCGACGGTCACGGTGAAGAGCGGCGTCGCCGGATCGCCATGGCCATGCTCGGGCTTGGAGGAGAGCACGTTGGTGTAGTCGAAGGTTGCCATGTCCTCTGGGTCGACGGCCGGGTTGGCGCCGATCCGCGACCAGAACGGCTCGAAGGCATAGTTGTAGCTCTTCTGGCCCGAGTCCTCGGCGTCGTCGCCGTTGCGCAGATTGGCGAGCGGCTGGCCGCGGTAGAACAGGCTGGCGTCGTTCCCGTACATGACGACGAACTCACGGAAGGGCTCGCCGCCGGGGGTCGAGACCGTCGCCGCGGCGGTCAGACAGTCGGGATGCTCCTGTCCGGCGGTGCGCAGGATGTCGCAATCGGTCTCCCAGCTTGCGCCCACCGGCTCGACCACCATCACCCCCATGGCACCGTGGGAGCTGGACTTGATCGGGTCCGCGCCGTCGCGCAGGCCGACCGCGCCGAATTCGATCGGCCGGGCGGGGCGGTCCTGGTCGTCGGGCTTGGTGCCGAAGTCGCCGGCGTACCAGGTCAGAGTCCGGCTGTTGCTCCAGCGGAAGTGGCCGGGCGCCAGATCGGTCTCAAGAAGATCACCGACCACCTCGTGGCAGGCCTTGTCGCCGGGCGGGCATTCGCATTCGAGCCCCTGGACGGCGCCTGCCGGCGGGCAGGAATAGGCAACCGTCGGGACGTTGCGGCCGACGATCGCGCCGTCCGACATGATCGGGTTCTGGGCGACGAGCTGCGGCGTCAGGCCGACCGTCGTTGCGCCGCTGACCTGGTTGAAGCCGAACCCGTCGACGATCGGGGGCATCATGTTCCACGACCAGATCCGAGGATCGGAGATCGCCTCGGGATCGTCGGGCACGCGGTCGTAGAGGTTGACGTTGACGCAATCCCCGGCATTGACGCGCAGGATCAGCGGCTCGATGGCCTTGCCGGCCTTCACGAGCTCGAGATCCGACAGGTCGTTCAGGACCTCCGCCGAGACCCCGTCCGCCCGTTCCCTCTCGGTCTTGCCGCGCAGGACCTGCTGCGGTGTCCCGTCCTTCGAGAGCGTCTCGCGGGTGACGAGGTAAATGACCGCGTTGCGGTCCGAGGCTCCGGTTTCGGCATTGTAGACCAGCCGGCCGGGTCCCGGCAGGTCGCGGACCCGCCACGCCTCGACGTCGAAGGTCCGCTGCGGCGAAACCATGGGGCAGACTTCCCCGGCCTTGTTGGTGGGCGGCTCGGGCCTCGGGTTCGAGGTCAGCCTGTCGAGCGAGGTCAGCGGCGCCAGCGACCCCAGGACCCGCATCACGCCCCACTGACCGTCCCATTGGTTGTCGGTGGCGGAGGTCCCGTAGAGATGGTCCACGGTAAGCTGCTGGGTCGATGTCTCGGCCGAGATCTCGAACTCGAAATGCTCGGAGATGCCGATGTGCTGCGCCGAGCGCCAGCCCGAGTCGGGGGAGCCGGGCTCGGCCAGCCACTTGGCGCCATTCATGAAGAAGATGTGGTTCTCTTCCTGTGCGCCCTGGATCAGCCGGACCATGACCCGGTCGCCCTCGTTCGCGGCAAGGATCGGCGTGCCGGGATCGCCCTTCTGCCGCAGCCCGAACGGTTCGGAACAGGGCGTGGCCGCGCTGTCGGCGCAGGGGCCGATATAGGTGTCGAGGAAGATCCGGGCCGTGTCGTAGGCGCGGTTGCGCTGGGCGATCTCGGCGCGGATGCGGTCCTCCTCGTCCGCATGGGTGAGCGAGGAGTAGAAGTTGGCCAGATCTCCCGCGTTGCAGCGACGGGCGATGTACTCTGCCTCGCAGGCCGCGCTGCCGGCGGTGTCGGCGCCGTCAAGGCACGCCGTTTTCACCTCGTCACTGCCGCGCAGGGCCTGTTCGCAGGCCGGAAGCGCTCCGGGTCTGTAGTTGCGCTGGCTGAACTGCCCGCTTTCGCCGGACGGCGCGCCGACGCGCAGCGGCACCGGCTCGTTGCGATAGTTCAGCAGCTGCCCGCCCGGGTCCGAGACCGAGATCCCCTCGGGCATCGGGATCGAGGCATTGTAGGACACTTGCGGGAGATCGTGGTCGATCCGCGCGGGCGGGTTGACCGGCTTGTTCTCGGGCGGCGCGGTATAGAGCAGCGCGAAGTCCGCAACGGCGAGGTTGTATTCGCGGCGGTTGAGCTCGGGATCCTCGGGCAGCACCGGGTTGACGATGTTGGCGGCATAGGAGGTCGGCCCGCCGTCCGGACGCACGACGATCTGCGAGCCGTCCGGGTTGCGCCCGCCCATCACATGGCCGGCCAGCGTCTCCCACCGGGAATCCTTCGGCTCGACGACCAGGGCGGCGTAGAAGCCGTGCTGCTGGTGCGAGCTGGGTCCGAAGTGGTCATGGGTGAAGACGGTCCGGAGGGTACGGTCCTTGCCCTCGCGGTTCAGGAGCGGATCCGCCCACCAGCGCTGCACGGTGGTCTGCGCTCCGCACCATGGATGGTCGGCCAGAAGCGCCTCGGCCGCGTCGGGATCGGCGGGAATGTCGCTTGGGCAGATCCCGCGCGGATCGCCTTCCATCGGCCCGCCCGGCGCGAACAGCCGGTGGGTGAGCGGCTTGACCACCGTTCGGCCCATGAAATGGTTGAAGGCGATCATCCGTTCGCGCAGCTCGTCGGGCGAGAAGGTGCCGTCCTCGTAGTTCCAGCCGTTGCCCGAGCCGTCCGACGAGGTCACGTCGAACTTCACCAGATGAATGTGCTGGCCGATCGTGTCGGTGGGCGTGAACACCTGGAAGTCGTCCAGGTTCAGGTTGGACGGGATCAGGTTCGTCGCCTCGAAGCGGATGCACTCGCCCGAATTGGCGCGCATGAACAGCGGCTCGGGCGCGCGGGTATGCTCGAGCGTCGCCTTGGCGTCTTCCTCAAGCGTCAGGATGCGGGCCTGCGGATCGTGCCAGCCGTGCTTGTTCACCGGCATGTCGTACTGGATGTAGGCGGCACGGTAGCGGCGGTCCGCCGGCAGGTCGTGCCAGTAGGTGGGATCCCACTTCTCGTCGTCCGATCCGTCGAAGTAGCGTTGCGGACAGGGATCGGCATAGGGCGCACCGGGCTTGGGGACGAGGCCGTTGACGCGGAACAGCACCGATGTCCCAGGACTGTCGCAGGTGCCGTCGGGGCGGCAGCTGGGATAGCCGACCTCGGGGATGCCATATCCCGAGGCGGCTATGGGCACGGCACCCGGTGCGGAGCCGGAGTGGAACGCCATCGCCCGCTTCTCTGCCGGCGTGCCGTCGAGCGGCAGCTGCGAGATCTGCGCGGACGTCAGCTTGGCGGCGAGGACCAGCAGCCCGTCGTCCGAATTCTCGCGGCGGACCCGGTTGGCGATGCGATTGGACTGCCCGTTGGGCGCATCCTCGGAAACGCTGGCATTGAAGTACTTCTGGGCCAGTTCCTTGGGCGTGCCGTCGGGGCGCGGCTCGAAGAGATCGCCCCCCGTCTCGCGCTCTCCCGAAACGACGACATGGCGCATCAGCGTTTCCGAGGGGTCGCCGGCATAGCCGGCCGGGTCGATGTCGAGCGGCGGCTGCGGCGGGCGGTGGCCGGGAATCCCGGCGATGTAGAAGGGATAGCCCTTCATCCGCGGCGTCGGCATCGGCGGCATCGGCGCGCCGGGAAGCGGCACCACCGCGGGGTTGGGCGTGCCGTCGGCGATCTCGCCGTCCGGCAGCCAGCGATCATGGGTGCCCGCTTCGAAAACGTCATGGGTGCGCCACAGCTCCCACATGCCCTGGGCGAAATGCGGGTAGAGGTGGCAATGAAAAATGGAATCCCCGACCGTCAGGTTGCGGTTGCCCGAGCCGCCGTAATGCACGTCGTAGTCAAACGTGGCGCCGGGCGAGATGGTCTGCGAATCCAAGTAGATGGAATTGTCGTCGTGGCGGTCCTGGACCCACTGGTGGGCATGCAGGTGGAAGACATGAGTCTCCTTCGGTCCCGCGTGCAGGTTGCGGAACCGTACCGGGTCGCCGAGGTAGGAGTGGTGCACGTTCGAGGGATCGTCCTCGTAGAGCGCGCGCAGCGGCCGGTTGGCGGCGTCGCGCTCGAGGACCAGCGCCGGGTCGCCCATTGCCCAGGAGGTCAGGAAGAACTCCTCGAGCTTGCATTCAGCGCAATTCCGCGCCGGACCGATGCCCTTGCGGTTGGCGAGAACCATCGCGCCAAGCCCCGCGGCGCCATAGTTGATGCCCATGCCGTCGCGCAGCGAATGCATCGGGCTGTCCTCGCGGTCGAGCTCGTCGAAAGCCTGAACCGCCGTGATCTCGTCATGGAAGATCACCGTGAACTCCCGGAAGGGCTCGCCGCAGCTTGTGCCCGGTCCCTCGCCGCCGCTGCAGTCGCCCTGCCTTGGCACGATGATGGCGTTCAAGTCACTGTGGATGATCTCACGATGCATCGGATTGCGCGCATCGACGAGGTTCAGGACGGGGCTGCCGTCGGCCTCGATGCTGGCATAATCGATCTTCGGCGTGCCCAGGGCGCTCTGGCCCAGGATGGTCGCCCGCATCTGCGATCCGGTGACCTGCGAGCGGTACCATTCCGATTCCAGCGGCTCGACATTGACCGAGCCGAAGAGGCCCAGTCCGAGCTGGCCGCCGTCGCCCTCCCCACCCGCGACACCGGCGCCCGAGTAGATTAGGTAGGCGCCTTCGGTCCGGGCATGCCAGACATAGGTTCGGGTCTCGCCCGGCGCGGCGAGCGAGGACGGATTCAGGCCGACATTGCCCCCGTCCGAGCCTATGTCGCCGGCCAGCTCGAGGCCGGTCACCCGCATCGATGCGCTGCGCGTCGCGGGCTCCTCGGAATCGTAGGGCGTCAGGCGCCCGGTCTCGGGATGGACGGCCAGCTCCTCGCCGTCCGTCAGCGGCGAAAGCAGGTTGGTGAAGGTCACCCTGAGGCAGTCGCCGACATTCACGCGCAGCACCAGAGGCCGCGGCCGCTTGTCCGAACGCAGCCGGACATTGCCCGCAAGCAGTTGGTCGGCGGGGCCTGGCTCGGACGGGATTGCCTTGCCTTCGGCTAGGTCGCCGTCGCTTTCGTGGCCACCATCCAGATCGGGCGCGTCGATGCCGGACGAGACGACGTCTCGCCTCAGCGCATAGAGCATTCCGCCCGGATTGAACGCGCCGAATCGGTTGTAGACATACACCTGCTCCAAGGCGACGACCTTGGCATTGACCGTGCGCTCGGCGGGGCACTGGTCGGTCTCCAGAGGGCTTGGAGACGTCGTTTCGGACCAAGATATCCCGGGCAGGAAAGACAGAATGGCGACAAGCAGCAGCTTGGGTGAACGCACGTCAAGTCCCCCCTACGGCATAATTTGTCGTGGCTAGGGTATTCGATTTTAGAGTTAATGTAAATTGCAGGAACTACCTCTCCACAACCCTCAGGCGGCCACCCCATGGACGATGCCGTGATAGGT
>CAYMTA010000095.1:0-11698 GCA_964393275.1 uncultured Geminicoccaceae bacterium | reverse complement strand
ATGTTGCACCGGATGCAACAACCCAAGAGGAATTGATGCATCCCATGCAACAACCCAAGCGGGACAGAGGCCGTGCCTTCCCGCCCTCGTCGGCGGCGACCGCTGGCTCAAGAGGGGTTGTTGGACGCCGAGTCCGGCCCCATCGTCGCCTCGCGCTTGCCGGTCATGCGCACCTTCATGAACTTGCCGAGCAGGTCGAACCAGAAGCTGGCGCCGAGGCTCAGGGCCAGGGCGGTCAACAGGATGCCGATGGGTGCTTCGGGCCAGCTCTGGCCCGAGCGAAGCTGGAGCCGCCCCTCCTCCCCGTTGAACCAGCCGATCGGGTAGCCGACCTCGGCGAGCGCCGTCAGAACCGCCTGGCTCTCTCGCGCGGTGCAGGCCCGGATCTTCTCCCAGGTCGCCGCATCGAGCCCTGGCGCGGCATCGCCCGTGGCGGCGGGCGCGCCGCCGGTCACCTCGGCGACGCAGGAGGCCCTGAGCTGCTCCTGGTTCTCCGCGTCGGCAAGAAAGGCGCCCGCCGCCCCGACCGCCGCGGCACGCAGATCCTCGTTCTGCCAGAGCTCTTGTCCGACGTGGATCGTGTCGACGTTGAGCAGCACCGCCAGGACCAGGCCGATGACGAAGGCGATGCGCTGGGCGTTGACCTTGTACCAGCCGCTGGCCCGGTCCATCGTGCTGTCGAACAGATGCTCGAGCTCGTCGATGGCGGTGGCCACGACATCGGTCGAACTCTTGAGCTCGCCGACGGCGGCGCTGAGCGCGCTCGTCGCGGCGGTCCTGACCGCCGGGTTGGCGATCGTCTCGATCACCTGGTCGGCCGTGGCACCGAACTTGTTCATCCTCGCCCGAAGCCCGACGGCGGATTCGGCATCCTCGAAGAAGCCGGCGAGCGCGAAGGCCGGCGACGGCCGTTGCGTCACGGGATCGGTCTCCGCCTCGCCCCGGCCCTGCAGATCGAGCACCGCCAGGGCGAAGCTGCGCTTCGGAATATAGGCCGGCCCCCCGCCCTTGGGCGTGCCGGCCTCGTCGAGACCACCCTGGAACAGGGGAAAGATCAGCGGATGGGCGAAGAACCGCCGCTTGTTCTCATGGCCGACCAGCTCGACGACCGCCCGCTGCAGGTTCCGGTTGCGCAGCTTCAGGGTCGAGGCGACGAACTCCTGCAGCACCGTGACCATGATGCTCAAGAGCAGGTACATGAAGATCAGCCCGATCGCGACATCGAGCATCGGATTGGACAACATGGCAGCCTGCCCGACCGTGAGTGCCGAACGAAGTCCCAACCACTGAGGACGAAGCCGAAGTTGCCGACGAGCGCATTCTTGTGGAGCCGCTGTTCAAACGGCACCTTTATTTAGCAACCATTGATATTCCTGATTCGCTTCTCGGGCAAGCGGGAATTGACCCGGCTGGTCGCGTTCCAGGAGCGGGGCCCCGCAGGCGCCGTGCTACGATCGTCCTCCGGTCGTCGGACGACTGCCAATCTTAAAGGTTGATTATAGATAATTCTTATTCTATCGGAGAGATAGACATGCCTTCGGCCCGCCGCCATGCTCGTCACCCTCGATTCCCTCGAAACCGGCAGCGAGCGCGCCTGCGACCTCGCCATCATCGGCGGTGGCGCCGCCGGGCTCACCCTGGCTCTCGGCCTGGGCGGCATGGGCTTCTCGATCGTTCTGGCCGAGGCGGGCGAGCGCGCGTTCGATCCCTGGCACCAGTCCTTCTGTGCCGGAACCTCGGTCGGCGACCTGAACCTCGATCCGGAGACCACGCGGCTGCGCCAGCTCGGCGGCTCGACCAATCACTGGGGCGGCCGCTCGCGGCCCCTGGATGCCGAGGCGCTCGCCGCCCGGCCCTGGCTCGGCCTGCCCGCCTGGCCGCTCGAGATCGACGGGCTGCACCGCCACCTCGACGACGCCTGCCGGCTGCTCGAGATCGACCGGCCGCCGGACGAGCCCTGGGACGCGCCGGCGGGGGATGACGCCGAGGCCCAGGCCCTGGCCGGTCCGACGCTCACCCCTGCCGTTTGGCGCTTCAGCCCGCCGACCCTGATGGGCGAGCGCTGGCGGACCGAGCTCGTCGCCGATGCCGGGCTCACCTTGCTGCTCGACGCCGCCCTCGTCGATATCGACCTCGCCCCCTCGCTCGACCGGATCGCCGGGCTCGACCTCCAGAGCCGCTCCGGCAAGACCCTGCGTTTGCGGCCGAGGCTCACGGTGCTCGCCACGGGCGGCATCGAGAATGCCCGCCTCCTGCTCGCCTGCCGCCGCCAGCTCGAGTCCGGCATCGGCAACCGGCACGATCAGGTCGGCCGCCATTTCATGGGCCATCCGGTCTTCGAGCCGCTGCAGGTGGCCCTGGCCGAAGGCGCCCGGCTGCCGGCCCTGCTGCACGACCGGCTGACCCCCGGGCAGGGCCGCCTCGAGGGGCTGCTGCATCTCGACCTGGCCGGCCAGCAGGCGCTCGAGACGACCGCCGTCGATGCCGCCTTCTACAGCGACGGCCAGTTCGGCCCGCCCGGGTTTCGCGCCGCCCGACGGCTGCAGCGCAAGCTGGGCCGCGGCCAGCTCGATGCCTCGCTGGTCAGGGATGGCGGGGAGATGCTCGCCGACCTGCCGGGCCTCGTCCACGAATCGCTGGTCAAGCTCGGCTGGCTCGCCCCCGAGGCCGGCCGGCTCACGGTGAGCACGCTGCTCGAGCAGTGCCCGGACCCGGCGAGCCGGATCACCCTGGACGAAGCACGCGACCCCTGGGGCCGGCCGCGCGCCCGGATCGACTGGCGGCTCGGCGAGGTCGACCGTCGCACCATCCGCCGCTTCGCCAGGCATCTCGCCGACCATATCGCCGCCAAGGGCCTCGGCCGGCCCATGCTCGCCCCCTGGGTGACCGACGAGACCCTGCCCTTCCCGCCGCACGGCAACAGCGCCCATCACATGGGCGCCACGCGCATGAGCCGAAGCCCGCGCGCGGGCGTGGTCGATCCCGATTGCCGCGTGCACGGCATGTCCGACCTCTACATCGCCGGCAGCTCGGTCTTCCCGACTTCCGGCAGCCAGCACCCGACCCTCAACCTGGTCATGCTGACGCTGCGCCTCGCCGACCACCTGAGCCGCCGCCTGGGACATGCCTGAATGACCGCGCACATCAGCCCACGCTCGATGATACGTCCCGCGTCGTTTCCGAAATGTGAAATTGCCGAGGCGGCGCATTTGCCAGCTTCGGGCGCTCGATCGAATCAACGACGAGCCGCGGGCGGCAGCAACGTGTCCAGAGAATGTGGAAGCAACAGCCCGCTCCCGGCGCTTCTCCGATGGTGCGCCCTGATGCTCGCGCTCTACGCCCTCGTCGCCTGGCTGGTCCGGTAGCGGGCGCCCGACCCCTAGCGCACGATGAGCACCGAGGCCGAGGTGCGCTGCAGCACCTGCTGGGCATTCGGGGCGACGAACCTGTCGCGGGCGGCCGGCTTGTGCGAGGCCATCACGATCAGATCGGCCTTCACCTCCAGGGCGACGCGGCAGATCTCCCGGTAGATCCGGCCGTGCGCCACGACGATCTGGTGCTCGAGCTCGGTTGGCACATGCGTTCCGGTCAGCTCCAAGAGCACCTTCTCGGCGTGCTCGAGCGCCTTCTTCTCGAAGCCGGGCGGAAAGAAGCTCGCGACCATGCTCGAGCCGAAATCCGGCACCACGGTCATGATATGGAGCATCGCCCCGTGCGTCCGGGCGAGCTCGACCGCCTGTGGCAGGGCCTTGCTGTAGGATTCCGGGCTCTCGGGATCGACGGTGACCAGGATGTGGCGAAACACGGGCAATCTCCTTCTCGAGGCATCAGGCCGCGTGGATGGTGGCTCGGCGCCGCTGCAGGGCCACCAGCCCGGCCAGGACCAGGAACGTGGGGATGAAGATCCAGTACTTGCTCGGCTGTGGCAGCGGCTCGCGGAAGGAAACGATCTCCTGGTCCCAGTCGAGCCCGGCCTTCTTCGCCTCGCTGTCGAAGGCGACATTGTCGACGATCTGCTTGCCGTCACGCTCGACGAGCGTGAGGCCCATGGCCGCGACGCGATCCTCGCCCGTCGCCCCCTCCGGCACCTGCAGCAGCGTCGCGAACTCGTGGGGCGCCCCGAACTTGTCGAGGCCGGCGATCCGCGTCTGCAGCGGCGTGCCCGGCGGCACCTCGCCGACCACCTGGGTGAAGGCGGCCGGCTCGCGGACCTCGTAAGGCGACGCAATCATGTCCATCCAGAAGCCCGGGCGGAAGAACGAGAAGGCGATCAGGACCAGGACGGCGCTCTCCCAGAGCCGGCTGCGGACGATGAACCAGCCCTGGAGCGCCGCCGCGAAGGTCAGCATGGCCACCACCGCGACCACGAAGACGAGGATGCCCTCGACCCAGCCGACGTCGATGAGCAGCAGCTTGGGGTTGAAGATGAAGAGGAACGGCAAGGCGGCGGTGCGCATCGAGTACCAGAATGCGACCACCCCGGTCTTGATCGGATCGCCGCCCGAGATCGCGGCGGCGGCGAAGGAGGCGAGGCCCACGGGCGGCGTCACGTCCGCCATGATGCCGAAATAGAAGACGAAGAGGTGAACCGCGATCAGCGGCACGAGGAGGCCGTTCTGCTGGCCGAGCGTCACGATCACCGGTGCGAGGAGGGCCGAGACGACGATGTAGTTGGCCGTCGTCGGCAGCCCCATGCCGAGGATCAGCGAGAGCACCGCGGTCAAAAGCAGGATGGCGATGATGCTGCCGCCGGAGAGGACCGCCACCACCTCGGCCAAGGCCGAGCCGACGCCCGTCTGGCTGACGACGCCGACGATGATGCCGGCCGCGGCCGTGGCGATGCCGATGCCGATCATGTTCCTGGCCCCCGCGACGAGGCCCTGGACCAGCTCGTCGAAGCCCAGACGGGCGGCGCCGCCGAAATCGCCCCGGCCGCGGAAGAAGGCGAAGAGCGGGCGCTGCGTCACCAGGATGAAGATCATGAAGAGCGTGCCGTAGAAGGCCGAGAGCCCGGGCGACAGCCGCTCGACCATCAAGGCCCAGATGAGCACGACCACCGGCAGGAGGAAATGCAGGCCCGACTTCACCGTCGGACCCGGCAAGGGCAGGGTCAGGGTCGGCGTGTTCGGATCGTCCGGCTCGAGCTCGGGGTAGCGCGCCCCGAAGGCGACCAGCGCCACGTAGGTTGCGAGGATGCCGACGCCGACGATCCAGTTGGCGGCCGGCCCGACGGCCGGCCTGAGCCAGCCGATGCCGTAATAGACCGCGAGCGACAGGGCCGAGATCACGGCGATGCCGAAGACGAGGCCGATCAGCCGGCGCAGCAGCGGCGGCGGCACGTAGGAGCGTGGCAGGCCCTCCATGCCGGCCCGCATGGCCTCGAGATGAACGATGTAGACGAGCGCTATGTAGGAGATCGTGGCCGGCAGCACGGCATGCTTGACCACGTCGAAATAGGGTATGCCGACATATTCCACCATGAGGAAGGCGGCGGCGCCCATGACCGGCGGCATGATCTGCCCGTTGACCGAGGAGGCGACCTCGACCGCCCCGGCCTTCTCGGCCGAGAAGCCGACCTTCTTCATCAAGGGAATGGTGAAGGTGCCGGTGGTGACCACATTGGCGATCGACGAGCCGGAGATCAGCCCGGTCATGGCGGAGGAGACCACCGCCGCCTTGGCCGGGCCGCCGCGCATGTGGCCCATCAGCGAGAACGCCACCTGGATGAAGTAGTTGCCGGCGCCGCCCTTGTCCAAGAGCGCCCCGAACAGCACGAAGAGAAAGACGAAGCTGGTCGACACGCCGACCGCGATGCCGAAGACGCCCGAGGTGGTGATCCATTGATGGTTGACCACCTCGCCGAGCGAGTTGCCCTTGTGCGCGATGATGCCGGGCATGTACGGCCCGAGGAACGTGTAGGCGAGGAAGGTGATGGCGACGATCGCCAGGGCCGGCCCGAGCGAGCGGCGGGTCGCCTCGAGCAGCAGGACCATGCCGATCACGGCCGCCACGTAGTCCTGGGTGATGGGCGCACCCACCCGGCTCGAGATGCTGGCGTAGAAGACGTAGAGATAGGCGGCCGAGGCGGCGCCCAGGATCGCCATGATCCAGTCGGTGATCGGAATGCGGTCGCGCGGGCTCGAGGCGAAGGCCGGATAGCTGGTGAAGGCGAGGAAGACCGCGAAGGCGAGGTGGATCGAGCGCGCCTCGGTGCTGTTGAAGACGCCGAACCGCAGCATGAACGGCAAGGGCGAGGCGATCCAGAGCTGGAAGAGCGACCAAGCCAGGGCGGTGAGGAAGAGCAGCTTGCCGGCCGGCCCGAGCGGGCTGCGGGCACCGGTATCGGCGGCCGCCACGAGGTCCTGGAGCTCGGCGGCGCTCTTGCCCTGCGGCTCGTCCGCCCGGGCCCCTGCTCGCTCGCTCATCGCCTCTCCCCGATCGTTCTTATTGGCTTATCGTTGCCGCTCGTCGGCGGCTGGCGCCCGACGGCCGGGGGCCATCGGGCGCCGTCCCCTTATTGGATCCAGCCGCGCTCGCGGTAGTAGCGCTCGGCGCCCGGATGCAGCGGTGCGGAGAGACCGTCCTTGACCATCTCCTCCTCCGTCAGGTTGGCGAAGGCCGGATGCAGCGACTTGAACCGGTCGAAATTGTCGAAGACCGCCTTGACCACCTCGTAGATGACGTCGTCGTCGACCTTGGCCGAGGCCACGAAGGTCGCCTTGACGCCGAAGGTCTTCACGTCCTCGTCGGTACCCTTGTACATGCCGCCCGGAATGATGGCCCAGGAGTAATAGGGCCACTTCTCGACGAGCGCCGCGATCTCGGGCGTGTCGACCGGGATCAGCCTCGCGTCGACGGTGGTGGTCGCCTCCTGGATCGAGCCGTTGGGATTGCCGACCGTGTAGATGATCGCGTCGACATTGTTGTCGCCGAGCGCTGCCGCCTGCTCGGCCGGCTGGAGCTGCGAGGCCAGGGCGAAATCATCCATCGTCCAGCCCATGGCGTCCATCACGACCTCCATGGTGGCGAGCTGGCCGGAGCCCGGATTGCCGACATTGACCCGCTTGCCCTTCAGGTCGGGGAACGTCTTGATGCCGGAATCGGCACGGGCGACGACGTCGAACGGCTCGCTGTGCACCGAGAAGACGGCTCGAAGATCCTCGAACGGCCCCTGCTCCTCGAACTGCGAGGTGCCGTTGTAGGCGTGGTACTGCCAGTCGCTCTGCGCCACCCCCATGTCCATGGAGCCTTCGCGGATCGCGTTGATGTTGGCGATCGAGCCGCCGGTCGACGGCGCGGTGCAACGAATGCCGTGCTGCGCCTGGCCGCGATTGACCAGGCTGCAGATCGACTGTCCGACCACGAAGTAAACACCGGTCTGGCCACCGGTGCCGATCGTGATGAACTTCTCGTCCTGCGCGTCGGCAGTGAGGCCTAGCGCGAGCGTCATGCCGACGGCGGCTGCTCCCATGAGCAATCTGTTCATGTCGTCCCTTCTCGGTTGTTGCGGATCGCAGGTTGCCTAACAATACTTCGTTGGCGTGAGCTGTCAAAAGGACCGCGACACTTCGCCTGCGCATGACAGGTTTGGCCGCGCCAAGCTGGCGTGCTGCAGCGCGGCATGATAAGCGCCGCCAGCAGACCAGAATCGCGAGCGGAGCCGGCCGGTGCAGGACATCCTCGACAAGCTCGAAGCCAAGCGGGAAGGCGCCCGCATGGGTGGCGGAGAACGCCGGATCGAGGCGCAGCATGCCCGCGGCAAGCTGACCGCCCGCGAGCGGCTGGAGCTGCTCCTCGACGCCGATTCGTTCGAGGAGACGGACATGTTCGTCGAGCACCGCTGCACCGATTTCGGCATGGACGAGCAGCGCATCCCGGGCGACGGCGTGGTGACCGGCCAGGGCACGATCAACGGCCGCCTCGTCTTCGTCTTCAGCCAGGATTTCACCGTCTTCGGCGGCTCGCTCTCCGAGAGCCACGCCGAGAAGATCTGCAAGATCATGGACCGGGCGATGGAGGTGGGCGCTCCGGTCATCGGCCTCAACGATTCCGGCGGAGCGCGCATCCAGGAGGGCGTCGCCTCCCTCGCCGGCTACGCCGACGTCTTCGTGCGCAACGTCAAGGCCTCGGGCGTCATCCCGCAGATCAGCGTGATCTGCGGCCCCTGCGCCGGCGGCGCCGTCTACTCGCCGGCGATGACCGACTTCATCTTCATGGTCAAGGACAGCTCCTATCTCTTCGTCACCGGCCCCGAGGTGGTCAAGACGGTGACCAACGAGGTCGTCACCCAGGAGGAGCTCGGCGGCGCCGGCACGCACACCCGGCGCTCCGGTGTGGCCGACCTCGCCTTCGAGAACGACGTCGAGGCCATGGCCGAGCTGCGCCGGTTCCTCGCCTTCCTGCCGGCCTCCAACCTCGAGAAGCCGCCGGTCTGGCCGACCGAGGACACGGCGGAGAGGGACGACTTCTCGCTCGACACCCTGGTGCCGGCCAACCCGAACCAGCCCTACGACATGAAGGAGCTCATCGCGAAGATCGTCGACGAGGGCGACTTCTTCGAGCTGCAGCCGGACTACGCGGCCAACATCATCACCGGCCTCGGCCGGATGGAAGGCTCGACCATCGGCATCGTCGCCAACCAGCCGCTGGTCCTGGCCGGCTGCCTCGACATCGACAGCGCGAGGAAGGCCGCCCGCTTCGTCCGCTTCTGCGACTGCTTCAACATCCCCCTTCTGACCCTGGTCGACGTGCCGGGCTTCCTGCCCGGCACCGCCCAGGAATATGGCGGCATCATCGGCCACGGGGCGAAGCTGCTCTATGCCTTCGCCGAGGCGACCGTGCCGAAGGTCACGGTGATCACCAGGAAGGCCTATGGCGGCGCCTACGACGTGATGAGCTCGAAGCACCTTGGCGGCGACGTCAACTACGCCTGGCCCACCGCCGAGATCGCCGTCATGGGACCCAAGGGTGCGGTCGAGATCATCTTCCGCAGCGACCTCGGCGACGAGCAGAAGATCGCGCTCCGCACCGACGACTACCGCGAGCGCTTCGCCAATCCTTTCGTCGCCGCGAGGCGCGGCTTCATCGACGATGTCATCATGCCGCACGGCACGCGCCGCCGCGTGGCCCAGTCGCTGCGCTGGCTGCGCTCGAAGAAATCCGAGAAGCCCTGGCGCAAGCACGGCAACATCCCGCTCTGACCTTGATCAGGAGAACGGCAACCGTGTTCGAGAAGATCCTGATCGCCAATCGCGGCGAGATCGCCTGCCGCATCATCCGCACCTGCCAGAGGCTCGGCATCAAGACGGTAGCCGTCCATTCGGCGGCGGACGCCATGGCCCGCCATGTCGCGATGGCCGACGAGAAGGTGCTGATCGGACCGCCGCCGGCGACCGAGAGCTATCTCCGCATCGACCGCATCCTCGAGGCCTGCCGCGAGACGGGTGCCGAGGCCGTGCATCCCGGCTACGGCTTCCTCTCCGAGAACGCCGAGTTCGCGCTGGCGCTGGCGGCCGAGGGCATCGTCTTCATCGGCCCGCCCGTCGAGGCCATCCGGGCGATGGGCGACAAGATCGAGAGCAAGCGCCTCGCCCGTGCCGCCGGCGTGTCGACCGTCCCCGGCACGCTGGACGCCGTCGGCGATCCGACCCAGGCACGAAGGATCGCGGCCGAGATCGGCTATCCCGTCATGGTCAAGGCCTCCGCCGGCGGCGGCGGCAAGGGCATGCGCATCGCCAAAAGCGAGCGCGAGCTCGACGAGGGCCTCGAGCGGGCGCGCTCCGAGGCGCGCTCGTCCTTCGGCGACGACAGGGTCTTCATCGAGAAGTTCGTCGAGGAGCCCCGGCACATCGAGATCCAGGTCCTGGCCGACCGGCACGGCCGGACGCTCTATCTCGGCGAGCGGGAATGCTCGATCCAGAGGCGCCACCAGAAGGTCATCGAGGAGGCGCCCTCCTCCTTCCTCGACGCCAGGACGCGCCGCACCATGGGCGAGGAGGCGGTCGAGCTCGCCCGGGCCGTCGGCTACCACTCGGCCGGCACGGTCGAGTTCATCGTCGACAAGGACCGCCAGTTCTACTTCCTTGAGATGAACACGCGCCTCCAGGTCGAGCACCCGGTGACCGAGCTGGTCACCGGCATCGACCTCGTCGAGCAGATGATCCGGGTCGCCGCGGGCGAGCATCTGGCCTTCGACCAGGCCGACATCCGCCTGCACGGCTGGGCGATCGAGGCCAGGATCTATGCCGAGGACCCGGCCCGCGGATTCCTTCCCTCGACCGGCCGGCTCGTGACCTATGTCGAGCCCGGCGGGGTCGACGTCCGCTGCGACAGCGGCGTGGTCGAAGGCGGCGAGGTCTCGCTCCACTACGACCCGATGATCGCGAAGCTCTGCACGCATGGCGCCGACCGGCCGGCCGCCATCGCCCGGCTCGCCGAGGCGCTCGACAACTTCGTGATCGAGGGGCCCGGCCACAACCTTTCGTTCCTCAACGCCGTCGTCAACCATCCGCGCTTCGCCGCCGGCCGGTTCACCACCAACTTCATCGCCGAGGAGTACGGCGAGAAGTTCACGTCGCCGGCGCTCGACGAGGCGACCGAGCAGCGCCTCGTGGCCCTCGCCACCACCATGCGCGCCCGCCAGCTCGCCCGGGCGCAACAGATCAGCGGCCAGCTCCCCGGCGTCACCCTGACCCCGCCCTCGTCCTTCGTCGCCTATCTGGGCGAGCACGCCTACACGGTCGAGGCCCTCGAGCGGGACCGCGTCCATGCCGTCACGATCGACGGTGGCGAGCCCGTCGAGCTGGTCCTGCACTGGCGCCCGGGCCAGAAGCTCGCCCGCGCCAGCATCGACGGCGTGATGATCACCGCCGGCTGCCGCCGCCTGCCCGAAGGCTTCGCGCTCACCCACAAGGGGGCCTCGGTCAGCATCCTGGTGCGCCGCCGGCGCGCCCACGAGCTCGCCATGCTGATGCCGGAGAAGGTGCCGGCGGACACCTCGAAGATGCTGCTCTCGCCGATGCCCGGCATGATCGTCATGGTCGGCGTCGCCGACGGCGATCTGGTGAAGGCGGGGCAGACGCTCTGCGTGCTCGAGGCCATGAAGATGGAGAATGTCTTGAAGGCGGAGCGCGATGGCATTATCGCCACGGTCTCGATCGCCGAGCGCGACACGGTGAGCGCCGACCAGGTGCTCATGACCTTCGAATGAAACGCCTGCCCGACTGGAGCCGCCCCATGCTTGCCCGTTGCCTCGCGACCCTTCTGCTGCTCGCCGTGCCCGCCGTGGCCGCCGCCGGCACGCTCGACCAGATCAAGGAGCGGGGCACCATCCGCCTCGGCGTGCGCGCCGACGCCATCCCCTTCTCGTTCACCGACACGCTGGACGAGCCGGGCGGCTACTCGGTGCAGCTCTGCCGGGCGGTCGCGGCCGACCTGAAGGAGGAGCTCGGCATGTCCGACCTCAAGGTCGAGTATGTCGAGGTCACGACCGAGGAGCGCTTCGCCGCCTTGGGCGAGGGCCGCATCGACATGCTGTGCGGCGCCACCTCGGTGACCCTCTCGAGGCTCGACGAGGTCGACTTCTCGTCGGCCACCTTCGTCACCGGCATGGGGGTCCTCTACCGCAATGACGGGCCGAGCTCGTTCGCCGAGCTCGCCGGCCACAAGATCGGCGTGCGCGGCGGCACGACCACCGAGG
>CAYMTA010000094.1:0-12125 GCA_964393275.1 uncultured Geminicoccaceae bacterium | reverse complement strand
ATCTTCTCAGCTTCGGCCAAAACGGCCAAAAGATTCACAGGCTCTGAGCGGGCGGTGCGGCCCGGTAGCGATTCCAAGGGACGGCCTGGCAGGATTTGGGTCGGCCGCTGATGGCGCCAGTGGACGTGACCCTGCTGGAGCAGCGCTACGCTTCGCGCGAGGCCACGCTGGGCATCATCGGCATGGGCTATGTCGGCCTGCCCCTGATGCTGGCGGCGACCGGGGCGGGGTTTCGCGTGGTCGGCTTCGACATCGACCTGCCAAAGGTCGAGCGGCTGAACGACGGGATCAGCCCGCTCGCCCATATCGGTCACGCGCCAATCGCCGCGGCGAGAGGCGCGGGTCGCTTCGAGGCGACGGGCGAATTCGCCCGCATCGGCGAGACCGACGCCATCCTGATCTGCGTGCCGACACCGCTCGGCCGACACAAGGAGCCCGACCTCTCCTACGTGATCGGGACGATCGAGGCGATCTTGCCTTATCTGCGGCCCGGCCAGCTGCTCGTGCTCGAATCGACCACCTGGCCCGGCACCACCGACGAGATCGTGAAGCCGCTGGTCGAGGCGGCGGGATTTCGGTCCGGCTCGGACATCTTCATCGCCTACAGCCCCGAGCGCGAGGACCCCGGCAACGCGGAGTTCAGGACCGGCACGATCCCGAAGGTCGTCGGTGGTGACGGCGAGGCGGCTCTCCGGCTCGCCTGCACGCTCTATCGCCAGTTCGTCACCCATGTCGTGCCGGTCTCGACCCCCGCCACGGCCGAGGCGGTCAAGCTCACCGAGAACATCTTCCGGGCGGTCAATATCGCCCTGGTCAACGAGCTGAAGCTGGTCCTGGATCGCATGGGCATCGACATCTTCGAGGTCATCGATGCGGCGAAGACCAAGCCCTTCGGCTACATGCCCTTCTATCCGGGTCCCGGGCTCGGCGGCCACTGCATCCCGATCGACCCGTTCTATCTGACCTGGCGGGCGCGCGAGTTCGGCATCGCCACGAAGTTCATCGAGCTCGCCGGCGAGATCAACACCGCCATGCCGCGGCACGTCATGGAGCGGGCGGCCGAGGTCCTGGACCGGCGACAGGGGAAGGGTCTCTCCGGTGCTCGGGTTCTTCTCATGGGCGTCGCCTACAAGAAGAACGTCGACGACATGCGCGAGAGCCCGGCGCTGGTGATCTGGGAGCTCTTGCGGGACCGGGGTGCCACGGTCAGCTACCACGATCCGAACGTGCCGGTCGTTCCAGCGACCCGTGAGCACCCGTCGCTTGCCGGCTGCCGGTCAGAGGCGCTGGACCGGGCAGGGCTCGAGGCCGCCGATCTGGTGCTGATCGTCACCGACCACAGCACCGTCGACTATCGGCTCGTGGCGGAATTCGCACGGCTGGTGATCGACACACGCAACGTCATGGCGCCGTTCGCGGCCGAGATGGGATCGCGTCTGGCCCGCGCCTGAGCTTCCGGTGCCCTTGTTGCGGGCCGGGTTTCGCGGCATACCGTGCCGGCATCGACTGCCCCTGGAGGATGTCCATGGCGCTCATCGCCCGAAGCCTGTCTCGCATCAAGCCGTCGCCGACGATCGCCGTGACCAATCTGGCGCGCGAGCTGAAGGCCGCCGGTCGCGACATCATCGGCCTCGGCGCCGGCGAGCCGGACTTCGACACGCCGGATCACATCAAGGAAGCGGCGATCGAGGCGATCCGCAAGGGCGACACGAAGTACACGGCGGTCGACGGGACCCCGGCGCTGAAGGAGGCGATCGTCGCCAAGTTCGCGCGCGAGAACAGCCTCGTCTACGGCGTCCAGCAGATAACGGTCGGCACCGGCGGCAAGCAGGTGCTCTACAATGCCTTCATGGCGACCCTCGATCCCGACGACGAGGTGCTGATTCCTGCCCCCTATTGGGTCTCCTATCCCGACATGGTGCTGCTCGCCGGCGGCAAGCCGGTGCCGATTCCATGCACCGAGGAGTTCGCGTTCAAGCTCCAGCCGGCGCAGCTCGAGGCGGCGATCACGCCGGCGACCAAGTGGCTGATCTTGAACTCGCCGAGCAACCCGACCGGCTCGGCCTACACCGAGGGCGAGCTGAAGGCGCTCGCGGAGGTGCTGCTTCGCCACCCGCAAGTGCACGTCATGACCGACGATATGTACGAGCATCTGGTCTACGACGACTTCCACTTCTCGACCATCGCCCAGGTCGAGCCTGCCCTTCTCGACCGGACGCTGACGGTCAATGGGGTGTCCAAGGCCTACGCCATGACCGGCTGGCGGATCGGCTATGCCGGCGGGCCGGTCGAGATCATCAGGGCCATGGGCAAGGTGCAGTCGCAGAGCACGTCCAACCCGAGCTCGATCAGCCAGGCGGCCGCCGTGGCGGCGCTCAACGGTCCGCAGGACTTCCTCGTCGAGCGCAACGCCGTGTTCGCCCGGCGCCGCGATCTCATCGTCGACCTCCTGAACGAGGCGCCGGGGCTGAGCTGCCCCACGCCGGAGGGCGCCTTCTACGTCTATCCGAGCTGCGCCGGCGTCATCGGCCGCCGGGCTCCGGGCGGGACGGTCATCGATTCGAGCGAATCTTTCGCGCGGTTCCTGCTCGAGGACAGCGGTGTCGCCGTGGTTCACGGGTCGGCCTTCGGTCTCGACCCGCATTTTCGCATCTCCTATGCGACGGCGACCGAGCAGCTCGAGGAGGCCGGCAAGCGCATCATCGCCACCTGCCAGAAGCTGGGCTGACCGGCGAGCGCCTATCGGTCGAACTGTGGGTGGTGAACGACGTCGCCCTCGGCGACGCCGAGCCGCTCGGCCTCGCCCCCGCGGATCTCGAGCACGCCGGCGACCGGGCCGTCCGACGCGATCACGGCCTCCGAGTAGGGCGTGGTTCGGGTGGCGATCTTGCGAATGACCCCTGCCTCGTCGATGAACAGCATGTCCAGGCTGGTCGGCGTGTTCCTCATCCACATGGCGACCGGCCGTGCCGGGTCGTGGAGAAACAGCATCCCGGTGCCGTCCGGCACCTCGGCCCTGAACATGAGCCCCTTCGTCTGCTCCGCCGGCGAGCGGGCCATCTCGACGAGGAAGTGAACCGTTCCGGCATTGGTCAGAATGGCCAGAGGCTCGACCGCCAGCCGTTCCTGCGGCATGCCGCCCGTTTCCTGCGCTGCGGCGTCGTTCGGCGCTGGACCGAGCGCCAATCCCGCGACCAGGATCGCCATGACCGCCAAGGCAGCGCGGCGTCCGGGGTTCCAATTGCCGGTCATGGCCAGATGCCGGTCATGGGATGAATTGCTCCTTCAAGATGCGTTCCTCGAGATTGTGCTCGGGATCGAACAGCAGCCGAAATCCATGCGTCTGGTCCTCCCAGATTTCGATCGCGGTCACGTCGCGCACCTCGGTGAAATCGGCGACGGCGCTGACCGGCCGCTTGATCGGGTCGAGAACCCGGATGCGAAAGCGCGTCTGGCTGCCGAGCAGGGCACCGCGCCAACGGCGCGGCCGGAAGGCGCTGATCGGCGTGAGGGCAAGGATTTTCGAGCCGAGCGGAATGATCGGCCCGTGCGCCGAGAGATTGTAGGCCGTCGATCCCGCGGGTGTGGCCACCATGACCCCGTCGCAGATGAGCTCGGGCAACCGGTTGACGCTGTCGATCTCGATGCTGAGGGCCGCGGCTTGGCGGGTCTGGCGAAAGACCGAGACCTCGTTGATGGCGAGGCCACGCACCTCGCCACCGCTGGCTCTCTCGGCGAGCATCCGCAGGGCGTAGAGATCGACCGCCGTCGCCTCGGCGATGCGGTCGAGCAGGCCGTCCGGCCGGTAGGCGTTCAGGAGAAAGCCGACCGTGCCGAGATTCATGCCGTAGACCGAAACCTCGCGGTCGATGAACCGATGCAGCACCTCGAGCATGAAGCCGTCGCCGCCGAGCGGCACGACCACGTCCGCCGTCTCGACATCCACCGACGCGTACCGGGCCTTCAAGTCATCGAGCGCGCGGGCCGCTCCCGGCGTGTCGGCGGCGAGAAATCCGAGCCTCATGCCCAAAGCCTCATGCGTCTTCCCGGATGAGAAAATGGCGCTATGCCGTCGACCACGCCAGCGTGGCAGTTGGTCCATTCACAAGCAGGGTCGAGCGTATTACCTTTATGGGCAATGCGTAAGCCGGGAAAGCCAGCGGCTTGGCGCTCGATGTGGAGGATGCCATGCTCGTCGACGGCTTCGGCCGGCAGATTTCCTATGTGAGGGTGTCGGTCACCGACCGCTGCGATTTTCGCTGCGTGTACTGCATGGCCGAGAACATGGTCTTCCTGCCGAAGCGGGATCTCCTCAGCCTCGAGGAGCTGGAGCGGCTCTGCGACGCGTTCATCCAGACTGGTGTGCGCAAGATCCGCCTGACCGGTGGCGAGCCTCTGGTGCGGCGTGGCGTGATGTCGCTGATCGAGGCGCTCGGTCGTCGGCTGGGCACCGAGCCCGGCACGCTCGGCGAGCTGACGGTGACGACCAATGGCAGCCAGCTCGAGCGCCATGCGGAGGGCCTGGTCGCCGCCGGCGTGCGCCGCATCAACGTCTCTCTCGACACGCTCAAGCCCAGCCGCTTCGAGGCGATCACGCGCTGGGGCCGCTTCGAGCCGGTGATGCAGGGCATCGCCGCCGCGCGCGCGGCCGGGCTCGCGATCAAGATCAACATGGTGGCGCTGAAGGACGTCAACGAGGACGAGTTCGACCAGATGCTGGCATGGTGTGGCGCCGAAGGCTACGATCTCACCCTGATCGAGACCATGCCGCTCGGCGACATCGACGGCGACCGCACCGATCAGTATCTGCCGCTGTCGCTCGTCCGCGCCCGTTTGCAGCAACGTTGGACCCTTGTCGATCTCGATCATTCGACCGGCGGGCCGGCGCGCTACGTCAGGGTCGAGGAGACCGGCGGCCGGCTCGGCTTCATCACGCCGATGAGCCATAATTTCTGCGAATCCTGCAACCGCGTCAGGGTGACCTGCACGGGCACGATGTACATGTGCCTCGGGCAGGAGGACGCGATCGACCTCCGGGCACCTTTGCGGGGTGCCGAGGACAATGGCCCCGTCATCAGGGCGATCGAGGCGGGGATCGAGCGCAAGCCCAAGGGCCACGATTTCGTCATCGATCGTCGCCGCAAGCGCCCGGCGCTGGCGCGGCACATGAGCGTCACCGGCGGCTGACCGATTGAGAGTCAACGGCCTGGCCAGTTGCCGGCTATTCGACCTGGTGGCCGGAAAGCGTCATCTGGCGGCTCTCGACCACGAGCTTGAACGCTTCCTCCGCCGGGATCGGCCGACTGAACAGGTAGCCTTGCAGCTCATGGCAGCCACAGCCGCGCAGGATTTCATACTGCTCGGGTGATTCGACCCCTTCGGCGACGATCTTGAGGCCCAGCGCCGAGCCGAAGGCGATGATCGCGCGGGCGATTGCCGCGCTCGATTCGTTGTGCGCGATATCCCTCACGAAGGAGCGATCGACCTTCAGGGATCGAATGGGAAACCGCCTGAGATAGGAGAGCGACGAGTAGCCCGTGCCGAAATCGTCGACGGCAAGGCTGATGCCGAGGGCGTCGATCTCGCCCAGCCGCCGCGTGGCATCGACCACATCCTCCATGATGACGCTCTCGGTGAGCTCGAACTCGAGCAGACGGGCCGGAAAGCTCGTGGCTTCGAGCGTCTCGCGGACATGCGGCACCAGGCTGTGGTTATTGTATTGCTTGCCGGAGATGTTGATGGCGAGCCGCAGGGGAGCGACGCCGGCATTGAACCACGCCTGCAGCTCGCGGCAGGCGGTCTCGAGAACCCATTCGCCGATCGCGATGATGGCGCCCGTTTCCTCCGCCAGCGGGATGAACTCGGCGGGCGGGATCATGCCCAGCTCTGGATGTCGCCAGCGGATCAAGGCTTCCATGCCGACGATGCGCGAGGACGCGAAGCTGATCTGTGGCTGGTAGTGCAGGAGGAACTCGCCTCGCTCGACCGCCTCGACGAGCTGCCGCTCGAGCATCAGCCGATCGAAGGACCGGGCGTTCATGGCATTGTTGAAGAACTGAAAGATCTGGCCGCTGCCCGCCGGCACCCGGTCGAGAGCGGCCTCGGCGTTGGCGAGCAAGGTTTCCGCCTGATCGCCGTCATTCGGGAAGACCGCGATCCCGAGCAAGCCGCCTGCGGCGATCGCCCGACCGTCCAGCACCACGGGTTCCCGTAGCGCGTGCAGGAGCGTCTGGGCCAGCTTCGCGGCTCCGTCGGCGCCATCCCGCCCGACGGCCAGAATCGCAAAGCGCATCTCGTCGGTTCGGGCCAGGGTGTCGAGGCGGCCGATCGCCTCCTCGAGCCGGCGCGCGACAACCGTCATGATCCGGTCGGTCGCCGGACGGCCCAGGGACCGCTCGACGAAGGCAAGGCGATCCAGGCCGAGCACCAGGACGGCCAGGCTCGAGCCCTTGACCGACGCCCGTGCCGCGGCCTGCCGCAAACGGTCGAGAAGCAGGAAGCGATTGGGCAGGGCGGTTGCCGGATCGAAATAGAGCGCACCGCGGAGCGCGCGGCCGGCGGCGCCGTCACCTCCGGGGGTCACGAGGATGTGGTGCTCGCCGGCGAGCGACAGGCGCTGCAGCATGAAGCCCACCGCCGCATGTCCGGGGCCGCCGACCGGGATCGTCAACGATTGCAAAGCAGTCGGCTCCGAGCCAGCGCCGACGAATCGGTCGATCGCCGCCGGGTCCGGCAAGGGCAGGGACTGGATCGACTGCCCGACGAGCGGCTCGGCCGATTGCCCGAGCATCGGCATGGCACCCTGGGCGCAACAGACGATGCGCCCACGCGCATCGAGGAGGATCGACGCCAGGCCGAGGCTCTCCAGGGCCTCGACCAGCGCCGAGCGCGCCAGCGCCAGATGCGTCGTGCAAGGCGTCGATGCGATTGGCTGCTCGATCGCTCCGGCAGGCTCGCAACCTCGTGTCGGATCGACGATTCGGACGACGCCATGCAGGCCGACAACCTCGCCACTCGAGGGATGCAGCACGGGCGCTGCCGTATCGTGCACGGTCACGCGGCTCCTGGTCGGGCGGCGCAATCGGTAGGTCGATGACTGGGCGGTGCCCTTCAAGAGCGCCAGATGGCGGGAGCGAAGGGCCGGGCGAGCCGCGCGCTCGACCAGATGCAACCAGCCTTCGGCGGTGTCGGCCAGCTCCAGGACCTGGTTGAATCGCGGTTGGCTCGCGAGGATGCGCCACCTGCCGTCGGGAGCCAGAGCGGCAAAGTAACGAAACGACGTCGGTGGTGCCGGCACCCCTTTGGCAGGGGGCCATTCCCTGGCGAGCGCATCCGGTTCCGGGGTCGGCTCCGCGGTTGCGAGATAGGATGTGCCGGCCGGCCCGCCACGCAGCCGCACGACCGCAGGGCCATCGCAGTCCAGCGCCACCTCGCGATCGAAAGGAAGCCGGCCCGCGACGTGCGCGACGAGGTCGGCATGATCGGCGGCGGCCAGAAAACCCGCCCCGCTCCGAAGCAGGCCGGCGTCATCGCCGGGCTCTTCGTCCTGCCAGAGCTCCGCCCATGCCGAATTGCCGACGATGACGTCGATGGTCCGCGGCGATCGGCCACTGACGTCGAGGAGAGCAGCCGCAAGGGGCAAGGCGTCGAGCAAGGACTGAGCCGACAGCGCAAAGCTCGGCGGTTCAGACACCAACGACACGCAATGGTCCGGCTCGAGGGTAGGGCATGTCAGCTTCGAGGAGCAGCCGATACAACGGCATCCGGCTACTTATACGAGAAAATCATTGCCCATATTAGCCTTGAGCGCAAGTGCCGTCGGGTCGCCGTCATTGCCGATACGCTGCATGTGGTTTCCGCAGCGCATTGCCCCGGTGCCCGACGGGTCAAGGACATCGCAACTCAGCGAGAACCCGCGGGACCCGATCCGCGAGATCGGTGGCGAGCATCGGCGTCGCGCACCGCTCGGCGGCTCGCGCATGAACCCATGCAGCCGCAGCCGCGGCGTCATAGGACGACATGCCTTGGGCCAGGAGGCCGACGATCAGGCCGGCCAGCACGTCGCCGGTGCCGGCGGTGGCGAGGTTGGCGGGGGCTGCGGCATTGATCCGGGCGCGGCCCTCGGGCGTCGCGATCACCGTGTCGGAGCCTTTGAGCAGGACGATGCAGCCGGCGCGCGCGGCCCCCTGGCGAGCCCGCTCGAGACGATCGCCCGTGAGCTCGAAGAGCCGCGCGAACTCGCCATCATGCGGCGTGAGCACCGTGCCCGCCGGCAGCTTTCGACCCTTGCTCCAGAGATCCGACCGGCCGAGCGCGGTCAGGGCATCGGCGTCGAGGACAGAGGGAAGGCTGGCCTCGAGAACCCGCTCGAGCATGGCGAGCGTGCGCCTGCCGAGGCCGAAGGCGGGGCCCAGCAGAACCGCGGTGAAGCGGCGATCCTCCAGCAGGCGCGTCAGATCGGCCACATTCTCGAGCGGGCGGGTGAGCAGCGTCGGGGCATGGCCGGCGTAGATCGGCAGGGCATCGGGCGGCGCCGCGACGGTGACGAGCCCGGCACCGACCCGGGCCGCGGCGATCGCTGCCATGGTGGCGGCGCCGGTCGACGTGGCCCCGCCGCCGAGAACCAGGGCGTGACCGTAGGTGTATTTGTGCGCCGATCTCATCCGCCGAGGCAACGCGCCGGCCCACTCGGCCGGCTCGTTGACCCGCAAGCCCGAATCATGGGCCGCGACGGCGGACGCGGGAATGCCGATATCGGCGCAGCGAATCTCGCCCATCATCGATCGCGCGGGCTCCAGCAGATGGGCCGGCTTCAGGCAGGCGAAGGTGACGGTCAGAGCAGCGCGCAGCGTGCCGGGCGAGACGCTGCCCGTGCTGCCGTCGATGCCCGACGGAACGTCGACCGCGACCACCCGCGGGGCACCGGCCACGAGCTGCCGCAACAGCGCCTGCAGGGCGGGATCGAGGGGCCGGTCGAGGCCGGCGCCGAGCAGGGCGTCGACCAGGACGTCGAACGTGCCGGCTTCGGGCTCGTCCAGCCTTGCGATCCGCCCCGACCAGCTTTGGGCGGCGAGCGCCGCGTCACCCGACAGCCTGGTCGGATCGCCGAGCGCTGCGACCCTGACCGGCCAGCCGGCCGCGGCCAATCGCCTGGCGATGACATAGCCGTCGCCACCGTTGTTGCCGGGGCCGCAGAGCACCAGCACGCGCCCGGGCGGCAGCCGCCCGGTGATGGCTCGAACGACCGCGCGGCCGGCATTCTCCATGAGCCTCGAGCCGGCGATGCCGCTGGCGATGGTGGTGCTGTCGACCCGCGCCATCGCCTGGGTCGAAAGGACGGTTCCAAGAATCATGGCCCACTCCTGGTCTCGGGGCCTGGCCGCCTCGGCCGTGACCGCCGCGTTAGGCAAGCGTTAACGCCTCGATGATAGACCGGGCGGCCATGGCCGGCGACCGTTCTGCCGGCGTCAGGCAGCAGGACGACGGCTGATGAACGCACTTTTCGACTTCGCCCGGCTGGCGTCCTTCGCCGAGGACGATCGCGCCCTCGAGCAGGAGCTGTGCGGGCTGTTCCTGACCACCGCCCATCGCTATCTCGGCGAAATGGGCCGGGCGATCGGACGTACCGGCAGTTGGGCGGCCGAGGCGCACCGGCTCAAGGGTGCCGCGGCCAACATGGGTGCCGGCACCCTCGCGGAGCTGGCCCTGGCCGCCGAGCGCGACGGGCCGGATGGCGCGCGGCTCGCCCAGCTTCAGGCGGTCCTGACGGAGACCCAGCGCCTGCTCGAGGAGCATCTCGGGCGGGCCTGATCCGCGCGGCCACGGCCTCGAATGCGCCTTCGATCGCCGCTCTCCGCCTCCGCGTCGCGCTGGCCGCCGGGAGGCCTGGTGGTGCCGACGTTGGATCATGGCAACACCACAGGTTCAACAGCTTCCGGTGCCAGAATTCCCTTGATTGAGCAGATCATTTCGATTGATATCCCGCCAGTTTTTGGGGTGACCCATGAAGTCCAGCGGGCGGACGCCCGCAACTGTGGCGATATCCTCATCGGTTCAGAGGGGCGATGTGATGCGAAATGGCGCTGGGTTGCTCGCGGTGGGCGCTTTGTGTAGTGCGTTGGCCGCCTGCAGCGGCGTCGATCCGAACGGGCAGGACGATGTCGACCTCCATGCCTATGACATCGGCGATGTTCGCAGCATGGCGCCACAGGGGGCCGCCTTCACGCAGGGCTTGCGCAGCGGCTATCTCTCCCTGGCGGATTCCGAGACCGTCTCGATGGGCTGGTCGAACTCGCGGCATTTCCAGCGCAAGGCGGTGGGCTCGGCCAAGGGCTTGGCGATCGCGCCCGACTTCGTCAGCCTGCGCACGCTGAGCGCGGGCCAGGTCGACGAGCTGACCGCGGCGCGCGCCCGGCTGATGGCTGGATTGGACGGCGGCGGCCGGCAAAAGGCGCCCGCCGCGGCCGCCCGCGCGCAGACGTCCTTCGACTGTTGGCTGGCCTTCGAGGAAAGCAACGATGCCGCCGGCATCGCGGCCTGCAAGACGGCCTTCGAGGAGGCCATGGGCGAGGTCGAGCGGGCCCTCGCCACCGATATCGGCAATGTGTACCTCGTCTTCTTCGCCTGGGATCGGGCGGACGTCACGCCGGTCGCGGCGACCATCCTCGATCAGGTGGCGCAGGACTTCCTCGACGGCCAGATTCCGAGGGTGGTGCTCGCCGGGCATACCGACACGTCGGGCTCCGCGGACTACAACATGCGCCTGTCCGAGCGTCGCGCCCGCAGCGTCGCCGCCGAGCTCGTGGCGCGGGGTGTCCCGGAATCGGCGCTCGAGGTGACGTGGTTCGGCGAGACCGAGCTTCGGATCCAGACAGGGGACGGGGTCCGCGAGCCGCAGAACCGGCGGGTCGAGATCCTCTTTGCCGAGTAGCGGCGTGCACCCGGCCGCTCGAGCCGGCGGTCCGCAGCGGATGCGAAACGAAGGGCGGCCGAGAGGTCGCCCTTCTCGTGCGACGGGTGGCGGTTCTGGGGGTGCGCCTTTTCCGCGGCTCCGATGGATGTCCGCGGGGTGCTCCGACTTGCCCGGCGGGTCGACGAACGGGATAATGGCCGCATGCGATATGTGCTCTGGACCCTGACTGCGCTGCTCGTCCTGATCGTCGGCGGGTTCCTGAGCTGGACCTTGCCGTCGCATGAGATCGTGCGGATTCTCGGCACCGAGATCGCGCGACGCAACGTCGAGACCACCAACGAGCGCGGCGAGCAGCTGACGCTGAGCCGCGATGTCCGCTACATCAAGGCGGTGACGGCCGACGGCGAAACCCGGGTCTACCGGAACGAGGACACCGGCTGGTGGCCACCCTACTTCAAGTTCGACAGCGCCGACCTGGCGGCCCGGGCGGACGACGCGATCTCGACCGCCGCCAGCCCGCGCTGGTTCGTCGTCTCGTCCTACGGCTGGCGATTCTCGTTCCTCTCGAAGTTTCCCAACGCGCTGTCGATCCGGCCCGCCACGGGGCCGGACGAGCGCCTGATACCCTGGTTCAACATCATCGTCCTCGTCGTGCTGCTGGGTCTGGCCCTGCTTGCCGCCCACAAGGTGCGCCAGCGCTTCGCCGACTAGGGCGCGGCGGCGAAGGTCGCCACGCCGTTCGCCCCGCGGTCCCCTGACGAGGCCGGGTCGGGACGCAAGGCAGGGCGCGCGCCGCATCGGCAGATTCATGCATCGCCGCAAGCCGGTCGGTGGCAAGCAGCCTTGGACGATATTCCTATCACAGGCCGAACGCGAAAGCAAGGGCAGCCTCGGTTCGTTTGGCAATTCGCGGCCTCCGGTTCGCTCGTCCTCGCACGGGACGTCGGCGACAGGCGGAAACCCCTTTCGCACCAGGACGTTGCCAGGCCCCGGGTTCGTTCGCTCGGGGCCGGGTTCGTTCGCAAATCCTTGGGTTCATTCGCAAGATCCCCGGGTTCGATCGTCGAATCGGTGGGTTCGATCGTCGAAAAACGATGCATTTGATGCACCAACCCGGGAAATTGTTGCAGCCGATGCAACAACCCGAGGGCTGATTGATGTGGAGTGGACCCCGCGTTTGAGACAGGGATAATGGGTGCAGTTCTCTTGAAGG
>CAYMTA010000093.1:0-12178 GCA_964393275.1 uncultured Geminicoccaceae bacterium | reverse complement strand
TGTTCTTGCTTTGTACCACATGCCGGGCGGCTGAGAAAGCTGCGTAATCAGGATTATTTAAATTGCAATTCAACGGCTCGCCGTACTCAAGCGCCGACGCTGAGCCGGCCGTTGGCACCCTTCGACGGCGTGATGCGCAGCTCCACGTCCTGGCCGAGATCGCTCAGGGCCTGGAGGAGGCGGTCGGTGGAGAATTTGCTGATCCTGCCGTTCATCAGCGCCGACACGCGGGGCTGGTCCATGTGCATCAGGCTGCCGGCCTGTGACTGGGTGAGACGTCGATCCTTGATGATCGCGGCCAGCCGGCGCATGAGCTCGGCGCGCAGGACGAGGTCGTCGGCGTCATCGAGGCCGAGCGCGTGGAAGGCGCTCCCCTCGTCGTTCGTCACCGGTTCCGGCTCTGCCATGTCCTGTGCTCCTCCTCGGCGCGCTTGAGACGAAATCTGATCTTCTCGATCTCCTGGGGCGGCGTGGCGATACCCTTTCTCGACTTCTTCTGGAAGGCGTGGAGGACGTAGACCACCTCGGCGAAGCGAACGGTGTAGACCGCCCGGTACGTGTCGCCTTCGTGGTCCTCGATCACCTCCAGCACGCTGGCTCCGCCGAACCCCTTCAGCGGCCTCGCGTTTCCAGCCTTCTCACCCTTCTGGGCGAGATAGAGCGCGTAGCCGACGTCTCGGACAATTTCGGCTGGAAACGCCAGAAGCTCCTTCTTGGCGGTGCCGATCCAGCCGAGCCGCTTCAATGCCACGCTCTTATTATAGCTGTTTTGACATGTTCAGACAAGGGGATTCCACCCTGTCTGCCCGGCCGGAGCCGGAACGCTCTACCCCGCCGCCTGGATGGCCCGCCAGACGCGCTCCGGGGTCAGCGGCATGTCGAGGTGGGTGATGCCGTAGGGTGCCAGCGCGTCGAGCACGGCGTGGACCACGGTTGCCAGGGCGGCGGTGATGCCGGCTTCGCCGCAGCCCTTGACGCCGAGCCGGTTGGTGGTCGCCGGCACGACGTGGAAGGCGAGATTGAAGTCCGGCAGATCGTCGGCGCGCGGCAGGGCGTAGTCCATGAAGCTGCCGGTCAGGAGCTGGCCCGAGGCGTCGTGGACGACGTGCTCGGTCAGCGCCTGGCCGATCGCCTGGACCACGCCGCCATGCACCTGGCCCTCGACCAGAAGCGGGTTGACCAGCGTGCCGAAATCGTCGACGGCGCTGTAGGCGACGAGCTCGATCCGCCCGGTCAGGGGGTCGACCTCGACCTCGGCGACGTGGCAGCCATTGGGGCAGGTCGAGGGCGGCGTGTCGGCCACGAGGTTGACGTCGAGGGCGCCATCGGCCTCGATGCCGAGCTGGGCCAGCGTCACCCGCCGGTCGGTGCCGGCGACATGGAAGGTGCCGTCCTCGAAGAGGATGTCGGCCTCGGCCGCCTCGAGGTGCTCGGAAGCGAGCTTCTTGCCCTTCTCAACCACCTGGTCGGCCGCCATGAGCACCGCCTCGCCGGTCGCCATGAGCGAGCGCGAGCCGCCGGTGCCGCCGCCGAAGAGCAGCTCGTCGCTGTCGCCCTGCAAAAGATCGATCCGGTCGAACGGCAGGCCGAGCCGGGACGCCAGCACCTGGGCGAAGGCCGAGGCGTGGCCCTGGCCGTAATCCAGGGTGCCGCTGACCAGCGTGATCCGCCCGTCCGGGGCGAAGCGGATGCCGCCCATCTCCCTGCCCTGCGGCGCCGTCACCTCGGCATAGGTGCAATAGCCCATGCCGCGCCTGAGGCCACGGGCCTCGCTGGCCCGCCGCCGCTCCGCGAAGCCGGCAACGTCCGCCAGCTCGAGCCCCTGATCCAGCACGGCCGCGAAATCGCCGCTGTCGCAGACGACACCCGACGCCATGGTGAACGGCATGGCCGAGGGCGGCACGAAGTTCTGTCGCCTGAGCTCGAGCGGATCGCGCCCGGTCTCGCGCGCCGCGGCCTCGACCAGCCGCTCCATCATGTAGACCGCCTCGGGCCGCCCGGCCCCGCGATAGGCGGTCATCGGCGTGGTGTTGGTCAGGACCAGCCGCGTCCGCACCGCCATGAGGGGGGTCTTGTAGGCGCTCGGCAGGTTCTTCTGGATGACCGAGGTCGGGATGGCCGGACCGAAGCCCGCCACATAGGCGCCGACGCTGCCGAGCCCGTCGACCCGGACCGCGAGGAAATTGCCATGCCGGTCCAGCGCCAGCTCGGCATCGAAGACCGAATCCCGGCCGTGATAGTCGGTGGTGAAGCTTTCGCTCCGGTCGTTCACCCACTTGATCGGCCGGCCGAGCTCGCGTGCCGCGTGCAGCAGCGGCAAATGCTCGGGGAAGACCGAGGCCTTCATGCCGAAGGAGCCGCCAATATCGTCGGCCAGCACGCGCACCTCCTCGACCGGTGCCTTGACCAATGCGGCGAGGCCGGCCCGGAGCGCGAAGACGCCCTGGCAGCCGGTCCGCACCGTCCAGCGACCGTCCCGGTGGTCGACCAGCGCACCCCGGGGCTCCAGTGGTGCCACGATCACCCGGTTGTTGGTGATCCGCAGGCGGGTGACATGCGCCGCGCCAGCGAAGGCCGCCTCGACCGCCGCCGCGTCGCCGAAGACGAAGTCCAAAACGGTGTTCGAGGGTGCCTCCTCGTGCAGCAAAGGTGCATCGGCATCACGCGCCCGCTCGAGCTCGACCAGGACGGGCAAGGGCGCGAAGTCGGCCTCGATCAGCTCGGCCGCGTCGCGCGCCGCCGCCATCGTCTCGGCGATCACCACGGCATAAGGCTGGCCCACATAGCGCACCCGGCCGCGCGCCAGCGAGGGATGCGGCGGGACGATCATCGGGCTGCCGTCGGCATTCTTCAAAGGCACGGCGCAGGGCAGATCGGGATAGCCCCTGGCGTCGAGCTCGGCCGCGGTCAGCACCATCGCCACGCCCGGCGCCGCGCGGGCCGCCGCCACGTCGAGCTTGCCGATCTCCGCGTGGGCGTGGCTCGAGCGGACGAAGAGGGCGGCGAGCTGGCCCGGAAGCACGAAATCGTCGGTGTAGCGGCCCTCCCCGCGCAGCAGGCGCGGATCCTCCTTGCGCGTCACCGACTGGCCGACGCCGAACTTCGGCACGACCCCCGCCAGCGGATCCATCTCGTTCATGGTGCGTCTCTCCCTTGTCCGGGCGATCTACCCGGAATCCGCCTCGCCCGCCACCTTGCCGGGAAGGCCGCTCAGGTGATCCGGTAGCCGAGCGCACGCGGCAGCCAGAGGGCGAGCTCCGGAAAGCCGATGACCAGGGCCAACGCCACCGCCATGGCGAGCAGCAGCCAGCCGATCCAGACGAAGGTGCTCTCCATCGCGACACCGGCGAGGCGCGAGGTGACCATCAGATTGACGGCCACGGGCGGCGTCACCTGGCCCATGGCGATGGTGATCGCCATGACCACCCCGAACCAGACGAAGGACCAGCCGAATTCGGTGGCGATCGGCACCAGCAGCGGCAGGGTGATGAGGTAGATCGAGATGCCGTCGAGCAGCATCCCGGCCACCAGCAGCATGACCATCACCAGCGCCAGGACGACGAAGGGCTCGTGGCTCACCGCCATGAGCCCGTCGGCGGCGAGGCGAAAGGCACCGAGCGTCGCCCCGGCCCAGGCGAAGATGCCGGCGAAGGCGATGATCAGCATGAGGACCGCCGAGATCTTGGCGCTCTCCACCAGCACGTCATAGATGTCGGCAAGGCCCAGGTTGCGATGCACGACCGTGCCGACGAGCAGCCCGTAGGCGACGGCAACGACCGCGGTCTCGGTCGGCGTGAAGAGGCCGCTGCGCAGGCCGCCCAGGATGATGACCGGGGCGAGGAGGCCCGGCGCTGCCCGCCCGAGGCTCGGCCAGAAGGCCGGCCGGACGTCCTCGTCCGTCACCGCGCCGAAGCCGTGGCGGCGGCTGAGCAGCACGGCCGGCAGGGCGATGGCGAGCCCGACCAGGAGGCCGGGGACCAGCCCGGCGGCGAAGAGGGCGCGAAGATCGGTGCCGGGCACCAGCACCGCGTAGACGATGAGTGCGATGGAAGGCGGGATCAGGATGGCGGTCGAAGCACCCGAGGCGATCACCGCGGCGGAGAAGGCCTTCGGATAGCCCGCCTTGTGCATCGCCGGCACCATCACCGTCGCCACCGCCGCTGCATCGGCCGGCCCCGAGCCCGACATGCCGCCCATGATCAGGCAGACCAGGATGGCGACCAGCGCAAGGCCGCCGCGCCTCGGTCCGATGCAGGCCTCGGCGAAGGTGACGAGGCGGGCTGCCACGCCCGAGCGCTCGAACACCATGCCGGTCAGGATGAAGAGCGGCACCGCGATCAACGGGTACTTGGCGACGGCACTCCAGGTGTTGGTGCCGACCGTGCCGAGGGCCGCGGCGTCGAGGCCGACGAGAATGCCGACCACCCCGCCGCAGCCGAGCGCCACCGCAATCGGCGTGCCGATGGCGAGGAGGCCGAGGAAGACCAGGACCAGCGCCAGGTTAGCGTCGAGCACCGCGCCCCCGCCAAAGCTCCCGCCACCCGCGGCCGAGCACCCGAAGGATGATGGCCAGGGCCAGGATCGGCAGCCAGATCGAGTAGATCCAGCTCGGATGGCCGAGCCCGGGGGAGGTCTCGCCCCAGTGCCATTCGTCGAAGGTGACCTGCGCGCCGAAATAGGCGACGAGCGCGAAGAGGCCGGTGGTGACGACGAGCGTCACGGCATCGGCCAGCAGCGCCAGCCCCGGCGGCAGCCGCTCGAGCAGCCACGAGATGCGGATGTGCTCGTTGGTGGCGAAGGCCGCCGAGGAGCCGACGAAGGTCATGAAGACGAGGAGAAAGACCGAGTATTCCTCGGTGAAGGCGAAGGAGACGCTGGTCAGATAGCGGACCACGACATTGGCGAGCGAGATCAGGCAGATGAGCGCCATCGCCGAAGCCGCCAGCGCCTCCTCGAGCCGAACCGGGACGCGGGGACCCGGCGGGGCGGCGCAGTGCTCCGCCGACACCGGCCGCTCGCCTGCCATCCGCTAGCGCTGCGCCACCGACTCCTCGGCCTGCTTGACGAGATCGGCACCGATCTTGTCCCGCCACGCTTCGTAGACCGGGCGGGTCGCGTCGACGAAGGCCTGCCGCTCCGCGTCGGTCAGCCGGACGACGGTGACCCCGTGCCCCTCAATCTCCAGGATCAGGCTCTGGTCGTCATCGGTCAGCCCCTTGCGCGCCACCTCGATCCCGTACGCTCCGGCATCGAGGGCGGCCTGGCCCACGACCGCCTGGTCCTCGGGCGTGAACGAGTCCCAGACCTCCTGGTTGACGGCGAAGATCAGGGGATCGGCGACATAGTGCCAGAGCGTGACGTTGGTCTGCCCGAGCTCCCACATCTTCAAGACATCGTAGATGGTGAGCGGGTTCTCCTGGCCGTCCACCGCACCGGTGGAGAGGGCCGGCTGGGCATCGGCCCAGCTCATCTGCGTCGGGTTGGCGCCGAGGGCGGTGAAGATGTCGTTGTAGATGGGCGAGCCGACGACGCGCATCTTCAGCCCCGCCATGTCGGCCGGCGTGCGGATCGCCACCTTCGAGTTGGTCACCTCGCGAAAGCCGTTCTCGGCCCAGGCGAGCGGCACCACGCCATTCTCCTCGATGCGCTCGAAGATCACCTCGCCGACCGGCCCGCCGGTCAGCGCGTCGAGCGCCGCATAGTCGGGCATCAAAAACGGCATGGAGAAGATGTTCATCTCGACGATCTGCGGCGACCAGTTGATGGTCGAGCCGACCGCCATGTCGATCAGCCCGCGCCGCAGCGCCGGGAACTCGCGGGTCTGCTCGCCCTGCACGAGCTGGGCGCCCGGATAGATCACGAGCTTGATGCGCCCGTCCGTCCGCTCGCCCACGAGCTCGGCCCAGCGCTCCGCCGCGAGGCCCCAGGGGAAGGGTGCGGGCACCACGGTCGAGACGCGGTACTCGTCCTTGTAATCCGCCGCCGCGAGCGGCCCGGCAGCCAGAAGCGCCAGGAGACCGCCGGCCATGATCAGGCCCAGGTTTCGCATCGTCGCCATCCTCCCCGATGTTGCCGCGCACTTCCTGCCACGAATGCACCGCCCGGGCCAAGCCCCCTGGGCCGTCAGCCGGCCTCCTCCGCCGCCGCCTGCTGCCGCCTGGCGTTGCGGTGCAGCGTGTAGCTCGCCGAGCCCACGACCAGAAGAGAGCCCAGCACCGTGGCCGTCGTCGGCACCTCGCCATAGAGCCAGTAGCCGACGAGGCCCATCAGAAGGAGGCGCAGATAGCCCAGGGGGGCCAGCGCCGAGGCCTCGCCCATGCGCAGCGCCGTCGTGAAGAGAAGCTGGCCCACCACCATGACCCCGGCCATCCAGAGCACGATCCGAAAGGCTTCGAGCGTGACCGGCTGCCAGAACCACCAGGCGAGCGGGCCGGTGAGCGCCAGGACGACCATGCCCTGGTAGAAGAGCACGGTGACGGTCGTGTCGAGCGCCGAGCCGAGCCTGAGCGAGATCACCGCGAAGGCGCTGAAGACGGCACCCACCAGCGCCACCAGCGCGTAGGTCTCGATGCTGCCCGAGAAGGGCTGGAGCATGACGACCACGCCGAGAAAGCCCAGGGCCGTCGCCGACCAGCGCCGCCAGCCCACCGTCTCGCGCAGCAGGAGCGCTGCGAGGGCGGTGACGAACAGCGCCTCGGTCATCTGGATCGCGGTGACATCGGCGAACGGCACGTAGACCAGGGCGGTGAGGCCGCAGAGCATGGAGCCGACGGCGGTGAGCCCGCGCAGCGCGTGCAGCCGAAAGCCCATGGGGTGGCTGATCTGCCGCCGGCTCATCCAGAAGAGCGGCGCCATCAGGACCATGGTCAGGACCTGCCGCAGGAAGACGATGACGATGATCGGCAGGTGCTCGGCGGCGCTGCGCACGAACACCGCCATGACCGTGAAGGTCGCGTAGGCCAGGACCACCAGGAGCGATGCCATGAGGTCGCGCGGCAGCCGGCGGGCAACCCCGCCGACCCGCTCGATAAGCGAGGACGGCATCAGGACCAAGACGGCACCAAAAGCGCAGGAAGGCGGGAAGCAACCGAGAGTTTAGAAGCGGAGCTCCGCTGCCGCCAGCCCTCCTTTCGCGGCCGTCCCCGCGGCCCCTTGCCCGGCGACCCGGGCTCGTTGACGCCCGCCCTGCCGGCGCTACCATGAGGTCGCCACCAAGCGGAGGAAAGTCGGCATGCAGGGTCCGGGGTTGAGCGAGGGCGACCTCGCCTTCTATCGCGAGAACGGCTACTTGATGATCGAGAACGCCGTCAGCCCAGAGGATCTGGCCGAGCTTCGGGCCGTCGCCCACGACTTCATCGACCGCTCGCGCCAGGTCGGCGAAAGCAACGAGGTCTACGATCTCGACGAGGGTCATTCCCCGGCCAGACCGCGCCTGACGCGGATCAAGCTGCCGCACAAGCAGCACCCCGTCTTCGATCGCGTGCTCCGCTCCGCGCGCATGAAGAGCTATTTCACAGCATTGCTCGGCCCGAACGTGGTCCTGCAGACCTCCAAGCTCAACACCAAGGCGCCGGGCGGCGGCGCCGCGGTCGAGTGGCACCAGGACTGGGCCTTCTACCCGCACACCAACGACGACATGCTGGCCTTCGGCCTGATGCTCGAGGATGTGGACGAGGCGAACGGCCCGCTCATGGTGATCCCGGGCTCGCACAAGGGCCCGCTCTTGAGCCACCACAACAACGGCGTCTTCGCCGGCGCCATCGATCCGGCCGATCCGGATTTCCACTTCGACCAGGCCGTGACGCTGACCGGCAAGGCCGGCTCGATGACCGTCCACCACGCCCTCACCCTGCACGGCTCCGCTCCCAACAAGAGCGACCGGGCCCGGCTGATCCTCTTCTACGAGGCCGCCGCCGCCGATGCCTGGCCGCTCTTGGGTGCCGGCTCCTACATCCACCGCCTGCCGCAGCGCGAGATGTGGGCCGACCTGCTCGAGCGCATGGTGTGCGGCGAGCCGGTGCTCGAGCCGCGCATCGAGAAGGTGCCGGTCCGCCTGCCCCTGCCGCCCGCCCCGGACGCCACCTCGATCTTCAAGACCCAGAAATCGGGCGGGGCACGGAGCGCTTTCGCCGCCTGAGCTTCAAGGCTACGCTGGTCGACGAAAGAGCAACACAAAGGGAGGCAGAAACCATGCTCGAAATCGTGAAGGGCGCCCTCGCGGGCGTCGGCTTTTTGGCGCTCGCCGCCATGCCGGCCGCGGCCGCCACCACCCTCACCTTCGGCGGCTCGGACGCCGTCGGCACCATCCTCGACCGCGGCAACGCGATGTTCTCGAGGCTCGTGACCGAGCGCACCAACGGCGAGGTCACGGTCAACTTCATCTCCGGCGAGCAGCTCGGCACCGACATCGACGTCATCCAGGCGATGATGCAGGGCTCGGTGCAGCTTTATGGCGACGTGGTCGAGTGGTACGGCAACTGGGTGAACGACTTCAACATCATGAGCTGGGGCTTCACCTTCGACAGCAACGACCACATGCAGGCCTTCCTCGACAGCGACATCTACGCGGCCCTGGCCGAGAAGCTGCGTGTGGAGCAGGGGCTCAGGATCCTCGCCGCCGCCCCCACCCAGCCGCGCATCCTCTTCGCCAATCGCCCGGTGCGGACGCCGGACGACCTCGCCGGCCTCAAGATGCGCGTGCCGGAGATCCGGGCCTATCTGCTCCTCTGGCAGACGCTCGGCACCGAGCCGTCGCGCCTCGCCTGGGGCGAGATCTATCTCGGGCTCTCGACCGGCACGGTCGACGCCGCGGAAGGCCCGGTCGCCTCGGCCTACGCCGCCAAGCTCCACCAGGTCGCGACCAACGTCATGCGCACCGATCACCTGGTCTCCACCTACCACGTCACCATCAACGAGGAAGCGTTCCAGAGCCTGACCCCGGAGCAGCAGCAGATCATGATCGACACGGCGCGCGAGGTCACGCAGTGGGGGCGCGCCGAGGCCGAGCGGCAGACCGAGGAGACGGTCCAGCAGATGGCGGCCGAAGGGGCCACGATCTACGAGGTCGACACCGCCCCCTTCGCCCTGAAGGCGCGGGCCGGCGTGGAGCAGATGGAGAAGGACGGCGTCTGGTCGCCCGGTCTCTGGCAGCAGATCCGCGACATGGCGCCCTGAGGGCCCCTCCGGCGCCGGCACGCGCTCGATGATCGAAATCTGCCGGCGCCTGCTCGGGCTCCTGGGACGGATCGAGCAGGCGCTGGTGGTCCTGCTGCTCGTCAATATCGTTCTCAACATCCTGGCCCAGGTGATCTCCCGCTACTTCTTCGGCAAGCCGCTGGTCTGGGTCGAGGAGATCGCCACCTACTCCTTCATCTGGGGCACCTTCCTCGGCGCCGCGCTGGCGCTCAAATACGACCGGCATGTCAGGATCGACACCTTCGTCGGCCACCTGCCGCCGCGCGGCGCCGCGGTCGCCAGGGCCGTCGTCATGCTCGTCCTCGTCATCCTGCTCGCGACGTTCCTGCCGGCCCTGGCCGCGGCCATCGAGGTCGAGATGCGCCGCAGCTCGATCGCGCTGCCGGTGCAGATCCCGTCCGGCTGGTTCTTCTCCGTGCCGCTCACCGTGGGCGTCGTCTCGATGCTGCTCACCGCCCTTTTCAGGCTTCTGGTCGAGCTTCGCTTCGCCATGGGCGGCGAGCCACCACCCTCGATCATGCCGCCGTTGCCCGAGGACCATGACGACGACGCGGCCGTGGAGCAGGCCATGCTCGGCGGCCGACCTTGAACGTCTGGATCATGTTCGCGGTCTTCGCCGTCCTCGTCGTCATCGAGGTGCCGATCGCCTTCGCGCTCGCGGCCAGCGCCGTCGCCTGGCTCACCCTCGAGAGCCCGATCCCGCTCACCATCGTCGTCCAGCGCATGGCCTCGGGCCTCGACAGCTTTCCGCTCCTCGCCATCCCGCTCTTCATCCTGGCGGGCACGATCATGAACCGGGGCGGGCTCGCGGCCCGCATCTTCGCCTTCGCCCTCTCCCTCTTCGGCCATATCCGGGGCAGCCTCGCGCACGTCAACGTCGCGGCCTCGATCGTCTTCGCCGGCATGTCGGGCGTGGCCCAGGCCGATGCCGCCGGGCTCGGCACCGTCGAGATCCGCGCCATGCGCAAGGCCGGCTTCGATCCGGCCTTCTCCGCCGCCGTCACCGCCGCGTCGTCGATCATCGGCCCGATCATCCCGCCTTCGGTCATCATGGTGATCTACGCGGTCCTGGCCCAGGTCTCCGTCGCCCAGCTCTTCCTCGCCGGCATCCTGCCGGGCCTGCTGATGGGCGCCTTCCTCATGGGCCTGATCTACTGGATGGCGCGGACCGGCCGCATCCATGCCCCGACCCGGCCGCGCGCCACGCCGGCCGAGATCGGCCGCACCTTCGTCGCCGCGCTCCCCGCCCTTCTGGCCCCGGTGATCCTGGTGGCCGGCCTGCTCTCCGGTGCCGCGACCCCGACCGAGCTCGGCGCCGTCACCGTCGGCTACGCCGTCATCGTCGGCTTCGCCCAGCGCGAGCTGACCATCAGGCATCTCCATCTCTGCCTGGTCGAGGCCGGCCTCACGACCGGCGTGCTCGTCTTCATCATCGCCGCCGCCGTGCCCTTCGGCTGGGTCGTCTCGGTCAACAACCTGCCGGCGGCGCTCAGCTCGACGCTGCTCGGCCTCACCGACAACCCCTACCTCATCCTGGCCCTGGTCAACGTCCTCCTGCTGCTCGCCGGCCTCGTCATGGAAACCACCGCAATCCTCTTGATCGCCGTGCCGGCCCTCCTGCCGCTGGCGCTGGCGCTCAAGCTCGACCTCGTCCATTTCGGCATCATCATGGTCCTCAATCTTCTGATCGGCGCCACCACCCCGCCCTTCGGCGTCCTGCTCTTCATCATGATGGACATCGCCAAGATCAGCTTCGCCGCCATGGTCAGGGCCATGCTGCCCTTCTACATCCCGCTCCTCGCGGCCCTCCTCGTCGTCACCTTCTGGCCCGGGCTCGTCCTCCTCGTCCCGCGCCTCGTTTCCGGCTGATCCTTGCGGGGGCCCGCCGGCGGGCCCGGTCGCCAAGGAGGCGAATTCCTCTACACTGCGCCCCAGCGAAGTCGTGCCGCAGGGAGCCGCCGATGATCGAGACCGAGGCACCACCGCGTTCCGACGAGGAGCTGCTCGACCAGGCGCTGGAGCGCGGCGACGGGCCGGCGCTCGAGGCCCTGCTCGCCGAGCAGGCGCCGAGCGAGGCGCTGCGCCTCACCCTCGAGCTCTCCCTCGAGGATCGCAACCGGCTCCTGGGCCTGCTCGGCGCCGAGGCGGCCGCCCGCGTGGTCCAGGAGGCCCCGGCCGGGCTCGCCGCCGAGATCGTCGAGGAGCTCGACCCGGGGGTGGCGGCCAGCATCGTCGAGGAGCTCGACAGCGACGATCAGGTCGACCTGATCGACGAGCTCGACACCGCTGACGCCGAGGCCATCCTCGCCCGCATGGACCCGGCGGACGCGGCCGACGTCCGCCGCCTGATCCAGTACGATTCCGACACGGCCGGCGGGCTCATGCTGGCCGAGACCTTCGCCTTTCGCGTCGACGAGACGGTCGGCGCCGTGCTGCGCGGCCTCACCGCCGAGGACGCGGATTTCGAGCGCTATCGCGGCCAGCACCCCTATGTGGTCGACGCCGATCGCCGGCTTCTGGGCGTCGTCTCGCTGCGCACGCTGCTCACCATCCGGCGCGGCACGGTGCTGCGCGATGTCATGGCCGAGGTGATCGCGGTCCCGCCCACGGCCTCGATCGACGAGCTCGAGAACCTGTTCGACGAGCACCCCTTCCTCGGCATTCCCGTGGTCGACGCCAATGGCGTGCTGATCGGCGTGGTCTCGCGCATCGCCATCGCCGAGGCGATCCAGGAGCGCACCGAATCCGACAGCCTCAAGCTGCAGGGCGTGTTCGGCGACGAGCTGCGGTCGATGCCGACCTTCGTCCGCACCCGCCGCAGGCTCGCCTGGCTCAGCGCCAACATTGTCCTCAACATCATCGCCGCCAGCGTGATCTCGGCCTACGAGGCGACCCTCGAGGCCGTCATCGCCATCGCCATCTTCCTGCCCATGGTCTCCGACATGAGCGGCTGCTCCGGCAACCAGGCCGTCGCCGTCTCGCT
>CAYMTA010000092.1:0-12532 GCA_964393275.1 uncultured Geminicoccaceae bacterium | reverse complement strand
CCTTGGAGGTGCATGACGAGGTCTTCGCCTGGGTGCTGCAGCGGCTGGCCGAGCACGGGCTGATCAAGGGCGCGCGGATCGGGGTCGATGCCTCGACGATGGAGGCGCATGCGGCGCTGCGGGCCATCGTTCGCCGGGAGACGGGCGAAGGCTACCGGGAGATGCTGAAGCGGCTCGCAGTCGAGAGCGGCATCGAGACGCCGACCGCGGACGACCTGATCCGGCTCGATCGCAAGAGGCCCGGCAAGAAGCTGTCGAACGAGGACTGGGAGAGCCCGACCGACAGTGATGCCCGCATCGCCCGGATGAAGGACGGCCGCACCAGGCTGGCCTACAAGCCCGAGCATGCCGTCGATCTCGACACCGGCGCCGTTCTCGCTGCTCCCGTCCATCACGCCGACCGCGGCGATGCCAAGACCCTGCCGAAGACGATCGATAAGACCACCCGGAACCTGGCAGCGATCGAACGCGCACCAACGACCGAGGCGCCCGCGGAACTGGTCGCCGACAAGGGCTACCACAGCCGTGATGGCCTGAAAGAACTCCACGACAGCCCCTGGAAAACCCGCATCGCCGAGCCGACACCACCGACCGGCAAAGGTGGCATCCTGCGCTGGCATGGCGACGACCAGGCCAGAAACGCCGTTTACGGCAACCGCCGCCGGCTGCTCTCCGGCGTTGCCAAGCAAGCCTTCAAGCTCAGAACCGAGATCGTCGAGCGCGCCTTCGCGCTGACCCTCGACCGCGGCGGCATGCGCCGAACCTGGCTGCGTGGTCGCGACAACGTCCAAAAACGCTACCTGATCCACATCGCCGGCTACAATCTGGGGTTGATCATGCGGCTTCTCACCGGCTCCGGCACCCCAAGGCGCTGGGCGGGCGCGAATCCATGGCTGTTCTGGCTCTCGATGCCGCTCGATGCCGATCACCGAGCCCTCTGGCTCGCGATCGTCCCCCAGAACGAGCCATCACCGGTCGCGACCGCAGTCTTCGTGATCGGACTCGAGGGTCGCTGAAACTCGCAATTCCGCAACACGCTGTTAGAGTGCTTTCACGGTGGCCGTAGACGAGGAAGGCAAGGCGATCCGCACGGAGCCTGCATGAGGTAGGTGAGTACGGATCGAGCGCGGCCTGACGAAGTCTACGGTCAGCGCCGTGACGTTAGAGTGCTTTCACGGTGGCCGTAGACGAGGAAGGCAAGGCGATCCGCACGGAGCCTGCATGAGGTAGGTGAGTACGGATCGAGCGCGGCCTGACGAAGTCTACGGTCACCGTGGAAGCACTCATCAGACCCAGGGGCAGTTCGAGTTCCTATCGCCGAACGTGCGGCCACGGGCGAAGCGGGCGAGGGCGAAGGGGGTGAGCTCGGGCACCGTTTCGCCGCCCACCAGATGGCGGGCGAGGAGCTTGCCGACGCCGATCATCTTGTAGCCGTGATTGCTGTCGGCGACCATGTAGGCGTTGTCCGCCACCCAGTCGAAGATCGGCACGTTGTCCGGGGTGAAGGCGCCGATGCCGCCGTTCGGCCGCTCCCTGAAGCGCGCCCGGCAGCCCTTGAAGCGCTCCATGAGGTAGGCGAGCGTGGCGCAGTAGTAGTCGGCGAACCAGTCGTCCGCCTGATAGAGCGGGTTGGCGTGGCCATAGGGGTCGAGCACCGCCTCGGGGCCGATCCGGATCGGGATGGTGCCGCCCTGGATGCCGGGTGCGCCGATCCGCTCGGCGGCGTAGCGCAGATAGGTGTAGAAGTGGAGGTCGGGGAACCGGTGCCCGGCCTCGGTCACCACGGGCGTATTCATCAGCTCGACATGCAGGACCGGCGGGTCGCGGTCGTCGGCTGTCCGATAGGGCGTGCCATCGAGCAGCACCTCGCCCTCGAGCAGCCGCCAGAAGGTCCACATGTCCTGCGCCCTGGCCGTGCTGCCGTCCGGGTAGACGAGATCCAGGGTCGCGGGCTTGCCCAGCCACTGCCAGTGCTTCGCAACCCAGGCCCCGGCGCAGATGACCACGCAGTCGGCCCGGATCGTCCCCCGGTCGGTGACCACCCCCTCGACCCGGCCATTGGCCATGTCGTAGCCCTGGACGGTCACCCCGAAGCGCTGCCGCACGCCCAGAGCCTCGCATTTCTCGACCAGCCCGCGGACGGCCAGATGCGTGCCGGCATAGCCCGAGGGCTTCTCGTGCAGGACGCAGTCGGCCTTCTCGGTGTTGAAATCGGGCCAGAGCCGCCTCAGGAACGTCTTGCCCTCGGCCCCGAGATAGAGGTCGGAGGCGTAGCCGACCTCGTTCTGGCTTTTGTGGATCTGCTCGTAGTCGGCTGCCTGGTTGGCCTCGCCGACCGAGACGTAGCCCACCTGCTGGAAGCCGAGGTTGACCGGGTCCGACTGCCAGACATCGACCGAATGCCGCAGGATGGCGTGCAGCGGGCCGGTCATGTAGAGGTTGCGGACACAGCCGCAGGCGACCCCGGTGGCCCCGGCACCGGGCCCCATCTTGTCGATCAAGAGCACGTCCGAGCCCTTGCCGCGGCCGCTCCGCTCGAGCTCCCGGGCCAGGTGCCAGGCGGTCGAGAGGCCGTGCATCCCGGCCCCGATCACCAGATAGCGCACGCTCCTCGGCAGTTCCTGGGGCGGATCCTGGGCCAGATCCCGGCGTTGTTCCTGCATGGGTGCTCGGTCCTCTCGGGCTGGAGGGTGGTCAGGACGACAGTGCGCCGCCCTCGCGCTTGCGCCGCTCGACGAAGTCGTCGAGGGCTTCCTTGCGAGCCGGGTCGAGCGGCGGCTGCTCATAGGCGTCGAGCAGGGCCAGGGCCCGGTCGTGGGCGTGTCGTGCCGCGTCGGGCGAGCCCGCCTCCTGCCAGGACTGGAAGTTGCGCCAGTCCGAGATCATCGGCGCGTGAAAGGCGGTCTCGAAGCGGGCCAGGGTATGCGCGGCGCCGAAATAGTGGCCCCCGGGGCCGACCTCGCGCATCGCATCCAGGCCGAGGGCCTCCTCGTCCACCGCCACCGGCTCCATGCAGGCACGGATCATCTGGATCAGGTCGGCATCGAGCATGGTCTTCTCCAGGCTGCAGACCAGCCCGCCCTCGAGCCAGCCGGCCGCATGCTTGATGAAGTTGGCTCCGCCGGCGACGCAGGCCCAAAGGCTGAACATGGATTCGTAGGCCGCCTGGGCGTCGACCGAGTTGGCGGCGTTGACGTTGGAGCTGCGGTAGGGCAGGCGCCAGCGCCGGGCGAGCTGGCCGCTGATCACCGTCGAGCGGAAGTATTCGGGCGTGCCGAAGGCCGGCGCACCCGACTTCATGTCAACGTTCGAGGTGAAGCCGCCATAGGCGCAGGGCGCTCCGGCCCGGATCATCTGGTAGAAGGCGATGCCGGCGAGCGCTTCCGCGTGCTGCTGGGCGATCGCGCCCACCACGGTCGCCGGCGCCATGGCGCCTGAGAGGGTGAAGGGGGTGATGACGCAGCACTGCAGCCGTGCGGCGAGCTCCAGCATGCCCTCGATCATCGGCCCGTCGAGGCGGAGCGGCGAGCTCGTGTTGATGATCGAGATCAGCCGCGGCGCCTCCTCGAGCGTCTGGTCGTCGATGCCGTGGCCGAGCTTGACCAGCTCGATGGCGTCCCGGATGCGCGTGCGGCCGAGCGAATAGGCGTGGATCGGCTTGGTGCCGAGCTCGATGAAGGCGCGCTGGCAATCGAGATGCCGCGTCGCCGCCGAAAGGTCGACCGGCTCGACCGGGTAGCCGCCGAAGACGTGGATGCAGTTCAAGGCCTCGCCGAGCCGCACGAACCGGCAGAAATCCGCGAAGCTGCCGGGTCTTCGCCCATGCTCGAGATCGGAGCAGTTGGGGGCGGACGCGACCAGCGAGAAGACCATCTCGGTGCCGCCGAAGCCCACATCACGGGCTGGCTCGCGGCCCTTGACGACGTATTGGGCCGGCGCCTTGCCGACCCATTCCTTGATCACCTCGCGGCCGAAGCGCACCCGCTGGCTGCCGGGCTCGAGATCGGCGCCGCCGGCCCGCAGCACGGGCATCGCCTCGGGCGACAGGAAGTCGAGGCCGATCTCCTCGAGGACCCTGAAGGCCGCATCGTCGATGGCGTCGAGCTGGTCGGGTCGCAGGAGCTCGAGCGGTGGAAAGGGATTGACGACCCGCGCCCAGGGCAGCTGCCCGGGCGGGCCCCCCGACTCTCGACGCTCCCGGCCACGACGATTGCGCAACGTCCCGTCCTCTCGACCCCCGCCATCGTTAGGCGCCCGCCGACCTCCGGCAAAGCCCGCCTCGCGACGTCAGGAACGAATTTGCGACATGCTCCGCGACCTCAATCAGCGCGTCTTCCCGGCAACGCCTTCATGGAACGGGTTGTCACCGTGCCGGATCACCATCCGGACGGTGACGCCACCGAGATCGAAGGCGTCGATGAAGCTGGCCTCGAGATAGCGGCGGTAGGCGGCCGGCAGCTCGCTGTCGGGCTTGTTCGCGAAGAGGGCAATGGTTGGCGGCCGCGTGCTCACCTGCGTCGCGTAGCGGATCTTGATCCGGCGGTTCTGCGCCATCGGCGGCGGATGCCGGACCAGCGCCTCCGCCAGCCAGCGGTTCAGCCGGCCGGTCGAAATCCGCGTCGACCAGCGGTCATGCGTCTCGATCACGGTCCGCATCAGGCTGTCGACGCCCCGCCCGGTCCGGGCCGAGAGGGTGACGAGCGGCGCCTGCTTCACCTGCGACAGCTTCAGCGCCAGGCGTTGGCGGATCTCCCTGGCTGCTTCCTCGGGCGACGGCACGATGTCCCATTTGTTCGCGGCCACCACCAGGGCCCGGCCTTCGTCGAGCACCCGGTTGGCGAGCACCAGCTCCTGCTTCTCTAGCGGCTGGGTCGCGTCGATCAGGAGGACCGCCACCCGACAGCCGCGAATCGCCTTGAGGCTGGCCGAGGCGGTGAGCCGCTCGAGGTTCTCGCTGATCCGCGCCTTGCGCCTGAGCCCGGCGGTATCGACCAGCCGGATGTGACGGCCCCGCCACTGCCAGTCGATGGCGACGGCATCGCGGGTCAGGCCCGGCTCCGGTCCGGTGAGCTGGCGCTCGTCGCCGAGCAGGCGGTTGACGAGCGACGACTTGCCGACATTCGGTCGGCCGATGATGGCGAGGCTGATCGGGCCGTCGTCGGTCACCTGGTCCGCGGTTGCCTCGTCGATCGGCGGCTCCGCCGCATCGGCCGGGGTGGCGACGGCGGCGGGCAAGCGGACGCGGATGGCGTCCGCCAGGAGGTCGAGGCCGATGCCATGCTCGGCCGAGACGGGCACGGGCTCGCCGAGGCCGAGGCTCCAGGCGCCAAGCGCCTCCGCCTCGCCGGCTCTGGCCTCGCATTTGTTGGCGACGACGATCACCGGCTTTTGCTGCCGGCGCAGGAGGGCCGCGATCTCCTCGTCGAGCGGCGTGATGCCGACCCGGGCATCGATGACGAAAAGCCCGAGCTCGGCGAGCTCGATGCCCTTCAGGGTCTGGGCGACCAGCCGATCCGAGAGCTGCTGGCGCATGCCGAGCTCGAGACCGGCGGTGTCGACGACGGTGAACTCGAGATCGAACAGGCGGGCCGGACCTTCGAGCCGGTCGCGCGTCACCCCTGGCGTGTCGTGCACCAGGGCGCGCCGACTGCCGGTCAGGCGGTTGAACAGCGTCGACTTGCCGACATTCGGTCGGCCGATGATGGCGATGGTCTGGCGCATGGTGGCCCGCCTCGGGGCAAGCTCACCGATAGGCGAGGAGCTCACCGTTGTTGGTCAGGAGATAGAGTGTGCCGTTCGCGACGACCGGTGGCAACGACACGGGGCCGGGCAGCGCGATCCGGCCGAGGATCTCGCCGGTATAGGGCGAGAGCGTGATGGCTTCGCCGGTCGAGCCGGCAAGGATGAGCCGGTCGCCGGCGAGCACCGGTCCCGCCCAGAAGATGCGCGTCGATTCCGGGTCTTCCGGATCGCGCAGCCGCTCGAGGGGGCTCACCCAGCGCACCAGGCCACCCTGGCGGACGAGGCAAACCACCTCGTTGCGGTCGGTCAGCAGATAAATGTAGTCGCCGGCCACCCAGGGTGTCTGCCTCGACGTCACATCGAGGTTCCAGGTGCGGGCACCGGTGGCGATGTCGAACGAGCCCATCTCGCCGCCATTGCCGGCGACGATCACGCGGCCCTGGTCGATCACCGGGCTGCCGGTGATGTCGCTGATCGCTCCGATTGCCAGCGTTCGACGCGGGCGCATGACCGTATCGGACCAGATCGGGCGGCCGTCGGCGAGGTTGAGGGCGAAGACCTCGCCCGAGGAGTAGGCAGCGACCGCCACGACCCCATCGGTGGCGGGCGCCGCACCGCCGAGTATGGCGGCCTGCTCGAAGAATCCGGCATGTTGCCACAGCACGCTGCCGGTGTCGGCATCGAGGACGAAGAGCTCATTGGCGCTGGTCGTCACCAGCACGCGGCCGCCATAGGGCGTGGGTGCCGTGCGGATCGGCGACAGGAGTTGCTGTTGCCAGAGCTGGCTGCCGTCGGCGGCCGACAGAGCCAGCACCTCGCCGCCCGCGGTGGTCGCGTAGACGCGGCCCTCACCATAAGCCAGCCCGCCCGATCGCAGCCGGTCCGTCACATTCATGCCTTCGGGCGTCTCCTGCCAGAGGCGCTTGCCCGTGTCGCTCGCGAGCGCCGTGATCTGGCCCTCGCTGTCCGCCACGAAGACGCGACCGTCGCCGATGACCGGCCGGGCGAGCAACTGGCTGACACCGCCGCTTCCCGAACCGATATCGGCGCGCCAAGCGAGCTTGACATCGTCGGCGAGGAAAGGGTGGTGCATCGCATGCATGGCGTTGCCGCCCGAGGTCGGCCAATCCTCGTTGACCTCCGGCGGTGGCAGGGCGATCGTCAGATTGGCGATGCGCGGGTCGGCGGCGACGCCGTCGTTGAGCAGCATGATCGAGACGCGATCGCCCGGCAGCGGCACCTCGTCAACACCACCGAGCCAGCCACTGCAGCCGGCGAGCAGCGCGCCGGCTGCCAATACCGGCACCAGCCGGCCCGGCACCAGCCGGACAGCCATCATGACGCCTCGTCGCTGGTCGGTGGCGTCGGCTCCTCGAGCGGTGCGCCGAGGGCGGCCAGAAGCTCGCCCGCTCGCTGACGGATCGGCTCGGGTGCCGTGCCGTCATTGGCCAGCGAGCGAAGCTGCTCGAGTGATTCGTCCCGTTCACCCGCCTCGAGCGTCGCCAGGGCCAAGAGCTCGCGCGCCGAATAGCGGAAAGCCGCCCCGTCGGCGCCCTGCTGCTCGAGCGACGCGCGCAGCTCGGCGAGGCTGTCGGCATCGAAGCGCTGCTCTGCCGCGGCCACCGCCGCGATGTCACGCAGGATCGCGTCGATCCCGGCTGTCGCGGCCACGGCCTCGAGAGTGGCGACGGCCGCGTCGTCCTGGCCATCCGCCAACCGGACCTGCGCCTCGCGCAGGCGTGCAATCGCGGCGGCGTTGCCACCCAGCCCATCGGCCAGCGCGGCGAACTTGTCGGCGGCCTCGGGCAGATCGGTTCTGAAGGCATTCTCCGCCGCGGCAAAGGCCGTTGCCTGCTGGGCGAGCTGGCGATCCTGCCAGGCGTCCCAGCCGACCTTGCCCGCCGTCGCCGCGATCACTATCACGGCAACACCGATGATGATCGTACCATAGCGCTGCCAGAGCCGGGCAACGCGCTCGCGTTGGAGCTCCTCGTCGACTTCCCGAATAAAGCCGTCAGACTGCAAGGTCGCTCATCCATCTGGTTGAGGGCATTTGGTTGAGAGGTCGGGCGGCCGCGAGCAGGCTGCACGAGCAATGCACCGGGTGCCGAGAAGCGCGAAAACTACGCAGCGAGCTCGCCCTTTGCAAGCCCCACCCGGTTGGCCATTGCCAGCCTGCGCATGGAGCGAAGCGCGGTCGACGGTATCGAATGCGCGTGGCCGCGTAAAACTGCTGGTGGAGGAGGGCAATGCCGAGACTGTTCGTGGCGCTGGAGATGCCGGAGGAGGTCGCCGAAGCGCTCGACCGCTTGTGCGTGGGCTTGCCGGATACGCGCTGGACCGATCTGGACGATTTTCATCTGACCATCCGCTTCATCGGCGAGGTCGACCACAGCACCTTCTATGAGCTGGGGCAGCTGCTGGCCGGTGTCATGCTGCCGCCGTTCGAGCTCGAGCTCGCCGGGCTCGGCCAGTTCCCCCCGCGCGGCGCCCTCAGGCAATTGTGGGCCGGCATCGTGCCCAATGCCGACCTCGAGCGCCTCCGACGGCGGGTCGAGCACTGCGTCCGCGAGGCCGGCGTCGCTCCGGAGCGTCGCAAGTTCCAGCCGCACGTGACGCTGGCGCGCTTTCGTCAGCCGCCGCCCCCGGCGCGTCTCGCCACCTACTTGCGGACGCGCTCCCTGTTCCGCCTGCCGCCCTTTCCGGTCAGTCGGTTCGGGCTTTATTCCTCGCACCTGCGCCATGACGGCGCCGAACATGTCCTGGAGGCCGAGTACGACTTCGTCGCGGGCATCATGGAGCGAAGCTGAGGAGACGGGCGTTTCGTCCGGTCGGGCAGCGGCCCCTCACTCCCACTCGATGGTGCCCGGCGGCTTGCTGGTGATGTCGTAGGTGACCCGGTTGATCCCCTTCACCTCGTTGACGATCCGGGTCGCGACCCGGCCGAGGAATGCGGCCTCGAACGGGTAGACGTCGGCGGTCATGCCGTCGGTCGAGGTGACCGCACGGAGCGCCGTGACCCATTCGTAGGTGCGCCCGTCGCCCATCACCCCGACGGTGCGGACCGGGAGCAGCACGGCGAAGGCCTGCCAGATCGCGTCATAGAGTCCGGCACGGCGGATCTCCTCGAGAAAGATCGCATCCGCCTCCTGCAGCACGGCTACCCGATCGATGGTCACCTCGCCGAGGATGCGCACGGCGAGGCCGGGGCCGGGGAAAGGGTGGCGGCCGACGAAGGTCGAAGGCAGGCCGAGCTCGCGGCCGAGGCTTCGCACCTCGTCCTTGAAGAGCTCGCGCAAGGGCTCGACCAGCTTCATGCGCATCCGCTCGGGCAGGCCGCCGACATTGTGGTGTGACTTGATGGTCACGCTCGGGCCCTTGAAGGAAACACTCTCGATCACGTCCGGGTAGAGGGTGCCCTGGGCGAGGAAGTCGGCGCCACCCAGGCGCGCCGCCTCGGCCTCGAAGACGTCGATGAAGGTTCGCCCGATCGTCTTGCGCTTGAGCTCCGGGTCGGAGATGCCCGAAAGCTCTTCGAGAAACGTCCGGCCGGCCTCGACATGAACGAGCGGGATATTGAAATGGCCGCGGAAAAGCTCGACCACCTCGGTCGCCTCGTTCTTGCGCAGGAGGCCGGTATCGACGAAGACGCAGGTGAGCTGATCACCAACGGCCTCGTGCACCAGAAGTGCGGTGACCGCCGAATCGACGCCACCCGAGAGCCCGCAGACGACCCGGCCGCGGGCGACCTGCTCGCGGATCCGTGCCACGGCCTCGTGCCGGTAGGCCGTCATTGTCCAGTCGCCTTCGAGGCCGGCGATCGCCCGGCAGAAATTCGCGAGCAGGCCCTCGCCGATGGACGTGTGCACGACCTCGGGATGAAACTGGACGCCATAGAAGCGTCGCGTCTCGTCGGCGATGGCGGCGAAGGGCGAGCCCTGGCTGCTGGCGAGAGGACGAAAGCCCGGGGGCAGGGCGCCGACCTTGTCGCCGTGGCTCATCCAAACGGACGATCGCTCGCCGACCTCCATCAGGTCGGCAAAGAGCGGCGAGGGGATGTCCAGCGTCAGGTCGGCCCGACCGAACTCGCGCGTCGTGCCTGGCTCGACGCTGCCGCCGAGCTGCGCGCACATCGTCTGCTCGCCGTAGCAGATTCCGAGAACCGGAACGCCGAGCTCGAAGACGGCGGCCGGCGCCCGAGGACTGGCGGTCTCCGTCGTGGATGCCGGTCCGCCCGAGAGGATGATCGCCTTCGGCGCGAAGGTGCGAACCTCGTCCGAGGTGAGGGTGCAGGGATGAATTTCACAATAGATCCGCAGCTCGCGCAGCCGCCGGGCGATGAGCTGGGTGAACTGGGAGCCGAAATCGAGGATCAGGACGCGCTCGTGCATAGGGCCCGCTTACCCGAAAGGGTGCCGGCACTCCAGTGGCAACACTGTTGGCGCCCGCCGGGCTTGTGCTATATGCCCCTGCGATTCGGCGGCCGTGCGGATGGCAAGCTGCATGGCGCCGAGGCCGCGCGGGCGTGGTGGAACTGGTAGACACGCAGGATTTAGGTTCCTGTGGCGCGAGCCGTGGGGGTTCAAGTCCCTCCGCCCGCACCAACGAGATCCCAGGCGAGCGAATGAGCGGGGGCGCCGTCCCGGAGTGGTCGGCGAGGCCGCTTTTGATGTTGACGGACACGATCGAGCGAGAGCGAGAGCGATGCAGGTTACCGAAGTTGCGGCCGATGGTCTCAAGCGTGAATACAAGGTCGTCGTGGCGGCGAGCGAGATCCAGGGCAAGGTCGACGCACGGCTGAAGAAGCTGGCGAAGACGGTCCGCATCCCGGGCTTTCGCCCGGGCAAGGCGCCGTTGACGCTGCTCAAGAAGCAGTACGGCCGCTCGGTGATGGGCGAGGTGCTCGAGCAGACGGTCGACGAGGGCTCGAGGCGGGCGATCGAGGACCACAAGCTGAAGCCGGCGCTGCGGCCGAAGATCGAGGTGACGAGGTTCGACGACGGTGCGGACCTGGAGTTCAAGCTCGATCTCGAGGTGCTGCCGGACGTGCCCGAGGTCGATGTGAAAGCGATCACCCTGACCCGCGAGGTGGTCGAGATCGACCCGGAGCGCGTCACCAAGGCGATCGAGAATCTCGCCAAGGCGCGCCGCCGTTTCGAGCCCCTGGCTGAGCCGCGACCGGTCGCCGATGGCGATCAGGTCACGATCGATTTCCGGGGGTCGATCGATGGCGAGGCATTCGAGGGAGGCAGTGCCGAAGGCTTCGATCTGGTCATCGGCAGCGACAGCATGATCCCTGGCTTCGAGGCCGGTCTCATCGGCAAGGATGCCGGCACGCCCCTGACCATCGAGGCTACGTTTCCGGCGGATTACGGTCGCGACGACCTCAAGGGCAAGACCGCGCATTTCGAGGTGACCATTCGCGAGATCAAGGCCGCGGCGCCGGTCGTCGTCGACGACGATTTCGCCAAGGAGCTCGGCACCGAGGGCCTCGACGACCTGAAGGCCAAGGTCAAAGCGCGGCTGGCCGATGACTACAAGGGAATCGGCCGCAGCAAGGTCAAGCGCGCGCTCCTCGACGATCTCGCCGAGCGATGCAGCTTCGGCGTGCCGGAAGGCATGATCGAGCTCGAGTTCCAGGCCATCTGGCGCCAGCTCGAGGATGAGATGAAGCGGACCGAGAGCACCTTCGAGAGCATGGGCCAGACCGAGGAGGAGCTGCGGGCGGAATACCGGACCATTGCCGAGCGGCGGGTGCGCCTCGGGCTCGTGCTTTCCGATATCGGCATGAAGAACGAGGTCAAGGTCGAGGGGGCGGAGCTGCAGCAGGCGGTGATCGAGCAGGCGCGGCGCTATCCGGGCCAGGAGAAGCAGGTCTTCGAGTATTTCCGCGACACGCCGGCAGCACTCGAGCAGCTCCGCGCGCCGATCTTCGAGGACAAGGTCGTCGATTTCCTGCTCGAGCTGGCGCAGGTTACCGACGTGCCGGTCACCATCGAGGAGCTCATGAAGGATCCCGACGCCGAGGCCGAGGAGGTTGCGGCGACCCCGGCCGCGACCCCGACATAGTCATGAAGCCGGCACGCCGCGTTGCCGGTCCTTTTCCGCAGGTGAGACCATGGATCCGATCATAAGTCAGTTGGTGCCGATGGTGGTCGAGCAGACCAGCCGCGGCGAGCGCGCCTATGACATCTATTCCAGGATGCTGAAGGAGCGCATCATTTTCGTGACAGGGCCGGTCGAGGACCACATGGCGAGCCTCATCAGCGCCCAGCTGCTGTTCTGCGAGGCGGACAACCCCGAGAAGGATGTGGCGCTCTATATCAATTCGCCGGGCGGCCTCGTCACCGCCGGCCTCGCCGTCTACGACACGATGCAATACATCCGCTGTGACGTGGTCACACTCTGCATCGGCCAGGCGGCCAGCATGGGCTCGCTGCTGCTCGCCGCCGGCGCCAAGGGGAAGCGCTTCTGCCTGCCGAACGCCCGGGTGATGACCCACCAGCCCTCCGGCGGCTATCAGGGGCAGGCTGCCGACATCGAGATCCATGCGCGCGAGATTCTGAACGTCAAGCAGCGGCTCAATGCGATCTACATGAAGCATACCGGCCGGACGATGGACGAGATCGAGGCCAAGCTCGACCGCGACACGTTCATGAGCGCCGAGGAGGCCAAGGAGTTCGGCATCGTCGACGATGTGGTCGTTCAGCGCCCCAGGGTCCTCGCGGAAAAATAGGAACCTGATTACGCAGCTTTCTCAGCCGCCCGGCATGTGGTACAAAGCAAGAAC
>CAYMTA010000091.1:0-14225 GCA_964393275.1 uncultured Geminicoccaceae bacterium | reverse complement strand
TTTGTCGCCGACGGTCGATCGTAAGCCAATGAAATGCCCCATAAACTTCTCGGACTGGATCTTACTTGCGCAAGTACTTGATCAGCGCGGCGATAGCCAGAATCAGGAGAATCAGGACGAGAAGGCCGAAAATCCAGCCGAAGCCCATCCCGAAACCCATTCCCAGACCCCACTCGTCACCATGCATCATGGCCTTCTCCTGCTTCGCTGACGCCTTCGCCGGCAGCGCGAGCAGGCCCGAGCCTGCGCGACCTCTGGCCGGTGCAGTTTGATCCATATCAAGGCCCTGGTCCTGCGCCGCCGCCGGCGAGGCGGCAGCAATCCCGGCGGCGGCGCAGGACCAGAAGAAGCCCGATCTGGCGAAGATCACCGAGGTCCGGCTCGCCTCGCCCCATGCCGACCGGACGGCGACGGCATGGCGGCCAGAAGCGAGGCGGTCTTCTCGAGCCGCTACCAGAGCCGGACGCCGCGGCTCCTGAAGGCCGCCTACAACTTCCAGCTCGTGGCCAAGGACGGGGCTGCCTGCGTCCACGACCCACCTTACGCGATCCAGCTCCTGCAGGACAGCCTTGCGGATCTGGGCGAGGCGGCGGAGGTCGACACGGCGGGGCTGGCGCGGCCCTGATCGAAGCCGCCGGCCCTTGCGGGTCAGACGCCGACGACGACCGCGGCGTTGACGATCAGCGCCCGGTCGCCGATCCCGTTGTCGGTGGCCATGCCGCCCTTGGTCACCTCGAAGCTGACGGTGCCGACCGGCAGAACCTCGCGAATGGCCGCCTCGTCGATCGGCGCGTCCACCGGCACGGCGAGCCGAACCAGAACCTGCAGCTTCTCGAAATCGCCGCCGGTCAGCGCCGGCACCGACGGGATCAGGTTGCGGCCGACGGCGTCGCGCACGGCGCGCACGGCCGCCTTGGTGACGCTGCCGCCGCGCAGGTCGACGCCCGTGCCGAGCTCGATGAAATAGATCTGCTTCATGACGGGTTTCGCTCCGGAAAGGAAATGACGCCGCTCGAGTGCGTGATCAGCGCAGCGTGCCGAGATACCAGACGTAGAGATAGGCGGTGGCGATGCCGAGCAAGGCCGCGATGCCGAGGATGACCAGCACGATGACGATCACCCGCAGCAGTGCTCGCATCGGCACGCCCGGCCGGCAGAACGGGATCAGGTTGAAGGCGAGCCCGGCCACCACCACGCCGACGCAGCCGACCGAGAAGAGGGCGAGCGAGAACGGCTGGAAGATCAGCAGCACGGCGACCACGGCGAGCGTGATGATCGCGTACTCGATGAACCGCGCCTGACCGAGGGTCATGCCGGCCTTGCCCGGAACATTCGCCGAGCCCCTGCTCATGACCGCACCACCTTCTCGTCCGCGCCGAACACGTGCACCGAGCCCGGCAGGAAGCGGACATGCACCTGGTCGCCCTCCTCGAGCGGCGTGCGCCAGTCGGTGACCACGCGAATGTCGTGCCGCCCGTCATTCAGATGCGCCAGGGTTTCCGCCCCCATGGGCTCGATGATGTCGATCACCGACGAGAGCCCGTCGGGCACATCCTGGTGGACCACCTCGAGATTGCGCGGGCGGACCCCGAGCGTGACCTTCGTTCCGGGCGCCAGCCGGCCGACCGCCGGATCGACCTCGACCCTGAGCGACTGCCCGCCCTCGACCGCGAACCCGGCGACACCGCCCTCGCCGAAGCCGGTCAGCTCCGCCGGAATCAGGTTCATTCCCGGCGTGCCGATGAAGCCCGCGACGAAGAGGTTCTCGGGTCTTTGGAAGATGTCGTGCGGCGTTGCGACCTGCTCGATCACCCCTGCCCGCATCACCGCGATGCGGTCGGCCATGGTCAGCGCCTCGAGCTGGTCGTGGGTGACGATCACCGTCGCACGGCGCAGGCCCTGCAGGACCTCCTTGATCTCGCCCCGCATCTCCTCCCGGAGCTGCACGTCGAGACGCGACAGGGGCTCGTCGAAGAGAAAGCAGGTCGGCTCGCGGATGATCGAGCGGCCGACCGCGACCCGCTGCTTCTCCCCCTCGGCGAGCTCGCCGGGCTTCCTCTCGAGGATCGAGCCGAGCTGCAGCACCCTCGCCACCTGCTCCACCTTGGCCCGGATCTCCGCTCCCCTCAGCCCTTCGCCATGGAGCGGGTAGGCGAGATTTTCGGCCACGGTCAGGCTCGGATAGAGGGCGTAGAACTGAAAGCTCATGGCGACGTTGCGATCCCGCGGCGCCAGGTCGTTGACCCGCTTGCCGGCGAGCAGCACGTCGCCCGAGCTCGCCCATTCGAGCCCGGCGATCATCCTCAAGGTCGTCGTCTTGCCGCAGCCCGAGGGGCCGAGCAGGCAGAGCACCTCGCCGTCGCCGATCTCGAGATCGATGGCGTCGACCGCAGTGAGCGAGCCGAACCGCTTGGTGAGCTTTCGGAGCGCGATCGTCATTTCTTCACCGTGCCGAAGGTGACGCCGCGCAGGAGCTGGTTCTGCAGGATGTAGGTGACGATGAAGATCGGCACGAGGAAGAGGGTGACGATCGCCGCGAGCAGGCCGTAGTCGACGCCCACCTCGCCGCCCATGGTGCGGGCCATGGCGACCGGCACGGTGCGCGTCTCGACCCCGGTGAGCAGCAGCGCGAAGAGGAACTCGTTCCAAGTCAGGATCAGGCCGAAGACGAAGGTGGCGGCGAGGCCGGCCAGCACCTGCGGCAGGCAGATGCCGAAGAAGACCCGCCGCTCGTTGGACCCGTCCATCCTGGCCGCGTCCTCGATCTCCGGGTTGAGCTCGTCGAAGAAGCTCTTCACCAGCCAGACCGAGAACGGGATGTTGAAGGCGGTGTAGAGCAGGATGATGCCCCAATAGGTGCCGGACAGCCCGGTCAGCCGGAACATCAGGAAGATCGGGATGATCACCACGATGGGCGGCATCATGCGGGTCGTCAGGATGATGAAGAGATAGGTGTCGTTGCCGCGCAGGGGGTAGCGCGAGAAGGCGTAGGCGGCGAGCGTGCCGACGACGATGGCGAGCGCCACGCTGGTGCCCGAGATGAAGATCGAGTTGAAGAAATAGAGCGGGAACTCGGTCGCCTGGGAGGCACCGGCCGTGATGCTCTCGCGGTAGAAGACGCTGATGAAGTTCTGCAGCGTCGGCGTGAAGAAGAGCTTGGCCGGCACTGCCAGGGCGTCGGTGCGCGTCTTGAAGGCGGTCAGGACGATCCAGAGGACGGGGAAGAAGTAGACTAGGCTGACCAGGGCGGTGAGCAGGGTCCAGCCCCAACCGGCCTTGCCGATCTCGCGCGGCCTGGCCATCAGCCGATCTCCTGCTCGCGCCGCTGCACGGCGTAGAGATAGAGGTTGGTGAGCACGATCACGACGAAGAGGATGATGTAGGCGAGCGCCGCCGACTGGCTGGTGCGGAAGAACTGGAAGGCGACACGGTAGGTGAAGACGGCGATCGTCTCGGTCGCCGAGCCGGGCCCGCCCTCGGTGATGATGTAGACGATGTCGAAGAGCTTGAAGGTCTCGATCGTGCGGAAGAGCACGGCGAGCAGCAGCAGGCTCTTGATGTAGGGAAAGGTGATCGTCCGAAAGCGCCGCCACCAGGAGGCACGGTCGATCTCGGCCGCCTCGTAGAGATATTTGGGCACCGAGACGAGGCCGGCCAGCACCAGGAGCATGACGAAGGGCGACCACATCCAGGCATCGGCAACGACGATGCCGATGATCGCCCCGGTCGGCGTGCCGAGCAGGACGAAGGGCTCGCCCGTGAAGGTCGAGACGAATTGGCTGAGGAGGCCGAAGGTCGGCTCGTAATAGAGCTTGAAGAAGACCCCGACCGAGACGAACGACAGCATCATCGGCGCCAGCACCAGCATCAGGAGAATGCGGCGCAGCGGGAACTCGCGCGCGAACATGAGCGCCAGAAGAAAGCCGAAGATCAATTGCAGGACGACGCTCGAGCCGACGATGAGGGCCGTGGTCTGGAAGCGTTCCCAGACATCCGGATCGTTCAGCACGCGCTCGTAGAAGCGCAAGCCCACGAAGCTGGGGATGTCCTGCCGGTTGGCCCGGTAGTTGAAGAAGCTGAGGCCGAAGGACCAGAGCAACGGGAAGATGTTCATGACGACGAGCACGATGACCGCCGGCGCCACGAGCAGCGGCCCGCGCCGCTCGGGTGCCATCAGCCAGGCGAGGAAGCCGCCGGCACCCTTGGGCGCTGCCATGCGGTCATGCGGCGATGCTGCTGCCATCGTCGTTCGGTCTCATCGCAAAGAGGTGAAGGAAGCGAGGAAGGACGTGCCGCGGCCCGGGTCCGGCCCGGGCCGCGGCACAGGCTCTGGCCTACTCGATCAGGCCGGCATCCTCGAGCAGCTGCTGCTGGAACTTGGCGACGCTGTCGAGCGCCTCCTTGGCGCTGATCTGGCCGGTGATCGCCCGGTCGAACTCCTCCTGCTGCTGGGTCAGGAGCTCGAAGAAGTCGGGCACGTGCCAGACGTCACGCTGCCAGTCGAGCATCTCGACATGCGCCCGGTTCCAGGGCCGCAGATCGTTGTAGCCGGGCTCGGCCATGATGCTCATCAGGCCCGACTGGCCGCCGCCGGCCGCGAACTTCCTCTGCACGTCGGGCTCGAGCCACCACTTGACGACGTTGATGGCCTCGTTCGTCACCTCGTCGCTGTTCCAGGTGGTCAGGACGAAAGGCTGGCCGCCTATATTGCCGGTCCGATCGATCGAGCCGTCCTCCTTGCGCAGGCCCGGCGCCGGGCCGAAGGCCGACTTGTCGGAGACGACGGAGGCCTTCGGGTCGAGCAGCGGCTCGCCGAGACCGACCCAGTCGATGGCCGCGGCCACCTTGCCCTGCATGAACAGGTCCTGGACGACGAAGATGTCCATCTGGCCGGTCTTGGCCACCGGCGGCATGTACTGGAGCAGCGACAGATAGTGCTCGAGCGCCTCGACCGCGATGTCGGAATTGACCACACCCTCGGCCTAGCCCTCGGGCGCCTTGGTCTCGTCCCAGATCGACCCGCCATGCTGCCAGATGAAGGCGTTGATCTCCATGGTCGAGAAGTCGTAGCCCTTCCCGGCCTGGTACGCGATGCCGTAGAAGTCGTCATCGGCGACGCCGTCGCCGAGCGGCTCGCCCTTGGCGCGCCTGAAGAACTCGCCGATGTTCTTGAAGGTGTCCCAGTCGACGTCCTGCCAGTCCTCGTAGGTGCAGGGCAGCGTCTCGCCGTATTTCTCCTGGAATGCCGCCGCCTCACCCTCGTTGCAGAACAGGTCCTGGCGGTAATAGGTCACGTAGGTGTCGGGAAACTGCGGAAAGCCGTAATAATGCGTGTCCGGCGCCGGGAAGTCGTTCTCGGCGATGAACTCCTTGGTCTTGTGCGGATAGGTCGAGTAGGCCGAGACCAGGGCGGGGTGCAGATCCTTCATGATCGCGGTGAGCTCGGGGTCGGCGACCATGATATCAGTCAGATCGAGATAGTAGCCGCCCTCGGCGAACGCCCCCAGCCACTGGCTGTCGGTCACGATCATCTGGTACTTCTGCTCGCCCGAGGCGAGCGATGCCGCGACCCGCTCGTAGAAGCTCGGCCACGGGATGAAGTCGATGTCGAGCACCGTGTTGTGGCCGTCCGGCGACTGGTAGGAGCGGTCGAACTCCTCCTTCATGAACCGGGTCGGCGGCCAGTCTGGTGCCGCCATGGTGATGGTGATGTCCGCCGCGCGGGCGGTGCCGCCGACGAGCAGCGCCGTGGCGACGGCTGCCGCCGACACGCCCAGCACCAGCCTGTCCCTGATCGTTCGCATCGTGCTCTGCCTCCTCAGTGTTTTGGACGTCGGTTGGTCGTCAAGCGAGGCGGACCCCGGTCTCGGCATGAAACAGATGGAGGTCCGCCGGGTCGATGGTCACGGCGATGGCGCTGCCCTCGGGGATCGCGGCCCCCTCTTCCTCGCGCACCACCATCTTGGCTTCGATCGTGCCGAAGCGCAGGTCGAGCACCGTCACGTCGCCCAAGGGCTCGCGCAGATGCACGGTGGCATCGAGGGTCCGGCCCCGCCCGGTGTCGGCGCCGAGCCGGATGTCGTGCGGCCTGAGCCCGACCACGAGCTCGGTGCCGGCGGCGAGATCGTCGTTGTCCCGCGCGAGATCGATCCCGGCCATGCCGAAATCGACCACAGGTCCACCCTGCCCCCGCGTCACCCGGCCGCGCAGCAGGTTCATCGCCGGTGCTCCCACCAGCCCCGCCACATAGGTGTCGAGCGGCGCGGCGTAGAGGGCGCGCGGCGTGTCGATCTGCACCACCCGCCCGGCGCGCATCACGCCGATCCGCTCGCCCATGGTCAGCGCCTCGAGCTGGTCCGGCGTGGCGTAGAGCATGGTCATGCCGAGCTCGCGATGCAGGCGCTTGAACTCGGCCCGGGTGTCGTGGCGCAGCTTGGCGTCGAGATTGGTCAAGGGCTCGTCGAGCAGGAGGAGCTTCGGCCGGCGGATCAGCGCCCGGCCGATGGCGATCCGCTGCTGCTCGCCGCCCGAGAGGGTCGCGGGCTTGCGATCGAGCGTGTGGCCGACCCGCAGGAGCTCCGCGACCTCGCCGACGCGCCGGCCGACCTCCGCCCGGTCGACCCGCTCGCGCTCGAGCGGGTAGGCGAAATTCTGGCGGACGGTCAGATGCGGGTAGAGGGCGAAGGTCTGGAAGATCATGGCCATGCCACGGCCCTGCACCGGTGCCGTGGTGACGTCGCGGCCGCCGAGCTCGATCCGCCCCCGGCTCAGCTTCTCGAGCCCGGCGATGGCCCGAAGCGTCGTGGTCTTGCCGGCCGAGCTCGGCCCGAGCAGGCAATAGAACTCACCCTCCGCCACCTCGAAGCTCATACCGTCGAGCGCCGTGACGGCACCGTAACGGCGCACCACATCGCTGACCCGAAGATGTGCCAAGTTCCGCCTGCCTCCCGCGTGGTCGCCTTGCCGGATCTCCGCCCGGCCCGCTCGTGCGGCCGCGCCGAGCCTTAGCCGAAGGCGTCAGGCCTGCCAAGAAGTTAACTGCCGCTGCATCAGCCGGGTGCGGCTCAGGCGTGCCGGATCTCCGTGCCGAGCACCTTCAGGCATTCGCGGATGAAGGCGGCGAGGCCCGGCCAGCCCTTGGCGGAGACGAGGCTGCCGTCGCTGATCGCCCCTTCGGGCGGCACGTCGACATAGATGCCGCCGGCGAGGCGAACCTCGGGCTCGCAATATTCCAGCGCCGCAACCCGCTTGCCGCGCACCACGCCGTCCACCGCGATCAGCACCTGCGCCCCGTGGCAGATGGTGAAGATCGGCTTCTTGGCTTCGTGGAACTCGCGCACGATCGCCTGCACCCGCGGATGGATGCGGATATACTCGGGACCGCGGCCGCCGGCGACGTAGACCGCGTCGTACTCCTTCGTGTCGACCTCGGCGAAGCTCTTGTTGAGCTTGAAGAAATGGCCGGGCTTCTCGGTGTAGGTCTGGTCGCCCTCGAAATCGTGCAGCGAGGTCTTGATCAGCTCGCCCGCCTTCTTGTCCGGGCAGACGACGTGGACCGGGTGGCCCACCGCCTCCATGGCCTGCTGGAACACGAAGATCTCGTATTCCTCGCTGAACTCGCCGACCAGCATCAGTATCTTCTTCGCCATCGTGGCACTCCCTTTTCCCTGGCCTTGCCCGGCCAACATTCCTCGAGCTTTGCTCCGGCTCAGCCGAGGCCCGTGGCCTCCCACTTGCCGGTCCCGGCCGAGCGCAGCACCGCCTCGCAGACCCGCTGCGTATCGAGCGCGTCCCTGAAGGTCGGGCCCCTGAAGCTGCCGTCGTCCGCCCCGGCGAGGAAATCGGCCAGCGCATGGACGAAGCTCTCCGCGTAGCCGATCGACAGGCCCGGCACCCACCAGTGGCTCATGTAGGGGTGCTCGTGATTGGTCACATGGATCTTGCGCCAGCCATTGAGATGGCCCTCGGTCTTGTCGCCCGTCGCCTTCGAGCGGTACTCGAAGAAGTCGAGATATTGCGGCTCGTGCAGGTCGAAGCGCACCGAGCCGTCCGCCCCGTTCAACTCGAGCGTCTTCAAGGCCTTGTGGCCGCGCGCGTAACGCGTGGCCTCGAAGAGGCCGAGCGAGCCGTTGCCGAACCGGCACATGAAGAGGCAGGCATCGTCGATGCCGACCGGCGCCACCTTGCCGGTCTCCTGGTGCAGCCGCTCCTTCACGAAGGTCTCGGTCTCGGCCATCACCCTGGTGATCGGGCCGTTCAGCCACATCGCCGTGTCGATGTTGTGGGCGAGCAGGTCGCCCGTGACACCCGATCCGGCGGCGGCCGCATCCAGGCGCCAGAGCGCCGCACCGCCCTGCGGCAGGTCCTCGGCGATGGTCCAGTCCTGCAGGAACTGGGCGCGGTAATGATAGGCGCGGCCGAGCCGGCCCTCGTCGACCATCTGCTTGGCCAGGCTCACCGCCGGCACGCGCCGGTAGTTGTACCAGACCATGTTGGGCACACCGGCCTTCTCGACCGCCGCCACCATCCGCTCGCCCTCGGCGACGCTCATCGCCAGCGGCTTCTCGGTCAGGACCCATTTGCCGGCGGCGGCCGCCGCCGTGGCGATGGTCTCGTGCAGGTTGTTGGGCACGCAGATGTCGACGAGATCGACATCGTCCCGCTCGACCACCCGGCGCCAGTCGGTCTCGACCGCGGCGTAGCCCCAGGTCTCGGCGAACGCCTTGGCCTTGGCAGCGTCCCGGCCGCACAGCACCTGCCGCTCGACCCGATAGGGGCTGTCAGGGAAAAAGTGATTGACGGTGGCATACGCATTGGAGTGCGCCTTGCCCATGAATCCGTAGCCGATCACGGCAACGCGAAGTGGCTTCGTCATCCTCTCGCCCCCTTTCGTCCTGAGCCTTTTGCGGCAACCACGCTCGCTGCCGGGGGTTCGTCTAGCACGCGCGAAGCGGGCTTGGCAGAGGCTGCGCGCCGCAGTACGAGCCTGCGGCCACGGGACCCACCCTCTTCTTTTCTTGTTAACCGGATGCCACCATATTGCGCCGCATGATCAAATCGTTTCTCCACCGTCTCGTCGAGCACTGGTCCTGGCTCCTGCTCCTCGGCCTCGCCGGGCTGACGCTCGCCCCGCTCCTCGGCGACTACAGCCGCAAGCTCGACTTCGTCGGCCAGTTCCTGATCCAGTCGACGGCGCTCACGGTCATCGCCCTCGTGCTGATGCTGCTGCTGCGCCATGCGCTGCCGGCCATCGGCGTCGGCCTGTGCCTCGCCCTGCAGCTCGCCATCCTGCAGCCCTCCCTGCTCCAGGCGCGGGCGTCCGCCGATGCGAGGGGCCGGATCGAGGTCGTCTTCTCGAATGTCTGGACCCAGAACCAGCGGCTCGGCGATCTCGCCGAGCGCCTGCGGGAAATTCATCCGGACGTCCTGGTGCTGACCGAGATTCGCGGGGACAGCGCGGTGGCGTTCGCCCACAGCCTGGCGGATGCCTACCCCTATCGCGCCGACTGCGAGACGAACTGGTGGTGCGACACGGTCGTGCTCTCGCGCCTGCCGATCCTGGAGGACCGCAGCAGCGACACCCGTCCACCGATCATCGGCATGGCCGCGGCCCGGGTGCAGACCGATTTCGGCCCGATCACCATTGCCGGCACCCATCTGGCCCAGCCCTTGCCGCCGCGGCGCCAGTGGGTGCAGGAGCAGCAGACCGAAGCGCTGGCGACGATGATCGAGGGGGTCACCGATCCGCTGCTCTTCGTCGGCGACTTCAACTCGGTCCCCTGGGGTCGACTGATCCGGGCGTTCACCGCCACGACCGGGCTCGACGTGGCGCCGGGCCTCGAAGGCACCTGGCCCGCCATCCTGCCCTGGCCCTTGCGGCTGCCGATCGACCAGGCGTTCACCGGGCGGGGCCTGCAGCTCCTGAGCCGCGAGGTCATCACCCTGCCCGGCGCCGATCACAAGGCGCTGCGGCTCGAGGTCGGCCCAACCAGCTCCTGAATGACCGGGCCGGCGGCGCGAGGGGCCGCTACACCGTCGCCCGCGTCCAGGCGCCGCCGCGCCGGCTCGATTCGACCACTGCCTCGATGAACTTCACGCCCAGAACGCCGTCCTGAACCGAAGGCAGGAGGAGGGCGCCGGCATCCGGTGCCCTGCCCTCGATCGCGGCCCGGATGAGCTCCGCCGCATCGCTGTAGATCGTGGCGAAGCCCTCGAGATATCCTTCCGGATGGCCGGGCGGCACGCGCGTCACCCGCGCCGCCTCGGGCCCGGCGCCCGCACCCGAGCGCGTGATCAGCCGCTTCGGCTCGCCGAGCGGTGCGAACCAGAGATAGTTCGGGTCCTCCTGCGCCCATTCGAGCCCGCCCTTGTCGCCGTAGACCCGCAGCTTGAGCGCGTTCTCGGCGCCGGTCGCCACCTGGCTCGCCCAGAGCATGCCCCGGGCGCCCCCTGCATAGCGCAGCAGCACGCCGCAGTTGTCGTCGAGGCGGCGGCCCTCGACGAAGGTCGAAAGCTCGGCCGCCACCTCCTCGAGCTCGAGCCCGGTGACAAAGGCGGCGATGTTCATCGCATGGGTGCCGATATCGCCGGTCGAGCCGGCCGGCCCGGAGCGCGCCGGGTCGGTGCGCCACTCGGCCTGCTTCTGCCCGTCCGCCTCGATCCGCGTCGCCAGCCAGTCCTGCGCGTACTCGACCTGGACCACGCGGATGGCGCCGAGCAGGCCGGCATCGACCATCGCCCGGGCCTGGCGGATCATCGGGTAGCCCGTGTAGTTGTGGGTCAGGACGAAGACGAGCCCGGTCTTCTCGACCAGGGCCGCCAGCGCCTTCGCGTCCTCGAGCGTGGTGGTCATGGGCTTGTCGCAGATGACGTGGATGCCGGCCTCGAGGAACGCCGCCGCCGCCGGGTAGTGGACGTGGTTGGGGGTGACGATGGCGACCGCGTCGATGCCGTCCGGCCGCCTGGGCTCGGCCTTCGCCATCTCGGCGAAGCTGCCATAGGTTCGCTCCGGGTCGATGCCGAGCTCGGCCCCTGAGGCCTTCGACTTCTCGGCCGTGCTGGCGAAGCAGCCGGCGACCAGCTCGAAGCGGTCGTCGAGCCTGGCCGCGATGCGATGCACCCCGCCGATGAAGGCCCCCTGCCCGCCACCCACCATGCCGAGCCTCAGCCGGCGCCCTGGCCCGCCCTTGGCCTGCGTGCTCTCGCTGACCATGTCTCGTCCCCCCTCTCTCGACCCGGCCCGCTGGTCAGCCGATCCCCAGGATGCGCCGGTTGGCGGCCTGGTCGCTGCCGCCCGCGGCGAAATCGTCGAAGGCCTTCTCGGTCACGCGGATGATGTGGTCCGCGATGAAGGGTGCCCCCTCGGCCGCACCGTCCTCGGGATGCTTCAGGCAGCACTCCCATTCGAGCACCGCCCAGTGGTCGAAGCCGTAAGTCGTGAGCTTCGAGAAGACGCCGGTGAAATCGACCTGGCCGTCGCCCAGCGAGCGGAACCGCCCGGCCCGGCTCGTCCAGGGCTGGTAGCCGGAATAGACGCCCTGGCGCCCGCCCGGGTTGAACTCCGCGTCCTTGACGTGGAAGCTCGTGATCCGCTCGTGATAGATGTCGATGAACGCCAGGTAATCGAGCTGCTGCAGCAGGAAGTGGCTCGGGTCGTAGTTGATCGTGGCACGACTGTGACCGCCCACGGCGTCGAGGAACATCTCGAACGTGGCGCCGTCGAACGTGTCCTCGCCCGGATGAAGCTCGTAGCCGTAGTCGACGCCGCAGGAATCGTAATGGTCGAGGATCGGCTTCCAGCGCCGGCCGAGCTCGGCGAAGGCCTCGTCGATCAGGCCGCCCGGGCGCTGCGGCCAGGGGTAGAGATAGGGAAAGGCGAGCGCGCCGGTGAAGCCGACATGCTTCGTGAGCCCGAGATTCTTCGAGGCGGTCGCCGCCAGCCGCACCTGCTCGACCGCCCATGCCTGCCGCTTCTTCGGGTTGCCCCTGACCTCCGGCACGGCGAAGCCGTCGAACATCTCGTCATAGGCCGGATGGACGGCGACGAGCTGGCCCTGCAGATGGGTCGAGAGCTCGGTGATCGCGAGCCCGTGGCTCTCGACCAGGCCCTTGATCTCGTCGCAATAGGCCTTGCTCTCGGCCGCCTTCTTCAGGTCGAGCAGCCGCGCGTCCCAGCTCGGGATCTGGATGCCCTTGTAGCCGAGCGACGCGGCCCAGCCGGCGATGCCGTCGAGGCTGTCGAACGGCGCCTTGTCGCCCGCGAACTGGGCGAGAAAGACGGCCGGCCCCTTGATCGTGGCAATGCCCATGACGGAAAGCTCCCCTAGTGCCGCCGGTCAGCTGTTGCTCCAGCCATCCCGGATGAAGTGATAGCCGAAGGTGTAGACCTCCTCCCGGTTGGGGAAGAAGTCGCGCCAGACCCGCGTCGCGGCGGCGAGATCGGGAAGCGCCCGGCCGAACGCCTCGATGGTCAGCCAGCCGTCGTAGCCGTTCTCCTTGAGCACCGAGAAGGTCTCGGCCCAGGGCAGATGGTCCTTGCCAGGCGTGCCCCGGTCATTGGCCGAGACGTGGAAATGGTTGACCCAGCGCAGATGCTCCCGAAGGGCGCCCACCGGGTGCTTCTCCTCGATATTCGCGTGAAAGGTGTCGTAGAGCAGGCCGACATTGGGCTTGCCCACCTGCTGCACGAAGCTGGCGGCATCGGCGACCGTGTTCAGGAAATAGCACTCGAAGCGGTTCAAGGGCTCGATCGAGAGGGCGATGCCCGCATCCGCCGCATGGCCGGCACAGGCGCGCGTCACCTCGACCCCGCGCTCCCACTCCTCCTGCGTCCGCCCCTGCCCGGTGAAATGGCCGAGCGCCTGGTGGAGCGGGCCCGCGAGCAGCGTGCCGCCCATGGCTGCCGTGCTGTCGATCGCCCACCTGATATGGTCGGCGCCGCCCTGGCGGGCCTTTGGATCGGCGCTGACGATGTCGTGCGCGACGTCCGGCATGACCGTCACCGTGGTGGCCGCGAGGCCGCTGTCGGCGAGCGCCCGGCCGAGCTTCGTGTAGTGCGCGAGGTCGCCCTGGAAAAGCGGCACCTCGACACCGTCATAGCCGACCTTCTTGAGCTTATCCAGGAGGTGGAAGTCGCCCTCCTCGATATGCGTCGCCCAGAGCAGGAGGTTGAAGCCGATCTTCATGCGGGCCGGCCCTGGCCGTACTTGCGATTGAGCTCGTCGAGCGCCTTCTTGCACTTGGCGGTGGCGTTCCAGGCGTCCGGCCAGAAGCACAGATCGACCGTCCACCAGTCGTGCCCGACCTCTTCCCTGGCCAGCGCCGGGACCAGCACGTCGAAATCGAGGACACCCTCACCGAAGGGCGGATGCGCGCTGGTCTCGTCATTGCCCTGCGCGTCCTTGTGGCAGGTGTTGTCGCTGTCGATCAGGTGGATGTGGTTGATCCGCCCCGAGAGCCTCTGGATCAGCTCGAGCTGGCCGCCCTTCAGGGTCTCCTTCGGGCCCTCCTGCCGGGTGCCGTTCACCGCCACCATCTGGCCGTGGCAGGTGTCGTAGAGGATGCCGAAATTCTTGTGCGGCAGTGCGTCCAGCACCCGCTGGAGGTCGGACGGCTTGTTGAAGGCGAAGCCCGGCTCGAACTCCCAGGTGACGTAGAGCCCCTGGTCGCCGGCATAGCGGATGCAGCGGTCCCAGACCGAGGTCAGGCGCTTCAGCAGCGTGTCGTAGTCGACCTTCTGGTGGATGGTCGGCGGCTGCACCGTGTCGACCCGGATCCCCTTGATGCCGAGGTCCCGGGCGAAATCGGCATTCGCCTTGAAGCTCGCGATGTACTGCGTCGGGTCGTCGGTATCGAGCAGATGCTCGCTCCAGAGGTCCTGGGCGAAGCCCGAGAAGGCGAGGCCGTGGCCGGCCACCTTGGCCTTGAGCGAGGCCCGGTCGTCCTTGGTCGGATGATTCTGCGGGTTGGGGTAGCCGTTGAAGCCGCCGAGCTCGACGCCGTCGAACCTCAGCTCGGCGAGCTTGGTGAGAACGGTGTCGAACGGGATCGGGTTGTCGCCGTAAGGCCCGACATTATAGGCCCAACTGCCGATCGAGGTCTTGCGCATGAAAGCCTCCCTGACGAATGCTTGCCGAATGTCAGACGATCTTGCCGTCGGGGCCGATCACCCCCTTGGTCAGGATGAAGCAGGCATAGCCGCGGCGGTCGAGCGTGGCGACCACGGC
>CAYMTA010000090.1:0-15114 GCA_964393275.1 uncultured Geminicoccaceae bacterium | reverse complement strand
CGCACGCCGCCCTCGCCCATCGAGGCGAGCGGCTACAGCGTGGCCGAGATTCGGGCCATGCAGCGGGCGGTCGGCGCCATTTTCGCCCGGTGGGGGGTGGGCGACGGCGAGGCGGCGGTCATTCTGGGCGGGATTTCGCCCAAGACCTTTCGGCGGTGGCGCGAGGGGGCCTATGGGCGGGTCAACCGGGACCTCGCGGACCGGCTGTCGCTGGTGCTCGGCATGCACAAGGCGCTGCGCATCATCTTTCGGGAGCCGGCGCAGGGCTATGCCTGGATGCGCCGGGCCAACGCGCAGCTCGGCGGGCGGGCGCCGGTCGATCTCCTGAAGGACGGGGGGATGGGCGATCTCGAGCGGCTGCGGCGCTATCTGGATTCGGTCCGGGGCGGGTGGTGACGGCGCTGGCGGCGCCGACCTCGCGGGTCGCCTGGCCCGAGACGCACCGGCTGGTTCTCTCGCATTTTCCGCCGATCGATCTCTATGACGACGTGGCCGACCCGCACGACTGGGAGGCTTTGGCCAGCGCCCAGGCGCGGACCAACCCGCGGATCTGGGAGGAGCTCGGCGATCTCTCCCGGGTGCCACCCGGGCGGCGGATCCACGGCCCTGGCGCTTCCTGGGTCATGGCCGCCTTCACCCATGTCTCGAAGGATCGGACCTCGCGCTTCAGCGACGGCGGCTACGGGGTCTATTATGCCGGTGACGGCCTTGCGACGGCGCTGGCCGAGCACACCCATCACATGGGCCGGTTCTATGCCGCGGCCACGCTGGAGGCCGCCTGGATCTCGGAGGTGCGCCAACTGGTCGGGACGATCGACGCGGCGCTGCTCGATCTTCGCGGGCCGGGCTTCGCCGCCCTGCTCGACCCGGACGATTACGGCCCGCCGCAGGCCTTCGGTCGCCACCATCGGGATGCCGGGGCGGATGGCGTCGTCTACCCGAGCGTGCGGCATCCGTCCGGCACCTGCGTCGCCGCCTTCCACCCCGACGTGGTCACCCCACCGGCCCAGGGCGATCACTACCGCTACTACTGGGACGGCAGCCGCATCACCTACGCCCGCAAGCTAAGCGGCGACCGCGCGATCTACCAGCTCTAGGCGCCTTCTCCGAGTGGAGCGCCGGGGAGATCGTCTCCCCGCGCGATGCTTCCTGCCGCCCTCCGCCCCGCCGCTCAGAACCCGATCGACAGGGCCAGCATCGGGCCGTGCAGGGTCATGTCCCACTTGAACTCGTTGTCGCCATTGCCCGACGAGTAGTCCTGGTAGAGAGCGCGGTAGCCGGCGAGGAACCTGGCGTTGTCGTCGCCGAGGAGGCCGAAGCTGTAGCCCACCATGCCGGCGGCCTGCCAGGTGAAGTCGGAGCCGGCGCCGAAGCCGCCGATATCGCCGAGTGCCGTGACACTCCACTTCGGTCCGATTCGCCAGATCGTCCGCAGACCGACGACCGGGTCGACCCAGTCCTGGTCCTGGCTGGTCTGCGGCCCGCCGTTCCTGACCCTGAGCTTGGTGTCGAGATAGGTGTAGCGGATGCCCGCGTAAGGATCGACGACCACCTCGGGGGCCAGGGGGCCGGCATCGGGCAGGAGCGTCCAGGGGCCGAGCCGATAGAAGCCGCCGAGCCCGGCCCAGACGGCCGTGGCCTCGGCCTTGACATCGAAGCCGGCGGCGCCCTGCGTATCGCTGAGATCGGCATAGATCGCATTGGCGTAGATGCCGAAGCGGCCCTTGCGCGCCTCGCCCTCGAGCATCATCGCGTAGTCGAGATTGTCCCAGATGTCCGAGAAGCTCACATCGGGCTCGCCCTTGATGCCCTTGACCTTGACGTTGCCGTCCATCGCGAGCGCCCAGAAATAGGGCGTGAGCTGGAATTGCCACGCGTCGGAGACGAGGGGATCGGCCGCGCGCGCCGCTTCGGGCCCGGCCAGGCAGAGCGCCGCGGCCAGAGCGAGCGAAGCGGTGCTGAGGGGCGATGACGGCGTGAGGCTCATTCAGCTTCCTTCCTGAAAATCGTGCCCCAGTCGTCCTTCATGCTGATCACCGTCCAGCCGCTCTTCTTCGCCTCGTCCATCAGATCTTGCGGGAAGGTGCCGAACTTGGTGTCCGGCAGACCGTTGGCGGGTCCGTAGGCGTATTCGCGGTCCGCGTCGTCGTGGAAGACCAGCATCATCAGGCTCGCACCCTCGCCGGCGGCGGTCCATTCCAGCATCTCGCGGTCGCCGGCGGAATTGCCGAAGGCGGCGATCGGGCGCTTGCCGATGAACTTGTTGATGCCGACGGGCTTGCCGTCCTTGTCGTCGATGAAATCGACCTTGGGCTCGCGCATCAGCACGGGCTTGCCGTCCTGCATCTCGAACTTCGTCTTGATGCTCGAGCCGATCACCTGCTGCGCGGGGATGCCGTAGACCTCCTCGGTCATCGGCCGCATGAACTCCACGCCGCCGCCCGAGACGATGTAGGTCATGAAATCGTTGGCCCGCAGATAGTCGAGCAGCTCGAGCATCGGCTGGTAGGCGAGGTCCGTGTAGAGCCGCTCGAAGCGCGGGTGCTTGGCCGTGGCGTACCAGTCGCTGACGATCGCCTCGAAGTCGGCGGTGCTGATGCCCGCGTGGGTCGCCATGACCAGCTCAACCATGCCCTTCTCGCCGGATTCGCCGAGCGCCTTCATGTCGTTGTCGAGCACCGCCTTGAAGGGCTGCGTGTCCTTCCACTCCGGATGCTGCGGCGCCAGCGTCTTGACGCGGTCGATGGCGAAGACGAGCTGCGTGTACATCGGATGGGACGGCCAGAGCGTGCCGTCATTGTCGAAGGTGGCGATCCGGTCGGCGGGCGCCACGTAGTCAGGACCGCCCTCGGTCGTCACCGCCTCGACGAAGGTCGTGATCGCCTCCTTCGTGGCGCCGTCGTTCCAGGACGGCAGCGGGTCCGCCGGCTGGATGAGCGACTCGGTGGTCGAGCACGCAGCCAGCAGCGTCAGGACGGCGGCAGCGGCAATATGTTTCGCTATTCGGGCTATCATCATTGTTTCCTTCCTTCGGGGATCACAGGAGCGGCTCCTTGATCAGGGCCGGGATCACCGGGATGATGTTGAGCTTGAGCAGGAAGCGGGGGCCGTAGTCGTCCTGGTCAACGACGAAATACTCGCCGCCGAACTGGAACTTGACCGGCGTGCTGCCGATCCGGGTGGTCTTGGCGACGGTGAGGCCGATCGGCACGCTCCACTTGTTCCCCGAACTGGCTTCATGATCGTAGGTGATGGTCGGATTGAAGCCAATCTGCCAGGCGTCGGGGAGGTTGTAGAAGAAGAAGTAGAGGAGCGAGCCGTGGCTGGTGGCCGGGTTGCCGCCGGCATACGACCACCAGTATTGGCCTAGCGCGCCTCCCGTGAAATCCTCGTTCTTGAGAACGCCGACAAGCGCCGGTCCCGCCTCCCAGCGGTCGCTGCCCAGATCGTCGCTGGTTGCAGTGGGGAAGACGAAGGTCGGCCCGGCACCATAGGTCAGCTTGCTGTCGCCGAGCGTGAGGCCCTCATTGGGCACCAGGAGCAAAGGCAGCTGGATGTCGGCGAGACCGGTCTTGCGATCGACGCCGCCGGTCCCGTCCGGCACCGGCACGCTCGCCACAGGCACCACCGGCCGGGTGATCATCTTCAGATTGTCGGTGAGCGGAACCGGCAGGACCGGCTGGAACAGCATGGTTTGCGCATGGCGATACTCGGAGGTCGCCTCCCCCTGGACGAAGTTCCAGTCGAACTCGGTGAAGAGCGCCCAGACATCCGAAGTCGGATCGGCGAGCTTCTGGCCGACCGCGGCAAGGTTGCCGTGCGGCGAACCGGCGCCCGCGGCCCCGCCCGGCGCCGCATCCTTGTCGGCGGCGGGTGGCGAGGCCGGCTGGCTGCTTGCGGGCGGGGGTGGTTGAACGTCATCGCGGGTGGTGCCGGCGCAAGCGCCTAGGGCAACCACCAGCAGACCCGACGCTAGCCGGGCGATCATGCGTCTCGATCGGGACATCTACGCTCCCAAGTGGCCGCGGTCCTGTCCGGTTACCGAGGCCGTGGGCACCCGCGGTGCCGGAAACCCATTTTCGGGGTTCCCGAGGCCGCAGGTGCCGCTAAAGCAACGTCAGTTGCCCGAAGGCAGCGACAGCGAGAAGCCCTGCTCTTGCAGCGCGTCCCGGACGTACTTGAACCGCTGGTACTGGGTCAGCGTGATCGGGCCCGCGTAGGTCTCGCTCTGCAGCTTGCGCGGCGGGTACTCCACGTAGGTCTTCATCAGCCTCTGCACCGACTCGTTGGCCGGCACCACGGCCCAGGTGCTCTCGGTGAAGGTGGTCATGAAGATGTCGTAGCGCTCCTGCGGATCGTCCAGGAGATCGAACACCTGCGGCACCGTCGCGACGTAGCTTTCGGCACCCTTCCAGCCGAGATTGGTGTCGACCGCGAGGCCGCCCGTCTCGGCGCCGTCATCGCCCCTGAGGTTGAAGACGTACTTGAAGGCGCCGACGCGCACCGCACCGGGGCTCAGCTCGTCCTCGGTGAAGTAGAACCAGTCCTTGCGCTCGGACGGGCCGGCGCCGGTCCAAACCGGGGTCATGTCGTAGCTGTCGAAGATGATCGGCTTGTCCTCGCGGTCGTTCTTCGGCAGCTCATGGCCCGCGAGCGAGGCGAAGGTGGCCATCAGGTCGAGGCCGCCCAGGATGTCGTCGCTCTTGCTGCCGGCCGCGACGTGCCCTGGCCACCGTACCATCGACGGCACGCGGCTGCCGCCTTCGCGCACGGTGCCCTTGGTGCCGCGGAACGGCGTGTAGCCGGCATCCGGGTAGACGTCCTGCCAGGCACCGTTGTCGACGGTGTAGAAGACGACGGTGTTGTCGGCGAGCCCCAGCTCGTCGAGCTTGCTCAGGACGTTGCCGACGCGCGCGTCGAGCTCGACCACGGAGTCCGCGTACTTGGACTTCGAGATGGATTTCCCCTCGAAGTCGGGGTGCGGCAGGTTCGGCTGGTGGTTCTTCATGAAGTTGACGTTGATGAAGAACGGCGTGCTCGGGTCCTTGGCCGCGTCCTCGAGGAACTCGATCGCGTCCGCCTCGACATAGGCGTCGAGATAGGGAATGCCGACCACACCCTTGTCCGGCGTGTCGACGTATTCGCCGTTGACCTTCCAGTCCTCCTTGGCCTTCTCGCCGGCCTTGCCCGAGAGCGAGCCCGTGGTGATCTTCTTGAACATCTCGCGCAGCTCGGGGCTCATCGCCAGGTGCCACTTCGGGTCGGGGTAGGTGTAGGCATTGAGGTGATAGAGGAAGGCATGCTGCATCACGTCGTAGCCTTGCGCGTTGGGCAGCGCGTAGTCCGCCTCGCCCAGATGCCACTTGCCGGTGAAGTAGGTCTTGTAGCCGGCCTCCTTGAGCACCGAGCCGAGCGTCCACTCGGCCGCCGGCAGGCCGCCGCCCTGGCCCTGGAAGGCCACGGTGGTCATGCCGCTGCGGTTGGGGATGCGGCCGGTCTGGATCGCGGCACGGCCGGGCGTGCAGCTCGGCTGGCCGTAGAAATTGGTGAAGATCATGCCCTCGTCGGCGAGGCGGTCGAAATTCGGGGTCGGCATGCCGCGCGCCTCGCCGCCGAGATAGGGCCCGAGATCGCCCCAGCCGGTATCGTCCGAGACGATCAGCAGGATGTTGGGCCGGTCGGCGTCCTGTGCCGCGGCTGGCGCCGCAACCGACATCATGGCCGAGAGCGCGATCGGTATCGCGGCCCCCAGCAGCCTGTTGGTCAATGCTGTCATCGAGGATCTCCCCTCCTTGTTCGCGGGTATCGCGTTCCGCGAGACCCGGTTCGTTCGCCGACGAGAATCGACCACGCCATCCCGGTTGCCGATTCGATCGGTCACCATGTCGATGACCCGGTCGATCGAGAGCGAGCCCGGTTTTGCCGTCGTGGATCCTCGTTGTCCACGGTCGCCGCGCGCCTGATGTCGGGCTTCGTGCCCGATGTCCAAAAGAAGGGGCGCCGACGTCCAGGCGGGACGCCGGTGCTCCCTGTTGGCTCTACTGACCGGCGTGGCTCGAGGTGTTCATGTTTTTCACCCGTTGAATGACATCCTCGAGGTTGTAGCTGGACGGGTCCTGCATCGGCGGGAAGTTGTGATAGGTCTCGAGCTCCCTCAGCCACAACGCCTGGCCGATGGGCAGGAGGTTCCAGTCATAGGCATAGGCGGTGACCGGTCCGGCGAGCGCGCCACCGACACCCTGGAGCGTCTTCAGTTGCTGCCCGGTGGAGGTCTCGAACGGATCGCGCTTGATGTTGACGATCTGGGTCCAGTGGTAGGGCTCGACGCCGGTGACGAAGCCTGCCGGATCGTCCGACACCATCGCGAAGTACATCTTCCAGTTCTTGTAGCGCACCGCCGACGGATCCTTGCCGGAGTAGTACATGAACGTGTCCCTGGCCGAGGTGTCGGACTCGCCCAGCAGGTAGTCGCGCTGGTTGACCCCGTCGAGCGTGGTCTTGACGATGCCGGGATATTCGCCCTTCTCGATCTCGGCCTTGAGGTCGTTGGCCTTGGGGCCACCGGCGAGGTCGACCAGCGTCGGCAGCCAGTCGAGCGACGCGAAGATGTCGTTCAGCACGGTGCCGGGCTTGATGTGGTCGGGCCAGCGCACGACCGCGGGTGCCCGCATGCCGCCCTCCCAGGTGGTCAGCTTGCCGCCCTTGAACGGGGTCACGCCGCCATCGGGAAACGTGATGGTCTCGGCGCCGTTGTCGGTGGTGAAGACGACGATGGTGTTGTCGAGCTCACCCATGTCCTCGAGCTTCTTCAGCACATAGCCGATATTGTCGTCCATCTGCTTCATGGCGGCTTCGTTGGCGCCCCAGTCCTTGCCGCCCTTGGTGCCGAGCATGTCGGCGTACTCGTCCGACAGCACGGTGGTGATGTGCATGCGAGCCGGGTTGTACCAGACGAAGAACGGCTTGCCGGTCGTCTCCGGATCGTTGCGGTCGAGGAAGTCGATGACCTTGGCCGAGATCTCCTCGTCCACGGTCTTCGAGCGCTCGAGCGTCAGCGGCCCCTCGTCGGTGCAGGTCTGGTTGGCGGAAGTGCCGTCGGAGGAGGTGCAGTGCAGGACCGGTCGTGGTGGCGTCAGGCAAACCGTCGTCGCGGGGTCGACGGCCCCGGCGATCTCCGTCAGGCCGGGGATCGGCGTGTTCTTGCAGACCGGCGCAACGGCCTGCTCGGTCGGCGATTTGTTGATGTCTGGGAAGCTCACCCCCTGCATCGCGTCGAGATGGTAGAGATAGCCCCAGAACTCCTCGAAGCCGTGCGCCGTCGGCAGCGCGTCGGTATGGTCGCCGAGATGGTTCTTGCCGAACTCCCCGGTCGAATAGCCGAGGTCGAGCAGGAACTTGGCGATCGCCGGCGTGCCAGGCTGGAGATAGCTCGGGCTGCCCGGGAGCTGCGGCATGATCATGCCGGTCCTGAGCGGCTGCATGCCGGTGAAGAAGGCGTTGCGGCCGGCGGTGCAGCTCTGCTCGGCGTAGTAGTCGGTGAACATCGCCCCCTCGTTGCCGATGCGGTCGATGTTGGGCGTCTCGCCGACCATCAGGCCCCGATGGTAGATCGAGGGCTGCATCCAGCCGATGTCGTCGCCCATGATGAACAGGATGTTGGGCTTCTTGGCGTCCTGGGCCGCGGCCGGCGTGGCCTGGCCGAACGCCGCCAGCGCGATGGCAGCAGCGCCCAGCAAGAGGGCCGCGGCGGTCTTGCTTCGATGGTGTCTCATCCTGGGCTTTCTCCGTTCTCGAATGAAATTCCGGGCAGGTGTTCGCGGGTGATCACTCAACTGTCGGGTGTCTGGAAGCGGCCATCCGGCCGCCGGTCGAGGTGCTCCTCCGTGGTGATCAGCCTTTCGATCTCGGTCTCCAGATCCGTCACCAGCTCGCGGTAGCCGGCGATGCGCGGCGAGCCCGCCGTCTCAAACTCGGCCCAGTGCGACAATGCCTGCAGCGCCTCGTCGTAGTCGTCGCAGACCGAACGGAAACCCGGATCGCGCGCCAGCAGCCGATGGATTGTCAGCTCGTGCCGTGGAAACCGGCTCACGATGGGATCCGCCTTCGGCATGCCCGGACCAGCGTTCGAGTGGTTGCGTTCATGGAATCTCGCATCGCCGGCATCATCGCGCGCCAATTGGCGGTGTGGCTAGGTACGAACAGGTGCGAACCCGCAGGCAAGAGCCGTGTGGCAGCGATCCGGTGCCGCTGTTTTCTTTCGGCCGCGGATCGTCTAGCGTCGCTGTCGTTGCAAGCTTTGTCGGGCATGGGTGGCTTGGCGGGACCGTGATCGAAAGGTTCTTGGTGTCGGAGGTGAAACGGTCCAGCGCCGATAGTCGGCCACCCGCGGAGGCAGAGGCCGAGGCCCAGCTCGCGCGGATTCTGGGCAGCCCGGCGTTCGCCGCCAGCGCCCGGCGCAAGGCGCTGCTCCGCTACCTCGTCGAGGAAACCCTGGCCGGCCGCGCCGAGCGCCTGAAGGGCTTCGCCATCGCCGCCGCCGTGTTCGGCCGCGACGAGACGTTCGACGCCCAGACCGATCCCGTGGTGCGGCTCGAGGCGCGACGCCTGCGGCGGGACCTCGACGGCTACTATGCGACGGCCGGTGCCCGGGATGACTTGCGCCTCGCGATCCCGAAAGGCGCCTATGCCGTCACCTTCGAGGTGCTCGACGGCGACCCGCCACCGCCGCCGCCCCCGACGCCGAGCGCCGTGCCAGCGGCCGCAACCGGCATCCGGCGTCGGGCACGGTCGTTCCTCGGCCTCCTGGCGGCGGCGATCGCCCTGCTGACCCTGGCTCTGGGCGGCTGGCTCTGGACGACCGGCCGGGAGGCGGACAGGGCAGGTGTCGGGAGCGAGCCAGCCGCCCGCGGCCCGTCGGTCATCGTGCTGCCGTTCGAGGCGTTGAGCGCCAACGAGGACGACCGCTATCTGGCCTCGGGCATGACGATCGAGCTGATCGGCGATCTGATGCGCTACGACGGCTTTCGGCTCTATTCGGTGCCGGCCAGCTTCCGGCAGGACGCGGCGGCCGATCCGGCGGCGCTCGGCCGCGATCTGCCGGTGGCCTACGTGGTGCGCGGTCAGCTGCGATCTGCGGACGATGTCGTTCGGGTGGCCGTGCAGCTGGTGAATGCGCAGACCGACGAGGTGCTTTGGAGCAAGACCTTCGATCGGGCGCTGACGACCGCCAACCTGCTCGACCTGCAGGACGAGCTGGCGGGCCGGATCGCCTCGCTGCTCGGGCAGTCCTACGGCGTCCTGAACAGCGACGCGGCCAGCCGGAAGCTGGCGCCGAGCATGGCGACCTACGCCTGCATTCTGCGCGCCTACGAATATCGGCGGACGTTCGCCGTCGACCTTCACGGGCCGGTGGTCGCCTGCCTCGAGGCATCGGTGCGCCGCGATCCGGATTATGCCGATGCCTGGGCGTTGCTGGGCTGGCTGAGGCTCGATGCCGCGCGTTTCGATCTGGTGCCGAAGGCCGCGGCCGGCGGCGAGCTCGCCTCGGCCCGCGAGGCGGTGGCCCGTGCTGTCGCCCTCGATCCCACGGATGTGCGGGCACTGCAGGCGTTCGCCGCGGTCGCCTTCTACGCCGGCGACTACGCGGGGTCGGAGCGGGTGCAGCGGCAGGCCCTGGCGCTCGATCCCCACGATCCGGAAACCCTCGTGCAGCTCGGCTGGCGGCTGGCGGTCAGGGGCGATTTCGACGAAGGGCTCGGCTATATCCGCGAGGCCATCGACCGGTCGGTCGACCCGCCCGGCTGGTACTATCAGCTCATCTCGATCCACGACCTGATGACGGGCCATTACGCGCAGGCGCTCGAGGCGGCCGAGCATTCCGGCCGCAACGGCTCCGAGGTCGGCCTGTCGCTGATGGCCATGAGCCAGGCAGCGCTCGGCGACCGGGCGGCGGCCGCACGCACGCTCGCGACGCTCGAGGCGCAGGCGCCGGACTTCTACGCCGATCCCGAAGCCGTCTATCGCTCGCATCAGCCAACGGACGAGATCGTCGAAGCGCTGATGGCGGGGCTGCGGCAGGCCGGCTGGCAGCCGCCGAAGGTGGCCGGCGGCTGAGGCGGAAGCTGCGGTGGTGAGGCGATGACAGGGGAAGCGCGAACGGCAATGGAGGGTTCGAGATCGGCAGCGACCGTGCTATTGCCTGCTCGTTGTCGATCGATCGTCAGGAAGCAATGCGATGGCCGAAACCGCGACGCTCTCCTCCAGGTTCCAGATCTCCATTCCGAAGCCGGTCAGGGCTGCGCAGCGCTGGGAGGCGGGACAACGCTTCGCCTTCATTCCCAAGGGTAGCGGGGTTCTGCTTGTGCCGATCCCGGATCTCGAGGGGCTGCGCGGCATGGCCAAAGGTGCCGACCCCGAAGGCTATCGCGACCGCATGTGATGCGGCTCGTGGGCCGTGTCGGCCCACCCAGCCTCCTCCAGCATGCGCCGAACTCAAAAGACGGATGGGCGCGGGAAGGCGAGCCTTCCCGACCCTTTTCTCCTGCCCCGGATCGTCGGGCGTTCAGTTCTTCAGATGGATGTCGATGGCGTCGCCACCGACGGCGAGCATCAGGCCCTCGCGCTTGGCCTTGAGGTGGAGGATGACCTTGTGCTCGTTCTCGAGCCAGATGTCGCCGGCGCTGGCGTCGCCGATCACGGCGCCGTATTGGCCGGCGGCGTAGGCGCCCGAGAAGTCGGCGAGCTTGGTGAGGTTGTAGACATTGCCTTCGGCGTCGACGGTGGAGATGCCGATGCCGCCGACGCCGAGCCCGGCGATGTCGAAGGGGTAGGTCTTGCCCTGGTAGGTGAGGGTGCCGCTGCCGCCGCCGGCATTGCCGATATAGGCGACCTGGACCTCGCGCATGTCGACCGTGCCGGAGGGTGGCTTGCCCTCGAGGGTCTTCTCGGCGGCGGTCTCCTTCGTGGGCTGGCTGCCGCCGCAGGCGGTGAGCGCCAGGACCAGGCCGATGGCGGCGAGGCGGGCGAGGCCGGACGCGCGTGGGACGCTGTTGGTCGGCATGCGATTTCTCCCTGTCAGAGCTGGTTGAGAAGCGCCTCGCGGCGGGTGTTGTACTCGTCCTTGGTGATGTAGCCCTTGGCGGCGAGCTGATCGAGCGTGTCGAGCTTCTGCTCGATGGCGCTCGCCGAGCCGGCGGCGGGGGCCGCCGCCGCCGGCGCCGCCCGGGGTGGCGGCGCGGGTGCCGGCGCCGCCTTCTCGTGCTCGGGACGGTGCATCAAGCTGTTGATCGCGTAGCCGCCGACGAGGCCGCCGACCAGCGGCAGTCCCCAGTCATTGTGCGCCAGGGCAGCCGGCGCCGCCGCCGACGTCGTCAGGAGCGCGGCGGTAGCGGCCGCCATCAGCATCTTGCCGTTCATGCTCGTTCCTCCCGCGCCGGCCCTGGGCCTCCATCAACCGGTGGCCCTTGTCTTGTGGCGATTCCGTATAGCCTTGGCGGAGGAAATGAACCATGATTCTCTTCATCGGGGGGCAAGCAGAACGCATCGCGGGGTGGGTTGCACGAAGATGAATATTCTGTGTCGCACGATGGCGGTTCTCGGCATGCAGTTCGGCGCCGTGGCCCTGGCGGCCGGCGGCTCGGCGCACGAGCTGGCGGCCGACTATCTCCCCGGAAGCTGGGCCATCGGCTCGGCCGAAGCCTGCGCCGCCGGCTCGGGCGAAAGGCTCGCCTTTGCGGCCGACGGCACGTTCGAGGGCACGCTCGACGGCAAGCCGACGGCCGCCGGCTTCTGGCACCTGGCCGAGGACGTGCTCGAGCTGCACATGGTGACCTCGCCCGCCTTCTTCGACGATCCCAGGACCGCCGCCGACGACGCGCTGGCTGCCCATGCCGGGCAGTACACCTACTACTTCGCCAAGGGCTTGATGTTCGACATCGAGCCCGATGCCTTCCGCATGGTCGCCACCCTGGGCGACCAGATGCGCGGCGCCAATCTCTTTCGCTGCCCTTGACCCTGGCGCTGTCCCTGATCCTGGCGCCGTCCCCGAGCCCGAGGCGGGCGCGTGACGGCGCGCGGCTGCCGCTGTGGCTGGCGCTCCTCGCCGTGCTGGCGCTGGCCTTGCCCGGCGCCCTGGCCGGGACGGCGCGGGCCGGCGAGGTCGAGCAGGCGATCGGCGCCCGGGTGGCGGCGCTGGCGACGGCCGGGCATGGCGAGGCCGGCGGTGTCGCCCTGGCGGCGGTGCCGTTCATCGTCGATTTCTACGGGGCACGGCAGGACCGGCCGGCCTGGTTTCGGACCGTGGCCGGCAAGGAGCTGCTCGCGGCGATCGCGGCGAGCGACCGGCACGGGCTCAGGCCTCTGGATTTCCATGGCGACCGTCTGCCGGCACTCCTGGGTGCCGCCGAGACCGGCGATCCCGGGGCGATCGCGGCCTTCGAGCTGGTCGCCACCGATGCCGCCGCCCTGCTGCTGCACCATCTCTATGCCGGCAAGGTGGACGCGGCACGGCTCGATCCGGACTGGAACTTCCATCGGCCGGTGGTGACCGGGCAGTCGGCCGGGACGGTCAGCGTGATCGTCGATCAGCAGGGCTTCGCGCCGATCGTCGAGCGGGTCGCCCTCCACCACCCGCAATACCTGGCCCTGCAGGCGGCCCTGCAGCGCTATCGGGCGATCCTGGCGGCGGGCGGCTGGTCGCCTGTGCCGCAGGGCCCGACCTTGCGGCCGGGGACGATCGACCCGCGCGTGCCGGATCTCCGGGCCCGGCTGCTGGTCACGGGCGAGCTGGCGGGCGGGCCGGCCGTGGCGGCCGGCGATCTCTTCGATGATCCACTCGAGGTGGCGGTGCGGCGGTTCCAGGCGCGCCACGGACTCGATCCGGACGGGTTGGTCGGCCCGGGGACGCTCCGGGCCCTGAACCGGACGGTGGGCGAGCGGATCGACCAGCTCCGGCTCAGCCTCGAGCGGGCGCGCTGGGTGCTGCGCGGCGTCGGCGACGATTTCGTGCTGGTGAACATCGCGGCGGCCCGGACCTACGTCTATCGCGGTGGCGATCTCGTCTGGCGGACGCGGTCGATCGTCGGCCAGCAATACCGCCAGACGCCGGTCTTCCGGGACGAGATACGCTTCATGGAGCTCAATCCCACCTGGACCGTGCCGAGGAAGATCTTCGTCGAGGACAAGCTGCCGCTGATCCGGGCCGATCCCGCCTATCTGGCGCGGGGCGGCTACCGGGTCGTCGGCCGCGACGGGCAGACCCTCGACCCCACGACCGTCGACTGGTGGGCGCTCGATCCGCCGCCGGTGACCCTGGTCCAGGCGCCCGGGCCCGGCAATGCGCTGGGCCAGGTCAAGTTCATGTTCCCCAACCGCTTCGCCGTCTACCTGCACGACACCAACGACCGCCGGCTCTTCGGCCGGGCCGCGCGGGACCTGAGCTCGGGCTGCGTGCGGATCGAGAACCCCTTCGTCCTGGCCGACCTCCTGATGCAGGGGTCGCCGTCCTGGAGCCATGCCCGGCGGGACGCGATCCTGGCCAGCGGCATCACGACCCGAATCGATCTGCCGAAGCCGATGCCGATCCTGCTCACCTATGCCACGGCCTGGGTCGAGGACGGCGAGGTGCAGTTTCGCGACGACATCTACGATCGCGACCGGCGGGTGCTGGAGGCGCTCGACGGACCCTTCACCGGCTAGCCGGAACGTCGACGGAGGACGGGCTGGACGAGAAGCCGCTGCCGAAGGGGCTGGCGCTGCCAAGGTGGCGCCGCCGTCGCGCGTCGAGGGCAGCCGGCGCGGACGGGAGAGGATGGCTTTCCTCCTGCCTCGGCGCAAACAGCCCTGACCCCCTTCAGCCTTGGGCGCTGGCGCGCACCTTGTCGAGAACCTCGTCGATGGCGCGCAGGGCCGCCCTGTCGGTCAGGCCGTGACGCTGCTCGAGCCAGGCCAGGCTGTTGTGGGCAATCCGGACCTGGCCCTGCTCGTCCTCCCAGGCCAGCGCCTTCATCGGCAGGTCGATGGCCGCCACCTGGCGATCCTGCATCAGCCTGGTGCCGATCCCGGGATTGCCGAACAGGATCAGCTCGGTGGGCCGCAGCTCCAGCCCCTTGTCGCGGGCGTGCGCGGCATGGTCGATGCGGGCAAAGAGGTGCCAGCCCTGCGCCTCGATGACCGCGACCATCCGATCGACGGCTTCCGTCACCGAAAGCTCGCTCGTGGCAATGGTCAAGCCGTTCATGGCCGATTCGCCTCCGCTAAAGGGGTCTGGACACTTTAGGGATCTATGAGGTCAGGACTCATTTCCGCCGGGGAGCGGTGCCGCGGGTGTCGGCCGCCATGCCTCCGCCCGCCGCTCCGCCTCGTCGATCTCGGTCGGGCTCATGCGCGCAATCAGCTCGGAGCGCAGCCTGCTGGCACGGGCGGCGATGGCGAGGTCGGTCGGCGGGGTCGCGGCGAGGGTGACCCATTTGAGCGCCTCGACGGGATCGGCGGCGACGCCCTGGCCCTCGGCGTAGAGCGTGCCGAGATAGAGCTGGGCCGGCCTGTGGCCCTGCGCCGCGGCCCTGGCGAACCACTGGGCCGCCTGCGCATCGTCCTGCGGCACGCCGAGCCCGGCATAGTACATGCCCCCCAGATTGTGCTGCGCCGGCGCGTCGCCCTGCATGGCGGCCCGGCGAAACCAGCGCACCGCCTCCTCGTCGTCGCGCGGCACCACGGTGCCCTGGGCGTAGAAGCCGCCGAGCCGGTTCTCGGCCTCCGGCAGGCCCTGCCTCGCCGCCTCGCGCAGCCAGTGCAGCGCCACCGACCCGTCCTGCGGCAGCCCGCGCCCCTGCAGGGCCAGGAGGCTGATATTGTACTGCGCCGGCGCGAACCCGCCCTCGGCGGCGGCGAGGAACCAGCCGGCCGCGGCCGCGTCGTCGGCCGCCACGCCCCGGCCGGTCAGATAGCGGTTGCCGAGATTGAACTGCGCCTGCGGATCGCCTGCCTCGGCCGCCCGCACCAGGTCCGGCAACGTGGCCACGGGCGCCGGCGGCATGGCGGCTGGTGGAGCAGCGGCCGGCGGCGTGGCGGCCGGCGCGGCTGAGGGCACCGGCACCGCGACCGCCGCGGCGGCGG
>CAYMTA010000089.1:0-15208 GCA_964393275.1 uncultured Geminicoccaceae bacterium | reverse complement strand
GCACAAAGATGCCGTCGAGGGGCGTCCACCCCATCACCTCCCTTTTTAACCATTCCAACCCGTTGATGGGAGCCCCCGCCGCCGGCGTGAATGGTTAAAAAGGGAGGTGTCCCCCCCGGGCGCCGCCACTCGCGCCACTTCTCGAGGGGGGAAAGGGAGGTGTCGCCTCTCGAATGAAATCTTGCTGGCGGTCGGCGGCAATTACGATGACGACCTGCGGCGCTTTGGCCGGGGCTGATGGAGGCGTCGGCGAACGTTGGCTCTGAGGGCGTTTCTCACGTCCTTGTCGACCAGGGCCAGGTCGAACCATTCGGGATCGAAGTGCCCGCCGCACCAGCGCTTCAGGTCCCCGTGCTCGGGATCGCGCGGGTCGGCCATCACCCTCAGGAAGCGTTCATAACCGGGGATGCCGCCGACATCCTCGGGCGGTCTGGCGCGCGCGCCGGCGATGCAGCCTGCCTGCTTGGGGGCGATTTCGAGCGCGAGGAGCTCCTCGATCTCGACCGTGTGGTGCCAGTCGTCGCCGAAGTCGTAGATGTAGACAAAGACTGTTCCCGACCCCTCGAAGTCGCTCAGTCGCACCTCGCGCTCATTGAACGTCCGCGGGTCGCCCTCGGGTGCGACCTCCTCGGGAAGCTGGACATCGCCATAGCGCAAGCCGCCTATGCGGAACTCATGAAGGTGACAGTTCCACCAATTGAAGGCGGCCTGGATGCCCAAGTGAAGCTGCTCGAGATTCCAGCTCAGCGGCACGAGGAGGCGGCGCCAGACCTCCGGCTCGAGCTCGTCCAGCACGATGCGGATCTGGGCGGCGTTGGGCTGCTCGAACATGCAGGAAGAAGGCCTGCTCGGCCCATTGACGTCAAGGCCGCAGGGCCGGCGGCGTCGATTGGCGGCGATACGGTGACAATCGCGCCGCCGATGCCCACTCGAGCTCAAAAGAACATGTGTGGACGCGCCGTCGCGGCAGCGCTCAAGCTGCCGGATACAGCCCCCGCTCCCGCGCAAGGAGGACCAGCAGCGGCAGGACGGTGTCGATCGTCGGTGTCGCCACGCCGGCCGCCCTGGCGAAGTCCTGGACGATGGTCAGGAGCGCATCGATCTCGAGCGGCCGGCCGCGCTCGAGGTCCTGCAGCATCGAGGGCCGGTGCGCGGTCCGCAGGCCCGGCGCCACGAGCGTGTCCGGATCGATGCCGAGGTCGCGAAAGCCGTGCGCCGCCGCCACGGCGAGCCCGTCCCGCACCATCCCGCGCCCGACCTCGATCATGCCCGGCAGGGATTCCAGCCCGGCCTCGGTGGCGCGCGTCAGGGTCGAAAGCGGCGAGGTGCAGAGATTGAGGAGCAGCTTCCGCCACATGGCAGCCCGGATGTCGGCCGGCACCTCGAGCCGAAACCCGGCCTCGCCGATGAGCGACGCCACCCGCCCGACCCGCCCCGCGGCCGCCTCGGGTCCGCCCAAGTGGAACTGGCTGTCCGCCACCGTGCAGCGGATTCGCCCGGGTGCCACCACTTCGTTGGGCGAGTAGATGACCAGCCCCAGGGCACGGCCCGGGCCGAGCGTGGCCTTGATCCGGCCCCCCGGATCGAGCCGCGCCGCATCGACCGGCACGCCCGGATCGAAGCCCTCGCCGTACCACCAGAAGACGCCGTTCTGGGCGAAGACCACCGCCGTCCCGTCGTGCAAGAGCGGTGCCATGGCGGCGGCCACCATCGGATTGGCCGTGGTCTTGAGCGTCACCAGCACCAGATCGACCGGCCCGACCGCCGCCGGATCGTCGCTCGCCTCGAGCGCCACGGTGAAGGTCTCGTCCGGCAACTCGAGCGTGAGGCCGCCCGAACGAATGGCGTCGAGCTGCGCCCCCCTCGCGATCACCGCCACGTCCCGCCCGGCCCGCGCCAGATGCGCCGCCAGAAACCCGCCGACCGCCCCGGCCCCAAAAACCGCTATCCGCAAAGCCCGCCAACCTCCGCCATCATGCGACAAGCACCTCTCGGCCTCCTACCGGCAAGGCCCTGTCACGTCCATGTTCTCCGTGCCAACGGCGGGTGCCACGAGACTCAGCAATTCGGCGAGTAATTCCGCTGCGCCTCGCCGTTCCGCAACTGCCTCTCGTGGACCCGAAAAAGCATGGGCCGCTCGCTCGCGCCGGCCAAGCGGGGCCGCAAGCGCAAGGAAATACCGGGCGTGGCAATCCGTTAATTGAGTCTCGTGGACCCGAAAAAGTCCGAAAAAGCCGGAAGATAATTACGCCCGCTAGCTCAGAAGAAAAATAGCTGTCCGCTAACCTTTTGGGTAACGCGCGATAATATGCGCGCTATCGGCATAGCACCTAGTGTAATGATGGACGGCGAGTCGAGCAGCTAGACCAAGGTGGCCATGTTTCCCAAGAGTCCCATTGAAGTGCATATTTTGCTGCCGCTGCCATTCGTTATGCTCACTTGTCTCTTGACAGCCTCTGTTGATAATCCACGCCAGCATGTCCGCAGCTTGTATAGGAAGATATTTTGATCTGTCGGCGGAAATAATATCTTTTATCTGACGTGGCCATCCTTTCCTATTCTTCCGAAACTGTTCCCAAACACAATTGACCGTATGCATAAAGCGCTCACCTCTATCGAAGTACAGAAGAATTGGCTGTTGCTCGGACGCAAGTTGATCTGCCGTCAGCTTCAAGCCTCCAACGCAATAATCTACACAAATCGCCTCTGGCTTCCGTAGTGATGCAATCATTTTTTTTTGCTTCCAAATGTGCTGCAAAAAATACTGTGCATGAATATGCCGACATCTTTTTTGTCCAAAATTCGCCAAATACACTAAATAAGTCTATAAGCAAGGCGTCTCGTTGCGAAATTGTCCAACCCTTGAAATTGCCGTTGCGGCTCATCAAGTCCGCCATGTGAAAATCTCTATCAATGACTTTATTGCGATCAAGTCGATTGAGCCAAAGCGGCTCGAATTGCGCCCATAGCTCTTCTGACGCCGCGACCCCAGTAAGCGTAACGGACGGTCTGTCGGATTTTCCGCTACCGTCATAAAACGCCTTGAAGGCCATGTGGAGTCAATGCCGATTGGGGATGTGCAGGCCAGACAGACGGAGCATCGAGAAGTAGCACGGCTCCGCCGTCACCTGCACGTCAGCGCTCATAGCGCGCTCCGCCGGGTACGGGAAGTACGACATTCCGCTACAAGTCCTACATGAGCACTCAACCCACATCGAGCTCCATCCAGACTGGCAAATGGTCCGAGCCCTCCGCCGTCTCGTCGATCCGGACCGACCGCACGCGATGGCGGAGGTTGGCCGAGAGGAACAGATAATCGAGCCGCTTGCCGTCGCAGGTGATGCCGGCGGCCTCCTCGTGGCCGGCCACTGTCCAGGCGTCGACCAGGCCGTCCGTGCTTAAAAGCCGGCCATGGTGCGTGGTCATCGGCCCGACCATGGCGGTGTATTCGGCGCTGCCCGGCGTGAAGTTGAAGTCGCCCATGAAGAGGGCCTGGCGCGGCATGGGCGGCATCTCGCCTTCGGTCCAGCCGGCGGCGGGGTTCGGGTGCCCGCCGCACCAGGCGCCACCTTCCGCCGGGGCGCGGCGGTGGATGGCGAGCAGGGTCTCGATCTGCGGCAGGCGGGTCGCGGCGTCGAGGTGGCTCAGATGCACGGAATAGACGCGCAGCGCCCCCATCTTCAGGCCGATCACCGCCTCGAGCGTGCCCTGCTGGATGCTGTGCTGGGTCAGCGTGCCGTATTTGGGCAGGAGGTGGTTGCGCGAGGAGAGGATCGGGAGGCGGGAGAGGATCATCGTGCCGAACTGCCGGCGGCGATGCACCACCCGGCCGTCGGCCTCCACGGTGTCCGCGTCCATGTCGAGATTGGCGCCATAGACCCAGTGATGCCGGGGCAGATGGCGGGCGATTTCGGCCGGCTCGTCGACCACGCCCGAGCGCTGCCAGAAGCGCTCGACCTCCTGGAGTGCTATCACGTCGGCGGATTCGACCTCGCGGGCGATGCGGGCGAGGTCGTAGTGCCCGTCGCGGCCGAGGCCGTACTGGATGTTGTAGGTGACGAACTGCATCAGGGACGCTCCACCGTGACGGAAAGGATCTCGTGGTCGGAGATCGCGACGCCGGCATCGTCCACCGCCGCGAGCGTCGCCGGCTCGCGTGCCTCGAGCCCGCGCACGAAGAGCCAGTCGATCCGGCCGAAGGGCGGGGCCGGCGTGCCGTCGGGCCGGGTCCGCTGGGTCGCCACCCCCATCTCGTTGGCGGCCTCCCAGGCGAAGCCGCGATCGGCCATGACCTCGAACAAAGGCTCGAACGGCACCGGGTTGCACAGGCGCGCCGCCGTCAGCCCGCCCTTCTGGCCGTGGCCCACCGTGGCGGTGTTGAAGTCGCCGCCGATGACGGCCGGGCCGGTGCCGGCGAAAGCCTCGATGGCGTCGAGCAGATGCGTCGTCTGCAACGCCCGGTGCGCCGGGTCGCTGTGGCTCTCGAGATGGACGGAGCAGAAGGTGATGCCGGCGATCCGTGCCAGGGCCGCGTTCCGCCCGCCGATCCGCCGCTCGCCGTTGCGGCTGCCGTCGAACCAGGCGCCGTCGCGCTCGAGCCGGACCATGCCGGCAGCCTCGATCGGCCAGCGGCTCAGGATGCCGTTGCCGTGCAGCCCGTCCCGGTTGGCGATGCCGGCGTGCCAGGCCCGCTCGCGGGAATCGCCGAGCTCGAGCTCGACATATTCGAGGGCGAAGCAGCGCGCCATGCCGAGGGCGGCGGCGAGCTCGCCCAGCGTGTCCCGGTTGCCCGACCGCGCCATGCCGCGATCGAGCTCGGTCAGCAGGATGACGTCGGCCGCGAGCGGCCGCAGTCGCGCAGCACTCGATTCCAGGTATTTCAGCCGCTCGGCGTTCCAGCTCAGCACCCGAAGCGGGCCAGATGGCGACCCGCCCGCGACCGTGCCGGCCGACTCCACCTGGTGCAAAGCCTCGCATTCGGCAAAAAGCCTGCCGTGCGCGTCGCCAGGGGCCAGGAGCGCCGCCTCGCGCCATTCCCTCGAGGGTCCAACGAGCCGCGAAACCGTTCGCGTCACGAGCTCCGCTGCCATATCGCCTCCAGCGCCAGAGGCGCATTGGTCGTGATCTGGTCGCAGCCGGCCTCCGCCAGATGGCGCAGCAGCCCGTCGAGCCGCTCGAGACCCGGATCGATGGTCCAGGCATCGACCTCGTGGCCATGGCCGTGGGCGGTGCCGACGAGATCGACGCCGAACGAGGCGGCCTCGGGGATCAGCCGGTAGTGGATGTAGAGGATCGCCGCCTCCGGCGCCGCCTCGACCATCGCCTCGGCGAAGCGCTCGGCGGCACCCCGGTCGGCGAGGCGGCCACCCAGGGCGAGCGGCCAGGTCTCGAAGCCCGGCAGGATGCCGGGGGCGAGGGCAGCCAGCTCCTGGACCAGGGGCCAGTCCTCGCCACCCAGGTCGAAGCGTTCGGCCAGGGGCGCCACGGCCGCCGCGAAGCGCGCCCTGGCCGGCCCGTCGAGGGCCCGCCGGTCGAGCTTGAGGTCGAGCTGGAGCCGTGCCCCCGTGGTGCTGGCGGCGAGCCGCTCGGCCAGCTCGTCGAGGAAGAGCGGCGGAGTGGAAAGTGCCCTGCCGTCCTGGTGGCGCTGGCGAAGGCCCTCGATCGCCCGCCGCGAGGCGCCGGCCACGGGGCCCCGGCCGGTCGTCTCGGCCTCGAGCGTCGCATCGTGCAGGCAGACCCAGTGGCTGTCGCCCGTGAGCTGCAGGTCGACCTCGAGCAGGGCGCCCCGGGCGAGGCCCTCTGCCAGGCTGGCGCGGTCGTGCGACGCCCGGTCGGCGGCGTCGCGCAGGCGGTGCCATTTCAGGCGGATGCGGCCGCCTTCGGTCAAAAGCGCCGTGCCGGTCATGCGACTGGCCCGACCACAGCCCCGGTGAGCCGCCGTCCGCTCGATCGATCGAAGACCAGCACGGCGTCCGGGGCCAGGGTGAGCCCGACCCGGTCGTCGCTCGCGAAGCGCCGCTCGCTGCCGCTCTCGAGCGCATGCACCCGGCCGAGCGGACAGTCGACCTCGTAGAGGGTCTCGCGGCCCAAAGGCTCGACATGCTCGATCCGCCCCGCCATGGCCTCGACGTCCGGGCCACCGCCTTCGGGACCGAGGCTCAGGTTCTCCGGCCGGATGCCGATCATCACCGGCCCCTCGACCCCGCTCGCCTCGAGCACGGCCTCCCCCACCCGAAGCCGGCCGCGCTCGCCCCTGGCGTCCAGGAGGTTGATCGGCGGCGAGCCGATGAAGCCGGCGACGAACAGGCTGTCGGGGCGGTGGTAGAGGTCGTCGGCGGTGCCGATCTGCTCGATCCGGCCCTTCGACATGCAGATGATCCGATCCGCCATGGTGGTGGCCTCGAGCTGATCGTGGGTGACCAGCACCGTGGTGACGCCGAGGCGCCGCTGCAGCCGGCGGATCTCGCCGCGCATCGAGAGGCGAAGCGTCGCGTCGAGGTTGGAGAGCGGCTCGTCCAGCAGCAGGAGCTGCGGCTCCTTGACCAGCGCCCGCGCCAGGGCGACGCGCTGCTGCTGGCCGCCCGACATCTCGGCCGGCATGCGCTCCAGGAGCTCCTCGACCTGGACGAGGCGGGCCGCCTCCATCACCCGCCGCTCGGCCTCGTCGGCCGGGATCGACTTGAAGGTCAAGGGAAAGCGGATGTTCTTCCTCACGCTCATGTGCGGGTAGAGGGCGTAGGACTGGAAGACGATGCCGACATTGCGATCCCGGGCCTCGACCTCGTTGACGACGGCGCCGTCGAAGTGGATGGCCCCGCCGGTCGGGGCGTAGAGCCCGGCCAGCATGAAGAGCGTCGTCGACTTGCCGCAGCCCGAGGGGCCGAGGATGGCGACGAACTCGCCGTCCTCGATGGCGAGGTCGGTCGGCTCCACCGCGACCACGTCGCCCCAGGCCTTGGTGACGCCCTTCAGCTCGATTCTCGCCATGCGCCTAACCTTTGATCCCGCCGAGGCTCATCTGCACCAGGTATTTCTGGCAGAACACGTAGAGCAGGATCGACGGCACGACGTAGAAGACGCCGACCGCGGCGACGATGCCGTAATCGACCCCCATGATGTCCTCGCTGACCCAGAAGATGTAGAGGCTCATGGTCCAGTTCTGCTTGTCGTAGAGCAGGGTGCGGACGAAGACGTACTCCTCCCAGCCGCGGATGAAGGCGAAGACGCCGACGGCGAGCAGCCCCACCTTGACCTGCGGCAGCACCACCTTGACGAAGGCCTGCCGGCGCGAGGCGCCGTCAACCAGGGCCGACATCTCGATATCCCAGGGCACGGCGTCGAAGAAGCCCTTCATGATGAAGATGGCGAACGGCAGCTCGAGCGTGGTGATCACCAGGATCACGCCGGTCAGCGTGTCGAGCAGCCCGAACCAGTACATCAGAAGGAAGATCGGGATGATCAAGGTGAGCGCCGGAAAGGCGTGCAGGATCAAGAGCGACTGCAAGAAGCTCGCCCGGCCGCGGAAGTTGAAGCGCGAGAGGTAGTAGCCGGCGAGCGTGCCGACGGTCAGCACCAGGGTGGTCTGCACCAGGGCCAGGGCCAGCGAGTTGCCGAAGGCGGTCCAGACGGACGGGAACTGGGAGTTGACCGTGGCGGCGCGGCGTCCGGAGAGGTCCTGGACGAAGTTCGAGTTGTGCAGGAAGACCCAGTTCCGCAGGTGCAGGTCCTGGCCGATGCCGAGTGCCACCGCCGCCGCGGCGACGGCGAGGATGGCGGCCATGAGGTAGAGCCGAAGCCTGCCCTTCTCGGTCAGCGCGTTCAGGAGGCCGATGGCGAGCACGGTCGGCACCAGGATGGCGCAGGCCCGCCAGAGCACCACCGACGAGACGCCGCCCGTCCTGGCCGAGACCGAGATCGTGAACATCCAGAAATAGGGCAGCAGGATCGGCACCGAGACGGTGACCAGGAAGGCGAGCAGCAGCCCCCGGCCGACCAGCCGCCCGCGCTTCGCCTTGGCCGCGAGCGCATCCCAGTCGGCCTGCGCCGGCGGCACGCGCGCCTGGTCGATCTCGGCCACGGTGCTCACTGGACCTCGATCCGGGGTGTCTGCAGGAGCCGCTTCATGTCGAGGAAGCGCCACATCAAGAGCGAGGCGGCGATGCCGATGACGACGAGGACCAGAGCCAGGGCGGCGCCATAGGCGTACTGGCCGTTCTCGAAGGCGCGCTTGTAGACGTAGAGCGCGTAGACCGTGGTGTCGTAGAACGGGCCGCCATTGGTGATCAGCCAGATGTACTCGAAGCTCACCAGGAGCGAGAGCGTCTGGTAGACGGTGATGAAGCTCAAGGGCCATCGGATCGCCGGCAGGGTGACGTGCCAGACGATGGCGAGCGGCCCGGCCCCGTCCACCCGGGCGGCATGGAAGAGGTGCTCGGGGATGGCGCGGATGGCGCTGGTGAAGATGATCATGCCCATCGACGCCCCGATGAAGCCGTTGGCGAGGACGATCAGCATCATCGGATGGTTGGAGAGGAGATCGACCGGCTCCTGGCCGAGAAAGCCGACCCAGACCTGGTTGATCAGGCCGCGATCGGTCGGGCCGATGACCCAGGCCCAGAGCAGCGCATAGACGACCGACGGGCTCATCCGGGGCAGGAGCCAGACGGCGCGGAAGAAGCCGCCCTGGCGATCCGGCAGGGCGGTCGTGGTCAGCGCCAGGACGAGGCCGAAGGTGACGTTGAAGATGGCGAGGGTCAAGAAGACGTAGACGAAGGTGAGCGCCAGGGTCGGGCCGATCCGGCTGTCGCCGGTCAGCATCCGCTCGAAGTTCGCCGTGGTGAAGCCCGTGATCTTGAGCGCCCGCCCCATGTCGGTGAAGGCGACGAAGATGTCGACCACCACGGGGGCGATGAAGAACATGAAGAGCAGCACGGTCGCAGGGCCCAGAAAGAGGGCCATGTTGGTGAATTGGCGGGCGCTCGCCTTCTGCCGCATGAGAGGCAGCGGGGCCGGCCGGAGCCGGCCCCGACCGGGTCAGTCGAGGATGACGACGTCGTCGCCGAGCTCCGACTGGAGCTCCTCGACGACGAAGGCGGCGGCGGCGGCAGGCTCGAGCCTGTCGGTCTCGACCGCCTCGATGCCCTTGAAGACCAGCGCGTTGTACTGCCCGATGCTGGCGTGGTTGGGCATGAACGTGGCGTAGGCGAGCATCGGTGCGCCGGCCCGCAGCGCCCAGCCCTCCTCGATGAAGCGCGGCATCGCCGCCTGGCCGTAATTGATCGGCGTGTGGCCGGTGGTCACCGCGTGCGCCGTGTTCAGGTAGTTCTGGCTGGCGAGGCCGATGATGTAGGCGGCGAGCTCCGGGTGCTCGCTCTTGGCCGAGACGACGTAGGCGATCGGATGCGAGAGATTGGCCGGCTTGCCGCCCTTCTCCGCCGCCGGGCTGAGCGTCCAGCCGATGGCCTCGAAATAGGTGTCCCTGGTCAGGCCGCGCGCCTCGAGCTGCGCCGGCACGTTCCAGATGCCGTGGAACTTGATGAACGCGGTCTTGTCGGTGCGGAAGGCGGCATTCACCTCGTCCCACGACCAGGCGGTCATGTTGGCCGGGATGACGCCGGCGTCGACGCTGTACTTCAGCCATTCGAAGAAGGCGGTGAGCTTGCTCTGCGACATCTGCAGCTTGCCGGCCTCGGCGTCGTACTGGTCGATGCCGAAGCTCTTCATCAGCATCTGGAAGTCGGGGCCGACGTTCGGTCGATGGAGGATGCCGTACTTGGCGGCGCCGCCGTCGACCACCTCCTTGGCGAGGTCGGTCATGTCGTAGATGGTGAACTCGCCGCTCTCGACCTTCTCGGGCAGGCTCTCGATGAACTCCTCGTCCTTGCCGATCTTGCGCAGCATCTCCTTGTCGTAGAAGAACATGCGCACCTCGGAATCCTGCGGGATGCCGTAGATGTGGCCCTTGTAGGTGACCGCGTTCCACAAGGTCGTGATGATGTCGCCGTAGAGCTCGGGGTTGGCGGCGACATGCTCGTCGAGCTGGTAGGCGAGGCCGTCCTCGACGAAGGCGCCGATCCACTCGTGCGCGGCGACGAAGAGGTCCGGGCCCTTGTCGACGGCGACCGCCTTGAAGAGGTCGAGCGCGTCGGCGTCGTAGCCGTCGGCGTTGTTCTCGAAGACGTCGAGAACGACCCGGGTCTGGCTGCCGGCGGCCTCGAGCATGCGGTTGAGCTCGGCGGTGGCGGCGACGATGTTGCCGGCGCGCAAGGGCCCCGAGCGGTCGGCGCGCGACCAGAGCTTGAGCGTGACGTCCTCGGCCCCGGCGGGCGCGGGCGCGAGGGTGGTGGAAGCGAGCAGTGCGGTGGCCAAAAGGCCCGTGATCGCGCCGCGAAGCATCGACATGCTGGTGGTCCTCCCTTTGTTGGCCGTGACCGGGGCGCCCTTCGGGCTTCCGCCGGAGCCGGGGCGATGCGGCCAGCAAGGCCCGCCCGCCTCGACAGAATCATGGCATTTCCGAAGCGGCCACGCAAACCCTTGAATGACAAAGGCGGCTCAGAGCCCGGGCTCTCACCCTTCGGCGGGGTAGATGCCGCGCGTGCGGGCGAGGCGGATGAGCAGGGCCAGGACGATGTCGAGCGTCGGTGTCGCCACGCCCGCCTCGCGCGCGAGGTCCTGGACGATGCGCGCCATGCTGTCGATCTCGAGCGCCCGGCCGCGCTCCACGTCCTGCAGCATCGAGGGCTTGTGGCGGGGCCGGGAGCCCGGCTGCGAGAGCGTCACGGGATCGATGCCGAGGTCATCGAAGCCGTGCGCCTCGGCCACGGCCAGCGCCTCCTCGATCAGCCGGCGCGAGAGAGCCGCCGTGCCGGGGTCCTCGACCACGCCCGCGGCCGTCGCCCGCGTCAACGCCGTGACCGGCCCGGTCGAGACGTTGACCAGGAGCTTTCGCCACATCGCGGCCCGGATGTCCCCTGTCCGCTCGAGGGAGAAGCCGGCATCGTCCAGGGCCGCCACCGCGTCGTCGAGCGGGCGGGACGGGTCGGCCGCACCCAGCACGAAGCGGTTCCTGGTCGAGCCGTTCCTGACCACGCCCGGTGCCCGGACCTCGTTCGGCGAGTGGACGACGAGCCCGAGCCGGCGCTCCGGTGCGATCGCGGCGGCGAGCCGGCCATGCGGGTCGAGCCGCGTGGTGGTGGCCGGCACGGGTGGCCGAAAGCCCTGGCCGTACCACCAGAAGACCCCGTTCTGGGCGAAGACGACCGGGGTACCGGGGCCGAGCAGCGGCGCGATGCCGGCGGCCACCGCCTGGTTCGCCGTGGTCTTGGCCGTCACCAGCACGAGATCGACCGGGCCGATCCGACCCGGGTCGTCGCTCGCCTGGACCTCGACCGTGAATCGCTCCTCCGGCGTCTCGAGCACGAGCCCGTTCGCCTGGATGGCCGCGAGATGCTCGCCCCGGGCGATCACCGCGACCTCGCGCCCGGCTTTGGCAAGCCGGGCCGCCAGATAGCCGCCGACCGCCCCGGCACCGAAGATCGCGATCTTCATGCCCTCAGCTTTCCGTCACGTCGAACCGCTCCAGCACCGCCGGATCGAGGGCGATGCCGAGGCCCGGCCCCTCCGGCAGCCTGAGCCGCCCGTCCACGACCTCGGGCGTCCGGTCCAGATGGACGAAGAGCGGGTTCGGCTTGCTGTCCATCTCGACGAGGTCGACGCTGCCGAGCGCCGCCGAAAGCTGGGCGCTGGCATAGAGGCCGACCGGGCCGCCATACATGTGCAGCGCCACGTGCTTGCCGGCAGCCTTGCCCATGGCGACCAGCCTGCCGCCCCGCGTGATGCCGGCCGTCTTGGTGATGTCCGGCTGGGCCCAGTCGGGGTCGATCTGGTCCAGCAGCAGCTCGAAGCCCGCCTCGCCGTAGCTGTTCTCGCCCATCGCCAGAGGCGGCCGGCCGGCCATGCCGTGCCATGCGCGATAGGCCTCGATATCGTCGACCGGAAAGGGCTCCTCGAGCCAGGCGAGCCGGGCGGCCTCGAGCACGTCCATGATGCCGGCGAGCCCGGCCGGCGTCTGGCCCTGGCTCGCATCCATCATCAGCATCCGCTCGCCCGCGGCCGCCCTTGCCTCCGGCAGCCAGCGGCGGCCCATGGCGGTATCGGCCGGCAGCTTCACCTTGAAGCGGGTGTGGCCCTTGGCGGCCATGGCGTCGATCATGTCCGGCCGGTCGAGCGGCAGGTTGGTGGCATAGACCGCGACCGAATCCGCGGCGCCATCGGCCAGGATCGCCCTGAGCGGCCGGCCCAGGGCCCGGCTGTGCGCGTCCCAGAGCGCTATGTCGGCGCCGGCCAGCGCCTGGTCGAAGGGGCCGATCGCCCCCATCTGGTTGGCCAGCCCACGCATCTTCCCGCGCAGCATCCGGTGCAGGCGGGCCGGATCGTCGAGCGTCTCGCCGAGCAGCGCCGGACGGACCACGCGGCGCAGGATCTCGACCCGCTCGGGGCAGCCCCAGGGCGGAAAATTGGCCCAAACCTCCCCCAGCCCCTCGGTCCCGTCGGCGAGCCGGAGCCGCACGAGCAGGTTGTGGCGCACCTCGACACGCCCGAAGGGGGCGATGATCGGCGCCTCCAGCGGCGCCTTGATCAGGACGACCCGCAAATCCTCGATGCGACGGCTCATGTCGTTCCTTCTCCCCACAGGTCGCAGCCTCGCACGGGGGGTTAGCACGGCCCCGCCGCAGCCACCATCACCGGCCGCGCCCGAGGCGCCGCTCGAGCGCACGCAGCGCCAGCGACAGCCCGATCACCATGACGAGATAGGTGTAGGCCACGACGTTGTAGGTCTCGAAGAAGCGGAACGAGCCCGCCGCGTAGACCTTGCCCATCTGGGTGATGTCGGCGACGCCGAGGACCGAGACGAGCGAGCTGTCCTTGACCATGGCGACGAAGTCGTTGCCCAAGGGTGGCAGGATGACCCGGATCGCCTGCGGCAGGACGATCAGGCGAAAGCGCTGGAAGGGCGAGAGGCCGAGCGCCTCCGCCGCCTCGATCTGGCCCGGATCGACCGCCAGGATGCCGGCCCGGAAGACCTCGGCGATGAAGGCCGAGTAGCCGATCGTCAACGCGATGATCGCCCGCCAGAGGAGCGAGATGTCGCGCACGCGGAGCTCGGCCACCCAGCCAGCCTCGCGCGGCCAGGTCAGGAGCAGGTTGGCGAGCCAGACGAGGCCGGGTGCCGCGACGAACGCCACATAGAAGAGCAGCACCAGCATCGGCACGCCCCGGATCACCTCGACGTGGAAGCGGGCGGCCTGGCGGAGCGGAGGGAAGCGCGAGAGGGCGGCCAGCGCCACGAGGAGGCCGAGGGCGGTCGCCAGCGCGAAGGCCACGACCGTGACGAAGACGGTGATCCCCGCCCCCTTGACCACGATGGCGGAGATCTCGCGATAGAGCCCGCTGGTCAGGATCCGCCAGCCCAGCACGGCGCCGATGCCGAGCGCCACGACGAGCCACCAGGGAAAATCGCTCTCGCCAGGGCGCCGGCGCATGGTGGCGCGCCGGTCGTCAGCGGCCGAGCGCGTAGTCGCGGAACCACTTGGTGTTCAAGGCCTCGATCGTCCCGTCGGCCCAGGCGGCGGCGATCGCGGCATTGAAGGGTGCGACGAGGTCGGAGCCCTTGGGGAAGATGAAGCCGAAATCCTCGGAGCCCAGCGGCTCGCCGACCAGCTTCAGGGCGCCGCCGGAGGCCTCGACATAGCCCTGGCCGGCCGTGCCGTCGGTCAGCACCAGATCGACGTCGCCCGTCCGCAGCGCCTGCACCGCCGCGCCGAAGGTCTCGAAGAGCTTGATCCGGGGGTTGGCCTCGTCACCGTCGAGCACGTCGTAGACGGCGACATAGAAGGGCGTGGTCCCGGCCTGCGAGCCGATCAGCCCGTCCTCGAGCGCGGCGAAGCCCGCCGCATTGCTGAAGCGCGCCTCGTCGCCGCGCACCAGCATGAACATCTCCGAGCGCATGTAGGGATCGGAGAAATCGACCTTGGCCCGGCGCTCCTCGGTGATGGTGATGCCGGTCATGCCGAGATCGTACTGGCCCTCCGAGACGGCCGGAATCATCGCGTCCCACGAGACGTTCTCGTAAGCCACCTCGAAGTTCAGGCGCTTTGCCAGGTCGGCCACGAAGTCATACTCCCAGCCGATCGCCTCGCCGCTCTTCGGATCGACGAACTGGAGCGGCGGATAGGCGTTCTCGGTCACCACCACCACCTCCCGCCCGCCGAGATCGGGCAGGTCCTGCGCCACGACCGGTGCGGCGAGCATTGCCGCCGCCATCACGCCCCAAAGATATCCCCACCGCATCGCCCTGTCCTCCACGCTCGACCAAGCCTTCGCCCAAGTTTCACGATTGCCGGAAAGACGGCAAGCGACACGCGACTCGAACCGCAGCGGGCCTACACCCGATCTTGACAATTGTCGCAATCGGTCGTCATCAGAAATGGAAGCTTCATAAGGAATGCTCCCTTTTCGCCCTGTTCGAGACGAAAAGCAGATTGGTCTATTTCCAATTCATTAGTTCTTTCCGCAATGGTCTGCAAATCTTCTTTAAAATAAATAGAGTTAGCTCTTCCATTTCTTTTGATTCTTTTTCAGTGATATCAAGTGGCGTATGAACAGCATTATTTCTTATCTTCTTCTTAGACTCAAGATATTTCCAGAGATTCTTAGTTTCTCCGAAAATTTCGACTTTCTTTGTGTCAGTTTGAATTATCATTTCCAAAAATGCATCGACGATCTCACCAATATGGCGGGGCGGCATTCCAAATCCAACAATATGCTTTGCAAAATATCCTGCAATACTATTACTCGCTGTAAATGCATAAACAATCGGAGTAAATAATTCTTTTGTTAGCATAAATTCTATACATGAATAATTCAATATTAACGACGCTGTCGGACTTATTGTTCTTATAATTCTGGCTTCTTCCATTCTCTTTAGAATCAATGGATCAAATTCAAAAGATCTAAAGTAGGATGCTGTCCGCTCGTATTCAAAGTTGGACACGCCTTCTTCGCGGAAGCTATCGGCATGCTCTCTCTCCCACTCTCGGAAGAGACTATCCATACCTTCTTCCATAGCGGCTTCTTCAGGCGTCATGCTCATTGATTTACCTGATTACGCATAAACCTCAGCCAGCTTCAACAGCCGATACGGCATCGG
>CAYMTA010000088.1:0-15428 GCA_964393275.1 uncultured Geminicoccaceae bacterium | reverse complement strand
TGGTCGAACCGTCGGCGCCGGCGTCGTCGCCGAAATCATCAGCTAACGACAGCGGGCGCTTCGGGGGCGGCGGCCAGCAAGGGGCTTGCCCTTTCATGGCTGACGCCTTAGAGACACGGGCTCGCCCGGCGGCACGCGTCGCCGGCGCGAGCCGTCGTCCTGAATGTTGGGCGATGACGACCCGGCGAGCCGCCGGAGGAGTGTAGCTCAATTGGCAGAGCACCGGTCTCCAAAACCGGGGGTTGTGGGTTCGAGTCCCTCCACTCCTGCCAGTCGGCTCGCGTAGTGGAAATTAGAGTGGATCGAGATGGCGAAGACATCGCCCGCGCAGTTCGTTCGGGAAGTTCGGCAGGAGATTGCCAAGGTCACTTGGCCGAACCGAAAGGAGCTGATCGTGACCACGATCAGCGTTCTCGTCATGTCGGCTCTGGCTGCGCTCTTCTTTTTTCTGGTGGATCAGGTGATCGCCTTCAGCATCAAATTTCTTCTGGGGCTCGGCGGCTGATGGCGGCGCGCTGGTACATCATCCACGTCTATTCCACCTTCGAGCAGAAGGTGAAGGAGGCGATCCTCGAGCAGGCGGAGCAGAAGGGCCTCGCCAAGTTGATCGAGGAAATTCTCGTGCCGTCGGAAGAGGTCGTCGAGGTGCGTCGCGGCAAGAAGGTGGCGACCGAACGAAAGTTCTTCCCGGGCTACGTGCTGATCAAGATGGATCTCAACGACGAGACTTGGTCGCTGGTGCGCAACACCGCCAAGGTGACGGGCTTTCTCGGCGCCGGTGGCAAGCCTCAGCCGATTCCCGATGCCGAGGCGGAGCGGATCCAGGCACAGGTGCAGGAGGGCGTCGAGCATCCGCGCATGTCCGTGTCGTTCATCAGCGGCGATCGCATCCGGGTCACCGACGGGCCGTTCAGCACCTTCGAGGGCACCGTCGAGGACGTCGAGGAAGGCAAGGGGCGGCTCAAGGTTTCCGTCTCGATCTTCGGCCGGTCGACACCGGTCGAGCTGGAATTCTCCCAGGTCGAGCGCATCTAGATCACGTCGCCGGCCACGGAGGCCGGCGTGGCAGCGGGAGCGTCGCGATGGCGGCGCGCATGCACCGCGAAGAGGAGAGCCTGAATGGCGAAGAAGATCACCGGGTACATCAAGCTGCAGGTGCCGGCCGGCAAGGCCAACCCCTCGCCGCCTATCGGTCCAGCTCTGGGTCAGCGCGGCCTGAATATCATGGAATTCTGCAAGGCCTTCAATGCGGCGACGCAGGGCATGGAGCCCGGCATGCCCATCCCGACGGTGATCACGGCCTTCGCCGACCGCACTTTCACCTTCGCCACCAAGACACCGCCAGCCAGCTACTTCCTGAAGAGGGCGGCCGGTCTCGGCAAGGGTGGCCAGACCCCGGGCAAGAGCGTCGCCGGCAAGGTGACCATGGCGCAGTGCCGCGAAATCGCCGAGAGCAAGATGAAGGACCTCAACGCCGCCGACCTCGAGGCAGCGACGAAGATGATCGTCGGCTCGGCCCGGTCGATGGGCATCGATGTGATGGAGGGCTGAGCCGATGGCCAAGGCAGGCAAGCGACTGAAGGCCGCTGCAGCCGGCATCGACCGGCTGAAGCAGTACGAGCTCGGCGAGGCGGTGGCCGCGATAAAGGGGGTCGCCACGGCCAAGTTCGACGAAACCATCGAGATGTCGCTCAATCTCGGGGTCGACCCCCGCCACGCCGATCAGATGGTCAGGGGAGTGGTCAATCTGCCGCACGGCACCGGCAAGACGCTGCGGGTGGCCGTATTCGCCAAGGGCGAAAAGGCCGAGCAGGCGCAGGCGGCTGGCGCCGACATCGTCGGTGCGGACGACCTGGCCGAAAAGGTGCAGGCTGGGCAGATCGACTTCGACCGGGTGATCGCGACGCCGGACATGATGCCGCTGGTCGGCCGGCTGGGCCGCATCCTCGGCCCGCGCGGCCTGATGCCGAACCCGAAGCTCGGCACGGTGACGCCGAACGTGAAGGAGGCGGTCGAGGCGGCCAAGGGTGGCCAGGTGCAGTTCAGGGTCGAGAAGGCGGGCATCGTCCATGCTGGCATAGGGCGAGCGAGCTTCGCTGCCGAGCAGCTGGTTGAGAACGCGCGGAGCTTCGTCGACGCGGTGAACCGGGCGAAGCCTGCGGGCGCCAAGGGAACCTACCTCAAGCGCGCGCATCTGAGTTCGACCATGGGCCCCGGCGTGAAGCTCGAGGTGGCGACCCTGGTCGGTGCCAGCCAGCCCGGGCAATGAGCTTGCCAGCTGGAATAAAAACTGCTTGCGAGACTGGCCAGGGCGGCTATGCTGTGCGCTCCTGAGAACGGCGGGTTCACGAGCTTCTTCGGCTCATCCATCCGGGTGAGCGTTGTCGCTCGTGGGCTTTTTGCCGCCTTGGCCTCATTCGTGCCGGCGGGTGGTGCGGCGGTGGCCTACGGCCGCCATGTGTTCCCGCAATTTCGTTGATTTTTGGAGGCCGTCCGTGCTCCGCGCCGAGAAAACCAGGATCGTCGACGAACTCGGTTCCATTTTTAGGGATGCCGACGTCGTGGTCGTGACGCACTACATGGGCCTGACCGTGGCCGAAATGACCGATCTCAGGCGGCAGATGCGCGACGTCGGTGCGAACTTTCGGGTGACGAAGAACCGCCTGGCGAAATTGGCGGTGGTCGACACGAGCTATGCACCGCTCGGCGACATGCTCACCGGACCCACGGCGATCGCCTATTCGTCCGACCCGGTCGCGGCACCCAAGGTGATCGCCGCCTTCGCCAAGAAGAATGACAAGCTGAAGATCGTGGGTGGGGGCTATGGTGGCAATCTGCTCGACGCCGCCGCCGTGCAGACCCTGGCCGAGCTGCCGTCGCTCGACGAGCTCCGCGCCAAGCTCCTGGCCTTGATCAACACCCCTGCGACCCGCCTTGTCAGCCTGCTGCAGGCGCCCGGCGGCCAGATCGCCCGCGTGCTCAAGGCCAAGGCCGAGCTGGGTTGAACCAAACCGATTGCCGTGGCCCGATGAGCGGGCTGCCCGACCATGCAAGACCCGTTGGAGGAAGACCGAAATGGCTAATCTGCAGCAGCTGGTGGACGATCTCTCGAGCCTGACCGTGCTCGAGGCCGCCGAGCTCTCGAAGTTGCTCGAGGAGAAGTGGGGCGTGTCGGCCGCGGCACCGGTCGCCGCCGCCGCCGCCGGTGGTGCAGCGGTCGCCGCCGAGGCGGCCGAGGAGCAGACCGAGTTCGACGTGATCCTCGCCGTGGTCGGCGAGAAGAAGATCAACGTCATCAAGGAGGTCCGTGCCATCACCGGCCTCGGCCTCAAGGAGGCCAAGGATCTGGTCGAGGCGGCGCCCAAGGCGGTCAAGGAAGCGGTCTCCAAGGACGACGCCGCGAAGTTCAAGAAGCAGCTCGAGGAGGCCGGCGCCACCGTGGAGGTCAAGTAAGATCGACACAGGGGCGGCTGGCGTCCGGCGCGTATCCGGGTCGGGTCCTCGAGCCCGGGTTGATGCTCGGCGCCCGCAGGCGCCGAGAGGCGTCGCAGGAATTTCAGAACAGGGTGGGCGGCCGCAGCCAAGTGCAGCGGTCCGCCTTTCTGTCGTTGCGCCGGACCGCTGAGACGGATCGGCGACATGGGCGTCGGGTGAGCCGGCGCTCCGACATGGGAAACGGAATTCAGTGATGGCAGAGGCGAAGACGGCGCGTAAGCGGATCCGCAAGAGCTTCGGTCGTATTACGGAAGTCACGACGATGCCCAACCTCATCGAGGTGCAGCGGCAGAGTTACGAGTTCTTCCTGCAAATGCACACCGCGCCGGGCGACCGAGAGCTGGCCGGGCTCGAGGAGGTCTTCCGCTCGGTTTTTCCGATCAAGGATTTCGCCGACCGGGCGGCGCTCGACTTCGTCAAGTACGAGCTCGAGGCGCCGAAATACGATGTCGACGAGTGCCATCAGCGCGGCTTGACCTACGCGGCGCCGCTCCGGGTGACGCTGCGCCTGATCGTTTGGGATATCGACGAGGACAGCGGCGCACGCAGCGTGCGCGACATCAAGGAGCAGGATGTCTACATGGGCGACATGCCGCTCATGACGGACAACGGCACCTTCGTGGTCAACGGCACGGAGCGCGTCATCGTCAGCCAGATGCATCGCTCGCCCGGTGTGTTTTTCGACCATGACCGCGGCAAGACGCACAGCTCGGGCAAGTTCCTCTATTCGGCGCGGGTGATCCCCTATCGCGGCTCGTGGCTGGATTTCGAGTTCGACGCCAAGGACCTCGTCTACGTGCGCATCGACCGCCGGCGCAAGCTGCCGGCGACGACGCTCTTGCTGGCGCTCGGCCTCGATGCCGAGGAGCTTTTGGCGCATTTCTACCATGAGGTCGCCATTCGCCGTTGCGGCCAGGGCTGGGGGATCGCCCTCCGTCCCGATCGATTGCTTGGCCAGAAGTTGACCAGCGATCTGGTCGATGCGGCGTCGGGCGAGTCCCTGGCCGAGGCCGGGACCAAGGTGAGCCCCAGGCTCCTGAAGCGGATCGAGGAGAAGAAGGTCACCGACCTCTACCTCTCCGCCGAGGACGTGATCGGCCACTACATCGCGCGCGATCTCGTCAACATGGAGACGGGACTGGTCCACGCCGAGGCCGGCGAGGAGATCACCAGCGAGCTGCTCGGCCGCCTCGCCGAGCTCGGCATCGACGAGCTGCCGCTGCTCGACATCGACCATTCGACCATTGGCCCCTACATTCGCAACACGCTGGCGCTCGATCGCTCGAGCACCCGCGAGGAGGCGCTGCTCGACATCTACCGGGTGCTGCGCCCGGGTGAGCCGCCGACGCCGGAAACGGCCGAGGCGCTGTTCAATGGGCTGTTCTTCGATCCCGAGCGCTACGACCTCTCGCCGGTCGGCCGGGTCAAGATGAACGCCCGGCTCGGACTCGAGAGCGACGATACGGTGCGCGTCTTGCGCAACGAGGACATCCTCGCCGTGGTCAAGCATCTGGTTGAGATCAAGGACGGCCGGGGCGAGATCGATGATATCGACAATCTCGGCAATCGCCGGGTGCGCTCGGTTGGCGAGCTCATGGAGAACCAGTTCCGCGTCGGCCTCCTGCGCATGGAGCGCGCCGTCCGCGAGCGCATGAGCTCGGTCGAGATCGACGCCGCCATGCCTCACGACCTGGTCAACGCCAAGCCGGTGGCGGCCTCGGTCCGCGAGTTCTTCGGCAGCTCGCAGCTCTCGCAGTTCATGGACCAGACCAACCCGCTCTCCGAGATCACCCACAAGCGGCGACTCTCCGCGCTCGGCCCGGGTGGCCTGACCCGCGAGCGGGCCGGTTTCGAGGTGCGCGACGTGCACCCGACGCATTACGGCCGGATCTGCCCGATCGAGACGCCGGAAGGCCCGAACATCGGCCTGATCAACAGTCTCGCCACCTACGCCAGGATCAACAAGTACGGCTTCATCGAGAGCCCGTACCGCAAGGTGATCGACGGCAAGGTGACGGACGAGGTGATCTACCTCTCGGCCATGGAGGAGAATCGCTACACCATCGCCCAGGCGAACTCCGAGCTGACGGCGGAGCGCACCTTCGCCGCCGACCTTGTCAGTTGCCGCGAGAGCAACGAGTTCATGCTCGCCCGACCGGAGACCATCGACCTCATCGATGTGTCGCCCAAGCAGCTCGTCTCGGTGGCCGCGGCCTTGATCCCGTTCCTCGAGAACGATGACGCCAACCGGGCGCTGATGGGCTCGAACATGCAGCGCCAGGCGGTGCCGCTTCTGCAGCCCGAGGCACCCTTCGTCGGCACCGGCATGGAGGACGTTGTCGCCCGCGATTCGGGTGCGGCGGTTGGCGCGAAGCGCTCCGGCATCGTCGATCAAGTCGATGGCTCGCGCATCGTCATCCGCGTCACCGACGAAGTGGAGCGCGCCGACAGCGTGGTCGACATCTACAACCTGCGGAAGTTCCAGCGCTCGAACCAGAACACCTGCATCACCCAGCGGCCGTTGGTGAAGGTCGGCGACCGCGTCCACAAGGGTGACATCATCGCCGACGGCCCGTCCACCGAGCTCGGCGAGCTGGCGCTCGGGCGCAACACCCTCGTCGCCTTCATGCCGTGGAACGGCTACAACTTCGAGGACTCGATTCTGATCTCCGAGCGGATCGTGCGCGAGGACATCTTCACCTCGATCCACATCGATGAATTCGAGGTGATGGCCCGCGACACCAAGCTCGGGCCCGAGAGCATCACCCGCGACATCCCGAATGTCAGCGAGGAGGCGCTCAGGAACCTCGACGAGGCGGGCATCGTCTATATCGGCGCGGAGGTGAAGGCCGGCGACATCATGGTCGGCAAGGTCACGCCCAAGGGCGAGACGCCGATGACGCCGGAGGAGAAGCTGCTGCGCGCCATATTCGGCGAGAAGGCCGCCGACGTGCGCGACACCTCGCTCAAGGTGCCGCCAGGCGTGCAGGGCACCGTGGTCGAGGTTCGCGTCTTCAATCGTCGTGGCGTCGACAAGGACGAGCGTGCCATCGCCATCGAGCGGGCCGAGATCGAACGTCTCGCCAAGGACCGCGACGACGAACGCAGCATCCTCGAGCGCAACATCTTCGGCCGCCTGCGCGAGCTGCTCGACGAGCAGAAGGTCACCGCAGGGCCGAAGGGCGTGAAGGCCGGGACGATCATAGACGCGGCAATGCTCGACGCCACGCCCCGCCGCCAGTGGTGGGATCTGGCGATCGACGATGTCGAGCGGATGACCGAGCTGCAGGCCCTCAAGCGACAGCTCGACGATGGCATCAAGCGGCTGACCGAACGTTTCGAGAATAAGGTCGAGAAGCTGCAGCGTGGCGACGAGATGCCGCCCGGCGTGCTCAAGATGGTGAAGGTTTTCGTCGCGGTGAAGCGCAAGCTGCAGCCGGGCGACAAGATGGCCGGCCGGCACGGCAACAAGGGCGTGATCTCGAAGATCGCCCCGCTCGAGGATATGCCGTGCCTCGAGGACGGCACGCCCGTCGACATCGTGCTCAATCCCTTGGGCGTGCCGTCGCGGATGAATGTCGGCCAGATTCTGGAGACGCATCTGGGCTGGGCCTGCGCCAATCTTGGCCGCCAGCTCGGCCAGCTCGTCGATCGCCTCGACGAGCCCGGCATGCGCGAGGCGCTGCTCGGCAAGATCGACACCATCTACGGCAATGGTGTCAGCACAGAGGTGGCCGCCTATGAGCCGCAGGAGCTGGCCGAGCTCGGCCAGAACCTGAGCCGCGGCGTGCCGATCGCGACACCCGTCTTCGATGGTGCTCACGAGCCGGACATCGTGGCCCTGCTCGAGGAGGCCGGTTGCCACGCCTCGGGTCAGGTTCGCCTGGTCGACGGGCGGACGGGCGAGCCATTCGATCGGCCGGTGACGGTCGGCTATATTTACATGCTGAAGCTCGGCCATCTCGTCGACGACAAGATCCACGCTCGCTCGGTCGGTCCCTACAGCCTCGTCACCCAGCAACCGCTGGGCGGCAAGGCGCAGTTCGGCGGCCAGCGGTTCGGCGAGATGGAATGCTGGGCGCTGCAGGCATACGGCGCCGCCTACAGCCTCCAGGAGATGCTCACCGTGAAGTCCGACGACGTGTCCGGTCGCACCAAGATCTACGAGGCGATCGTGCGCGGCGAGGACACCTTCGAGGCAGGCATCCCCGAAAGCTTCAATGTGCTCGTGAAGGAGCTGCAGGCATTGGGTCTCAATGTCGAGCTGCAGCAAGAAACGGTGGGCGAGGACTGAAATCGGTCCCGTCCATTCCTCAGCCCGGACGGCCCCGCCCCGGCCGTCCGGCGCTCCCTCAAGAGCGGCGCTAGAGAGCAGGTAACCCCATGAACGATCTCCTCTACCTCTTCGGCCAGCCCGCCACCGGTCAGAAGTTCGACCAGATCCAGATCGCGATCGCCAGCCCGGACCAGATTCGGGAATGGTCGTATGGCGAGGTCAGGAAACCCGAGACCATCAACTACCGGACGTTCAAGCCGGAGCGGGACGGGCTCTTCTGCGCCAAGATCTTCGGCCCGATCAAGGATTACGAGTGCTTGTGCGGCAAGTACAAGCGCATGAAGTACAAGGGCATCGTCTGCGAGAAATGCGGCGTCGAGGTCATCCAGTCGAAGGTCCGCCGCGAGCGCATGGGCCATATCGAGCTGGCCGCCCCGGTGGCCCATATCTGGTTCATGAAGTCGGTGCCGTCGCGCATCGGCATCCTGCTCGACATGACCCTTCGGGATCTCGAGCGGGTCCTTTATTTCGAGAACTGGGTGGTGGTCGAGCCGGGCCTCACCTCCCTCAAGCAGCACGAGCTCCTCAACGAGGAGCAGGTGATGCGGCACCGCGACGAGTTCGGCGACGACTTCCAGGTCGGCATCGGGGCCGAGGCCGTTCGCGACATGCTGAAGGCGCTCGACCTGCCGCGCGAGCGCGAGCAGATGCGCGCCGATCTCCTCGAGACCACGTCCGAGGCGAAGCGCAAGAAGCTGGTCAAGCGGCTGAAGCTGGTCGAGACGTTTCTCGAATCCGGCAACAAGCCGGAATGGATGGTGCTCGAGGTGGTGCCGGTCATTCCGCCGGAGCTGCGTCCCTTGGTGCCGCTCGATGGCGGCCGGTTCGCGACGTCGGATCTCAACGACCTCTACCGACGCGTCATCAATCGCAACAATCGCCTCAAGCGGTTGATCGAGCTCAGGGCCCCCGACATCATCGTCCGCAACGAGAAGCGGATGCTGCAAGAGGCGGTCGATGCGCTCTTCGACAACGGCAGGCGGGGCCGGGTGATCACCGGCGCCAACAAGCGACCCTTGAAGTCGCTCTCCGACATGCTCAAGGGCAAGCAGGGCCGCTTCCGCCAGAACCTGCTCGGCAAGCGCGTCGACTATTCCGGCCGCTCGGTGATCGTCGTCGGTCCCGAGCTCAAGCTGCACCAGTGCGGCCTGCCGAAGAAGATGGCGCTCGAGCTGTTCAAGCCTTTCGTCTATGCCAAGCTCGAGCTTTACGGCAAGGCGCAGACCATCAAGGCCGCCAAGCGAATGGTGGAGAAGGAGCGGCCCGAGGTCTGGGACATCCTCGAGCAGGTGATCCGCGAGCACCCGGTCATGTTGAACCGGGCACCGACCCTGCACCGGCTGGGCATCCAGGCGTTCGAGCCGATTCTCATCGAGGGCAAGGCGATCCAGCTTCACCCCCTCGTTTGCACCGCCTTCAACGCCGATTTCGACGGCGACCAGATGGCGGTTCACGTGCCGCTTTCGCTGGAGGCCCAGCTCGAGGCCCGCGTGCTCATGATGTCGACCAACAACATTCTGAGTCCGGCCAACGGCAAGCCGATCATCGTGCCGACCCAGGACATCGTGCTCGGCCTCTATTACCTGTCACTGGTGATCGAGAACGAGCCGGGCGAAGGCATGGTCTTCACCGACGTCAACGAGGTCCAGCACGCGCTGGCCGCGGGCAGCGTCACCTTGCACAGCAAGATCAAGTGCCGGATCGACACGGTCGGTGGCGAGGGTCAGATCGAGAACCGGCTGGTCGACAGCACGCCTGGACGGATGCTGCTCGCCGAGATCCTGCCGGCGCATCGCGAGGTCAACTTCGAGGCCCTGCTCAACCGGGTGCTGACGAAGAAGGAGATCTCCAACGTCATCGACGTCGTTTACCGCCATTGCGGGCAGAAAGAGACGGTGATCTTCGCCGACCGGCTGATGCAGCTCGGCTTCACCTATGCCGCGAAGGCCGGCATCTCGTTCGGCAAGGACGACATGATCATCCCGGCTGGCAAGCAGCGCCTGGTCGCCCAGACCCAGGAGCTGGTCAAGCAGTACGAGCAGCAATATGCCGACGGCCTGATCACCAAGGGCGAGAAGTACAACAAGGTGGTCGACGCCTGGCAGGGATGCTCGGACAAGGTCGCCGACGAGATGATGGAAGCGATCCAGTCGGTCCACCACAGCAAGAACGACACCGGCCGCTACGACCAGCCGAACTCGGTCTGGATGATGGCGCATTCCGGTGCGCGTGGCTCGCCGGCCCAGATGAAGCAGCTTGCGGGCATGCGCGGCCTCATGGCGAAGCCCTCGGGCGAGATCATCGAGACGCCGATCATCTCGAACTTCAAGGAAGGGCTCTCGGTGCTCGAGTACTTCAACTCGACCCACGGGGCCCGCAAGGGCCTTGCCGACACGGCCCTCAAGACCGCCAACTCGGGCTATTTGACCCGCCGTCTGGTCGACGTGGCGCAGGATTGTGTCGTCGTCGAGGAGGATTGCGGCACCGAGCGGTCCATCACGCTGATCGCGGCTCCCGACGAGGAGCTCGGCGAGCGGGTCCTCGGCCGAACAGTGGTCGAGGACGTGGTCGCCCCGCAGACCGGCGAGGTCGTCATCAAGGCGCAGACGCTGGTCGACGAGGTGCTTGCACGGCGCGTCGACGCCCTTCGGATCGACGTCATCAAGGTGCGGTCGGTGCTCACCTGCGACAGTAGCGGCGGGGTCTGCGGTGCCTGCTACGGTCGTGATCTGGCCCGCGGCACGCCGGTCAATATCGGCGAGGCGGTGGGCGTCATCGCCGCCCAGTCGATCGGCGAGCCGGGGACCCAGCTCACCATGCGCACCTTCCACATCGGCGGGGCGGCGCAGGGCCAGGCCGAGCAGTCGGTGCTCGAGGCACCGGTCGCGGGCGAGGTGAAGGTCATCAACCCGCGGCTGGTCACTGACAGCGCCGGACGCCTCGTGGCGCTCGGGCGCAACTCGGAGATCGTCCTCTACGACGAGGTCGGGCGCGAGAAGCTGCGCCACAAGCTGCCGAACGGGGCCAGGGTCCGGGTCGCGCCGGACAGCCAGGTCGAGAAGGATCAGATCATCGCCGAATGGGACCCTCACACGCTACCGGTGGTGGCCGAGGCCGAGGGAATCGTCGCCTTCCAGGACATGGTCGAGGGCATCTCGTTCCGCGAGGTGCAGGACGAGACCACCGGCAAGGCCTCGAAGGAGGTTGTGGACTGGCGACAGAATGCGCGGTCAGGCAATCTCCGGCCGTCGATCCTGCTGCAGGACGAGGAAGGCAAGCCGATCACCTTGCCGTCGGGCAACGAGGCCCGGCACTATCTGCCGGTGGCTGCCATCTTCACGATTGAGAACGGTGCCAAGGTCAGGGCTGGCGATGTGCTCGCCCGGCTGCCCAAGGAGGCATCCCGCACCCGCGACATCACCGGCGGCTTGCCACGCGTGGCCGAGCTCTTCGAGGCGCGAAAGCCGAAGGATCCGGCCATCATTGCGGAAATCGATGGCAAGGTGGAGTTCGGCAAGGACTATAAGAACAAGCGTCGGCTGAAGCTGGTGCCAGCGGACGAGGATCTCGAGCCTGTCGAGTACCTGATCCCAAAGGGCCGCCACGTGGCCGTGCAGGAGGGCGACTTGGTCAAGCCGGGTGATCCGCTGGTCGACGGCACGCCTGTGCCGCACGACATCCTGCGAGTGCTCGGCGTCGAGGCCCTGGCCCAGTTCCTCGTGCACGAAATCCAGGAAGTCTACAGGTTGCAGGGTGTGACCATCAACGACAAGCACATCGAGGCGATTGTCCGGCAGATGCTGCAGAAGATCGAGGTGATCGATCCGGGAGACACGACTTTCCTGGTCGGCGAGCAGGTCGACCGGATCGAGTTCGAACGGGTCAACCATCGAGCCGTGCTGGAGGATCGGCGTCCGGCCACCTCGTTCCCGGTGCTCCAGGGCATCACCAAGGCGAGCCTGCAGACGCAGAGCTTCGTGTCGGCGGCGTCGTTCCAGGAGACGACACGTGTGCTCACCGATGCCGCCTTCTCCGGCAAGATCGACCGACTGCAGGGTCTCAAGGAGAACGTCATCGTCGGTCGCCTGATCCCAGCCGGCACCGGCGGTGTGCTGACGCGCATCAAGAAGCTGAAGGCGGGCGACGAGCGGTTCGCAGCACCCGTGGAGCTGGGGCCGGACGAGGATCCGATGCGTCTGCCTGCGTTCTCGGAGCTGCCGTCGGCCGAGTAGGCTGAACGGGTCGCCCGCGAGGGCGGCCCGTTCTCATTTATGCCATGCGACGCTGGGGCCGCAGGGCTGCCCAAGGGTTTGCGCTTGACGCCGCCCCACCACGGGCCTACTTAGCCCCTCACGCTCATCTCGGGTGCAGGCGGTGACCCTCGCGGATCAGACGCTGCACCGGAAACACGGCGACGGACATCGGAGCAAGCGGCAGTGGCCGAGGCCTTCTGGCATTCGGCCGCTTCTCTTGTTCATGGGGCGACAGCGGCGGCCACGGGGCCGCGCGGCGCCGTCCGTTCGACTAGGGAAAGCTCGAATATGCCGACGACGAACCAGTTGGTGAACCAGGGACGGAAGGTCCCGGCGAAGCGGAACAAGGTGCCGGCCATGCAGGCCTGCCCGCAGAAGCGTGGCGTGTGCACGCGCGTCTACACGACGACTCCGAAGAAGCCGAATTCGGCCCTTCGGAAGGTTGCGCGTGTGCGGCTGACGAACGGTTTCGAGGTCACCAGCTACATCCCGGGTGAGGGGCACAACCTGCAGGAGCACTCGGTCGTGCTGATCCGCGGGGGACGCGTCAAGGACCTTCCAGGTGTGCGCTATCACATCATTCGCGGCACTCTCGATACGCAGGGTGTGAACGGCCGCAAACAAGGTCGTTCAAAGTACGGCGTGAAGCGCCCCAAGTAAGCCTGAAGACGAGGAAGACGAACGATGCGGCGTCGAGCGGCCGAGAAGCGGGAAGTGCTCCCCGATCCCAAGTTCAACGACTTGGTGGTCACGAAGTTCATCAATTGCCTGATGGAGGCCGGAAAGAAGTCGGTGGCCGAGGCGATTTTCTACAGCGCCCTCGACAAGATGCAGTCGCGGTCGGGCAAGGATGCGCTGGAGATGTTCCACGAGGCGGTCGACAACGTGAAGCCGACCCTCGAGGTCAAGTCACGCCGCGTCGGTGGTGCCACATACCAGGTCCCGATCGAGGTGCGGCCCGAGCGGCGACAGGCCCTGGCGCTGCGCTGGTTGATCTCGACCGCGCAGAAGCGTGCCGAGAAGACGATGACGGATCGGCTGGCCAATGAACTGATGGATGCTGCCCAGGGCCGCGGCGCCGCCTTCAAGAAGCGCGAGGACACGCTGCGCATGGCCGAGGCCAATCGCGCGTTCTCGCATTATCGCTGGTAAGACCGGCAAAGCCGGGACGGAACGAAATCCATGGCACGCAGCATTCCCATCGAGCGCTACCGCAATATCGGCATCATGGCCCACATCGATGCGGGCAAGACGACGACCACGGAGCGCATCCTCTATTACACCGGCAAGTCGCACAAGATCGGCGAAGTGCATGACGGTGCTGCGACCATGGATTGGATGGAGCAGGAGCAGGAACGGGGGATTACGATCACCTCGGCCGCCACGACCTGCTTCTGGAAAGACCACCGTATCAACATCATCGACACTCCGGGCCACGTCGACTTCACGATCGAGGTCGAGCGCAGTTTGCGCGTGCTCGACGGCGCCGTCGCGGTGTTCGACAGCGTCGCCGGGGTCGAGCCGCAGTCCGAGACCGTTTGGCGACAGGCCGACAAGTATCATGTCCCGCGCATGTGCTTCGTCAACAAGATGGACCGCACCGGCGCCAACTTCGATCGCTGCGTGCAGATGATGCGTGATCGGCTGGGTGCCCATCCGGTGATCATCAATCTGCCGATCGGCGTCGAGGCCGAGTTCAAGGGCGTGGCCGATCTGGTCAACAACCGGGCCATCATCTGGCACGATGAAAGCCTGGGTGCTCAGTTCTCTTATGCCGAGATTCCGGCCGAGCTGGCCGAGAGAGCCGCCAAGGAGCGGGCCGCCCTGATTGAAGCGGCGGTCGAGTTCGACGACGCGGCCATGGAAGCGTACCTCGAGGGAGAGGAGCCGGATGTGGCGACCCTCGTTGCCTGCATCCGCAAGGGCACGGTCGCCGGCAAGCTGACGCCGGTGCTCTGCGGCTCGTCCTTCAAGAACAAGGGCGTTCAACCGCTCTTGGATGCCGTCATCGACTTCCTGCCGTCGCCGGTCGATGTGCCACCGACGGAAGGCCTCAAGCCCGACAGCGACGAGATCATCATCCGCCTGCCGCGCGATACCGAGCCGTTCTCTGCACTTGCTTTCAAGATCATGACCGATCCGTTCGTCGGCACCCTGACCTTTGCCCGCGTCTATTCGGGCCAGGTCGAGAGCGGCTCCTATGTGCAGAACACGGTCAAGAACAAGCGCGAGCGCGTCGGGCGCTTGTTGCTCATGCATGCCAACAGCCGCGAAGAGATCAAGGACGCTCAGGCTGGTGATATCGTCGCCTTTGTTGGACTCAAGGATACGACCACGGGCGACACGCTCAGCGATCAGGCGAAGCCGATCGTGCTCGAGCGGATGGAGTTTCCCGAACCGGTGATCGAGGTTGCGGTCGAGCCCAAGACCAAAGCCGACCAGGAGAAGATGTCGATCGCCTTGAACAAGCTGGCGCAGGAGGACCCCTCGTTCCGCGTCGGAGTTGACGAGGAGAGCGGGCAGACCGTCATCAAGGGGATGGGCGAGCTCCATCTGGAGATCCTTGTCGACCGGATGAAGCGTGAGTTCAAGGTCGACGCAAATGTCGGCGCGCCACAGGTTGCCTACCGCGAGACCATCACCAAGACTTCCGAGATCGACTACACCCACAAGAAGCAGACCGGCGGCTCGGGCCAGTTTGCGCGGATCAAGCTGGCCTTCGAGCCGGGGGAGAAAGCTTCGGGCTTCAAGTTCGAGAGCAAGGTGGTCGGTGGGTCGGTGCCGAAGGAATACATCCCGGGCGTGCAGAAGGGTCTGGCGCAATCGATGTCGAATGGTGTCATCGCTGGCTTTCCCATGACCGATGTGACGGTGCGTCTTCTCGACGGCGCCTACCACGACGTCGACAGCTCGGTGATGGCTTTCGAGATTGCGGCTCGGGCCGCCTTCAAGGAGGGCATCGCCAAGGCCGGCCCGCAACTGCTCGAGCCCATGATGCGGGTAGAGGTGGTGACGCCCGACGAGTACATGGGGGACATCATCGGCGACCTGAATAGCCGGCGCGGACAGGTCACCGGCATGGAGCCGCGTGGCAACGGTCAGGTGGTCAACGCCATGGTGCCGCTGGCCACCATGTTCGGCTACGTCAACACCCTGCGGTCGCTCTCGCAGGGGCGGGCGCAGTACACCATGCACTTTGATCACTACGACGCGGTGCCGCAAATGGTTGCCGAGGAAATTCGCGCGAAATACGCCTGAACGAGGCGCAGGACAGGACGGAGACTGGGCGATGGCCAAGGAAAAGTTTCAGCGGACGAAGCCGCACGCGAACATTGGGACGATTG
>CAYMTA010000087.1:0-15911 GCA_964393275.1 uncultured Geminicoccaceae bacterium | reverse complement strand
TCCAAGCGTTTTCAGCACCTTAGCACCTATGCGCTTGAAGCGGGAATCCACCCTGGCCCTGCTCAGCGAGGGCCTGACCATGGGGGTCAAGGCCGGCCTCACCCTCGAGACCATGCTGGAAGTGGTGGGAGCCACCTTCGCCGCCAGCGGCGTCATGACCAAGATGCTGCCGGCCAAGGCCTTCAGGGGCGATTTCAGCCCCGGCTTCAAGACCACGCTCTCGCACAAGGACATCCGCCTCGGCCTCGGCCTCGCCACGGCGGCGGGGCTCGACGCGCCGGTCGGCCACGGGGTCTTCACGACCCTCACCCGCGCCATCGAGGCTGGGCATGGCGACGAGGATTTCACCTCGATGCTCAAGGTGAACGAGGCGAAGGCGGGGGTGGAGGTGCGGCTGAAAGCTGGTGGACGTTGAAATTAGTATAGATAGGCCATTTCACTACGAAAATAACCTAGACAGGAAAAATAAAGGTAATGAAAAAGCATCTTATGATTTCAATCGACTGGTACGGCCCCTATAAAGGTTTAGAAAACGCGAAAAAATCGGCTCACAACGATGGTTATCTTCACGGCCTGTATTTGTGCATCGGTGCATGCGATGGGCAGGACGAGGCAATCATTCAGTATATTGGCATCGGGAGACGGCTCAGCACACGTCTCCACAAAGAGCACCACAAGCTTCGAAGGGTGGTCAAAGATGTTGAGATTTGGCTGGGCGAAGTCGGCACACCTGAACCATCCGGAATAAAGCTGAAAGCAACAAAAACCACGCTTGATTATGCAGAATGGCTCCACGCGCGATTCATGGCGATCCCGCTCAACGACAGAAAAACTAAGTCGGCACCGAATAGGAGCGTGACAGTACTCAATCGTTGGTGGAAAATTGACTACCAAACAATGCGTCGAAATCGCCCCCATAAGGATTGGCCGGATCTAATAGACTTCCCAGCCTATGATCTCCCTGCTCGAACCGTATGGTTCGGCGGAAAACTTAAACGCTTCGTTGCGCCTGCCTATGCCCGCCCGATTTAGCAGGTGCCAGATACCATAGATTCCCTCCCTTGAACCCATTGCTTTTCTAAAGAACTTGCACTTGGAGAAGACGATGGCGCACTCCCAAGTGCTCTCAATTACTTGCATGTCGCGACAGTAGCTGGCAGGGAAGGTGAAGCCGTGCGAGGTGCCGCTGAAAAATCTCGAAGCACATCTCGACGACATGTGAGGCGAGGCCTCGGCCTCGCCACGGCGGCGGGGCTCGACGCGCCGGTCGGCCACGGGGTCTTCACGACCCTCACCCGCGCCATCGAGGCTGGGCATGGCGACGAGGATTTCACCTCGATGCTCAAGGTGAACGAGGCGAAGGCGGGGGTGGAGGTGCGGTTGAAGGAGCCGGCCTCGCCATCCTGATCAGGCCGGCCGCGGCGGCGGCGGCGGCCATTTCATCGGACGTCTCGGCGAGGACGAAGGGGACGCTGGGATGCTTGGCCAGCTCGGCTACCGCCTCGTCGCGGGCGCCGCTGGTGACGTCGCGGATCAGGACGAGGCGCACGCGGTCGGGCCAGCTCTGGATGATGTCGTCGTACATCTCGGGATCGTGCTGGCCGCTGTCGCCGATCAGCACGACCGGCAGGTCGGGCGAGACCGCCAGCAGCTCGTTGATGATCTCGATCTTGTGGTCGTGGCCCTTGCGGACGAAGGGCGGGCGAAAGCGCAGGCCCCATTCGCGCAGGAACAGCACCGGGTGCTCGGGAAAGCGGTGCAGCTTGAAGAACGCCTCGAGCGTCTCGTAGATCACCCAGGGGCCGCGCGAGACGTAGAGCAGCGGGTTTCGCTCGTGGCCGCCGGCGCCGTCGCTGAGCTGCTGGTAGAGCTCGGCGACGCCGGCGAAGGCGACGCGGCTCTCGGCGCTCCGCAGCAGCATGCGCGAGATCATCCGGATCTTGTTGGCGACGCCGGTCGCGACCACGGTGTCGTCGATGTCGCTGACGACCATGAATCGCGCGGCAGGCGGCGCCACCTGCACCTCGCCCCGCGCCTCGGCCTCGGCCGGCTTGATCAGCCGCAGATGCACCTCGGCCGAGGCACGCTCGGGCGCAAGCGGCTGCCTGAGACGCATCCGCAGGCTGAAATAGCCGTCGCGGTCGGTGATCAGGCCCTGCCTCTGGCCGTCGATGGTCGCGATCAGCCGCGCCCCGCTCACCCCGCTCCGGCGCATGCGGCGAACCACGTCCCAGAGGCTGGCCGAGGCGGAGAAGTCGGTCGGCGCGTCGCTGGGCGGCTGGTGCATGACCCGGCCGACCATGAACAGCGCCTCCCTCGAGGCGTAGCCGCGAAACGTGTCGATGACGATCGGGCCCTGCGAGCGCGTGCGCCGGACGGGCCGGGCCAGGAGCCGCAGGAGCTTGCCGGCGGCGGCGCGCAGCTTCGAGGTCATGGCGGGTCGCCGGCCGCCTCGCCGGCCCCGTCGTGGGTTCCCTCGCCGGCAGGGCGGGTGATGGACAAGGGCTCCTTGAAGGTGAGCGTGCGGTAGGGGAACGGAATCTCGATGCCCGCCCGATCGAGCGCCGCCTTGATCGCCACCACCACCTCGTCGCGCGAGCGGTGCTCGTCGATGGGCGTGGCCCCGGTCCACCAGCGGACGAGGAAATCCACCGACGAGGAATTGAAGGCGCTGGCGAAGACGTCGATCCGCTGGTCGGCGTCCACCGTTCCCAGGCCCGCGAAGGCGTCCCGGATCACCCGGCGCGCCGCCTCGACATCCTCGCCGTAGGCGACGCCGACGACCAGCTCGATCCGCCGCCGCGGCCGGTCGGTGAGCACCTCGACCGGGTTCTTGAAGACGAACGAGTTGGGCAGGAGGACGAGCTCCGCCGACCGCTTGCGGAGGTAGGTGTCACGAAGGGTGATCTGCTCGACGCGCCCCTCGAGGCCTTCGCACCGGATGTCGTCGCCGATGCGCATCGGCTCGCGGATCAGGATCAGCATGCCGGCGAGGAAGTTCTCGAAGATGTCGCGGAAGGCGAGCCCGACCGCGAGCGAGCCGATGCCGAGCCCGGTCAGGAGGCTCGCCGGCGTCAGATTGGGGAAGACAATCGTCGCCACGACCAGGAGCCCGACCAGCCAGATCACGACGCGCGTCAGCGTCTGCAGGGCGGCGGCGAGCGAGCCCCGCAGGCGCGAGCGACGCAGCGTCCCGCCGAGCAGGCGGACGGCGGCCAGCGCCGCGAGCCAGGTCACCAGCAGGACGACGCCCGCCGCGATCAGGTTGGGGACCAGAGCCACCGCCGCGACATAGAGGGCGACCAGTTGATCTCGAATGATGCTCAGCGGTTCCATCTCGCGGAAGCCCGATGTGGTCGACGCTCGAAAGGATAGAAGTCCCGCGGCCGACGACCACCCGCGCCGGTCTCGGTCGGACCCGGGAGGCTGGCCGGGAGCCGATGATCAGAGCCGTCGCCGGAAGAGGGCGAAGACGCGCTCCCAGGCGCGCTCGGCCGCCGCCTTGTCGTAGCAGGGGCGGGTCGGGAAGGTGAAGCCGTGGGCAGCGCCCTCGTGGACCTCGAAGCGGGTCTTCGCCCTCCTCCGGCTGGGTGATGAAGACGGGAAGCAGGCCTTCAGGAGTCTCGATCTGGGTTTCGCGCTCGCGCACGTCCTCAGCTCCCGGTGATCTTCGTCCTGGTGCGGGCCTCGATCACCCGGGCGATGGCGCTGACATCGCCCTGGGCGAGGCCGGCCGCCAAACGGGCCTGCCGGCGGGCACCAGCGTGGCGCCGGTGACCAGCACGATCCTGCCGGCGAGCGAACGATTGGTGGTCAGGCGGCGTCTCCCGGAAAGTCTCGAGCAATCGCTTTGGGTCCGCAGATCCGGCCATTGCCACGGGGGCGAGCGATTACCGAATATTATTGAATGGATACCTGTTCGTGGTTGCCCTGACGCCTGCGGGAAGTCAAGATCGAGGGCAACGAGGGGCGTGATCCCGGCTCGATCGGGGAGGCGGCCAGGCGAGCCAAGCGCTCGCCGCCACAAGTCGTGCGCGTGGCCCGCCAAGTGGCATCCGATGCGGCTCGCAGAAGCCCGATGCCTGGGTGAGCAGGCCCGATGCCGGGGTGAACGGGAGTGAGCGCGCGGATGGACAAGAGCGATAATGGCGATGGGCATGGGGCTCGCCGAGGAGGACCAGGGGGCCTGCATCAAGCCGCTCGAGAAGGCCGCCGGCGTCGAGGCCAGGCGCCGAGCCCGATAGTCTCTATTGAAAGGTGATTTCGTGACCGAAGGAAAGAACCTGCTCTTCATCTTCTCGGACGAGCACAGCCGCGACATCACGGGCGCCTACGGCAATTCGCTCGTCAAGACGCCCCATCTGGACGGGCTGGCCGAAGCCGGCACGCGCTTCGCCAATCCTTACGTCAACTGCCCGATCTGCGTGCCGTCGCGGGCGAGCCTCGCCACCGGCCGCTACGTTCACGAGATCGGCGCTTGGGACAACGCGCACCCCTATGCCGGCGACCCGCCGGGCTGGGGCCAGGCGCTGATCGGCCAGGGCCACGACGTCGCCGCCATCGGCAAGCTGCACTACCGGAGCGACCAGGATCCGACAGGCTTCTCCGAGCAGATCGAGACCCTCAACGTGGTCGACGGCGTCGGCGATCTGCTCGGCATGATCCGCCGCCCGCCGGCGGCGCGCGGCAATATCGGCGACCTCGCGGGCGAGGCGGGCCGGGGCGAATCGACCTACACCCAGTACGACCGCCGCATCTGCGCCCATGCCGAGGACTGGCTGGAGCGCCGGGCCGCCGGGCCTGCCGGCAAGCCCTGGATGCTGTTCGTCGGCTTCGTGCTCCCGCATTTCCCGCTCATCGCACCCGAGGCGTTCTACGACCTCTACGATCCGGCCTCGATGCCGCTGCCGCGGCTCACGGGTGCGAGCGAGCGGCCGGACCATCCGGTGCTGCGGGGCCTGCGCGACTGCATGAACTACGAGGATTTCTTCGACGAGGAGAAGGTCAGGAAGGCGATCACCGCCTATTACGGCATGGTCTCGTTCCTCGACCACCATGTCGGCCGGCTCGTGAGGAAGCTCGAGGAGACCGGCCTTTTGGGCGACACGCGGATCATCTACACCTCCGACCACGGCGACAATCTCGGCAATCGCGGCTTTTGGGGAAAGTCCGTGATGTTCGACGAATCGACCGCCGTGCCGCTGATCATGGCCGGTCCCGACATCGCCAGGGGTCGGGTGGTCGAGACGCCGGTCAGCCTCGTCGATCTGGCGCCCACCTTCATGGAGGCGCTCGGGGCGAGGCCGATGGCGGGCGACCTTCCCGGCCGCTCGCTCTTCCAGATCGCCGAGGTGCCCGACGACCCGGAGCGCGTGGTCTTCAGCGAGTACCACGCGGTGGGTGCGATCGCCGGCATGTTCATGGTGAGGAAGGGCCGCTGGAAGCTGATCCACTACGAGGGCCACGAGCCGCAGCTCTTCGACGTCGTGGCCGATCCGATGGAGGCGAACGACCGGGCCGACGACCTCGCCTGCGCCGCCGTCCGCGCCGATCTCGAGGCGGAGTTCTTGAAAATCTGCGATCCCGGGGAGGTGAACGACCGGGCCTTCGCCGACCAGGCGGCGCGGATCGAGGCCCATGGCGGGGCCGAGGCGATCAAGGCCCGGGGCGATTTCGGCTACACCCCGGCGCCGGGGCAGACGCCCGTGTTCGGCTGATGCTCAGGCGCGGGCGGTGCCGCACCAGTCGGCGATGATCCAGGCGACGACCAGGACGCTCCGGCCGTAGTCGGCGAGGTCGACCCATTCGTCGGTGCCGCCGGCCATGGTGAGGCCGCCGCAGAGCGGGCCGATGCCGAGGGTTGGGATGCCGGCCTGGACGATCGGATTCCTGATGTCGCTCGAGGTGTGGAGCGGGTTGACGACCGGCGTCGTGCCGGCGGCCTCGATGGCCTGGGCGACGGTCCGGTAGAAAGGGTCCGCGTCGGCCGTCTCGGCGGCGCTGACGCCGGCGAGCCAGTCGATCAGGGGCGGATGGTCGGCGAGCCAGGGATCGGTGGAGGCGGCCCTGGCAACGGCCGCCTCGATTTCGACCATCACCGCCTCGAGCTGCTCGCCCGGCACCAGCGACACCGCGGCCCGAAGGCGGCAGGTCCTGGGCAGCCGGGTGGTCACGTCGGGCTCGCCGGCCTGGATGTGGGTCACCATGAGGTTGGTCGAGCGGCCGATGGCGGCTTCGAGACGCGGGTGGTGGATCCGTTCGCCACGGCTCCGATCGAGGGCCTCGAGGGCGGCCACGATCGCCATGGCTTTCGGAATCGGGTTGACGCCCTGGTGCGCGAAGGCGGTGTGCGCCGGCTCCGCGGTCTCGGGCGGCACGCCCTCGATGGTCACCGTGAATTCGAGCTGGCCGGGTGCGAAGGCCTTGATCTCGCCGAGGCCGCGGCCCGATTCGGCCGGGTGGAGGTAGAGTGCCGCGTCGGCGCGGAGCCCGGCGTGGAGAGCGGCGCTGATGCCGCGCCGGTGCATCTTGCTGGGTGCCGCGACGAGGGTGACATCGCCGGCCGGGCGGAGACCGGCGTCCTGGAGCACCATGAGGGCGTCGGAGAGCATGGCGCAGCCGGCGAGGTCGTCGGCGATGCCCCAGCCATGCAGCCGGCCGTTCCTTACGGTCGGCTCGAAAGGCTCGCTCCGCCAGTCCGGGTCGGGCCGATGGGGCTCGGTATCGGGATGGGCGAAGAGCAGCAGGCTGCGGCCCCTGCCCCCACTGGCGCCGCCAGCGGTCAGGCGGCCGACGATGACGGTCTCCTCGGCATCTGTGGCGACCGAGGCATGGGCGAACTCGTCGACCATCGGCACCTCGCCCGGCCGGTAGGTGAGCGTCTCGACGGTGCCGCCGGCTGCCACCATCTGCGCCGAGATCATCTCGCGCACCGCCTGGGGCCCCTGCCCTTCGGCGCGCACGAGGTCCAAAAGCCGGCTCGTTCCTGCATCCTTCATGTCGCCCTCCCTCAAAGCCTCGCCATGGTCTCGAGCACGTCCGTCGTCAGGCTGCGGATGTGGCCGGTCATGGCGGCACGGGCCCGAGCCGGATCGCGCTCGCGCAGGGCCTGGATGATGGCCAGGTGCTCCTCCGTGTCGGGGCGAAAGCGCGACGGCAGGCCGGACAGCTCGAAGAGGCGGGTGGTCACCCTGAGCGTGCGGATCATGCCGCCCATCACGTCGTTGTCGCAGGCATCCGCGATCATCCCGTGCAGCGCCTCATCCGCGCTCCAATGGGCTTCCGCCGACGCGGCGGGATCGTGCCGCAGCCCTGTCATCTCGGCCTCGCGGGCGTCGAGCTCGGCGGGCTCGAGCCGGTCGATCGCCATGACCACGGCCTCCCCCTCCAAAAGCTCGCGCAGCCGCATGCTCTGGAAATACTCCTTGTTGGAGACGCGGCGCACCCGGAAGGGCTGGCTCACCTGCTTTTGGATCAGGCCCTCGCTCTGCAGCAGGAACAGCGCCTCGCGCACGGGCGTGCGGGAGATCTGGAGGAGCCGGGCGAGCTTCTCCTCGGAGAGGATCTCGCCGCCCTCGATGCGCCGGGCGAGGATCATCTCGCGGATCGTCCGGGCGGCGCGGTGGGCGAGGCTGCCGCGATCGGCCGGGGCCTCTTTGAACGAGTGGAGCATCGGGGTTCCTGCCGGTCGTCAGAGCCAGGCGAGCAGGCGCTTGGGGGTGTCGACCAGAAGCGCCTCGATCTCGCTCGCCGAGAAGCCGCGCCGCTGCATCAGCGGCACGACGTGGGCCGGCAGATGGCGGTAGCCGTGCCCGCCATGGGCGCAGAGCCGGGTGCGCGTGCAGATGTCGTGCGACAGGCAGAGCTGGCCCAGATGGCCCTGGTCGATCAGGTCGCGCAAGATGTCGAGACGCATGTAGTCGGTCGGCAGGTCGAGATCGACGCCCGCCATCCAGTATTGCGAGGTCTCGAGGCCGAAGAAGTCCCATTCGAGCACGAAGCCCTGGCGCAGGAGCTCGATCATTCGCTCCCGGCCAAAGAGCGTGCGGTCCATGTGGCCAATGACGGTGCGCGCGGGATCGCCGCCGGCGGCGAGCACGATCCCGGCGATCTCGCGGGGTGCCTCCTCGTGCCGGCCCGGGTGGATGGTGAGGGCGGCACCCGTCGCGGAACTCACGCGCGCCGCCGCCTCCAGCACCCGCCGCTCGACCGGGAGGAGCGGCCAGGAGCAGCCGATCTCGCCGATCAGCCCGGCGCGCACGTCGGTGCCCCAGAGCCCGTCCTCGAGCTGGCCCTGGATCACGGCCTCGATCGCGTCCGGCGAGAGGGCACGGGTCTCGTCGTCGAGATAGGCGTCGACGTAGAAGCCGGCACCGGCGATGACCGCCACCCCACTCGCCTCGGCGATGGCCCGGAGCCTCGCCGGCTGGGGCTCGATGCCGCCGATGGTCAGCTCGACGATGGTGCCGCCGCCGGCGTCCTTGAAGCGTTTCAGCTCGGCTATCGCGACATCGTCCTCGTCGAGGAACATGTTCAGGGGGTTGCGGTTCTGGAAGTAGTCGGTCTCGAAGCGGTTCTCGTTCGTGATCGGTGGGTGGCGCTCGGCCGGGCCGCGGTCCTCGGGGCGGCGCAGGTCGCAGAGGATGTGCTCGTGCATCAGGGTGAGGCCGAGCTCGGCCGCGGGCAGCCTGCCGGTCACGGTCTGGGCGTGGCTCGCCATCGGCTTTCCCTCAATGCGCCAGGATGCGGGCGAGGAACTGCTGGGCCCTCGGGGTGCGGGTGTCGTTGAAGAAGGCGTCCTTCGCACAGTCCTCGACGATCTCGCCGCCGTCCATGAAGACCACGCGATGGGCGACCTTGCGGGCGAAGCCCATCTCGTGGGTGACGCAGACCATGGTCATGCCCTCCTCCGCCAGCTCGACCATGACGTCCAAGACCTCGTGGATCATCTCGGGATCGAGGGCCGAGGTCGGCTCGTCGAACAGCATGGCGAGCGGGTCCATGGCGAGGGCGCGGGCGATGGCGACGCGCTGCTGCTGGCCGCCCGAGAGCTGCCCGGGGTACTTGCCCGCCTGGTCGGCGAGGCCGACGCGCTCGAGCAGCATCCGGCCCTTCTCCTCGGCCTGGGCGCGCGGCCGGCCGATCGCCTTGCGCTGGGCGAGCGTCAGGTTCTCCATGATGGTCAGATGCGGGAAGAGCTCGAAGTTCTGGAAGACCATGCCGATCTTGGTTCGAAGCCGCGTCTGGTCGGTCCTCGGATCCTCGAGCCGCACGCCCGCGACCTCGATGCTGCCCTGGTCGAAGGGCTCGAGGCCGTTGACGCACTTGATCAGGGTCGACTTGCCCGAGCCCGAGGGGCCGCAGATGACGACGACCTCGCCGCGCTCGACCGAGGTGGTGCAGCCCTTCAAGACCTGGAAGCTGCCGTACCATTTCGAGACGTTCAGGATGCGGATCATGCGGCCTGCTCCTTGAAGCGGTCGAGCGTGTAGGGGCGGATGTCGCGGGCGGTCCGGCCGGTCAGCACGAGGTCGGCGGTGATGCGGGCCACGGCGGGGGCGAGGGTGTAGCCGTTGGAGGTGACGCAGGTGAAGAAGCCCGGGGCCCCGGGCGCCTCGCCGACGATGGGTGCCCCATCGATGTTGACGTTCATCCCGGCCCAGGTGCGGAGCACGCGCAGGCCGGCGAGCTGTGGCAGGACCGAGCCCGCGACCCAGAGATTGCCCTCGATGCTCTGGCGCAGGGTGACGTTCATGTTGCGCGCCTCGTCATAGGCGGCGGTCCAGGCGCCGCCGATGACGATGCCCCCCGAGGCGAGCTGCTTCATGCTCAGATGCCGGTCCGCGTGCGCCACCAGAGGCTCGATCAGCCGGGGCGCGCGCTCGGTCACGATCATCTGCAGGGGCGCGCTCCAGACGGGGGTCTCGACCCCAGCCATCGCACCGACGAGACGCGCCCAGGGGCCGGCGGCGTTGATCACCACGTCTGCCTGGATCGGGCCCTTCGAGGTCCGCACGGTCCAGCCGCCCGAACGTCGCTCCAAGGCGGTGACATCGGCCCGGCGGCGCAGGCGGGCACCCCGTTCCCTTGCCGCCTCGAGGACACGATAGGTGGCGGTGAGCGGGTTGATCTTGCCCTCCGCCCGGCAGTGCTCGGCGCCGAGCAGGTGGGTTGAGAGGGTGGGCGCAAGCCGGCGGAGCTCGTCCTGGCCGATGATGTCGGAGTCGATGCCGTGCTGCCGCTCGAGCGCCGCCTTGGCCTCGAGGAAGGCCATGCCGCGGAGCGTGTCGGCGACCATGAGGCCGCCGGTGACCCTGATCTCGAAATCGCCGCCGGCCTTGGCGGCGAGCTCCTGCCAGAGGCCGATCGACCAGGGGCCGAGCGGCAGGGTTGCCGCGGCCGGCCCGCCGCCCGCCTCGGCCTTGGCGCCGAAATCGAAGGACAGGAGCTGGACGTGCAGGCTGCCCGCATTGGCACCCGAGGCCTGCAGGTTGACGTCGTCGCGCTCGACCACGAGCACGTCGGCGCCGGCCTCGGCGAGATAGAAGGCGAGGCAGCTGCCGACGACGCCGCCGCCGATGACCACAATGTCGGCCTTCTCGGGTGCGTCGGCGACGGCCGCCTCGGCGCCACGGGCGAGGTTGGGCGAACCGGCCCGCTTGTGGCCGCCCCATTCCGGCTTCTCCAGCGCCAGGGCCGCGGCCGGGAAGGGCTTGACCGGCAGGCGCGGAGCGAAGCCCTCCTCGACATGCCGGGGGTGGCCGGTCGTCTCGACGAGGAGACGGGCCAGGAGGGCCGTGCAGTTGCGGCCCTGGCAGCTTCCCATGCCGAGCCGAAGGCGGCGCTTGAGCGTGGCGGCGGTGTCCCAGCCGGTGGCGATCTCGGCCCGGATTTGGCCGAAGTCGAGCCCTTCGCAGCGGCAGAGAATCGTCTTGTCCGGCACGTTTTCGAGCCGCACCGGCGGGGCCTGGAAGAGGGTCCAGAGCGCCTGCTGGAAGCTCGTGGCGCGGGCGAGGCGGCGGCGGTTGGGAGCGAAGCCGGCGGTGGCGCCGAGGCTGTGGGCGGCCGCCTCGCCCGCGAGCCGGCCGCGCTCCAGGGCGACCCGGGCACCGGCGACAACGGCGCCGTCGCCGACCGCATAGACGCCCGCGATGCTGGTCAGGCCCACCTCGTCGGCGACCACGGCGAAGGTGCCGAGATGGCGGTCGTCCTGCCGAAGCGCGCAGCCGAGGGCGCGGGCGATCTCGGTCGAGGCGATGAAGCCGTGGCCGAGACAGAGCGCGTCGCAGGCGATGGTCTCAGTCGCTTCGAGCCGGGGCTGGCCCGCTTCATCGAGCGGCGCCAGGTCGACCTCCTCGACCCGATCCCGGCCGCGCGCCGCCACGACCGCCGTCGACCAGCGGAGCGGCACGCCCCGGCGCCAGAGCTGCCAGCGATAGCGGAGCCCCTCGGCCATCAGGTCGGGGGCGAGGCGGACCGCCTGGATGAACGGTCGAAGGCTGCCCGGACCCGGGCGTGGCGCCACCTCGGCCAGGGCCGCGACGGAGATGCCCTTGCTGGCCAGGGCGGCGGCGAGCTGGAAGTTCAAAGGCCCGTTGCCGGCGACGACGACGCGATTGCCGGGCGCTGTGCCATGCGCCCGCTCGAGCGTCTGCGCTGCCCCCGTCGTCATGACGCCCGGCAGCGTCCAGCCCGGGATCGGCACCGGCCGCTCGTAGGCGCCGGTGGCGAGGATCAGTCGCTTCGGGCGAAAGCGGACCGCCCGGCCAAGGGTCAGGGCCAGGACATCGTCGGGAGCGAAGGCGCCCCAGACCTGGGCGTTCTGCACGATCTCGACGCCCGCCTCGATGGCGGAGCGGATCAGCGCCGCCCCGTCGCGGCCCTGGCGGTCGGCGGGAGCGGCGCCCGGTGCCGCCGGCTGCTTGTAGTACTGGCCGCCGCTCGCCGTCCGCTCGTCGAGCACCAGGACCGAGGCACCGAGCCGGCGGGCAGCCAAGCCTGCGGCGAGGCCGGCGGGGCCGGCGCCGATCACCAGGACGTCGACCTGCCGCTCTGGCAGGCGGTCGCCCTCGGGCGGCGGTGCCAGGGGGGCGAGCGGGATGCCCGCCGGCATGGTCGAGCGCACCACCTCGCCGCCGGTGATCCTGGCAAGGCAGGCGCGCTCGCCGATCCGGCCGTCGATCGTGACCACGCAGTCGAAGCAGGCACCCATGCCGCACCAGAGGCCGCGCCAGGCATCGCCCGAGTCGTCAGCCCGGCCGGTTCGGCGGAGAGCAGGCCGCCCGGCGGCGGCCATGGCGGAGGCCACCGTGTCGCCAGGGCGGGCCGGCACGGACTCGCCGTCGAAGGTGAAGGCGAGCGTGGCGGGGCCGTTCAGGCGCATCGTTCGAGGAGGCACGGGACCGGGTGCATGGGCGGCTGGCCAGAAGGAAGCATGGTCGACCAACGCAACCTAACCCGATATTTTTTCAGTATACAGAGATAATTTTTTCGATATGGTCGCCAACGTTTGGACGGGAGCAGAGGCATGCCGCGAGCGCGTGGCACCATGACGGTGCTGGTGACGCCCTTCACCGAGGACGGCAGCGCCGTCGACCTTGCGGCCCTGCGCCGGCTGGTCGACTGGCAGATCGAGGAGGGTATTCACGGCCTCGTCCCGCTCGGCAGCACCGGCGAGTTCCTGGCGATCAGCCGCGAGGAGCGGCAGGCGATCGTCCAGGCCTGCGTCGAGACCGCCCGTGGCCGTGTGCCGGTCTATGTCGGCACGGGTGCCGAGGTGACCGGCGACGCGGTCGAGCTCGCGCTGGAAGCCGAGCGCCAGGGTGCCGATGGCGTCATGGTCATCCCGCCCTTCTACAGCGTGCCGACCGAGGACGAGCTGTTCGAGCACTATCGCCGGATCGGCGAGGCGATCTCGATCCCGATCATGGTCTACAACAACCCGGCGGCGGCCAATGTCGACATCCGGCCGGAGACCCTCGCCCGTCTCGCCCGCATCGACAACGTCCGCTCGGTCAAGGAATCGACCCTCGAGGTCACCCGGGTGCGCGACATCATCGAGCTCTGCGGCGACCGCATCGACGTCTTCGCCGGCGTGCTCGGCTACGAATCCTTCTGGCTCGGTGCCGTGGGCTGGATCGCGGTCTGCTCCAACCTGATCCCGAGGGAGTCGGCACGGCTCTTCGAGCTGGCCGTGGACGAGAACGACCGCGACGAGGCCCTGGCCCTCTACCGGCGCATCCTGCCGATCGTCCGCTGGGTCGGCGGGCCGCGCTACGTCCAGGCGACCAAGGCGGGCTTCGACCTCATGGGTGCCTCGATGGGCCCGTCGCGGCCGCCGCGCCTGCCCTTGCCGGCGGCGCAACGCGACGCGTTCGGCGCCGACCTCGAGCGGCTCGGCCTCCTCGGTTCGCTCAGCCGATTGCGCGCCCGCTAGCGGGCGATCATCATCCCAAGACTGCCGACAACCAAGAAGCGTGGAGAGGAAACGATCATGGCATCGAGAATCGAGACTTCGGGCCCGGCCCTGGCGGTGCTGCTCCTGGCGACGACCATCGCGGGATCCGCAATGGCGCAGGACTGCGTGGCGACCGTGCCGGACAGTGCGCTCGTCGAGCCCGGCAAGCTCACCATGTCGACCAACCCGACGATCCCGCCGATGCAGTTCGTCGACAGCGAGGGCAACCTCAAGGGCATGCGGATCACGCTCGGCAACGAGGTGGCCAAGCGGCTCTGCCTCGAGCCGGAATACATCCGCATCGAGTTCTCGGCGATGATCCCGGGCCTGCAGGCCGGCCGCTGGGACGTGATCAACACGGGCATCTTCTGGACCGCCGAGCGGGCCGGGATGATGAAGATGATCCCTTATGAATCGCAGGCGATCAGCATCTCGGTGCCGAAAGGCAACCCGGAAGGCATCGAGAGCGTCGAGGATCTCGCCGGCAAGTCGGTCAGCGTCGAGATCGGCGGCTTCGAGGAGGCCAAGATCAAGGAGCTCGACAAGGAGCTGCAGGCCAAGGGCCTCGCGGCCATGGACATCCGCACCTTCGACAACTTCGCGGTCGCCTACCAGGCGCTGCTCGCGGGCCAGGTCGAGGCCACGGTCGGCATCGACGCGACGGCGGCCGAGTTCGCCAAGCGTGGCGATTTCGACCGGCCGCTGCACGGCCTGTTCCCGACGCCGGTGGCGCTGGCGATGAACAACGAGGATCTCGCCGAGGCCGTCAAGGACGCGCTCAACAGCATGATGGATGACGGCTCCTACCAGAAGCTGATGGACGAGTACGGGCTGCTCGCCAACACCGAGCCCTTCATCATCCGCGGCCCGAACGACTGATCCGGATTCCATCGAGCCCGGCCGTCCCGCGCCAGCGGCGGCCGGGCGTTTCATGCGCGCCGCTCGCGGGTGACACTCCAACGACGAGGCCGATGCCATGTCGATCCGCTGGGACTGGGGCGGCTTCTTCGACTACCTCTTCAACGGCTTCCTGCTTCGGGGCGCCTTCACCACGCTCTGGCTGACGGTCGCCGCCATCGCTGGCGGCCTCGTCCTGGGCTTCGCGCTCGCCATGCTCCGGCTCTCGCCGATCCGCCCGCTCAGCCTCCTGGCGCAGGCCTATATCTGGATCTTCCGCGGCACGCCGCTCTTGGTCCAGCTCATCATCATCTACACGGGGCTGCCGCAGTTCGGGCTGCGCTTCTCGGTGGTCCAGGCCGCCCTTCTGGGCCTGATCCTCAACGAGGCGGCCTATCTCGCCGAGATCGTGCGCGGCGGCATCCTCGGCGTGCCGCAGGGCCAGAGCAATGCCGGCAAGGCGCTCGGCCTGAGCCCGGCGCAGGTCATGCTCTTCGTCGTCATGCCGCAGGCGACCAGGATCATCATCCCGGCCCTCGGCAACAGCGTGAACGGCCTTTTGAAGACCACCTCGATCACCTCGGTGATCTCGATGGAGGAGCTTCTGCGCAGCACGCAGATCCTGATCCAGGAGAAGTTCCTGGTGCTCGAGCTCTTCACCGTCTGCGCCCTCTACTATCTCTTGATGACCTCGCTCTGGGACATCGTCCAGCGTCGCATCGAGGCCCGCTTCGGCCGCGCCTACAGCACGGTTCGCGCGCCCGACCCCTCTTAGAGCATTGCCAAGGTGATCGTATACTTCGTCAGGCTGCGGACGATCGGTGCTCACGTAGCTTGACTACGCTGCGCGCCGATCGCCTTGCCTTCCTCGTCTACGATCACCTTGGCAATGCTCTATCAAAAGGAAAAAATCACCCATGAAGAAGCTCGTCGTCGAGGCCGGCCCGTTCATTTTCGACGCAAGGTTCGAGGAGGCGGCGCCGAAGACCTGTGCTGCCTTCCAGGCCGCCATGCCGTTCGAGGGCAAGATCGTCCATGTCCGCTGGAGCGGCGAGGGGGTCTGGATTCCGCTCGGCGACCGCGATTTCGGCGTGGGCTACGAGAACCATACGAGCCACCCGGCACCCGGCCAGATCATCCTCTATCCGGGCGGGATCAGCGAGACGGAGATCCTGCTCGCCTATGGCGGCGTCGACTTCTCGTCGAAGATGGGCCAGCTCGCCGGCAACCATTTCATCACCCTGACCTCGGGCCACGAGAACCTGATGAAGCTCGGCAACCTCGTCCTCTGGGAGGGGGCGAAGCCGATCTCGTTCCGCTTGGCCTGAGGGGTCTCGGCGGGTTGTCGCGCGCCAACGTGCTGCCTACACTTATTGAAATGACACAACGGAGAAGCTTCATGGCCGAGCGGCTGACGGACGACGCCGTCGAGCGGTACGAGCGTGACGGCATCCTCTTTCCGATCCGCGTCCTCGACGAGGCGACGGCGGCGGAGCTGCGCGACAAGGTCGAGGCGCTGGCGAAGGCGGAGGGCGGCAGGCTCTCGCGGTCGACCAAC
>CAYMTA010000086.1:0-16157 GCA_964393275.1 uncultured Geminicoccaceae bacterium | reverse complement strand
ATGTTCTTGCTTTGTACCACATGCCGGGCGGCTGAGAAAGCTGCGTAATCAGGTTGATTTATCGCCCTTCTTTTCGTGGAAGCCGAGGACGGTGGCAGGTCGGCGGCTATCGGCTTAGACCTTGATTGAGCCAGCACAGCCCAAAGCCGTCAATTCGCAAGCGTGGCTGGCGGATTCGCTGGGTTCGTTCGGCGGAGTAAAATTTTGCGCTTTCTAGCCTGTACAGCCGCAAAAACAGGTTCAAGGCTGGGGGGAAAACTACCCTCGAAGCCCTAAAGCCTCCCCACGGGGCTGAAACGGGCAAAGCGGATGCATATATCGCCCCTCGTTCCCCCTGCTAAGCAAATTCGGATTTCTCCGTCCCTCAAGGGTCGGCCTTCTGATTGAACGTTTCGTTATCTCTGGCCGAAATTGGTGATCGCCGAAAGCGGTAGGCAGGCTTACCCTCTGTCCATGGAAGAAATCACGTCTCGGGTGAGAACCATGCTTATGCGGGGAGTTTGTATTCTGGTTGCTCTCGTGTTGTCGGGGTGCGAACATGATCGCCAACCCAGCCGACCCCTCACGGCTCAGGAACAGCAACAAATACAACACTACAGACAAGTAGAAGCACAATGTCAAATAGAAGCGTCAGATAGATTTCCTAGTGCAAACGCTGATCCTTTATGGCATATGATGAATAATACCAATCCAGTACAACTACCAATGATTAAAAGTGAGAACGATAAATTCATGCATACCTGTATGTGCGCACGCGGTGGCTTTTGTTAGGCACCAGTGAAATTCGGGGACACGACACTCTTTTAACCTTTCCCCGCCGCACCAACCGGTGCCCAAACGAAAAAACCGGTGGGGCCGGCGGGGAGGCAGTGCCTCCCCGCCATCTTCGTTCGCCGCACCAGCATCACGAATGCTTATGACGCCCGGTCCGGAAGCACTCCCGACACGGCCCGGATTTCGCGTCCTGGCGCTTGGGTTGGTGCATGTCGTGCAACATTTCCGCTTGGGTTGGTGCATATAACGCAACAAAATCGCTTGGGTTGGTGCATCTCGTGCAACAGGCGGCCGCGAATTGTTGCATCTGATGCAACAGCAAGCCCGGGATGTTGCGCCGGATGCAACATCCCACGACGAACGAACCCGCCGAATCGACGAACGAACCCACGGATTCGACGATCGAACCCGGGAATCCGGCGAGCGAACCCAAGGATTCGACGAACCAACCCGGCAATTCGGCCGCTGTTTTTCGGGCTGCTCGTCGTCCTTTGGCAACGAGCCAACCCGACAGGCGCCGGATTGCCGATCGAACCCGCGCGGCTTGACGTTTCGCCTCAAATAGGATAATATTCGTAAATCGTCGGAGATCAGTCGTTCCGCTCGCCGATGACGAAGCCGCCGCCGGAGGCGTTGATGTGGGCACCACTGATGAAGGAGGCGGCGGGGGAGAGGAGCCAGCGGACCGCTTCGGCGATCTCGGTGGCCTCGCCGACGCGGTGCATGGGGATGGTCGAGGCGAGCCTGGCCTCGATCTTCGGATCGCCGAGCTGGCCCGCTGTCATGTCGGTGCGGGTCATGCCGGGGCGGACGGCGTTGACGCGAATGCGGCGCTTGGCCACCTCCTTGGCGAAGCCGGTGGTGAAGACGTCGACGGCGGCCTTCGACGCCGCATAGGCGCTGGCCCCGGTCCGCCCGCCGATGGTGGCCGCCATGGAGGAGATGTTGACGATGGCCCCGCCGCTCTCGGGCATGCGCCGCGCCGCCTCGCGGCAGCAGAGCATCAACCCGATGACATTGACCGCCATCAGCCGCTCGAGGTCGCCTGCGCTGAAGTCCTGGACGGCCGACTTGATGCTGATCCCGGCACTGTTGACCAGGCGGTCGACCGGCCCCAGCGCCTGCTCCGCGGCGTCGAACATGGCGATCACATCGGCCTCGCGCGCCACGTCGCCCTTGACCGGTGCCGCCCGGCCGCCGGCAGCAACGATCTCGGCGACCAGCGCCTCTGCGGCATCCGCGCGGTCGCGATAGCCGACGGCGACGGCCATGCCGTCCCTGGCGACCAGCCGCGCCGTCGCAGCACCGATGCCGCGGGCCCCTCCGGTGATCAGGCAGACGTTCGACATGGCTGTTCCTCCCTCTTTGCTCAGCGCAGGCGGGCGGCGATCAGGTCGGATGCCTTCTCGCCGATCATGATGCAGGTGGCGTTGGTGTTGCCGGAGATCATGGCCGGCATGATCGAGGCATCGGCGACCGAGAGCCCCTCGATGCCGCGCACCCGAAGCTCCGGGTCGACCACCGCGTCCGGATCGGTGCCCATGCGGCAGGTCGAGATCGGGTGGTACTGGGTGGAGCCGACCCGGCGGGCCACGTCGAGCAGCTCCTCGTCGCTCTTTGGCCCGTCGTCGGGCATGTAGGCCTCGGGCCGAAATCTGGCCAGGGCCGGCTGGGCCATGATCCGGCGGACGAGGCGCATGCCCTTGACCACCACCGCCCTGTCGGTCTCGTCGTCGAGGTAGTTGGCGACCATGGCCGGCTGGTCGGCGGGATCCGGGCTCTTCAGCCAGAGCCTGCCCCGGCTCGAGGGGCGAAGCTGCGAGACGATCGGCGAGCAGCCGGGGAAGTCGTGCAGATGGGCCGGCCGGTCGCCCGAGAGCGGGTTGAAGTGGAGCTGCAGGTCGGGGAGATCGAGGGCCGGATCGCTCTTGATGAAGCCGCCGCAGAAGGACGGCCCCGCCGCCAGCGCGCCGGTGCGGAAGAGGGCGTAGCGGAGGGCTTCCCGAGCCTGCAGGAGGGGGCTGCGCATCACCTCGTTCAGCGTCTCCACGCCGGCCACGCGAAAGATCAGCTTCACCTGCAGATGGTCCTGCAGCCGGTCGCCGACGCCGGGCAGGTCGACCACCGGCTGGATGCCGAGCTTCTGCAGGTCGAAAGCCTTGCCGATGCCGCTCAGCATCAGGATTTGCGGCGACTTGATGGCGCCGGCCGAGAGCACGACGTGGCGGGCGCGGATGGTGCCATCGGCCAGCACGACGCCGGCCGCCCGGCCGTTCTCGATCAGGACGCGATGCACCTCGGCACGGGTGCGGATCTCGAGGTTGTGACGCCCTTTCGCCGGTGCCAGGTAGCCCCTGGCGGTGCTGCAGCGGCGGCCGTTTTTGGCGGTGAGCTGGTAGTAGCCGACTCCCTCCTGGACAGCACCATTGAAGTCGTCGGTGCGCGGGAAGCCGGCCTGGGCCGCCGCCTCGATGAACGCGTCGGAGAGGGGATGCGGGGCCCGGGCGTTGCTGACCCCCAAGGGTCCGCCGGCGCCGTGATAGTCGTCGGCGCCCCGCTCCTGGTCCTCCGCACGGCGGAAAAAAGGCAGCACGTCGTCATAGGACCAGCCGACATTGCCGAGCTGCCGCCACATCTGGAAGTCGGCCGCCTGGCCCCGGACATAGAGCATGGCGTTGAGCGAGGAGGAGCCGCCGAGCACGCGGCCGCGCGGCCAGACCTGGCTGCGGCCAAGAAGCCCGGGCTCGACCTCGGTCTGGAAGTTCCAGCTCAGGTCCTTGTGCCAGATCGTCTTGAAGTAGCCGCCCGGGATATGGATCCAGGGATTCCAGTCCCTGCCGCCGGCCTCCAGCAGCAGCACCCGGCGCCCGGGGTCGGCGGAGAGCCGGTTGGCGAGCACGCAGCCCGCCGAGCCGGCGCCGACGATGACGACGTCGAACGGGGGCTCGCCCGCCGACGTCATCGCCACCTCACCTGGCATCCGCCATCCAGTCGCGTGTCCGGTAGTTGCTCTCGATCAGCCAGTCGCGAAGCACCGCCAGAAGCTCCTCGCGGATCCCGGCATGGCCCGGATCGTCCCAGAGATTGTCGACCTCGCCCGGATCGGCTTCGAGGTCGAAGAGCTGGCCGAACGTGGCGCCCTTGAAATGGACCAGCTTGTGCCGGCGGTCGCGGACCATGGTGATGAACTCCGAGCCCGTGAGGTTGGTGTCGCCCGCCTGCTCGCAGAAGACATGGGTGCGCTCCCGCCAGTCCCGGCCCTCCAGGACCGGCAGCAGCGAGCGCGCCTCGAAGCTCTCGGGCACCGCGCAGCCGGCGAGCTCGAGGATGGTCGGCCCGAGGTCGAAGAGCTGGCAGAGCCCGTCGACCTTCCGGCCGGCCTCGAACCGGCCGGGCGACCAGGCGATCAGCGGGGTGCGGGTGACGCAGTCGTACATCGACCATTTCTGGATCATGCCGTGGTCGCCCATGCAGTCACCATGGTCCGAGGCGAAGAAGACGACCGCGTTCTCGAGATAGCCCCGGGCCTCGAGCGACTTCAGCAGGGCCTCGATCCCGTCGTCGATCATCGTCACGTTGGCGCCATAGTGCGCCCAGAGGCGGTGGAGCTGCTCCTCGGTCGGGTTCAGGCTCCAGGCGACCGAATCGTGGTCGACCTCGACATCGTGCTGGCGCTTCTCCTTGAAAGGGGGAACCAGGCTGTCGAGCTCGGCCGCTGTCGGGCGCGGGATCGGGATGTCGTTGCGCTGGAGATAGGGCTCCAGATAGCGGCGGGTCGGGTCATAGGGCGGGTGCGGCCCGGGAAAGCCCACCTGGAGGAAGAGCGGCTCCGTCTGGGGGTAGGTCTCGACCCACCATTTCGCCATGTTGCCGACGAAGACGTCGGAATGGAGATGCTCCGGCAGCTCCCACTCGAAGGCGCCGAGGCGCTCCCTGTAGTCGTCGCGCTTCCTGTACTCGACCCGCTGCTGCTTCTTCAGCCCGTGAGCCGCGAGCGCCTTGTCCCATTCGTCGAAATACCAGCGCCCCTCCATGTAGCGGTCCTTGTTCTCGACCACGTAGCGCTCGTGGAATCCGGCATCGGCGTTGTAGGGGATGGTGTGCATCTTGCCGATATTGACGCAGCGATAGCCCGCACCCGCCAGCCTCTCCACCCAGGTGCGCGCCCAAAGCTGGCCGTTCCTCAGGACACCCGTGGTGTGGGGGTAGTAGCCCTTGAACAGGCTCGCCCGGCACGGCACGCAGGAGGCGGCGGTGATGTGGCAGTCGGTGAAGACCTGGCCCTCGCCGATCAGCCAATCGAGCGTCGGCGTCCTCACCCAGGAGGCGCCGAGTGCGTTGATCGTGTCGAAGCGCTGCTGGTCGGTCATGATCAGGATGATGTTGGGCCGCCCGCCGGCTGCCTGCTCTCGGGCCGTCATGTCGTCACCTCCGGGGATGCGCGTCGCCGCTGGCGCCATTCCCGATGGAGCGGCCAGCAGGGGGTCGGGATCGGGATCTCAACTCGTCGCCTCGCCCGGCGTGGCCGGCTGGCCGGCGCGCGCCTCGCCCACCTTCGGGCCGCGCGCCGTGCTGGACCGGGCGATCAGCTCGGCGGTGAAGACCCGGCGGATCGCTGGCCCGCCGTCGATCCGGGCGAGCACCGCCGCGGCCGCGGCCTGGCCGATCTCGGCGCGAGGCGGGCGGATGGTGGTCAAGGGTGGCTGCATGCAGGTGGCCGCCTCGTTGTCGCCGAAGCCGACCACGCCGATCTCGTCGGGAACCCGCCGGCCGCACCGGGCGAGGCCGCGCAGCACGCCGAAGGCGATCACGTCGCTGTTGCAGACGATGCCGTCGACGTCGGGAGCCCTGGCGAGGAGCTGATCGAGCAGCGTCTCGCCGAGATCGGCGGTGCCGCCTTCGGCGGCGGTCACCTCCAGGGGGTCGATCCCGCGCTCGGCCAGGAGCGCGGCGCAGCCATCGCGGCGGCGCTGTGCTCGATAATCGTGCGGCCGCACCCCGCCGACGAAGGCGATCCGCCGATAGCCCTGCTCGAGCAGATGGGTGGCCTGGAGACGGCCGATCCGGGTGTGGTCCATGCCGACGACCGAATCGATCGCGGCAGCGCCGGCCTCCCAGAGCTCGACCACCGGAATGCCCGCCTGATGGAGGAGCTCGCTGACCCGCGGGTGGTGGTCGACGCCGACCAGCGCCATGGCCGCCGGCCGCCAGCTCAGCATCGCCCGCACCAGCCGGAGCTCCTCCTCCGGCCGGTAATGGCTGTTGGCCAGCATGGTGCTCAACCCGCCCCGCGCGAGCCCGCCCTGCAGGCCCTCGATCATGGCCGCGAACTCCGAATAGAGGAGCGAGGTGACGATCACGCCGACCACCCCGGTATGGGCGCCGGCAAGGCCACCGGCGAGCCGGTTGGGCAGATAGTCGAGCTCGTCCAGCACCGCCTCGATGTGACGGCGCAGCTCCGGGCGCACCGTGGCCGGCGCCCTGATCGCCCGCGAGACGGTGTTGATCGAGACGCCCGCCCGGGCCGCGACATCCTTGAGCCGCACCGTGCGCCGGGCCACCGGCACCGCTGGGGCGAGTTCGGGAACGGGGTTTGCCAAGACCAGCTTTCTCCCTCGTCGCGCCCAGCTAGATACGGCGCGAACGGTCGAAATCGACGATGAAATGAGCGTTGCGTTAGCGCTCACTTTTGATACCGTGCACCAGGACGAGCGGTCGAGGCAAGCGGAACATCGACCCGGCGCCGGCGGGAAGCGGCGCCCAAACCAGCCCGGCGCCGGTGCAAGGCGGCGCCCGAACCAGGGAGCCGTATCTATGGATTTGGATCGACAGAATCGGTCGAGCGGCGCTCGCGCCACGCTGGGCGCCGCCCGCCTGCATCGGCGCCAGCTCCTGCAGAGTGCGCTGGTCGGCTCGGCGGCGCTGGCGGTCGGGCTTCGCGCCCCGGCGGTGCTCGGCCAGGCCAAGCCGTTCGCCGGCGTGACCCTGCAGGGTGCATCGTTCTCGAGCACCTTCTTCGGCTATCTCGAGAACTACATCCCGGAATTCGAGGAAGCGACCGGGATGAAGGTCAACTTCGTCACCAACGCCTTCCCGGTCTTCAACCAGCGCACCGACCTCGAGCTTTCGACCCAGGGCAGCGCCCTCGACGTCATCAACGTCACCTTCATCTATTCCGGCCGCTGGATCGGCGCCGGCTGGGTCGAGAACCTCAAGCCCTATCTCGAGGACGCCAACCTGACGCCCGACGACTGGGCGCCCGAGGACTTCGTCGGCGGCACCATGGCCTCGCTCTCGGACGCCAACGGCGATCCTTACGGCTTCCCCTGGGAGGCAGGTGCGATGATCATGTCGGCGGCGCGCGCCGACCTGATCGAGCAGAAGGGGCTCTCGCTGCCGACCACCTTCGACGAGCTGATCAACGTCTGCGAGATGACCAAGGGCATGGAGCGGGTGGCACCCTTCACCGCCGACAAGCTGCATCACTGGAACTGGATTCCCTATCTGATGGGCTATGGCGGGCATGTCTTCAAGGACCCGCCGAGCAACCTCACGCCGACCTGGGACACGCCCGAGGCCGCCGAGGCCGCCGATTTCTATGGCAACCTGCTCAGCACCTACGGCCCGCCCGGCGTGCTCTCCTTCACCGATGACCAGTCGATGCAGTCGCAGAAGACCGGCCGCGCCAATATCCGCACGCAGGCGATCACCTGGATGGTGTCGCTCGCCAAGGACCCGGACAGCCGGGTCGCCGAGACGGTCCGCTACGCCCTGATGCCGGCAGGCCCCAAGGGCAGCTTCCCGGGCTCCAACAGCCACGGCTTCGGCATCCCGGTCGGCTCGAAGAACAAGGAGGCCGCCTGGGAGTTCATCAAGTGGGCGGTCGGCAAGCAGACGACGCTCAGGATGCTCGAGGAGCACGGCTACCCGAGCGTCTGCCGCCGCTCGATCATCGACAGCGATCTCTTCAAGGAGGTCTTGACCCTGAACGGCCAGGATGTCGCCTCGCTCTATCTCCAGGTGCTCGAGCTTGGCGGCAAGGGCGGCTACATGAAGTACCGCACCGTGCCGCAGTTCCCGCAGGTCGGTGACAAGATCAACAAGGCGATCGAGAAGGTGGCGACCGGCCAGGCGACCGGTGCGGCGGCGATGGCCGAGGCCCAGGCCGAGGCGGTTGCCGACCTCAAGAAGTCCGGTGTTGCGATCGACGCCAACTGACGATGCAGCGGTCGGGCGAGCTCGCCGCCAGCCGGGACCAGGGGCTCGACATCCCCTCGGCTAGGCTCGCCCGCCGCTTCGAGCACCAGCGCCGGCGGTTCTACAACCACCTGCTCCTGCCGGCGCTGGCAGCACTCATGGTCGTGACACTGCTGCCGACCATCTATCTCGTCCTGGTCAGCCTGACGCCGCTCGATCTCGCCCGGCCCGAGACGCACTGGGACTTCTCGCACCCGCTGGCGCAGTACCAGAACGTTCTGCATGACTCCCGGCTGCACAACTCGCTCTGGGTGCAGGCGAAGCTCTCGTTCTGGACCGTGCTGCTGCAGGTCGTGCTGGGCTTCCTCTTCGCGCTCCTGCTCAATGTCAGCTCGAAGGTGCTGATGGCGCTGCGCACCGTCTTCCTCATCCCGATGGTGCTGCCGCCGATCGTCGTCGCGATCATCTGGAAGGTGCTCTACACGCCGGACATCAGCCCCTTGCACTGGGCGACGGAAGCGCTGGGCTTCGTCGTGCCGTCGCTGATCACCGACCCCAGCTGGGCCCTGACCGCGATCATCGTCGCCGACGTCTGGGAGTGGTTTCCCTTCGTCATGCTGATGGTGCTGGCCAGCCTGCAGATGATGCCATCGGAATATATCGAGGCGGCCAAGGTGGACGGCGCCTCGGTGCTGCAGCTCACCTTCCACGTCACCCTGCCCTACCTCAAGGGTGTCCTCCTGGTCGCCGCCCTCTTTCGCCTCGTCGACAGCATCAAGGCCTTTCCCCTGATCTATATCCTGACCGACGGAGGGCCGGGCACGGTGACCGAGGTCACCAACTACTATTCCTTCATCCAGGCCTTCAACTTCTCCTATCTCGGCTTCTCGAGCGCCATCACCGTGGTGCTCGTCGCGATCACCGTCTTCCTGAGCTGGCTGATCATCCGCATGGTGGGCTGGGGGCAACGTGTCGACTGACACCAGTTACCAGTCGCACCTGAAATGGCAGCGCTTCTGGCTGCACGTGCTGGTCGTCGTGCTGGTGCTGCTGGTGATGTTTCCGTTCGTCTGGCTCCTGATCATGTCGTTCAAGACGGTGGACGACATCTTCGCCTGGCCGCCGAAGTGGCTCTTCGTGCCGACCATCGAGAACTACACCGGGCTCTGGGAGGGCGATTTCCCCAAGAGCTTCGCCAACAGCCTGATCGTCAGCGTCGGCTCGACCGCCATCGCGATCCTGCTCGGCGTGCCCGGCGCCTACGCGCTCTCGCGCATGGACATGGGCCGGAGCAACCAGCTCAGCATCCTGATCCTGGCGAGCCGCATGGCGCCGCCGATCGCCTTCACCATCCCCTACTTCCTGGTCTATCGCTATATCGACCTGCTCGACACCCGGGCCGGCCTCATCATCATCTACCTGACGTTCAATCTCTCGCTCGTCGTCTGGCTGATGCGCAGCTTCTTCGACGCGACGCCGCGTGCCCTCGAGGAGGCGGCCTGGATCGACGGTGCGAGCCTCTGGCAGTCCTTCGTCAAGATCATCCTGCCGCTCTCCGGCCCCGGCCTCGCCGCCACCGCGATCCTCTGCTTTCTCTATTCCTGGAACGACTTCTTCTTCGCCCTCATCCTGACCCGGACCGAGGCGACCACGGCTCCGGTCGCCATCGTCAACTTCATGAACTACGAGGGCTGGGCCTGGGGCAAGATCGCCGCGGGCGGGGCCATGGTCATGCTGCCGGTGCTGGTCTTCTCGTTCCTGGTCCGCCGCTTCCTGATCCAGGGCATGACGGCGGGGGCGATCAAGGGATGACCCCCGACCTCGTGCTCGACGCCCGGGCCGAATGCGCCGAGAGCCCCGTCTGGGACACGGGCTCGAGCCGGCTCTGGTGGACCGACATCCCGGCCCGCCGCCTGCACCGGCTCGACCCGGCGACCGGCCGGAACGAGACGTTCGAGGTGCCGGGCCGCGTCGGCTGCTTCGCGCTGGCGCGAACGGGCGGCCTGGTGGTCGCGATGGAGCACATTTTCGCCCGCTTCCGGCCCGAGACCGGCGAGCTCGAGACGCTCGCCGAGGTCGAGCCCGAGCGGCCGGAGAATCGGCTCAATGACGGCCGCTGCGACCGCCGCGGCCGCTTCCTCGCCGGCTCCATGCACGAGCCCCGGACGGTCCCGCAGGGTGCGTTATGGCAGCTCGACCCGGCGCATGGTGTGCGGGTCATCGCCGACCATGCGCTGGTCGCGAACGGCCTCGCCTTCAGCCCCGACGACCGGATCATGTACTGGTCCGACAGCCGCATGGGCCGGGTCTTCACCCTCGACTACGACATCGAGAGCGGCAGCGCCTGGAACCGGCGCCTGTGGTTGCAGACGGACGACAGCATCGGCCGCCCCGATGGCGCCTGCGTCGACGCCGACGGCTGCTACTGGAGCGCCCGCTTCAAGGGCGGCCGGGTGATCCGCTTTCGGCCCGACGGGCGGATCGACCGCGAGATCCGGCTGCCATGCTCGCAAGTGACCATGTGCGCCTTTGGCGGCGCGGACCTGAGGACCCTCTTCATCACCACCGCCAGGGAAGGGCTGGATGCCGCGGCGCTGGCCCGGGAGCCCCTGGCCGGCGGCATCTTCGCGGTGAATGCCGGCACCGCCGGCCTGCCCGAGCCCCAATTCAACGCCTGAACCGAGGAAACGATGCGCCAGCCTTCCGGCAAGACCGCCATCTACGCTTTGCTCGCCCATCCGGTGGCGCATGTCCGCGCCCCGGAGTTCATGAACCCCTTCTTCGAGGAAGCCGGTCGCGACGGCTTTCTCGTCCCCTTCCACGTCCTGCCCGAGCAGCTCGAGGACCTGGTCCCGAGGCTTCGGGCAATCCGGAACCTCAAGGGCTTCGTCGTCACCATCCCGCACAAGCCGGCGATGGCGCGGCTCTGCAAGAGCCTGGGCCCGGGGGCGAAGGCGACCGGCACCGCCAACACCATCCGCATCGAGGCCGATGGCAGCATGACCGGCGACATGTTCGACGGGCTCGGCCTCGTCGAGGGCTGCCGCGGCAACGGCATCGAGCCCAGGGGCAAGGCCGTCCTCATGGTCGGCGCCGGCGGGGCCGGCCGGGCCATCGCCTTCGCGCTCGCCGAGGCCGGGGTCGCGAAGCTCACCATCGCCAACCGCACGACGGCACGGGCCGCGACGGTCGCGACCGATGTCGCGAAAGCCTTCCCGGGCGTGCCGGTCACAGCCGGCCCGGCCGACGCCACGGGCCACGACATCGTCATCCAGGCGACCTCGCTCGGCCTCAAGGCGGGCGACCCCTTGCCCATGGATCCGGCGACGCTCAAGTCCTCGATGCAGCTCTTCGACATCATCGCCGCCCGCGACACCGAGCTCATGGCCGAGGCCACGAAGCTGGGCCTCAGGACCGTCGTCGGCGGCCGGCCGATGATCGAGCACCAGGTCAAGGCCCAGATCGCCTTTCTCGACCCGCCCCACCTGCCAGCATGAGGTGAAGCCCATGGCCGGCTCCCTGTCCCCCGACGCGGTCGCCCGCTACGAGCGCGACGGCTTTTATTTCCCGCACCGCATCCTGCCGCGCGAGCGGGCGCTCCAGATCGGCGAGGATTTCCTCGCCTTCACCCGCTCTGACGTGGCCAGGCGCTACCCGGACCCGCAAAACCAGCTCTATCTCCTGAAGGCGCACCTGATCTTCGGCTGGGCGGATGCCATCGTCCACGATCCGGGCCTGCTCGATGCGGTCGAGAGCCTGATCGGCCCGGACATCCTGGTCTGGTCGTCCGGCGTCTTCTGGAAGGCGCCGCATTCGGGCGCTTATGTCTCCCGGCACCAGGATTCGACCAATTTCGAGCTGGACGACGCCGCGGGCGTGGTCCGCGCCTGGGTGGCGCTGACCCCGGCGACGCTGGCGAACGGCACCATGCGCTTCGCTCCCGGACAGCACCGGATCGGCCAGGTCCGCCATGTCGACAGGAAGGCCGAGGGCGAGCTTCTGTCGCGCGGCGAGACCATCGATCTCGCCATCGACGAGGCGGCCTCCGTGCCGGTCCTGATCGATGCCGGCGAGGTCTCCTTCCATCACCTCCACACGCCACACGGCTCCGGCCCCAATGCCAGCGACCACCCCAGGGTCAACCACGTCGTGACCTACGTGGCGCCCAGAGTGCGTCCGCTCAGGGGCCGGGACAGCGCCCAGCTCGCAAGAGGGCAGGACCGCTTCGGGCACTACGCGCCGGAGCCGCGGTCCAAGGCCGATCTCGATCCGGAAGCGCTCGCCGCGCACGAAGCCGCCATGGCGCTCAGGAACGCCATCATCTACCGGGGTGCCGCCCTGCCGCCGGCACCCAGCCATTTCGAGGTTTCGAGCTGATGCGCACCATCCAGGGCCCGGGCATCTTCCTCGCCCAGTTCATCGCCCCCGTCGCCCCCTACGATCGGATCGAGACGCTGGCACCTTGGGCTGCCGGAATGGGCTACAAGGGCGTGCAGGTGCCGACCTTCAACCCGGCCGTCTTCGATCTGGAGAAGGGGGCTTCGAGCAAAACATACTGCGACGAGTACAAGGGCCTCCTGGCCGAGCACGGGCTCGTCGTCACCGAGCTTTCGACCCACCGCCAGGGCCACTGCGTCGCCGTCCATCCGGCCTACGACCTGACCATCGACGCCTTCACGCCGAAGGAGGTCATGCGCCAGCCCGAGGCACGCCAGGCCTGGGCCACGGACCAGCTCATGAAGGCGGCCGAGGCCTCGGCCAATCTCGGCCTGGTGCGCCACGTCACCTTCCCGGGCTCGCTGCTCTGGCCCTATCTCTACCTCTACCCGCCAAGGCCCTTCGGCCTCGTCGAGGAGGGCTTCACCGAGCAGGCGAGGCGCTGGCGGCCGATCCTCGACCGCTTCGACGAGCTCGGCATCGACGTGGCTTATGAGATCCATCCGGGCGAGGACCTGCATGACGGCCTGACCTTCGAGATGTTCCTGGAAAAGCTCGGCGGCCACGAGCGGGTCACCATCCTCTACGATCCCTCGCATCTGCATCTGCAGGGCATGGATTATGTGGGCTTCCTCGACGTCTATGGCGAGCGGGTGCGCGCCTTCCACGTCAAGGACGCCGAGTACCGCAAGAACGCCCGGACCGGCTACTGGGGCGGCTACCAGAACTGGCCGACCCGCGCCGGCCGCTTTCGCAGCCCAGGCGACGGCCAAATCGACTTCGGCGCCATCTTCTCGAAGCTCAGCGAGCTCGACTACGAGGGCTGGGCCACGGTCGAATGGGAGTGCTGCATCAAGCACCCGGACCAGGGTGCGGCCGAGGCCGCGGAGCTGGTCAGGCGCCACATCATACAGGTCCAGGAGCGCGCCTTCGACGCCAACATGCAGGCCCAGGGCGTCGACCATGCCCGCAACCGCGCCGCCCTGGGGCTGAAATGACGGCGGCGAACGGCAAGGGACCGATCCGCATTCGCCTCGGCTTCGTCGGCGGCGGCCGGGGTGCCCTGATCGGCCCCGTGCACCGGACGGCGGCCCGGCTCGACGACCGGTTCGAGGTGGTGGGCGCCGTGCTTTCTTCCAACGCCGAGAAGTCGGTGGCCGATGCCGCGGCCCTCGGCATCCCGCTGGGCTACGGCTCGCTCGCCCAGATGATCGAGGCCGGCGGGCTCGACGCCGTCGCCATCGCCACGCCCAACGACAGCCATGCGGCGCTCGCCATCGAGGCGCTCGATGCCGGATTGCACGTGATCTGCGACAAGCCGCTGGCAAACACGGTCGAGGACGGCCAGCGGATCGCCGCCAAAGTGGCGGAGACCGGGCTCGTTTTCTGCCTGACCCACAACTACAGCGGCTACCCGATGATCCGCCAGATGCGGGCGATGATCGCGGCCGGCCGCGTCGGCAAGGTGCATCTGGTGCAGGCCAGCTACCGCCAGGGCACGCTGGCGACGGCGATCGAGACGGGCGAGATCCCGTCGCGCCTGCGCTGGCGCCTCGATCCCGGCAAGGGCGGCGAGAGCCACGTCATGGGCGATATCGGCAGCCATGTGCACCAGCTCATCCGCTACACGACCGGGCTCGAGATCGAGTCCGTCATGGCCGAGCTCGGTGCCATCGTTCCCGGCCGCGCGGCGCACGACACGGGCCAGGCGCTGCTCCGCTTCGCCAATGGCGGGCGCGGCCAGATGCTGGTGACCAAGGTGGCGCATGGCGCCGAGAACGCGCTCACCATCGAGGTGCATGGCGACCAGGGCGGCCTCGAATGGCGCCAGAGCCGGCTCGACGAGCTGCTCTACCTCAGGAACGGCGAGCCGCGTCAGACGCTGACCCGCGGCAGCCCCTATTTGGAGCCCTTGGCGAGGCGGGCCTGCCGCCTGCCGCCCGGCCATCCAGAGGGCTTCCACGAGGGCTTCGGCAATCTCTACCGCGACTTCGCCGAGCAGGTGGCAGCCCGCCTCGAAGGCCGCGCGGCGGACCCGCTCGCCGACACCATCCCCACGGCTGAGACCGGCCTCGATACCCTCCGCTTCATCGACGCCTGCATCCGCTCGGCCGAAACGGAGAGCTGGCAGAAGGTGGAGTCTATGTAGCAATTGCCGCCAAACGCTGTAGCGTTGATTCTCCGCCTCCCGACATTTCCCGCTGTCCAGTCGCTCTCAAGACTTTTCCTCCAACAACTCTGCGACAGGTCGCAACACGTATTCATTGACTTCGAACTTCGTGTCTCTACATAATTCTAAATATCTTAGGTAACTATCTTCCGCCCATCCTCTAAATCGTAGCAGATCCGCTTCTAGGAGTGGCACAATCTCCCGCAAAATCTCCAACAAGAGCTGATGCTCGCGAGCCACCAATTTCCCGTTTTTACACTGGACGGCGAGCTGCATAAGCGACTCCACGAGAGGCTTGCGATAGGCAATAGGGCTGAGTTCAAATAGCTCTCGACGCATTTTCAAGGCTTCTTCGGCATCTTGCCGAGCTTCAACGGCGCGACCAAGTCCGCCCAAAACACTAGCGCGATTATTTAAACACTGCGACCACTCTTCCTTGCAAGATCTAGAATTCGACTTATCAATCTTTCTGTATATTTCCAAGGCCGCATCAATTGATTGCAACGCAAATCTATATCTTCCTAAATATGCAAGCGAGACACCAATATGACTCAAACCTAAACCCAGATCATAACAATAGTCATTTCCGAATTTTTCGACGAGATTCTGCGAAATTCTCAGCGCCTGGAGATCGAATCGAAATGCCTCTTTAAAATTCCTTTTCTTGGATAGAATGATGCTCAAATTCTGGAAAATCATTCTTTTCTCATTCAGATACCTGTCTGGCCACAATCCTCCTAACTCATTGTAGCAAACAAGGGCTTCAGAGAAATCGGCAAAAGCTTTGTCATCCCTATGAAGACTCTCGTTGACACCACCTCTAGCCGTAATACTGCGAGCATAGAAGTCCAGAAAAAAATAGCGACGTTCTTTCAAGAGGCAACGAAAGTAAAATACCGACCTTCGTGCCGCCCTCAGCGCTGCGAGCTTCATCTCCAGATGGGAATAACTCACTGACAGAAAATGGAGTACACTCGCCAGCTCATGCAAATGGGCATTCCTATCGACTCTCGTCAGTTTCAATAGTAGTGTCGCTGCTTCTTCGTTAATGTCTTTTGCTTCTTCGTAATGTCCCACTTTATTCAGGCGGAGCCCCAGTCCCGCTAATATTCTTGCTCGATTCTTAATATAGATCTCCGACGTGTGATCCTCCCAGTCCTCCCAACGTTCAAACGCCTCTCGATCTATGGCCAATGCCTCCTCATGTCGACCAAGCTCATCGAGACGGTTGGCACGACTGTTTAGACACGACACCAATGACGGCAGATAGGCTGCTCGATTTCCCTCGGCAAATTTCCCAAAGAGTTCCGCTGCAAATTCTGTGTCGTTTAAAGCCTGCGCGTGTTGTCCGATACCCGCCAGGAGGTTACCAAGAAACTGATAGGCGCTTGCCAATTTAGGCGAAATAATTTCTTGGAAAAGCAAGTCTATAAAATCACCGTCTAGAGCTTTCCGAATATTCGGATAATCTCTCTGCACGAACAACTTTCCATCCGCAACCTCCCTTCGCGCATCACAATAATCTGCGGTGGATTCCCGCTTCAAGCGCATAAGCGAGGCCATCAAGCAAACCGGATCT
>CAYMTA010000085.1:0-16294 GCA_964393275.1 uncultured Geminicoccaceae bacterium | reverse complement strand
GCCCGATGCGCTCGGCGCAGGCGGCGAAGATCCGCTGGTGGACGGGCTCGAAGAAGTGCTCGGGCTTCAGGAACTCGCTCACCCGGTGGAAGGATTCGTTGTTGACGAGAACCGCGCCCAGGAGCGCCTGCTCGGCCTCCAGGTTGTGCGGCTGCGTGCGCATGCCGACCAGCGCCTCGCCGCCATCGCTCCCCGAGGTTCCCTGCAACGGCCTAGCCATCCATCTTGAGCGCGGCGAGGAAAGCCTCCTGCGGGATCTCGACATTGCCGATCTGGCGCATCCGCTTCTTGCCCGCCTTCTGCTTCTCGAGCAGCTTGCGCTTTCGGGAGATGTCGCCGCCATAGCACTTGGCGGTGACGTCCTTGCGGAAGGCCGAGATCGTCTCGCGGGCGACGATCTTGCCGCCGATCGCCGCCTGGATGGCGATCCTGAACATCTGCCTCGGGATCAGCTCCTTCAGCTTCTCGCAGAGCGCCCGGCCGCGCTTCTCGGCCATCGAGCGGTGCACGATGAGCGCCAGGCTGTCGACCGGATCGGCGTTGACCAGGATGGAGAGCTTCACCAGATCGCTCTCGCCCATGCCATCGAGCTGGTAGTCGAAGCTGGCATAGCCGCGCGTCACCGACTTCAACCGGTCGTAGAAATCGTAGACCACCTCGTTGAGCGGCAGCCGATAGACCAGCATGGCCCGCGTGCCGACATAGGTGAGGTCGAGCTGGATGCCGCGCTTGTCGGTGCAGAGCTCCAGCACCTTGCCGAGATAATCGTCGGGAACCAGGATCGTCGCCTTGATCCAGGGCTCCTCGACCATCCTGATCCTGGTCGGGTCCGGGTAGTCCGAGGGATTGTGCAGCTCCAGGATCTCGCCAGTGATCAGGTGCACCCGGTAGACGACCGAGGGCGCGGTGATGACGAGGTCGAGATCGAACTCGCGATCCAGCCGCTCCTGAATGATCTCGAGATGCAGGAGCCCGAGAAAGCCGCAGCGAAAGCCGAGGCCGAGGGCGCCGCTGCTCTCCGGCTCGTACTCGAAGCTGGCGTCGTTGAGCCTGAGCTTGCCGAGGCTGTCGCGCAGATCCTCGTAGTCGGCGGCGTCCACGGGGAACATGCCGCAGAAGACCACCGGCTGCGACGGGCGAAAGCCGGGCAGCGCCTCGGCCGCCTGCCGCTTCTCCTCGGTGATCGTGTCGCCCACCCGGGCGTCGGCGATGTCCTTGATCGCGGCGGTGATGAAGCCGACCTCGCCCGGGCCCAACTCGTCGACCAGGAGCGGCTTGGGCGTGAATACGCCGACCCGGTCGACCTGGTGGCCGGCGCGGGTCCCCATCATCAGGATCCGGCTGCCCTTGCGGATCACGCCCTCGCGCACCCGGATCAGGGTGACGACGCCGAGATAGGCGTCGTACCAGCTGTCGACGATGAGCGCCCGCAAGGGGGCGGCGGCCTCGCCCTGGGGCGGCGGCAGGCGCTCGACGATGGCCTCGAGCACGGTATCGACGCCGAGCCCGGTCTTGGCCGAGATCATCAGCGCGTCCGCGGCGTCGAGGCCGATGATGTCCTCGATCTGCTGCCTGATGCGGTCGGGCTCGGCGGCGGGCAGGTCGATCTTGTTGAGCACCGGGACGATCTCGTGATCGGCCTCGATCGCCTGGTAGGCATTGGCCAGGGTCTGCGCCTCGACACCCTGGGTCGCATCGACCAGCAGCAGCGAGCCTTCGCAGGCGCGCAAGCTGCGGCTGACCTCATAGGCGAAATCGACGTGGCCCGGCGTGTCGATGAGGTTGAAGACGTAGTCCTTGCCGTTCTTGGCCGTGTAGCGCAGGCGCACGGTCTGCGCCTTGATGGTGATGCCGCGCTCGCGCTCGATATCCATGGAATCGAGCACCTGCTCGTGCATCTCGCGGTCGGCGAGCCCCCCACATTTCTGGATGAGCCGGTCGGCCAGGGTCGACTTGCCGTGGTCGATATGCGCGATGATCGCGAAATTGCGGATATGCGAGAGGTCGGTCATGGGAGAGGCTTGTCCTCGAGCCAGGCGATCTGGAGATCGCGACGGCCGTCTATGATTCGCAAGACTTGCACGCGCTCATCGCGCACACGGTAGAAGACGAGATAGGGCCTTCGCACGAAGCACCGCACCTCCTTGCCGAACGACGGGCGAAGCACGCCCAGAGCGGGCATCTCGGCCAACCGCTCCACCACGTCGAGCAGGCCCCGTAGCAGGACATTGGCCCGATCGACACCGGATTCGCCGGCAATCCAGGCGCGAATGCGGCGAAGATCGCGAGCCGCCGCGGGGGCGAGCAGCGCTCGCTGGGACCGCATCATCCGCGCGGGTCATCGAACCTCGAGGGACCTTCGGAGAAAAGCTCCTCGATCAATTCCTCGTTGAATTCAACGAGCTCGCCGCGATCCGCTTCGGCGATCGCCTCCGCCACCGCCCGCTTCAACCAATCGAGCTTGGCCTCCTCGGCCGCCTCGTGCCACTCCATCGAGTAGAGCACGGCCACCGGCTTGCCGTTCCGCTCGATCGTCACGGGCGCCTTCTGCGCCTCCATCAAAAGCTCGCCGAAACGGTTCTTGGCCTCCTTGGCCGACATGGTCCGCATCGCCGTCTCCGAAAAAGCCCATCCTGGCCAAAGTAGCTACTTCGGGCGCTTCGCGCAATCACCCGCGCAGCTCGGCACCGAGCTGCTTCTCGGCCAGCGCCACGATCTTCCTCGCCACGGGCTCGATGTCGGCCTCGGTCAGCGTCTTCTCCTGCGACTGCAGGCGGACGGCGACCGCCAGCGACTTCCTGCCCTCGGGCATCCCGGCGCCGGCATAGACATCGAACAGCATGACCTCGCGAATCAGCTTCTTGTCGGCCTGCCGCACGGTGCGCAGCAACTGGTCGGCGCTGACCCCCTCGTCGACGACGAAGGCGAAGTCGCGATCGACCGGCGGATAGGGCCACGCCTCGAGCGGTGGCCGGGTGCGGCCGGGCCGGCTGCGCAGCTTCGGCAGCGATTCGAAATCCAGCTCGAAGGCGACCGCCCGTCCATCGAGGTCGAACGCCTCGAGCAGGCGCGGGTGCAGCTCGCCGAAGGCGGCAAGCTTGTTCGGGCCGAGCCCGAGCGTGCCCGAGCGGCCGGGATGATACCAGGACGGCCCCTCGGCCGTGACCTGCAGCGCTTCGGTCTTGACCCCGGCCGCGGCGAGCGCCGCCAGCGCATCGGCCTTGGCGTCGAACAGATCGATCGGCCGCCGCGTGCCGCTCCAGTCGCGCGGGCCCGTGCAGCCCCAGCGCAGGCCCGCCAGCGCCGTCACCTGCTCGCCGGGCTGGCCGCCGAGAAACCGGGCGCCCAGCTCGAAGAGGGCGCCATCCTCGCGCTTGCGGTCCTGGTTGCGGGCGGCGGCGAGGAGGAGATTGGGCAGGAGCGAGGGGCGCATCACCGAAAGCTCGCTCGAGATCGGGTTGGCGAGGCGCACCGGCTCGCCCGCGAGGAACGGCCGCGCCTCGTTCTCGCCGGTGAACGACCAGGTCACCGCCTCGGTGTAGCCGAGCGTTGCCACCGTCCGCCTGAGATGGCCGCGCCGTCGCTGCTCGGGGGTCAGCACGCCGGCGCTCACCGCCTCAGTGCGGGTGACCGGCACGGGTGGAATCCGGTCGTAGCCGTGCAGCCGGCAGAGCTCCTCGACGATGCAGGCGGAGCTGGTGATGTCGTGCCGCCAGCTCGGCGGCTGGACGGTGTAGATATCGGGTCCGCCCTCGAGCCCGAATCCGAGTGCCCGGAGGTGCCCCTCGATCTCGTCGCGCTCGAGCTGGATCCCGCCGATGCGGGCCAGCTCCTTGACCGGAAAGGCAACCGCCGGCGGCCCGGGCGGCACGGCGCCGGCCAGCACCGGCTCGGCCGCCTCGCCGCCGCAGAGCTCGAGGATGAGCCGCGTCGCATGCTCCATGCCGGCCACCGCCATGCCGGGGTCGAGGCCACGCTCGAAGCGCGTGCGGGCGTCGCTCACCAGGTCCAGCTTGCGGCCGGTGAGCGCCGTCCGCAGCGGATCGAAGAGCGCCACTTCCAGGAGCACGTCGGTGGTCGCCCCGGTCACACCCGACACCTCGCCACCCATGACCCCGCCGAGGCCGTGCGGGCCCGTCCGGTCGGCGATCACCGTCATGCCGGCATCGAGGCTGTACTCGCGGCCGTCGAGGGCCAGAAGGCGTTCGCCCGGCCTGGCGAAGCGGACGGTGACATCGCCCTCGAGCTTGGCTGCGTCGAAGACGTGGAGCGGCCGGTTGAGGTCGAACATGACGTAGTTGGTGATGTCGACAAGCGCCGAGATCGGCCTGAGGCCGATGGCCTGGAGGCGCCGCTGCATCCAGGCGGGGCTCGGACCATTCTGGACGCCCCGGATCAGCCGGCCGATGAAGAGCGGGCAGGCGCCCTCGTCGCCGGCCGGAAAGTCGAGGCGGATCGCCGGCCCCCTGCCGCGCCCCGGCACCGCCGTGAAGTCGCGATGCCTGAGGCGGCCGAGCCCGGCGGCGGCGAGCTCGCGGGCGATGCCGTTGATGCCGAAGCAGTCGGCCCGATCCGGCGTCAGCGACACCTCGAAAACCGGGCCCTCGATGCCGAGCACGTCGCTGGCGGGGGTGCCGACCTTTGGCGTCCCCTCGAGGTCGATGATGCCGTCATGGTCGTCGCCGATGTTGAGCTCACGCGCCGAGCACAGCATGCCCTGGCTCTCGACGCCGCGAATGGCGCTGCGGCCGAGCACCTTGCCGGTGGCCGGAATGACCGACCCCTCGGGCGCGAAAATGCCATAGAGGCCGGTCCGCGCGTTGGGCGCGCCGCAGACGACCTGCATGACGCCGTGCTTCGTCTCGACCGTGCAGAGCCTGAGCCGGTCGGCGTTCGGATGCGGCACGGCCTCGCGCACGAAGGCCGTGGAGAAGCCGGCAAGCTCGCTCGTCCGGTCGTGCACGGCCTCGACCTCGTGCCCGAGCGAGGTCAGCGTTTCGGCAATGTGCGCTGCCGACGCGTCGGTCTCGAGATGCTCCTTGAGCCATGGCAAGGTGAATTTCATCGCGAGAGACCGGAGAAGGTGGCGGGCACATCGAGCGGCACGAAGCCGTAGTGGTGCAGCCAGGCGAGATCGGCATCGAAGAATGGCCGAAGATCGGGCATGCCGTACTTCAGCATGGCGATGCGGTCGATCCCCATGCCGAAGGCGAAGCCCTGCCAGACCGCCGGGTCGAGCCCGACCGCCTTCAGCACGTTCGGGTGGACCATGCCGCAGCCGAGGATCTCGAGCCAGTCGCTGCCCTCTCCAACCACGATCTCCTCCCTGGTCCGGCGGCAGCCGATATCCATCTCGGCCGACGGCTCGGTGAATGGGAAGAAGCTCGGGCGGAAGCGGGCGGTGATGTCGTCGCGCTCGAAATAGGCGCGGACGAAGTCGATCAGGCAGCCCTTGAGGTGCCCCATGTGGGTGCGGCGGTCGATCACCAGGCCCTCGACCTGATGGAACATCGGCGTGTGGGTGGCGTCGCTGTCGCAGCGATAGGTGCGGCCCGGCGCGATGATCCGAAAGGGCGGCTTGTTGGCCATCATGTGGCGCACCTGGATGGTGCTGGTGTGCGTGCGCAGGAGCAGGGGCTCGCCGTCCTGCCGCGCTTCCAGGAAAAACGTGTCGTGCATCTCGCGCGCCGGGTGCGAGGGCGGGAAGTTCAGGGCCGTGAAGTTGTGAAAATCGTTCTCGATGTCCGGCCCCTCCGCCACCAGGAAGCCCATGTCGGCGAAGATCGCGGTGAGCTCGTCGGTCACCTGGCTCACCGGGTGGATCCGGCCGCCGTCGCGCGGCCGGGCCGGCAGGGTGACATCGATCCGCTCGGCCAAAAGACGCGCCTCGAGCGCCGCGTCGGCGAGCGCCGCGCGCCGGTCCGAAAGAGCCGCCTCGAGCCGCCGCTTCAGCGCGTTGAAGGCCTGCCCGGCGGCCGGCCGCTCGGTCGGCGGCAGGGCGCTCACCCCCTTGACCAGCTCGGTCACGCGGCCCTTCTTGCCGAGCAGCGCCACGCGCAGCTCGTCCAGCCTTGCGAGGTCGGGCGCCCGACCGATCTCGGCCACCAGCTCGCCCTCGATCCCATCGATCTCCGCCAGCACCGATCTTGTCTCCGAGGTCATGGTCGTGGACCCGCTGGAAAAGCCGAAATGAAACGAAAAAGGGGCCGTTGCCGACCCCTCTTCATCGCATCGCCGGGGACCGGCCCGCGGTCCCGTCGATGTCAGAGCCCTCTCAGGCGTGAAGGGAGGCCCCGGCCTGCTTCACGAAGCCCGCGAACGTCGCCGCGTCATGCACGGCGATATCGGCCAGGACCTTGCGATCGAGGTCGATGCCGGCGACCCTCAGGCCGTGGATCAACCGGCCATAGGTCATGCCCTGCTCGCGCGCGGCGGCGTTGATGCGCTGGATCCAGAGGGCGCGGAACTCGCGCTTGCGCACGCGCCGGTCGCGATAGGCGTACTGGCCGGCCTTCTCCACCGCCTGGCGCGCGGTCTTGATGCAGTTCTTGCGGCGGCCACGATACCCCTTCGCCGCCTCGAGCACATTCTTGTGCCGGGCGTGGGAGGTCACACCGCGCTTTACCCGAGCCATCGTCTCGATCCTTCGTCAGAAATTCCGGTGCCGCCGATACCCGTCAGCCGCAGTGCGGCAGCATCAACCGAACGAGCGGCGCATCCACGGCGCTCACATAGCCGGTCTTGCGATGCCGCATCTTCGCCTGCTTCGGCTTGCTGGTGAGGTTGTGGCGATGATGGGCGTGACTGCGCTTGATCTTGCCGGTGGCGGTGAACGAGAACCGCTTGGCGGCCGCCCGCTTGGTCTTCAACTTGGTCATGCCGGGAAACTCCGAACGACAGCACTGCTCCGCCCTCTCGGGCAGATGGTGCCGTCGGCGACAAATGCGGTGCGTGCTATAGCCGAGGCTGGAGGCCGACGCAACCTCCGCCGTGCGGCTTGTGGGAGGCCGATCACGGTCCCCGATGCCGCTTCGCGCCGGAACGCCGCAGCACCAGCGCCACCCAGGGTGGCCGCTCCACTTGGCCCACCCATCTGAGGCCGTGTCGCCGGTGCGCTGCCAGCACGGCCGGGGCCTGGCGGTCCAGCAGGCCCGAAAGGATGGCGATGCCGCCCGGCGCCAGATGGCGGCGCAGATCGGCCGCCATGGCGACCAGCGGATCGGCCAGGATGTTGGCGAAGATCAGATCGAACGGCCCCTGCCGGCGGATCCGCGCATCGCCGTAGCCATCGCTCACGAGGCAGCGCACCCGGCCGGCGACCCCGCCGGCGACCCCATTGCGGCGCACGTTGTCCCGGGCCACGGCGACGGCGAGCGGGTCGTTGTCGACGGCGAGGACACGGGCCCGGCGATCGACCCTGGCCGCGGCGATGGCGAGAATGGCCGAGCCGCAGCCCATGTCCAGGACGCGCGGGAAATCGCGCCGACGCAACAGCCGATCGAACGCGGCGAGGCAGGCCGTGGTGGTGGCATGCTCGCCCGAGCCGAAAGCGAGCCCCGCCTCGATCAGGAGCGGTACAATGTGCCGGCCCGCCGGCGGCGCATCCTCCGGCCCGTGGACGAAAAATCGGCCGATGGTCAAGGGCGGCCGGGTCATCCGCACGGCCTCGAGCCAATCCTGGTGGGTGAGCCAGGTCACCCTGACCGCGGCCTCGGCCGGCAGGCCGTGCTCGGCCAGGAGCGCGCCGATCACGGCACCGAGCGCCACCGCGTCCGGCTCCTCGGCCAGCAGCAGATCGACCCGCCAGCGCGTCGCCTCGTCCGCGTCGTCGACCTCGGCCGTGAAGATCGAGGCCGCGAGGGCCATCCCCTCGAGCGCCTCCAGGAGCAAGGGCGGCGGCGCGCGGGTGAGCTCGAAGCTCGCCTGCCAGAGTCCCTCCGGATCGCTCATCGCGCAATCCACCCGGCAACCGGACCGAAGGCCCGCATCAGGCCGCCTCGACGAAGCTCGAGATCACCTTCTTCACCCCCGACTTGTCGAAGGCGATCTCCAGCTTGTCGCCGTCGATGGCGGCGATCCGGCCATAGCCGAACTTCTGGTGAAAGATGCGGTCGCCGATGCTGAAGCTGGCGCTGTTGCGCGGCGGGGTCGCCAGGATCTCCGCCCGGCCCTCGATCACCTTGTTCAGCGCCGCCCGCCGGCTGCGGAACCGCGCCACCTGCGGCACCAGGAGATCGTCCATGAAGCTCTCGGCATCCGGGCGCATGGCCGGATTGCGATGCAGATGCTCGACATGCTCCCCGGGCAATTCCTCGATGAAGCGCGAGGGGATGCTCGATGACCACTGGTTGTAGATGCGCCGGTTGGCGGCGAAGCTCACGGTGCAGCGCTGGCGCGCCCGGGTCAGCCCGACATAGGCCAGCCGCCGCTCCTCCTCGAGCGCCTTGCCGCCGCCCTCGTCGAGGGCGCGCTGGTTGGGGAAGAGCCCCTCCTCCCAGCCGACCAGGAAGACGTTGTCGAACTCGAGCCCCTTGGCACCGTGCAAGGTCATCACCGAAACCTGCTCGCTGCCGCTCTCGCCGACCGCGTCCATGACCAGGCTGACATGCTCGAGGAAGGCACCGAGGGTGGCGAACTCCTCGATCGCCTTGACCAGCTCCTTCAGGTTGTCGAGCCGGCCGGGCGCATCCGGCGAGCGGTCGTTCTGCCACATCGCCGTGTAGCCGCTCTCGTCGAGGATGCGCTCGGCCAGCTCGCGCGGCGGCAGCTCGGCGAGCGCCGCCCGCCAGCCGTCGAGCAGGCCCAAAAACGCCGCGAGCGCGTTGCGCGTGCGGGCTGCGAGGTCGTCGGTCTCGACCATCTGCCGCGCCGCCTGGGCGAGCGGGATCTCCGCCTTTCGGGCGAAGCCGTGCAAGGCCTGCAGCGCCGCGTCGCCGATGCCTCGGCGCGGCAGGTTGACGATCCGCTCGAAGGCGAGGTCGTCGGCCGGCTGGGCGATCAGCCGCAGATAGGCGATGGCATCGCGGATCTCGGCCCGCTCGTAGAAGCGCGGGCCACCGATCACCCGATAGGGCAGCCCCATCTTGATGAAGCGCTCCTCGAAGGCGCGGGTCTGGAAGCCGGCGCGGACCAGGACGGCGATCTGGGCGAGGCTCTGGCCGTCCCGCTGCAGCGCCTCGATCTCGTCGCCGATGTAGCGGGCTTCCTCGGCCTCGTCCCACAAGCCGGCGATGCGCACCGGCAGTCCCGCCTCGCCCTCGGTCCAGAGCGTCTTGCCGAGCCGCGCCCGATTCTTGGCGATGAGGCCGGAGGCGGTGCCGAGAATGCTGCCGGTCGAGCGGTAATTGCGCTCGAGACGGACGACCTGGGCACCCGGGAAATCCTGCTCGAACCGGAGAATGTTGCCGATCTCGGCGCCCCGCCAGGAATAGATCGACTGGTCGTCGTCGCCGACACAGGTGATGTTCCTGTGGCGCTGCGCCAGGAGCCTGAGCCAGAGATACTGGGCGACATTGGTGTCCTGGTACTCGTCGACCAGGATCGCGCGAAACCGGGTCTGGTAGCGCTCGAGCAGGTCGGCGTGGCGGCGCAGCACCACCAGCGGATGCAGGAGCAGATCGCCGAAATCGCAGGCGTTCAGGGTCGAGAGCCGCTGCTGGTAGCTTCGATAGAGCGCCAGCGACTGGCCGAGGGCGAACTCGCCGACCTCGCTCGCCGGCACGTCCTCCGGCGCATGGCCGCGGTCCTTCCAGCGCTGGATGATGGCAAGGAGCACCCGGGGCGCCCAGCGCTTCTCGTCGAGCCCGGCCGCCTGCACCACCTGCTTGATCAGCCGGAGCTGATCGTCGGTGTCGAGAATGGTGAAGCTCGATTGCAGACCGGCGAGCTCGGCGTGTGTCCGAAGGAAGCGCACGCCGATCGCGTGGAACGTGCCGAGCCAGAGGCCGGCGACGCTCCGGCCGATCAGCCGCTCGACCCGCTCGACCATCTCGCGGGCGGCCTTGTTGGTGAACGTCACCGCCAGCACCTCGTGCGGCCGGACCCGGCCGGTGACCAGCAGGTGGGCGAGCCGGGTCGTCAGCACACGGGTCTTGCCGGTCCCGGCGCCGGCGAGCACGAGCAAAGGCCCGTCGGGCGCCGTCACGGCCGCCCGCTGCTCGGGATTCAGGCCTGCCAGATAGGGCGGCTCGGCCCCGCCAGCCGGGGCTGGGGCGGCTGGGGCCGGAGTGGCTGGGGCTGCGTTCGACATGCACCGATGAGGCGAAGGGCTCGGGACCGCCAAGCTAGCCCAGCCGGAGCGCTGTTACCAGACGCCAGGGACCCGGCGCCATCGGCCGGTCAGCGGAGACCGCGCTCGATGGCGCGCGCCTCCAGCAGGGCCTGGTTGTACGCCCGCAGCAGGTCCGAGTAGCGGATCTCGCCCAGGATCTTCTGGCCGGCACGGTCCTCGACGACCGGCACGTGCTCCTCCTCGTGCGTCCGGCAGCGGCTGTAGGCATCGGCCAGGTCGTCCGAGGCGCGCAGCACCACGGGACTCGGCCGGGCGAGCTCGGCCGCGGTGAGGCCGGCCGGCGGATCGCCCGCGAAGGCCGCGTCCAGGAGATCGCCGATGCTGATCGAGCCCTTCAGCTCCTGATCGTCGCCGACGACGAAGATCGGGGCATGGCTGAGGCGAAACCGCCGCTTCAGCTCGTCGAGATCGGCGGTGGCCGGGACCGTGATCACGTCGCGCCGCAGCACATCCGCCACCAGGCGACCGCGCAGGATGCCGAGCTCGCGCGAATCGTCGAGGGTCAGGCCGCGCTCTGCGAGCAGCCAATGAAAATAGCTGCGCCCCCAGAGCCCGTGGGTCACGAGCGAAGCCACCGCCACCGTGCCCATCAGGGCGAAGGTGATGCCGTAGTCGGTGGTCATCTCGAAGATGATGATCACGGTCGAGATCGGAGCACCCAGCACGCTCGCCGCCACGGCTCCCATGCCGAGCAGGGCATAGACCGAGAGCGAGGAGGCGAGGCCGGGAAAGGCGGCCGTGGCGAGGCTGCCGAAGAGGCCGCCGACCAGGGCGCCGACCGTGAGGCTCGGCGAGAACATGCCGCCGCCGAAGCCGCTGCCGTGGCAGAGCGCCGTCGCCGCCGTCTTGGCGATGACCAGCAGCGCCAGCAATTCGGCCTGCTCGGCCATGGCGCCGAGCGCCGTCTCCGTGGCCTGGTAGCCGACACCGAGCACCTCGGGAAAGACGAGCGCGATCAGGCCGAGCCCGGCCCCGCCCAGGGCCGGCCGCAGCCAGTCCGGAACCCGCGCCGTCTCGTGCAGGCGCTGGACCAGGGCGATCCCGCCCATCAACATGATGGCGGCGCCGGCGGCGACAGCACCGAGCAGCAGGAACCCCGGCACCTCCCAGAACGACACCACGGCCTGTGGGTCGATGTCGAACGCCGGGTGGTCGCCGATATGGACGCGGACGACGATGGTGCCGACGAGCGAGGCGATGACCACCGGGGCGAAGGCGCCGAGGCCGTAATGGCCGATCACCAGCTCGAGCGCGAAGAAGACCCCGGCGATCGGCGCGTTGAAGGCGGTGGCGATCGCCGCCGCCACGCCGCAGCCGAGCAGCGTGCGCGAGAAGCTCGGCCCGAAACGCAGCCAGCGGGCGACCTGCGCCGCCAGCGTGGCACCCAGATGGACGATCGGCCCCTCGCGGCCGACCGAGCCGCCGATGCCGATCGAGAAGGCGCTCAGGCCGGCCGCGGCGAGGCCGAGCTTGAGCTTCATCCGCCCGCTGTGCAGCGCGGCCGCCTCCATGACCTCCGCCACACCCTGCGGCAACGGCCTCGGCAGGAGATACCGACAGGCGAGGCCGATCGCGAGCCCGCCGAGGGTCGGCACCATGACGACCTGCCAGGCCGGCAGGCTGCGCGCGGCTTCCGCCATCGATTCCTCGCCGGCGCCGAACAGTAAGAGCGCCGTGACGGCGGCGAGTGCCCGAAAGAGAATGGCGGCATAGGAAGCGGCGGCGCCGACCAGCGCTGCCAGCACCGTCAGCCTGACCTGGTCGTTGCGCGCCAGGCCCAGGAGGTGCGCCCGCGCCTGACCGAACCGGTTCCAGATGGCCATGAACGAATCGACAACCGCGCGATTTCCGCCGCGCCACATGGCGGCGGCAAAACCTTAGCGGCCCATGATCCTACGGCAAGCCGTTAGCCAGAATGACTCAAGCGGCGACGGTGAAGCCCTGGCCCGTTCCATGCAGGGTGATGGCGCCATGGCTCAGTTGCGTGGCCCAGCGCGCTGTCCGCTCGAACCCGCCGAACGGGTAGAAGTGCAGATCGCGAACCAGCTCCGACCAGCCCTCCCGGTGCCTGGCGATGTCGGTGATCAGGCCGTCCGGCGTCGACTGGCCGACGAGCTGGACGAGCCGTCCGCCAGCCTTCGCGAGCATGCTCATCGACGCGTCGACGCCGCACATCCTGGCGTATCTCAGCAGGCCGGCGAGCGAAGCCGGCCCGGCGACGCCGACGCGGATCGGCAGACGGTTGCCGGCGGCGCCGATGGCCCGGGCCCAGGCCAGGATCCGGTTCGCATCGAAGCCGAACTGGGTAACGATGGTCAGCGGCAGACCGGTGCGCAGCACCCATTCGTTCTTGCGGGCGAGCGCCCGTGCCAGCTCCAAGGGTCCGATATCGGCATTCCCTTCGGGATGCCCGGCAACGAAAACCTGCTCGAACGCGAGACCCTCGAGCAGCCCGCTCTCGAGCAGCTCGAGCGAGCTCCCGAGGCTGCCGGCCGGCTGGCGCGCACCACCGGCCACGAGCAGAGCCTGCCGCGCGCCGGCGCCGTGCAGGTCCCTGGCGAAGCGCTCGAACTCGCCGAGCGAGACGAGGTTGCGTGCCGCGACATGCGGCACCGGCACCATACCCTCGGCCACGAGCCGCCTGGTCAGGGCCACGATCGCCGCCGGCTGCTCGCCCGGGATGAAGGCGATGAAGACGCGGCTGCCGCGCGGCAGGAGTGCTCCGAAATCGGCGATCTTCAGGGCCTGATTCGGGGTCGTCTCGAGCGAGAAGCCCTGGGCGAGGTTGAGGATCGCGGCGCGCGCGTCGCCGGCCTCCCGGGCCATCGCCACATTGCCGCAACCGAGATACGCCATCGCCCGTCGCTCCCAGTGTCGGGGCCAAAACCGCACCCGCTCGGCGAGGATGTAGGCGGCCACCGCAAGAGGCGACCTTCAGGTCACGACATTGGCTTGCGCCGCCGCGACGGGCGCGCAGGCGACCCACGCCGTCCTGAATGCCGGCTATCCCGCGGTCACGCCCGGCGCCTACCGGCGGCCCTCGCCCGAGGCGAAGTCCCAATAGAGCTCGCGCGCCCGGCGATAGATCGGCCCCGCGGCGAAGCGCTTCTCCTCGACGCGGGTGATCGGCAGCACCTTGCCATAATTGCCGGTGGTGAAGACCTCGTCGGCGCCCATGATGTCGGCGGCGGTGAGCGTCGCCTCCTCGACGGCGATGCCATCGGCGCGCAAGAGGCCGATCACCCGCTGGCGGGTGATGCCGTTGAGGAACGTGCCGTTGCAGACGGGCGTCAGCGCCACGCCGTCCCGACCGATCCAGAGATTGGCCGTGGCGAGCTCGGCGATGTTGCCGTTCGGGTCGGACGTGATGGCATTCTGGAAGCCTCGACCCTGCGCCTCGGCCAGTGCTCGCTGCATGTTGGGATAGAGGCAGGCGGCCTTGGTGTCGGTCGGTGCCGCATGGCGCGCCGGCCGGCCGTAGCGCGAGAAGCACACCGCCAGCTCGCCCGGCTCCGGCATCGCCAGCTCGCTGATGGCGAGACAGAAGCGGGTCGAGCCCGGCTCCGGCAGCACGAATCCGCGCATCGCGAAGAACATCGGCCGGATGTAGAGCTCGGCACCCTCGGCAAAGCGTGCCACACCCTCGCGGCAGAGCCCGGTGATGGCGTCGGCCGAAAGCTCGGGCTCGAGCAGGAGCCCCCGCGCCGATTCGATCACCCTGGCGCAATGCCGGTCGAGGTCCGGCGTGCGCCCGCCGAACGCCCGCGCCCCATCGAAGACGACGCTCGCCATGAAGAACGCATGGTCCTGCGGCCCGATCAGCGGCGTCGCCGCATCCCGCCACTCGCCATCCCAATAGCTGATCGCCGCCATCGCTCCACCCTCCGCCCCGGCATGGCGAAACCACGCCCGCCGCCGCACCCATCCACCAGTCGCCCCTCCCTAGCATCATCCCGCCGCCCGATGCACTACCAGGACCCCGGACCGCCAGTACGTACTCCAGGCTGCCACCCGAAGGACGCCAGGCCCTCGGCATCACCAGCGACCTCATCCGCCTTTCCATAGGCCTCGAGCACCTCGACGACATCGTCCAGGACCTGGCGTGAGATTGTACGGTTGGCGTGAAGAAAGTCTTGAAGGTGAAGAAAAAAGGGGAGGATGATCCTCCCCTCGCCCCTCCGGATATTCGGTGATGGTCGCCTAGCCGGCCTCGGGTCCCGGCCACGCGGCGCTCGTGATGTCGGTGCGGGCGAAATCGTTGCCTTTGAACAGCAGCGGCTCGCCCGTGGTCCTAGCCAACGCGTAGGCGAAGACGTCGCCGAAATTGAGGCCGGCGGCATGGCGACCCTTGCCGTAGCGGCGAAAGGCGTCGCAGGCGTGCTCTGCCTGCTCGGCCGTCACGGGCGCGATCTCGGCCGCGGTCAGTTGGAGAAAGAGCCGGAGCAACCGGCGGCCGGGCTCGCCCTTGCGGCTCTCGATCACGATCGTGACCTCGACCAGCGTGGCGGCGGAAACAAGGCGCGTCTGATCCTGCTCGATCCGGCGTGCGAAGTCCGCCCGCTCGGGCTCGTCGAGCAGAATGGCCAGAATGGCCGAGCTGTCGAGCACCATCAGCGCGGCAGGCCGTGCGCGTCGTAGCCAAGGATCTCCTCGGTGCTGCGACCGTCCAGATCGGGCAAATCGGCTCCTTCCCGGGCGAGCGCGGCGAGCCGGCCTGCGAGCCCGACGGCCGCGCCACGCTTACGCCGCTCGCGCGCCAGCCGCTCGGCCAAAGCCCGACGCACGGCCTCGGTCAGGCTCTCGCCCGTCAGCCGCGCCACCTCTCGCGCCAGCCGGTCGGTCTCCGCATCCTTCAGGCTGAGCGCCATGGAGCAACCCTTCTAGAAAACCGCACGCCTTTATAGATTGGTCAACGCAGCCTGTCGACCGCCGCGACGAAGCGGCGGCAAGCGCTGGCGCAGGCCGCCCGCCGAGCCGTGACGAGCCGGGCAATATGAACAAGCGAGCAGTCCAACTTGGCGCCACGTCGGCGACAGTCGTTTCGGGTGGACGAAACGCGCCTTCGAGGTCCTGAACAAGCTCCAGCTCGCCGTCATCTCCAACAATCTCGGCGACAGCAAGACCAGGGTCATCCACCCCGCCACCACCCACTCCAGGCTCCCCCCGAAAAACGTCAGGCCCTCGGCATCACCGACGACCTCGTCCGCCCCCTCCATCGGCCTCGAGCACGTCAACTACATCATCCAGAACCTCGACTAGGCCCTCGCCTGAGACGGAGTGGCCGGAGGCAATCAAAGCCCTGGAAAACAAGAGAAAAGAGGGGAGGATGATCCTCCCCTCGCCCCACCGGCTTTTCGCGGTTTAATGGTTGGGCGGCATCGTGCGTGCGATCAAGCCGGATAGCATACGCCGCCACGCTCAAACCTTCGCGGCCCGTGCATGCCGAATTCAGGGTTCTAAGAGGGAGGTGTCCACCGGAGACCTATCAAGATCCGGCCCTCCGTGCCCTGTTTGGGTCGCGTCCCGGGACGTGACCGTCGTTGGTCGCCTCATCAACCCTTCGCCCGCCGGCAAAACTAGGAAGTTCGCGATCGGCAGGATCATTATCACCGCATCCTTGGAAAGATACGGCTCTCTCGATGCTGGAAATTCCTTCTCCCCGAATCGCGCCATTCGATCCTATTGGGCCCCGGGTCAAGCCGGTTCACAAGCCATGACTTCCGTGAACTGCTGCCATACACTCCCGTCCCAAACATCACGTGGGGCAGAAAATGTCGATGGACGCTCTCCAATCTTCAGAGGTCACGCACCCGGCGTTGAAACCTGCTTCTGGAAATCCGTGGTATGTTTTGGCCACGATTCATGGCGAGCAAACTAACCAGGAAGTTGATACGATCCGACTCGCTGCCAACCGGCGCATTTGGAACGCTTGGTCTTGCGGCCACTTGTCAGAGCCTGTCCGAGAAGTTTATGGGGCATTTCATTGGCTTACGATCGACCGTC
>CAYMTA010000084.1:0-17003 GCA_964393275.1 uncultured Geminicoccaceae bacterium | reverse complement strand
TCGACGAGGACACGGTCGACTTCCGCGCCACCTATGACGGCAGCGAGGAGGAGCCGGTCGTCCTGCCGGCGGCCTTTCCGAACCTCCTCGCCAACGGCTCGGCCGGCATCGCCGTCGGCATGGCGACCAGCATCCCGCCGCACAACGCGGCCGAGCTCTTCCAGGCGCTGGCCTTCCTGCTCGAGCGGCCGGCCGATGCACCGCCACCCTCGGTCGACGAGCTCATGGCCTTCGTCAAGGGCCCGGACCTGCCGACCGGGGGCGTGCTGATCGAGCCGGCCCCGGTCATCGCCGAGGCCTACGCCACCGGCCGGGGTGCCCTTCGGGTGCGCGCCCGCTGGACGGTCGAGAAGCTGGCGCACGGCCAGTACCAGATCATCGTCACCGAGATCCCCTACCAGGTGCAGAAGGCCCGGCTGATCGAGCGGCTGGCGGAGCTCCTGGCGGCGAAGAAGCTGCCGCTTCTGGCCGATCTGCGGGACGAATCCTCCGAGGACATCCGCCTCGTCCTGGTCCCGCGCTCGCGCGGCGTGCCGGCGGAGCTGGTCATGGAGCAGCTCTTTCGCCAGTCCGAGCTCGAGACGCGGCTTTCGCTCAACATGAACGTGCTCGACGCCCAGGGCGTGCCGCGCGTCATGGGCCTGCTCGAGCTGCTCGAGGCCTTCATCGCCCACCGCCTCGACGTGCTGGTCCGCCGCTCGCGCTTCCGCCTCGGCGGAATCGACGACCGGCTGGAGATCCTCGAGGCCTATCTCAAGATCTTCCTCGATATCGACCGGGTGATCCGCATCATCCGCGAGGAGGACGAGCCCAGGCCTGCCCTCATGGCGACCTTCGAGCTCAGCGAGCGCCAGGCCGAGGCGGTCTTGAACCTCCGCCTGCGCAACCTGCGCAAGCTCGAGGAGATGGCGCTCGAGAAGGAGCGAAAGGCGCTTTCGAAGGAACGACGGGAGCTCGCTTCCCTCCTCGCCGATCCCGGGAAGCGCCGCGTGGCGCTGGCGGCTGCCATGCGCCAGGGGGCGGAGACCTGGAGCCAGGGGCCGCTCGGGCCGCGGCGGACCGAGCTGGGTGCCGCGCCGGTGCTCGACCCGGCGCTGATGGAGCTGCCGGTCGAGCGCTATCCGGTCACCGTCTTCTGCTCGGCCAAGGGCTGGATCCGCACGGTGCGCGGCCATCAGGACGACACGAGCGACGTCAAGTACAAGGATGGCGACGGCGAGCGCTTCGTGATCCGGGCGCAGAGCAGCGACAGGCTTCTCGCCGTCGCCACCGATGGCCGCTGCTATCTGGTCCCGGTCGAGAAGCTGCCATCCGGCCGGGGGCAGGGCGAGCCCTTGGGCATCATGATCGACCTCGCCAAGGGGGCGGATCTCCTGGTGCTGCTGGTCCATCGGCCGGACGGGCGGCTCGTCCTCGCGACCCGGGGCGGGCGCGGCTTCATCGCCCGCGAGAGCGAGATCGCCGCCCAGACCAGGAGCGGCAAGCAGGTCGTCAACCTCGAGGAGGGCGACCGGCTGGCCATCGCCACGCCGGTTCTGGGCGGCGACGTCGCCGTCATCGGCACCAACAACAAGCTTCTGGTCTTCAAGGTCGACGAGCTGCCGGAGATGAGCCGCGGCCGCGGCGTCACGCTGCAGCGCTACAAGGACGGCCGCCTCTCGGATCTCGTGACCCTGGACGCGGCGGACGGGCTCGCCTGGCCCATGGCCTCGGGCAACCGCGTCCGCCACGAGAAGGATCTCGGCCCCTGGCTCGGCAAGCGCGGCCAGGCGGGTCGCAACGCGCCCTCCGGGTTCCCGCGGGACCAGAAGTTCCGGCGGGTGCCGGTCGAGGACGACAAGAGCTGAGCGCCGTGCCGGTCGTGACGGAGCGGCGCATCCGGGTCACGATCGCCCAGGCCGTTCTCGCGGCGACCCTGGTCGTTGCCCTCCTCCTGGGGGGCACGCTCGTTCTGTACACGCGGCAGGTCGGCAAGGCCGAGGCCATGGCCGCGGCGGGCGAGCTCATGGACCGCTCGATCGAGACCGTGCGCCTGCGGGCCAGTGCCTTCATCGGCCCGATCGCGACCGCGGTCGGCACGGCGCCCGAATGGCCGGGCGTCGATCAGCCGCCGAACCTGGATGGCCATCCGACCCGCAAGCTCCTGGTGGCGCTGATCGACGCCCTGCCGCAGATCGCCTCGATCGAGCTCGGCTTCGACAGCGGCGACTTCTATTTGATCAGCCCCGTCCGCCAGCGCCCCAGGGAGCAGCTCGAACGGCTGGCAGCGCCCGAGGGTGCTGCCTTCCTCGAATGGTACATCCTGCGCGACGGCCGGACGACCGACCTCCATGTCGAGCGCTTTCTCGACGCGTCGCTCGGCGTCCTGACCACGAGGACGACGCTCAACGACGACTACGACCCGCGCAATCGACCCTGGTTCGAGGCGGCGCAAGCGACCGACGGGGTGGTGGCGAGCGATGTCTACGAGTTCGTCGGGTCCGGCAGCCAAGGCCTGACGCTGAGCCGCCGCCACGCCACCGGCGTGGTCGGCATCGACGTGACCCTGGACGAGCTCGGCCGCTATCTGCGGTCGATGCCGGAGGCCGATGACGGGGTGCTCGCGATCTTCGACGACGACGGCGAGATCCTCGCCCGCTCGGCGCCGGATGCGTCCGCCGGGCGGCACGCGGTGCTCGAGGCGATCATCGCCGACGCGCTCGACGGCTCGCCCCTGATCACCCGCCCGATCGACATCGACGGCGAGGCCTGGATCGCCCGCGAGGCGCGCATCGATCTCGGTGCCGACCATCGCCAGCACGTCGTGGTGGCGATGCCGGTGGCGAGGATCGTCGCCCCGCTCGACGAAGCCGCGCGCGGCACGGCCCTCGTCTCGCTGCCCATCCTCGCCGTCGGCCTGCTCCTCCTCTGGCTGATCGCGCGTCTCTTCTCCCGGCCGCTGATCCGGCTCGCCGCCGAGGCCGAATCCGTCCGCCGCTTCGACCTCGAGCTGCCGCTCGCCCGGGCGTCCCGGGTCGGCGAGATTCGCCAGCTCGAGCGGGCCATGGCGCAGATGCGGGCGGCGCTTCGCACCTTCGCCCTCTACGTGCCCAAGGCGCTGGTCAAGCAGCTCATCGAGCACAACGAGGCGCCGGTCATTGGCGGCGACCGGCGCGATCTCACCGTGCTCTTCATGGACCTCGAGAACTTCACCAGCATGGCGGCCGAGCTGGCGCCGGAAGAGGTCATGGAGCGCATGTCACGCTACTTCGAGGTGGTGACCCAGATCCTGCTCGCCCATGAGGCGACGATCGACAAATATATCGGCGACGCCGTCATGGCCTTCTGGAACGCGCCGCTCGACACCGCCGACCACGCCGCCAAGGCCTGTGCGGCGGCCGTCGCCATCGTCGAGGCCACGCGCACCCTGACCGAAGGCTGGGCCGCACGCGGCATGCCCCCCGTCCGCACCCGCATCGGCATCCATGCCGGGCCGGCCATCGTCGGCAATGTCGGCAGCTCCGATCGGATGAACTACACGGCCCTCGGCGCCACCGTGAACCTCGCGGCCCGGCTCGAGCAGCTCAACCGCGTGCTCGGCACCGAAATTCTGGTCAGCGCGGAGGTCGCCCTGCGCGTGCGCGACCGGTTCGTCCTCGAGCATGCCGGCAGCACCGGGCTCAAGGGCTTCGCCGGAGAGATCGAGATCTACGCGCTGGTCGCGGCGCGCGGCCCCTTCAAGCTCATGCGGCCAGCCGGGCCGGTTGCCCTACCAGCGCCTGAAGCAGGGCGGGAACCGCCAAAAGCGCCCGTCGCTCGGTCTCGGTGAGCCATTCGAGGGCCTGCTCGGTGGAGGTCGCCGCCTCGATCTTGGCTTTCGCCGTGATGAGCGCCAGGGAGTCGATGCCGGCCCGGTCGGCCTCCGTCAGGGAGGCCACATGGGCGGCGCGGGCACCTTCCAGGCGAACGAGATCGCCGAGCGTCACAGTCCCGGCCGAGGCGAGGTGGACAGCCTCCGCCCGGGCCGAGGCGAAGATCGGATGCGGCCGGGTCTCCTCGGGCGTCGTCAGGAGGCCGAGCGACGCGAGGCGTGCGCCGAGCTTCGGATCGCCGCTGACCCGGCAGAGCCAGGGGGCGAGGACGAGGCCGGCCAACACCGGGGAGAGCCAGGGCAGGAGAGCCGGCTCCGTGTAGAGCAGGCCGACCGTGACCAGGAGGCCGGCCAGCATGTGGCGCCAGTGGCGGGCCAGCGCGTCCCGCCAGGAGATCCGGCTGCCGCTGCGCGCCTGGGTGGCCCAGCCGCTGTCGCGCCCGGCCAGGATCTCGAAGAGCTGGCGGGTCTGCATCAGCATCATGACCGGCGCGTAGAGCGCGGAGAGCACGAGCTCGACCAGCGCTCCCGGGACCAGCCGCTGGGCGCCGCCGAAACGCTCGCGGGTCGGCCGGTGGACGAGGGCGCGGACCAGGCCCACGAGCTTCGGCAAGAGCAGCAGCGCGATGGCGAGGATGAAGAGCCAGCGCATGCGGAGCGCGTCGAAGCGCGGCCAGTCGGGAAAGAGCTGGTAGGTGTTGGGGAAGTACTCGGGCTGGGTGAAGATCGCCTGGGCCGTCAGGACGAGGCCGACCGCGATCATGGCGAGCCACAGGGGGGAAGCCAGGTAGGAGCCGACGCCGATCAGGAAATGCATGCGGCTCGGCCAGCGCAGGCCGCGGGCGCTGATCACCTTGAGATGCTGGAGATTGCCCTGCGCCCAGCGCCGGTCGCGCACCGCGGCGGCCGACAGCGACGGTGGCGCGCCCTCGAAGCTGCCGTCGAGATCGGGGTCCATGCGGACGATCCAGCCGGCCCGGCGCAGCAGCGCCGCCTCGACGAAATCGTGGCTGAGCACATGGCCGCCGAAGGGGGCCCGTCCCCGCAGCTCCGGCAGGCCGGCGCTCTCCGCGAAAGCCTTCGTGCGAATCGCCGCGTTGTGGCCCCAATAGTTGCCGTCCTCGCCCTGCCAGGCGGCCGTGCCGCGGGCGACCGCGGGACCGTGCAGGCGGCCGGCGAACTGCTGCAGCCGGGCATAGAGCGTGTTGCCGCCGGCCAGCATCGGCACCGTCTGCAGCAGGCCCAGCCGGGGCTCGGCCGCCATGCGCCGGATCAGCTCGACGATGGTCTCGGGCGCCATCAGGCTGTCGGCGTCGAGCGACAGGAGGTAGTCGTAGCGGCCGCCCCAGCGCTCGATGAAGTCCTGGATATTGCCGGCCTTGCGCGCCTTGTTCCTGGCACGCCGGCGGTACCAGACCGCCATGCGGCCCTCGAGCCGCTGGCGGAGGGCGGCGAAGACCGCCGTCTCGCGCGCCCAGTGCGAAGCCTCGCGGGTGTCGGAGAGGATGAAGATCTCGAAGTCGTCACCGTGCCCGAGGTCGGCGAGGCCGCGTCCCATGGCGGCCAGCGCCGCCGCGGTCTCGACCGGATCCTCGTTGTAGACCGGCATGACGATGGCAGTCCGCCCGAGCGGCGCCCTGCCCACGGCTTTCGGCCGCTTCGGCGGAATCAGCACGCCGGCGACGGCTGCCGAGGCGGAGAACGCGATCCAGCCGAAGGTCAGGGTGAAGAGCACGCTCAGCACCGTCTGCAGGATGCTGACATGGGCCGGGTCGAAGACCTTGCCCATCTGCTGGGCACCCAGCACCGTCAGCGCCAGGGCGCCGCCGAAGGCGATCAGGCGGGCCAGGTGGACGTGCAGGCCCTGTGGCCGAAAACGCCGCTCCGGCACGCGCCGCAGGTCCTGGGCGGGCATCGCCAGGGGGGCCGGCGCCGGCACCGGGGATTGGACCGGGGACTGAAGAACCTGCATCACCGCGGCGTCCAGCGCGCCAGCCAGGTTTCGGATGAGGTGCGGCCTTCCGCGTCCACGAGCAGAAGGCGCAGCTCGGCGAGCCCGGCGTTCTTGGGATCGAAGGTGATGCCGACCCTGGCCCTCGCCTCGGTCGGCAGGCGCAGGATCCCGACGTGCGTGATCTCGCCGGCGCTCGCCGTCACGCGCGGCTCGAGGCTGTCGAAGGGCAGCTCGCCGATGTCGAAGTCGACGACGAAGGTGCGCAGCTCGGGTTCCGCGACCTTGGCGCCGCCACGCGTCGCCACGACCCGGGCGAGCGGGGCCTCGTCCGGCGGCTGGCCGCTCCAGAGCAGCCGGTAGTCGAAGCGATGCTCGCTGCCCCGGGCGAGCGGCTCGGCCGGCCGCCAGAAGGCCACGATATTGTCGTTGAACTCGGTGTCGGACGGGATCTCGATCAGCACCACCGAGCCGCGCCCCCAGTCGTTCGAGGGCGCTATCCAGGCGCTCGGCCGCCGCTCGTAGCGGGCCTCGGCATCCTCGTAATGGATGAACGACCGCTCGCGCTGCGTCAGCCCGAAGCCCTGCGGGTCGAGGTCGCTGAAGGCCGAGAACTGCAGGGCCATCGGGTTGTCGAGCGGCCGCCAGATACGCTCGCCCGTGCCGGTCACCATCTGCAGGCCCGAGCTGTCGTGCACGGCGTCACGATAATCGTCGATCTTGGCGCGCGATTTCGGCCCGAAATAATACATCGAGGTCAAGGGGGCGATGCCGGCGGTCGCGAGGTCGGCGCGCGGGAACAGGACCGAGCGGACATCCATCACCGTCTCGGCCCCGGGGCGAACGACGAACTCGTAGGCGCCGGCCACCGACTGGCTGTCGAGGAGCGCATGGATGGTCAGGCTGGTCGCGGCGATCTCGGGCTCGGTGATCCAGAACTTGCGGAAGAGCGGAAATTCCTCGCCCTCGGGTGACCCGGTGCCGAGCGCCAGCCCGCGGGCGGAGAGCCCATAGAGCTGGTCGCGGGCCACGGCGCGAAAGTAGCTGGCGCCCTGGAAGACCAGGAACTCGTCCATGACGTCGGGTCGGTTGATCGGAAAGCGGACCCGAAAGCCGGAATAGGCGAGGTCGTGCGGCGTGTCCCCCGGCGCGGCGCCGTCCGGGAAGGGAAAATAGTCGGGATGATAGTGGAAGAGGCCGGGGTCGAAGGCCAGCGTGCGGGCAACCCCGCCCTCCACCAGGGCGATCTCGATCCGATCCTTGTAGTAGAAGCCGGGCGGCAGGAGATCGAGCTCGAAGCCACGCTTCGCGTCCAGCCAGAAACGGCGCTCGGGACGAAAGCGGATGGCCCGGTAATGATCGTAGTCGAGGTCGGCAAAGGGCGGGGTGAGCTCGAGCTTGGGGGCTTCGTACGCCTTCTCTGCCAGCCGGCGCGCCAGCTCGACAACGGTCTCGAACGAGAAGATGGCCGTCTCCTCGGCAGGCGCCGGGGCCGCTCCACCCGAATCCGGCGCATCGGCCTGGGCCGCGACGCGGGTCAGCACGCCGGCCGCCCCGTACGCGCCCAAACCGGCCGCAAGCCCCAGCATCGACCGTCTATCCAGGGCATCGAGCAGGGCTCGATCCATCGAAATCCTCCAAATTCACGTAGACCCGATCCCCGCGCGCCGGCTCGGCCCATTGCGCAGAACCCGCCTGACCACAACTGGTTCCCAGGACGGACGTGATTCAGCCGCTTCCCGATCCCATCGCGCCGATCGCGAACAGAAGGCGACAGATGCCGTCGACGCGTGCCTTGGCGGACGCGATCATGCTCGTTTCCCCCGGTTGCCGACCCGACGCTGCTGGAGCCATCGAGGATGCCAGCAGGCGATGTGGGTGCCATTGGCGCAAGTTCAAATAGTCCAGCATCGGCCAGTAGTGAAATGCTGATTTGCCGCGCTACCTCGACGGCTGCGCCCGGGCACCGCTGCCGGGACCCGGCCATGGCGGAATCGCGCCCCTGCGTGACGCCGAAGGACGTTCGGGGCTATGGAGCAGCCCGATCGCCATTCTCAGACGCAAGCTGGTGAGCCTTCATGTTCCGTCGGTTCGAGACCCTGATCGATCCCTTCCCGGAGGCCGAGCCGACCCGGCCGCCGGATCGGCTGATCCCGTTCCTCTGGCACTTCAGCCGGCCGGTGGCGCCCTGGATCGCCATCATGGCGGTGCTGACGGCGACGCTGTCGGCGCTCGAGATCGTTTTCCTGAGCTTCCTCGGCTCCCTCGTCGACATGCTGGCCGGGGCGGATCGCGCCACCTTCCTCGCCGATCATGGCCTCGCCCTCCTCGGCATGGCGGCCCTCATTCTGGTCGTCTTTCCGGTGCTCGTGCTGCTGCAAAGCCTGCTTTTGCAGCAGACCATCTTCGGCAATTATCCGATGCTCGCTCGCTGGCTGGCGCACCGCTACGCGCTCGGCCAGAGCCTCGCCTTCTTCCAGGACGAGTTCGCCGGCCGGGTCTCGCAGAAGGTGATGCAGACCGCCCTCGCCATCCGCGAGACGGTGATCACGCTGATGGAGGTCCTGGTCTACGTCGTCGTCTACTTCACCGGCGCCATGCTCGTCCTCGGCCAAGCCGATCTCTGGCTGATGCTGCCGCTGGTCCTCTGGCTCGCGGGCTACATCGCCATCCTGCGCTATTTCGTGCCGAAGCTCCGGCAGGTCTCGATGGCCCAGGCCGACGCCCGGGCCGAGATGACCGGCCGGGTGGTCGACAGCTACACCAACATCCAGACGGTCAAGCTCTTCGCCCACAGCCGCCGCGAGCAGGTCTACGCCAGGGAGGCGATGGACGGCTTCATGGTCACCGTCTACGCGCAGATGCGGCTCGCCACCAGGCTCACCGTGTCGCTGCACGGCCTGAACTCGCTGCTGCTCGCCGGCATCGGCGGCACGGCCGTCCTCGTCTGGCATCAGGAGCTGATCTCGCTCGGTGCGATCGCCGTCGCCGTCGGCGTCGTCATGCGCATCCGGGCGATGTCGCAATGGATCCTCTGGGAGATCGGCAAGCTGTTCGAGAACATCGGCACGACCCAGGACGGCATGACGACGCTGGCACGGCCGCACACCATCGTCGACCGGCCGGGAGCGGCGCCGCTCCTGGTGACGCGGGGCGAGATCCGCTTCGAGAACGTGCATTTCAACTACGGCCGGGCGGGCGGGATCATCGAGGGCCTGACGCTCGACATCCGGCCGGGCGAGAAGGTCGGCGTGGTCGGCCGCTCGGGCGCCGGCAAGTCGACCCTCGTCAACCTGCTCCTGCGCTTCTACGACCCCGAGGCCGGGCGCATCCTGATCGACGGCCAGGACATCGCCGCCGTGCAGCAGGAATCGCTGCGCCAGCATATCGGCATGGTGACGCAGGACACCTCGCTCCTGCACCGCTCGATCCGCGACAACATCCGCTACGGCAGCCCCGACGCGAGCGACGACGAGATCGAGCGGGCGGCGAGGCGCGCCCATGCCGACACGTTCATCCGGGAGCTCACCGACCTCAAGGGCCGGCACGGGCTCGACGCCATGGTCGGCGAGCGCGGCGTCAAGCTCTCGGGCGGGCAGCGCCAGCGCATCGCCATCGCCCGGGTGCTCCTCAAGAACGCGCCCATCCTGATTCTCGACGAGGCCACCTCGGCCCTCGATTCCGAGGTCGAGGCGGCCATCCAGGAGCAGCTCCACTCGCTGATGGCGGGCAAGACCGTGATCGCCATCGCCCATCGCCTGTCGACCATCGCCATGCTCGATCGGCTCGTCGTCATGGACCGGGGCCACATCGTCGAGAGCGGCAGCCATGCCGAGCTCTTGCGCCAGGACGGTCTCTACGCCGCCCTCTGGCACCGCCAGTCGGGCGGCATGCTCGGCCTGCTCGAGGCCGCGGCCGAGTAGCCCGGCGCCGGCAGGCTCGCTGACACCCGTGCTCGCGGAGCCTTGACTTGCCGTGAGCCTCGCCCGGACCTAGTTCGAAGCCACGGCTTGTGGAGAAGGGGCGATGCTGACACGTACCCGCAAGGGATGGGAGCTGCCGGAGAGCGCCGCGACGCCGCGCTCGGTCTACCTGAACCGGCGGCAGCTGCTCGCCACCGCAGGGGCCGGCAGCGTGCTGGCAGCGCTGCCGCGCTGGTCGCACGCCGCCGACGAGGCGCCGATCGCGCCGGAGCTCTATCCCGCGGCCCGCAACGACGCCTTCGTGCTCGACCGCGAGCTGACGCCCAAGGAGCTCGTGACCACCTACAACAACTTCTACGAGTTCGGCAGCCACAAGCAGATCTCGACGGCTGCCCAGGCCCTGAAGCTGCGCCCCTGGACCGTCACCATCGATGGGCTGGTCGAGCAGGAGATCGTCCAGGATGCCGAGGAGCTGATCCGCCGCATGCCGGTCGAGGAGCGCCTCTACCGGCACCGCTGCGTGGAGGCGTGGTCGATCGCGGTGCCCTGGACCGGCTTTCCGCTCAAGGCGCTGGTCGACCTCGCCCGCCCGCTGTTGTCCGCCAAATACCTGGTCATGACCACCTTCGAGGACAGCGGGACCGCGCCCGGCCAGCGGCAGTTCTGGTATCCCTGGCCCTATGTCGAGGGGCTGACCATGGCGGAGGCGACGAACGACCTCGCCTTCATCGGCACCGGCATGTACGGCGAGCCGATGCCCCGCCAGAATGGCGCGCCGCTGCGCCTGGTGGTGCCCTGGAAGTATGGCTTCAAGTCGGTGAAGTCGGTCGTCCGGTTCACCTTCAGCGACACCCGGCCGGTGAGCTTCTGGGAGGAGATCGCCGGCAACGAGTACGGCTTCTGGGCCAATGTGAATCCGGAGGTGCCGCATCCGCGGTGGACCCAGGCCGAGGAGCGGGTGCTCGGCACCGACGAGATCGTGCCGACGCAGCTTTTCAACGGCTACGGCGAGTTCGTGGCCCAGCTCTACGAAGGGATGGCGGACGAGCGCCTGTACATGTGATCCCCCAATTACGGCCGGAGGTTGCGGTCGACGAATATCGGGCCGCGCCTACATTGAAAATGTCTAAGTTGCGTCGCGACAGCTTGACGCGGCGACGGCTGTCGCGTAGGGATCGCGCCGGCGGTGCATTGAAAAAAAAGCCGGGTCCGAAGACCCGGCCAAGTAGATCAGGGAGGCTAAATGTCTGAGAGAGTGCTCCCTCGGGAGCCCTCGGAGGCAAAGCCGTAGGCCTCACCCCACACCGCTGGGCGGTGGCAGCAAGAACGCTCAGAGCACCGTCTTGCTGCACTGCAATAAGTAGGGTGTTCAAATCCGAAAAACCAGCCCCTTTTTGCAAGGCCGCCCCCCTCTTTTTGCATAGGTGCCTCGGGCGGGGTCGACGTGCGGCTACCAGACCGGATGCTCGGCCACGATCCGCAAGAGGAAATCGCGGAAGACCGAGACCCGCTTGGAGGCCCTGAGCTCTTCCGGATAGACGAAGTAGGCGGTGAAGGTCGGACCCTCGAGCGAGGGCAGGACGCGCCGCAGCCGCGCGTTGGTGCCGCCCAGATAGTCCGGCAGCGAGGCGAGGCCGAGCCCGCACTCGCAGGCGCGCAGCATGCCATAGACGTTGTTGACGGTGAGCGAGGGTGCGCGGCCGTGCACCTCCTCCTCGTCCCGCCCGGCGGCGAGGATCCAGTTCAGGCTCGGCACTGGCGGCTGCCACTGGTCGCCATAGGCGATCAACGCATGCTTATCGATGTCCTCGACGGTCTCGGGGATGCCATGGCGCTCGAGATAGGCGTGCCCGCCGTAGATGTGGGTGTGCACCGTCATCAGCCGCCGCTGCACCAGATCCGGCTGGGTCGGCCGCTGCAGGCGGATGGCCACGTCCGCCTCGCGCATGGCGAGGTCGACCTCGCTGTCGGTCACCAGGAGCGAGAGCGTGATCTCCGGGTAGAGCTCGCGGAAATCGAAGAGATGCGAGGTCAGCCAGACCGTGCCGAGCCCGACCGTGGTGTTGACGCGCAGATGGCCCGCCGCGTCGTCGCGCACCTCGCCGAGCGTGGTCTCGACGGCCGCCAGCCGCTTCGCCACCTCGTTGGCGGCCTCGAGCAGCACGTCGCCCTGCTCGGTCAGGATCAGGCCGCGCGCATGGCGGTGGAAGAGCGGCGTGCCGATGGTCGATTCGAGCGCGCCGATCTGCCGGCTGATCGCCGACTGGCTGAGCCCCAGCCGGTCCGCCGCCCGCGTGAAGCTGCCGGCGCCCGCCACCGCGTGGAAGATCCGCACCCGGTCCCAGTCCATCATTCCCTGATCTCTCAAGGGCGACCCCGATTGCTCGGGGCAGCCGTGCCGTCCGCCGGCTTTTCGCCGGCTTTGCTACTCGTGCAAGGCGAGATACCGCTCGGCCTCCAGGGCCGCCATGCAGCCGGTGCCGGCCGCGGTAACCGCCTGCCGGTAGATCTTGTCCTGCACATCGCCCGCGGCGAAGACGCCAGGCGTGCTGGTTCGCGTGCTGTCGGGGGCGGTGACCAGATAGCCCTCGCCGTCCATGTCGAGCCGGCCCTTGAAGAGCTCGGTCGCCGGATCGTGGCCGATGGCGATGAAGACCCCCTCGAGGGCGAGCTCCGCCTCGGCGCCGGTCGCGACGTGGCGCACGCGCAGCCCGGTGACCGACCTGGGTGTCGTCGAGCCCAGCACCTCCTCGACCACGTGGTCCCAGAGAACCTCGATCCTCGGGTGCGCGAACAGTCGGTCCTGCAGGATCTTCTCCGCCCGGAGCGTGTCGCGGCGGTGGATCAGCGTCACCTTCTCGCACATCTGGGCGAGATAGAGCGCCTCCTCGGCGGCCGTGTTGCCGCCGCCGACCACGGCCACCTTCTTGCCGCGGAAGAAGAAGCCGTCGCAAGTGGCGCAGGCCGAGACCCCGTGGCCCTGGAAGTGCCGCTCCGACGGCAGGCCCAGCCAGCGCGCCACGGCACCCGTGGCGATGATCAGGCAGTCGGCGACGATGACGTCGCCGCTGTCCGCCTTGGCCCGGAACGGCGGGCCCTCGAGATTGACCTCGGTGATCACGTCGAGGACGAGCTCGGCGCCACAGTTGGTCGCCTGCGCCGCCATCTGCTCCATCAGCCACGGGCCCTGGATCGCTTCGGCGAAGCCCGGGTAGTTCTCGACATCGGTGGTGATGGAGAGCTGGCCGCCGGGCTGCAGCCCCTGCACCAGGATCGGTGCCAGATTGGCGCGGGCGGCGTAGATGGCGGCCGTGTAGCCGGCCGGACCGGAGCCGATGATCAAAAGTCGTGTGTGCCGCTCGCTGCCCATGGCCGAGACGAGCTCCTAGCCTGCCGTCTCGATCTCACCGAAGCCGACCGACAGCACCTCGAAGTAGCGCACGCCTCTGGGCGTGGTCACCTCGACGCTGTCGCCGGCCTCCTTGCCGAGCAGGGCCTGGGCCAGGGGCGAGGCGATCGAGAGCAGGCCCTGCTGGATCTCCGCCTCCTCGGGCCCGACGATCTGGTAGAGGATCTCCTCGTCGGTCTCCTCGTCGACCAGCTTCACCTTGGCGCCGAAGACCACCTTGCTGCCCGACTGCGCCGCGACGTCGATCACCTCGGCGCGCGCCAGCTTGTCCTCGAGCTCCATCACCCGGCCCTCGATGAAGCCCTGGCGCTCGCGTGCGGCGTGGTACTCCGCATTCTCCGACAGATCACCATGCTCGCGCGCCTCCGCGATCGCCTTGATCACGGCCGGCCGCTCGACATTCCTCAGGCGCTTCAGCTCCGCGCCCAGTCGGGTGTGGCCCTCCGGTGTCATCGGGATCTTCGTGACCATGACAGCTATCGTTCCAATAGAAATGACAAGCTCGACGAGGCCGCATCCGAGGGTGCCGCGTACGTCGTCCACGGGCTAGTTTAGGTGCCCCACGTAGGATTGCAATGGCGCAACGGTCAGCTCGCCCAGTTGCAGCCGCTTCAGTCCCTCAACCAAGGCGCGAGCACCCGACACCGTCGTATAGTAGGGCAGCTTGGCCATCAAGGCCGAACGGCGCAGGCTGAAGCTGTCCCTGATCGCCTGCTGCCCGCCCGCCGTGTTGATCAGGATGGCGATTTCCTGATCCTTGATCAGGTCGACGATGTGCGGCCGGCCCTCGTGCACCTTGTTCACCGTCTCGACCTCGAGCCCGGCGGCCGCGAGCGCTGCCGCGGTGCCGCGGGTCGCGATCAGCGTGAAGCCGAGGCCTGCGAGGTCGGCCGCGAGCCGCACCGCCTTCTCCTTGTCCTCGTCGCGGACCGAGACGAAGACCCGCCCGGAGGAGGGCAGGGCCACGCCGGCGGCGAGTTGTGACTTCGCGAAGGCCGTGCCGAAGTCGCGATCGAGGCCCATCACCTCGCCGGTCGACTTCATCTCCGGGCCGAGCAGGAGGTCGACACCGGGGAAGCGGGCGAACGGGAAGACCGCCTCCTTGACCGCGACATGGCCGATCGGGCCGCCATTGACCCGGAAATCGGCGAGCCGCTCGCCGGCCATGATCCGGGCCGCGATCTTCGCGATCGGCGTTCCGATGGCCTTGGCGACGAAGGGCACGGTGCGGCTGGCGCGCGGGTTGACCTCGATGATGAAGACGGTCTCGCCCTGCACCGCCATCTGCACGTTCATGAGCCCCTTGACGTCGAGGGCCCGGGCCAGGGCCTCGGCACCGGCGCTGATCTCGGCGAGCACGGCCTCGCCGATCGAGTAGGGCGGCAGGGAGCAGGCGCTGTCGCCCGAATGGATGCCCGCTTCCTCGATATGCTCCATGATGCCGGCCACGACCACCGTCTCGCCGTCGGCGAGCACGTCGACATCGACCTCGATCGCGTCCTGCAGGTAGCGGTCGAGCAGGATGGTGCCGTGCTCGGCGGCGATCGCCGCCTCGGCCGCGAACTGCCGGACGTCGTCGAGCGAGTGGACGATCCGCATCGCCCGCCCGCCGAGCACGTAGGAAGGCCGGATGACCAGCGGCACGCCGAGCTCGGCGGCGCGCTCGACCGCCTCCTGCTCGTTGCGGCAGATGGCGTTGTCCGGCTGGCGCAGGCCGAGCTCGCGCAGCAGGCGTTGGAAGCGGTCGCGGTCCTCGGCGAGATCGATGGCATCTGGCGAGGTGCCGAGGATGGCGATGCCGGCCTCCTGCAGGGCCGCCGCGAGCTTCAGGGGCGTCTGTCCGCCGAGCTGGACGATCGCACCCAGAAGCTCGCCGCGGCTGGCCTCGACCCGCGCGATCTCGATCACGTTCTCGGCCGTCAGGGGCTCGAAGTAGAGGCGGTCCGAGGTGTCGGGGTCGGTCGAGACGGTTTCGGGGTTGCAGTTGACCATGATGGTCTCGAAGCCCGCCTCCTTGAGCCCGAAGGCGGCGTGCACGCAGCAATAGTCGAACTCGATCCCCTGGCCGATCCGGTTCGGCCCGCTGCCGAGGATCAGGATCTTCCGGCGATCGGACGGCCGGCTCTCGCACTCGGCCGGGCTGCCGTCCCACAAGCCCTCCTCGTAGGCGCTGTACATGTAGGGGGTGCGCGCCTGGAACTCGGCGGCGCAGGTGTCGACCCGCTTGAAGACCGGATGCACGCCGGCCGCATGCCGGAGCCGGCGGACCTCGGATTCGGCCACGCCGGCGAGCTTCGCCAGCCGCGCATCGCCGAAGCCGTCGGCCTTCAGCTCGAGCCAGCCGGCCGCGTCCTGGGGCAGACCCTGCGCCCGGACCCGTGCCTCGGTCGCCACCAGCTCCTCGAGCTGCTCGAGGAACCAGGGATCGAAGGCGGTGATCCGGTGGATCTCGGCCGGATCCAGCCCGGCGCGCAACGCCTCGGCCGCGACCCGGAGCCTGTCCGGGGTCGGCCGGGCGAGCTCGCGCCGAAACGCCTCGATGCGGTCCCCGGTCTCCTCGATCGGATACTCGTCGAGCCCGGTGAGGCCGTTCTCGAGGCTGCGCAGCGCCTTCTGCAGCGATGCCTTGAAGGTCCGCCCGATCGCCATGACCTCGCCCACCGACTTCATCGAGGTGGTGAGCAGGGGCTCGGTCTCGGGGAACTTCTCGAAGGCGAAGCGCGGGATCTTGGTGACCACGTAGTCGATGGTCGGCTCGAACGAGGCCGGCGTGGCGCCGGTGATGTCGTTCTGGATCTCGTCGAGCGTGTAGCCGACGGCGAGCTTGGCCGCGACCTTGGCGATCGGAAAGCCCGTGGCCTTGGAGGCGAGGGCCGAGGAGCGCGAGACCCTGGGGTTCATCTCGATCACCACCATCCGCCCGGTCAGGGGATCGATGGCGAACTGCACGTTCGAGCCGCCGGTGTCGACGCCGACCTCGCGCAGGACCGCGATCGAGGCCGTGCGCATGAGCTGGTATTCCTTGTCGGTCAGCGTCAGGGCCGGGGCCACGGTGATGCTGTCGCCGGTGTGGATGCCCATGGGATCGACATTCTCGATGGCGCAGACGATGATGCAGTTGTCCTTCCGGTCCCGCACCACCTCCATCTCGAACTCTTTCCACCCCAGGACCGATTCCTCGACCAGCACCTGGGTGATCGGCGAGGCCTCGAGCCCGCTCGCCACGATCTGCTCGAACTCCTCGCGGTTGTAGGCGATGCCGCCGCCGGTGCCGGCGAGCGTGAAGGACGGGCGGATGATCGCCGGCAGGCCGGTCTGCTCGACCGCCTCCCTGGCCTCGGCCAGGCTGTGGGCGATGATGCTCATGGGCATGGCGAGGCCGATCTTCAGCATCGCCCGGCGGAAGAGCTCGCGGTCCTCGGCCTTGTCGATGGCCGCCCTGGAAGCACCGATCAGCTCGCAGCCGAAGCGCTTCAGCGTGCCGTCCTCGTCGAGCGCCCTGGCCACGTTCAGGGCCGTCTGCCCGCCCATGGTCGGCAGAAGCGCGTCGGGGCGCTCCTTCTCGATGATCTTGGCGACGATCGCCGGCGTGATCGGCTCGATATAGGTCGCGTCCGCCAGCTCCGGATCGGTCATGATCGTCGCCGGGTTGGAGTTGACGAGGATCAGCCGGTAGCCCTCCTCGCGCAGCGCCTTGAGCGCCTGCGTGCCCGAATAGTCGAACTCGCAGGCCTGGCCGATGACGATCGGGCCGGCCCCGATCAGGAGGATCGAGCGGATGTCGGTACGCTTGGGCATGAAGACTCTCAGAGCCTGTCCGAGGAGTTTTCATGGTGTTTCATCGGCTTGCGGGTGAGCGCCGGCGAGGAG
>CAYMTA010000083.1:0-17179 GCA_964393275.1 uncultured Geminicoccaceae bacterium | reverse complement strand
GGCTTGCGGAGGTAGGTGTTGGCCGGGTTCAGGCTCTCGAAATTGCTGACGAGATTGACCCCGTCGAAGGTCCCGGCACCGAGATCCGAGGCGAACGAGGCGAGCCAGTTGCCGCCCGTGAGCCCGCCCAGATAGCGCAGCGGGTTCTTGCCCTCGACCCCGGCCCAATAGGAGAGCGGAGCGCCCGAGATGCCGATCACCGACGTCTGGTCGGGCGCGTAGGCCGCGAGGATCATGATCGCCCAGCCGGCCTGGCAGTTGCCGACGATGGCGGGCTTGCCCTCGGCCTCGGGATGCAGCTCCTGCACCTTCTGGAGAAAGCACCACTGGGCATACGCCACGTCGACCAGCGTCTGGTTCGGGACCGGCTCCGGGCGGAAAGCGATGAAATAGACCGGATGGCCGGCCCTGAGCGTCACGCCGACCTGGCTCGCCTCATTCAGCCCGCCGATGCCGGGACCGTGTCCTGCCCTGGGATCGATGATGACGAAGGGCCGCTTCTTCGGGTCGGTCGGCACGTCGGCGTCGGGCCGGATCCGCAGGAGCATGTAGTTCGAGGGGCGATCCAGATCCTCGCCGTCGAGCACGAGATCGTGCTCGAACACCAGGACCGGCGGCTTGCCGGCCTCGTAGTGCTCGACGAACTGGTTGCCGCGCTGGCGGAGCACGTCGAGGGTGAGGATCGAGCGCTGGGCAGTGTCCAGCCAATACGCCATCCATGAATGACCCGTCGGCATCTCAGGCAGCATCAGGCTTCTCCAAAGGTTTGTTGCATTGCAACATAGCATGAGCGCTCTGACCCGCAAGCCCGGTCCTCGTGGGCAAATCGTCCCGCCGACATTCAGCGGGCCTTCTTTCAAAAAATCCGCGCGGTGTGGCCGCCCGGCGGCGTAAGGAACACCCATGGCACCCGATCGACCGGCCCTGATCTGCGAGGAATGCGATACGTTGACCGCAGTTCGGCGCTTGCCGTCCGGTGTCACGGCGCAGTGCGGCGTCTGCGGCAACGTCCTCTACCGCGAGCGGCGCGACAGCGTGCGCCGGGCGCTGGCGCTCACCCTCGCGGCCTTCATCCTGCTGGTCATCGCGCACGCCTTCCCCTTCATGACCTTCACCATGGAGGGCAACTCGACCTCGGGCACGATCTTCGGCAGCGTCGCCGCCCTCTGGCAGGACGGCTACTGGCAGCTCGCCATCGTGGTGCTCACCATGGCGAGCCTCATGCCGTTCATCCGCCTGTCGCTCGGGCTCTATGTGCTGGTGCCGCTGGCCAGCGGCCGGGTGGCGCCCGGCACCTTCGGGCTCTTCGGCCTGTTCGCGCGGATCCAGGCCTGGGCGATGATCGAGGTCTATCTGATCGGCGTGCTGGTCGCCTACACCAAGCTCGTCGATCTCGCGAGCATCGAGCTCGGCCCGGCCATGTGGGCGTTCGGCGGGCTGATCGTCTGCGCCGCGGCCGCCGACAACGTCCTGGACCCGCGCGCCGTCTGGTGGCGGCTGGCGCCGCAGAACAGGATGGACGCCCTGCTCGCCACCGGCCAGCCCTTGGCCGGCTGCCACATCTGCGGCCAGGTCGTGCCGCTGCCGGCGGGTGCCCATGGCGTGCATTGCCCGCGCTGCCATGCGGCCCTGCACCACCGCAAGCCGGACGCCCTCGCCCGCACCTGGGCGCTCCTGATCGCCGCGGCGCTCCTGTACATTCCGGCCAACGTCCTGCCGGTCATGACCGTCACGAGCTTCGGCAAGGGGGCGCCGGACACCATACTCTCCGGGGTCGTCGAGCTGATCCACGCCGACATGTGGCCGATCGCGGTGCTCGTCTTCTTCGCCAGCATCACCGTGCCGGTGCTCAAGATCGTCGGCCTCGTCGCGCTGCTCGTCTCGGTGCAGCGCGGCTGGTCCGGGCGGGCCCGCGACCGCACCCGGCTCTTCCGCATGATCGAGCAGGTCGGCCGCTGGTCGATGATCGACGTCTTCATGATCTCGATCCTTGCCGTGCTCGTGAACCTCGGCGAGATTGCGCAGATCGAGCCGGGGCCGGGGGCGGTCGCCTTCGCCTCGGTGGTCATCTTGACCATGCTCGCCGCCCACAGCTTCGAGCCGCGCCTCATCTGGGACAACCGGCGAAAGACCGATGCCATCAGCCCCGCCTGACCAGCCCCCGGCCCAGCCGGTCGCCGAGCCCGTGCTGCGCAAGAGCCGGGGATTCTCGCTCGTCTGGATCGTGCCGATCGTCGCGGCGGCGGTCGGCATCTGGCTTTTCGTGACCACGATCATGAACCGCGGGCCGCTGGTGACAGTGACCTTCGTCACGGCGGAAGGGCTCGAGGCCGGCAAGACGCAGGTCAAGTATCGCGATGTCGACGTGGGCAAGGTCGAGGCGGTGCGGGTGACGCCGGACCTCAAGGGCGTCGTCGTCGAGGCCCGGATGGAGAAGAGCTTCGCGTCGCATTTGACCGACCAGACGCGCTTTTGGGTGGTGCGGCCGCGCGTCGGCGTCAGCGGTGTCACCGGGCTCGGCACCCTGCTTTCCGGTGCCTATGTCGAGGTCGAGCCCGACGCGGGCGAGAGCGCCCGCAGCTTCGTCGGCCTCGAGGAGCCGCCCTTGATCCGCTCCGACGTGGCAGGCACGGCGTTCACGCTGGTGGCGGACAATCTGGGCTCGGTCAATCGCGGGGCACCCGTGTACTACCGGGGCTTCGAGGTCGGCCAGATCCTCGGCCACCGGCTGTCCGACGACGCCAAGCGATTCGAGATCCCGATCTTCGTGCGCAGCCCCCACGACAAGCTGGTCGGTCCCAGGAGCCGATTCTGGGACGTCAGCGGCATCCGCTTCAAGGCCGGGGCCGACGGCATCGATCTGCAGATTGCCAGCCTCACCTCCCTGATCGCGGGCGGCGTCGAGTTCTCCTCGCCGGACGGCGTCGACAGCGTGGCCACCGCCGATGCCACCTTCACGCTCTATCCCGACGAGGCGAGCGTCGGCGAGGCGCGCGTCGAGGAGCGAATTCCCTACATCATCGACTTCGACGGCTCGGTGCGCGGTCTGCAGGCAGGTGCCCCCGTCGAGTTCCGCGGCATTCGCGTCGGCTCGGTCGAGCGGGTCGAGCTGATCCCGGATTACTCGAGCGGCAAGGCGCCGATCCGCGTCTTCGCCAATCTCGAGCCGCAGCGATTCGGCCTCGGCGACAAGTCTCTCAGCAAGGCGGCGCGCTACGAGCAGACGGCGCATCTCGTGTCGCTCGGGCTCCGCGCGCAGCTCAAGACCGGCAACCTCCTGACCGGGGATCTCTACGTGGCGCTCAACATCCTGTCCGATGCGCCCAAGACGGAGATGCGGCGGATCCACGGCGTGCCCGTGATTCCTTCGGTGCCGACCGATCTCGAGGCGCTCACGGCCTCGGTCAGCGGCCTGCTCGACCGGCTCGCCGGCCTGCCGCTCGAGGAGATCGTCCAGAGCCTGCAGCATTCAGCGACCGCCATCGAGGCGCTGGTCACCAGCCCCGGGGCCGCCGCCGGCATGCAGGATCTCGCGGCCGCCGGCAGCGATTTGCGCGGGCTCATCGCCGAGCTCGAGGCCGCCGCCGGACCGATGGCGCGCTCGGCCGAGGCGGCGGCCAACCAGGCGCAGCAGACGATGGAGTCGGTCGATGCGATGCTCGGCCAGAACTCGACGCTGCGCTACCAGCTCGAGCGGGTCCTGCAGGAGCTGACCGCCGCCGCCCGCTCGATCCGCGGCTTCGCCGACACCCTCGATCGTGATCCGAGCGCCATCATCCGCGGCAGATAGGGAGTGACGACCATGCCGGCCACCCATCGACCATGGCTTGCAGCGCTCCTGCTCGCCACGCTCGTCGCCGCCTGCGCACCGGTTCAGCCGATCCGCTATTTCGCGCTGACGCCGATCAGCCAGGAAGAACCCGTGGGCGAGACCGACAAGGTGATCGGCGTGGCGCCCGTCGCCCTGCCCGACTATCTCAATCGCAACGCAATCGTCACGCGCACCAGCCCGAACGAGCTGACGGTCGCCGAGAGCTCCAACTGGATCGAGCCGCTCGATCTGCAGGTGCGCCGTGTCGTCGCCCGCAACCTGGCGCTGCTGCTCGGCACCGACATGGTCTTCATCCTGCCGCAGCAGCGGCTGCTGCCGCTCGACTACACCGTCGAGATCGCCATCGAGCGCTTCGACGTCGAGATCGGCGAGGCAGCGCCCGGCGCGGTCGCGGCACCCGAGCTCACCATCTTCGAAGGGCGCTGGGCGCTGTTCAAGCGCGAGTCCCGCGACGTGCTGCAGACCGCCCCCGTCCGCATCACCGTGCCGGTCGAGAGCCCAGGATCCTTCGAGCAGCGGACCGCGGCGATGAGCGAGGCCGTCGCCCGCCTCAGCCGCACGGTCGCGACAGCGATCGCCCAGGCGCCCAAGCCCGGCGCCTGAACCCTCTGCCTGACCTCGGGGCACGGCTTGTGAGCCGGCCGCCCAGGGGCTACTCCACTTCCGTGTGCCAACGAGACAACGCCCGGAACATCGCATGACCTCCGCCACCGCCGCTGCCGAGCAGCCCTCGGTCCTCGTCGTCTGGCCGATCCGGCCGAAGGCCATGGCCCAGCTCGAGGACGAGTTTCGCCTCGTCCACCTGGCGAACGCGTCGGACCCCGAAGCCCTGATCGAAGCCGAAGGCGATGCCATCCGCGGCATCGTCAGCACCGGCGAGCGGGGCGTCAGCGCCGCCCTGATCGACCGTCTGCCGAGGCTCGAGATCGTTTCCTGCTTCGGTGTCGGCTATGACGGGATCGACGTGGAGGCGTGCCGCCAGCGCGCCGTGCGTGTCACCAACACGCCGGACGTGCTGAGCAAGGAGGTGGCCGACATGGGCATCGGCCTCATCCTGATGACGCTGCGTCGGCTGGCCGAGGCGGACCGATTCGTCCGTCGCGGCGCCTGGCTCGAGGGCTCGATGCCGATGGGCACCTGCGTCACCGGCAAGAAGCTCGGCATCGTCGGCATGGGACGGATCGGCCAGGAGCTCGCGAGGCGTGCCCAGGCGCTCGAGATGATCCCGGGCTACCACAACCGGAATCGGCGGGCGGATGTCGACCTGCCCTATTTCGCCACCCCCGTCGAGCTCGCGCGCTGGGCCGACGTGCTGGTGCTCGCGTGCCCGGGCGGTGCCGCCACCCATCATCTGGTGAACGAGGCGGTGCTGGAGGCGCTGGGGCAGGAGGGCTGGCTGATCAATATCGCCCGGGGGTCGGTGGTCGACGAGGCGGCCCTGGTCGAGGCGCTGAAGCAGGGTCGGATCAGGGGTGCCGGGCTCGACGTCTTCGCCGACGAGCCGCGCGTGCCGGAGGCGCTCCTGAAGATGGAGAACGTCGTCCTGACCCCGCATCACGCGAGTGCGACGGACGAGACCCGGGATGCCATGGCGCAGCTCGTGGTCGACAATCTGCGGGCCCATTTCGCCGGCCGGGAGCTGCTGACCCCGGTGGCGTAGCCCTTGCGCCCTTGCGGGGCGTTAGCCGCCCGTTAACCTTGATAGCCTCTAATCCCTGGCCGTGAGCACCGGCCAGGGGGCGTCCCAGACGAGCCTTCGGCCGATTTCCGGTTGGAGGCAGCATGGCGCGCGTTCTGGTCGTCGACGACGACGAGCTTCTGGTCGAGCTCGTCACCTTCACCCTCGAGGGCCACGGGCACACGGTCCTGACCGCCGAGGACGGTGCCGACGCCTTCGAGATCGCCCTTCGGGAGCGGCCCGACGTGGTCGTGCTCGACGGCATGATGCCGGGTGCCGACGGTCTCGATGTCCTGCGCCGCCTGCGGCACGAGGCGGGCCTCGACCTGCCGGTCATCATGCTGAGCGCCCGCAAGCTGGAACGCGACGTGGTCGGCGGGCTGGCATTGGGTGCCAGCGACTATCTGGTCAAGCCGTTCATGCCGGAGGAGCTGGCGGTGCGCATCCAGAAGGCGCTGCGCGTCCCCGCATGAGACACAAATTCTCCAGCTCGTGGAGGCCGGGCGGCCCGGCCCTGCTCCTGGCCGGCCTCCTGCTGCTCGGGCCGCTGGCGATCGCGCCGGCCGTGGCGGCGGTGCCGAGCGTCAGCCGCGAGACGCTCCTGCAGCTTCGCGCCGAGGGTGCCTTCGAGCAGGCGCTGGAGGTGGCGGACGCCCTGCTCGCCGAGGCGCCGGACGATGCCGACCTGCTCCTGATCAGGGGCCAGGTCCTGGCCTTTCTCGGTGACGACGCGGGAGCGCTCGAGACGCTGGCGAAGGCGGCCCGGCTGGCGCCGGACTATCTCGACATCCGCCTGATGCAGGCGCGGGTGCATGGCTATGCCGAGCGCCACGACGCTGCCCTGGCGGTGCTGCGGCCGGCGGTGACGGCCGAGGTGGCCCGCCTCGATGCCCAGCTCCTGCTCGGCCGGACGGCGCTCGCCGCCGCCGAGCCCGAGGTCGCGCGGGAGGCCTTCGCCCGCGCCGCCCTCCTGGAGCCCGCTGCCGGCGACGCCTGGATCGGGCTCGGCGACGTGGCCCGGAACGAGGGCGTCATCACCGTGGCCCAGCTCGACTACGAGCGGGCGCTGGCGGTGCCCGAGACGGAGCCGGTGGCACGCGAGCGGCTGGAATCGCTGGCCCTGGAGCAGCGCCGCTTCGAGCTCTCGATCGACTCCTCGTTCAGCCGCTTCAATGACGACAGCGACGACTGGCGCGAGGGCGGGATCGGCCTCGCCTGGCGCGTCGACGACCGCCGCCAGCTCACCGGCGGCCTCGCCGTCGCCAATCGCTATGGCAGCTCCGACATCCAGGCGAGTGTCCTCTGGAACGCGCGGCTCGGCGAGCGCAGCGGCTATTTCCTCGGCGCCGCGTTCGCGCCGGCCGCCAATTTCCTGCCGTCATGGAAGCTGCGCGGCGGCATCGACCGCGAGCTCCTCGATCTGACCGGCCGGGTGGGCCAGCTCGGCGTCGGGGTCGGTTTCGTCGAAGCATCGCTCGCCGACTACGAGGACGGGCTGGTCCAGGGCTTCGATCTCGGCCTCGTGCAGTATGGCTGGGAGGGTCGTCTATGGCTGACGGCCAAGGCCGGCGGCACGTTCGGCACCAATGGCAGCTTCGATCCGGGCTTCGGGCTCCGGCTCGACTGGCAGCTCACGAAGGCCAGCCGCCTTTTCGCCGGGTTCGGCCAGACCTATGACAACAGCACCCAGAGCATGGGCACCACCGAGAGCTATTTCGGCGGGCTCGACCACTGGTTCAACGACCGGCTCGGCATGGTCTTGAGCCTGGCGCTGGAGGATCGCGACAGCGGCGTGCGGCAGACCACGGTCGGCCTCGGCTTTCGGGTGCGGTTCTGATGCCGGGCCTGGGCTCCCTCGACCTCCTGATGCGGCTGATCTGGCAGGCGACGCTGGCGCTGGTCGCCATCGGTCTCGTGCTGATCGCCGGCCTCGTCCTCCGCCGGCTCGTCGAGGAATGGACCACCGCCCGCCACCTGCCGGCGCGCGAGCGCCTGAGGAAGGCGCTGCTCGCGAGCCTCAACCGGCCATCCGGGCCTGCGGTCGCGGCCCCCGCCGGCCTGCCGGTGGCGGAGATGGCGCGGCTCGTCGACGAGCTCGCCCAGATCGTCCGGGGCGACGCCCGGGAGCGGCTCGCCGCCTTCGCCGTCGCTGCCGGCGTCGAGCGCTTCTGGCTCGGCCGGCTGCGCTCGCCCGCGACCCTGCGTCGGCTCGATGCGGTGCGCTGCCTCGGCCTCTTCGCCACGCCACGGACCCGAAGGGCGCTCACGGCCATGCTCGAGCGGGGTGATGCCCGCCATCGGCTGGCCGCCGCCGAGGCCCTGGCCCAGGACCCCTCGCTCGCGGGCGCGCTGGTCGAGCGGCTGATCGCCGATCGCGTCGGCCGCGGCCGCCATGCCGCGCGGTTCTGGCATCGCCTCGCGACCATCGCACCCGAGACCGTGGTCGCCTGCCTCGGCCGTGTCGACGTCGACGCACCGCTCCTGATCCGCCTGCTCGAGGCGCTGGGCGATGCCGGCCATGCCGCGGCCGCCGTCGAGATCGAGGCCCTGCTCGGCCGGCACGGTGCTGCCGTCGACCGGGCGGCCCTGGCGACGCTCGACCGGCTCAACCACCCGGCGGTGCTGCGTTGTGCCCGGGCCCTGGGCGTGGCCCTCGAGGCCGACTCCCGCCGCGCCGCCCTGGCCGTGCTCGAACGGCGCGGCCGGACGCGCGACCGGGAGCTGGTTTCCGGCCTCGCCCGCGATCCGATCGCCGACATCGCCGCCGCCGCGCGGCAGCTTCTTCTTCGCCTCGAGGCCGCCACCGCCGACGGAGCCATCCCTGCATGATCCCGGTCCCGCCCTTCTTCGATCTTCTGGCGCAGACGACAGCGCTCCTCGTCATCACCGTCAGCATGGCGCAGAACCTGCTCTATCTGGTTCTTCTGCTGACCGCGGTCGGCGTGATGCTCGGCCGGCCGCGCGTGCATCAGAGCCGGGCCCTCTGGAACGGCCTCGTCGATGGGGCGCCGCCGGTCAGCGTCATCGTCCCGGCCTACAACGAGGCCGAGACGATCGCCGATTCGCTCCGCTCGCTTCTGGCGCTCGAGTACCCGGACTTCCGGGTGGTCGTCGTCAATGACGGCTCGACCGACCCGACGCTCGAGGTGCTGGCCCGCGCGTTCGAGCTGGAGCCCGCCCCGCTCGAGCATGTCTCGGCCCTGCCGCACGCTCCGCTAAGAGGCCTCTACCGCTCGGCCCGCCACGCCAATCTCGTGGTGCTCGACAAGGTCAACAGCGGCAAGGCCGACGCGCTCAATGCCGGGCTCGGCCTGGTCACGACCGAGCTTTTCTGCGCGGTCGACGCCGACAGCCTGATCGAGGCCGACGGGCTCTTGCGCGTGGTCCAGCCCTTCGTCGAGGACCCCGAGCGCGTGGTCGCCGTTGGCGGCACGGTCAGGGTCGCCAATGGCTGCGGCGTGCGGGCCGGCCGGGTGCGGGCCGTGGCCCTGCCGAGCCGGCTCCTGCCGCTCCTTCAGACGGTCGAGTATCTGCGTGCCTTCATGATGGCGAGACTCGCCTGGGGGCGCATCGGCTGCCTGATGATCGTCTCCGGCGCCTTCGGCCTCTTTCGCCGCGACGTGGTCATCGAGCTCGGCGGCTACAGCACCAAGACCGTGGGCGAGGATCTGGAGCTCGTGGTGCGCCTGCATCGGCGGATGCGCGATGCCGGCCGCGACTACCGGATCGAGTTCGTGCCGGAGCCGGTCTGCTGGACCCAGGTGCCGGAAACCCTGGGCGTGCTGGCCCGACAGCGCCAGCGCTGGCAGCGGGGGGCGCTGGAGACCTTCTTTCGCCACAAGGGCATGCTGGTCGGCCGTGGCTATGGCCGGGTCGGCCGGCTCGGCCTCGGCCACATTCTCCTGCTCGACGTGGTCACCCCGCTGGTCGAGGTCCTGGGCTACGTCCTCCTGCCGTTCTTCTGGCTCGCCGGAACCATCAACACCGAGTTCTTCCTGGCTTATCTGGCGCTCACCTTCGCCTTCGGCGTCTTCATCTCGGTGGCATCGCTCGTGCTCGAGGAGTTCGAGCGGCGCCGCGTGCCGCGCGCCCGCGACCTCGTCGTTTTGACGATCGCCGCCATCGTCGAGAATTTCGGCTACCGCCAGCTCGCCAATCTCTGGCGCATCCAGGGGCACTGGCACTACTGGCGCGGCGCCGCGCACTGGGGCCGGCAGGACAGGCAGGGCTTCGCCGTCGCCTGAGGTCAGCAGCCCGGCTTGTCGGACATGTCCTCGCAACGGCTGGCGCTGACGAGATCGAGCTCCTTCGCCAGCGAGCGGAGCGCCGTCCTGAGCCCTTCCTCGAGCACCGGGTGGTAGAAGGGCATCTCCAGCATGCGCGGCACGGTCAGCTTCTGCTGGCAGGACCAGGCGAGGAGGTGGGCCATGTGCTCGACCTGGGGCCCGAGCATCTCGGCCCCCACGAACGTGCCGCAGCCGCGCCGGGCGTAGAGGTGCACCAGCCCTTCGTTCCTGGCCATCACCCTGGCCCGGCCCTGGTTGGCATAGGAGATGGCGCCGATCGCTATCTCGCCCTGGTCCAGCTCGGCGAAGCGCTGGCCGACGATCGCCATTTGCGGGTCGGTGAAGGCGATGGCGAGCGACGCGCGCCGCTCGTGCGGCTCGACCTCTGGATAGAGGAGGGCATTCGCGCCGGCGATCCGCCCCTCGTCCGACGCCTCGTGCAGGAGGCCGGAGCCGCCGGTGACGTCGCCGGCCATGAAGATCGGCAGGTCGCCGCATTGCGTGGTCCGCGGGTTCCAGTCGGGGCGGCCCTTGTCGTCGAGGGCGAGGCCGGTGGCTGCGAGATCCAGCCCGGCCAGATTCGGCCGCCTGCCGGCGGCGACCAGCACCTCGGCGAAGCGGCGTTCGTGGCTCGTGCCGTCGGCCGTCCGCCAGGCGAGCCGCAGCCCGTCGCCATCCGGCTCGGCGGCCTGCATCTCGGCCTTCATGTGCAGCTCCAGCCCGGCGCCGAGCGTCGCCCGTGCCGCCGCCTGGAGCGCGGGATCGGAGAAGGGCCCGAGATCGTCGAACGGGTTGAAGAAGGCGACCTCGACGCCGAGCTGCGCCATGGCCTGGCCGAGCTCGAGCGCGATCACGCCGGTGCCGATCACGGCGAGGCTTTTCGGCAGGTCCTGAAGCTCGAAGATCGTGTCGCTGGTCAGCACCCGGCCCTCGAGGTCGTCGAAGGGCGGCGGCAGCCAGGGCGAGCTGCCGGCGGCGATCACCACGGCTTTCGCCTCGATGCGCTCGCCCTCGACCTCGAGGCTGGTCGGGCCCGTGAAGCGGGCATGGCCGCAGAGCCGCTGGTCGGCCGGCAGCGCCTCGGTCGACCGCACCATGCCGCCGGCGAAGCGGTCGCGCTCCTTCTGGACGCGGGCCATGACCGCCGGGCCGTCGATCTCGAGCCCGCCCGACGCGTGCACCCCGAACACCCCGGCGTCGCGCACCGCCTGGGCGCGCTCGGCGGCGGCGACCAAAAGCTTGGACGGCATGCAGCCGACGCGGGCGCAGGTGGTGCCGTAGGGGCCGTCCTCGATCAGGAGCACGCTGGCGCCGCATCTGGCCACCTCGCTTCGTGCATTGAGCCCGGCGGTGCCGGCGCCGATCACCGCGACATCGACCTTGCGCATGGCGTTCTCTTCTCCTCGCTGGTTCGGCTCGCCACCCTGAACACCTCAGGCAGCGGCGCGGTTCGGCTCCGGCCTCGATCGGGCGGCGTTCAGGATCACGCCCTGCGTGCGTCCGTAGCCCTGCTCGAGCTCGGCCAGATGGGGGCCGAGATCCCGGTGCAGCGCCGGCAGGGCGTGGAAGGGCACCGCCGGGATGGCGTGATGCTCGGCGTGGAAGGCCATGTTCCAGTTCAGCCACTGGATCGGGCGCAGGGTCAGGACCGTGCGCGTGTTGACCAGCATGTCGGGCACCAAGGGGCAGGCGCCGTGCTCGCTCATGCGGATGATCCGCATCACCGGCTCGCCGAGCAGGCGGGGCAGGAGCCAGAACGTCAGGGCCAGGGTCGAGCCGGCGGCGAGCGACAGGGCGGCGATCGAGCCATAGACCAGCCACATGAGGATCGCGTCGCGCTGCACGCGGCGGCGCTGGCGCTCGGGCAGGAAGCCACGCTCGACCGGCGTGAACGCCCGAAACGGATGGCGGACGAGCGAGGAGAGGAGGGCTGTGAAATAGGGGATCGAGGTGGCGTACCAGAGATAGCCCCCGACGGTGCCAGAGGCCGCGATCATCTCCGGGTCCCTCGCCGGGTCGGAGGTGTGGGCGTGGTGGGCGCTGTGCTCGAGGCGGAAATGGGTCGGCGGCAGGCCGAGCACGAGGCCGGTGGCCCAGTAGACCGCCTCGTTCAGCCGCCGGCTCCTGAACGCGCTCGAATGCGCGGTCTCGTGGAAGGGGGCGAAGAGATGGACGATGACGATGCCGTGGCCGGCCATGGCCGGCCAGACCCACCCGGTGCCGAGCGCCAGCGCGACCAGCGTGCCGGTGAGCGCGAGGGCCGCCAGATGCAGCGCGAGAAAGACCAGCCCCGGGCCATCGCGGCGCCGGGCGAGGCGCCGCAGACGGTCGGCCGGGACGAGCGAGCGCGGATCGGGCAAGGCGAAGGTCCTCGAACGGATAGCGACGAAAGCCGGTTGTTCCGAGTCTCGCCTGTCGCCGGCCGCGTCCGCAAGGTCTTTTTCTCCGCGCTCCGGCTGGCGATGCCGATTCATCCGGCCTGCCGCGGGTATCGGTCCGCCCCGCGGTCCCGCCCTACGGAGCCGGCTGCTTCGCCGGCACCTCCTTTGGCCCGCGGCCGAAGAGCCCCTTGCCGCGCTCTCTGATCCACTGGAAGACGACGTAGAGGGTCGGGATCATGAAGATGCCGACCGTGGCCGAGCCGATCATGCCGGCGAAGACGGCGGTGCCGACGCCGCGCCGGCTGAGCTCGCCGGCACCGGTGGCGGTGACCAACGGCAGGAGGCCGGCGATGAAGGCGAAGCTGGTCATCATCACGGCGCGGAACCGCTCGCGCGAACCCATGACAGCGGCCTCCTGGATCGGGTGGCCCTCCTCGCGCCGCATCTTGGCGAACTCGATGATCAGGATGCCGTTCTTGGCGGCGAGGGCGATCAGGACGACGATGCCGATCTGGGCGTAGAGGTTGTTGTCGAGCCCGGCGAGCATCAGGCCGAGCATGGCGGCGAAGAGGCCGACGACGACCGAGAGCAGCACCGGCACCGGGATGGTCCAGCTCTCGTAGAGCCCGACCAGGAAGAGGTAGGCGAAGAGCACGGCGAGGCCGAGGATCGTGCCGGTCTGGCCCGCGGCCTCGATTTCCTGCAGCGCCGTCCCGGTCCATTCGTAGCCGTAGCCGGGCGGCAGGGTGGTGGCCGAGATCTCCTGCATGGCGGCGATCGCCTCGCCGGAGCTGCGGCCCGCCGCCGGCGTTCCGGCGATGGTGACGCTGCGGAAATTGTTGAAGCGGATGATGAACTGCGGTCCGAGGATCAGCTTCGGATCGGCGAAGGCGCGCAGCGACACCATCTCGCCGGCCTTGTTGCGGACATGGATCCGGTAGATGTCCTCGACCGAGGCGCGGTCGGATTCCTCGCCCTGCACCAGGACCTGCCATGTTCGGCCGAAGAGATTGAAATCATTGACGTAGTAGCCGCCGAGCGTCGACTGGAGCGCGTTGAACACGTCGCTGACGCTGATGCCCAGGGTCTGCACCTTCTCGCGGTCGATATCGAGGAAGAGCTGCGGCGTGTTGGCGGAGAAGGTGGTGTAGACGCCGGCCAGCCGGTCGTCCTGGTTGGCGGCGACGATCAGGCCCCTGGCCACCCCGGCGAGGTCGACGAGGCTGCCGCCCTGGAGGTCCTGGAGCTGGTACTCGAACCCGGCGCCGGTGCCGAGGCCGATGATCGGCGGCAGGTTGAAGGGGATGACCAGCGCCTCGCGGAAGGTGGCGAACTCGCGCCGCAGGGCCGGCAGCAGATGGTCGACACGCTCGTCGGGGGCCGTGCGGTCGGCGAAATCGGCGAGCGTCAGCACGACGAAGGCCGCGTTCGACTTGGCGAGGCCGTCGATGAAGCTGTAGCCGCTGACCGAGGTGACACCGGTGACGCCGGGCTTGTCCTTGACGATGTCCTCGACCTCCTTGGCCACCGCGATCGTGCGATTGACCGAGGCGCCCTCCGGCAGCTGGATCTCGACGAACAGCACGCCCTGGTCCTCGTCGGGCAGGAAGCCGGTCGGCACGATCTGGGCCAGCCAGCCCGTGCCGACGATGAAGCCGGCGAGCAGGACGAGGCTGATGACGGCGAGGCGGACGAGGCGCTGCACGAGCGCCGCGTAGCCGTCGCGGGTCTTGTCGATGGCCCCCATGACGTAGCGCATCGGGCCGCGCTTGGGCCCGTGGCTGCGCTTGAGCAGCACGGCGCAGAGGGCCGGCGAGAGGCTGAGCGCGTTGATCGCCGAGATGACCATCGAGACCGACACGGCCACCGCGAACTGCTGGTAGAGCTGGCCGGAGATGCCGGGGATGAAGGCGACCGGCACGAAGACCGAGAGCAGGACGAGGGTGATGGCGATGATCGGCGCCGTGATCTCGGCCATCGCCGCCTTGGTGGCGTCGGGGACGGAGAGCCCGGGCTCGTTCTCGAGCTTGGCCTCGACCGCCTCGACGACGACGATGGCATCGTCGACGACGATGCCGATGGCCAGCACCAGCGCCAGGAGCGAGACGGTGTTGGCGGAGAAGCCGAGTGCCAGCATGACGGCGAAGGTGCCGATCAGCGAGACCGGCACGGCGATCAGCGGGATCAGCGTTGCCCGGGCGTTGCCGAGGAAGAGGAAGACCACGACGATGACCAGGACGAAGGCCTCGACCAGGGTGTGGATCACCGCCTCGATGCTGGCCTCGACGAACTTGGTCGTGTCGTAGGGGATGGCGTAGTCGACGCCTGCCGGGAACCGCGTCTTCAGCTCCTCGAGCAGGGTCCGCACGCCCTCGGCCGCCGCGATCGCGTTCGAGCCCGGCAACTGCTGGATGGCGATCACCGCCCCGGCTCCGCCATTGAAGCGGGCGAGCACGTCCGAGCTCTTGGCGCCCAGCTCGATCCGCGCCACGTCGCGCACCCGCACGAACGAGCCGTCCGGATTGGCCCGGACGACGATCGCCCCGAACTCCTCCGGGTCGGTCAGCCGGCCCTTGGTCTGGATGTTGATCTGCAGCGCGGCGTCGGCCATCGGTTGGGCGCCGATGCGGCCGACCGCCGCCTGGATGTTCTGTGCCCGAAGCGCCGTCGTGATGTCGTTCGGCGTCAGCCCGAGCGCGGTCAGGCGGTCGCCGTCCAGCCAGACGCGCATCGCGTAGTCGAGGCCGCCGAAGAGATAGGCGTCGCCGACCCCCGAGATCCGCTTGATCTGGTCGAGGATGTTGATCGTCGCGTAGTTCGAGAGGAAGAGGACGTCCCGGCTCTCGTCGGGCGAGTAGAGGCTCACCATCTGCAGGAAGGCCGACGACTTCTTCTTGGTCGTCACCCCCTGGCGCTGCACCTCCTCCGGCAGCTGCGACAGCGCCTGGCTCACCCGGTTCTGGACGTTGACGGTGTTGATGTCGGCGTCGCTGCCGACGGCGAAGCTGACGGTCAGCGTGTAGCTGCCGTCGCTGCCGCTCGTCGACTTCATGTAGAGCATGTTCTCGACACCGACGACCTTGGCCTCGATCGGCTGGCCGACGGTCGTCTCGACGACGTCGGCGCCGGCACCGGGATAGGTGGTCGTCACCGAGACCTGCGGCGGCACGATGTCGGGAAACTGGGCGGTCGGGATCGCCTTCATGGCGATCAGGCCGGCGAGCGTGATGACGATCGATATGACGATCGCGAGCCGCGGGCGGTCGACGAAGACGGCGGAGATCATCGCCTCAGGACCCGCTGGCCGGACCGGGATCCACCACCATGCCGGGCCGGACGCGCTGCACGCCCTCGGTGATCACGCGCTCGCCCGCCTCGAGGCCGCCCGTGACGACGAACTTGCCGTCGATCGGCTGGCCGATCGTGATCGGCCGCTGCTCGACCTTGTCGTCGTCGCCGACGACCAGCACGTACCGGCCGCCCTGGTCGACGAGCGTCGCCGCTTGCGGAATGACCAGGGCCGTCTCGGGCTCGGCGGTCCCGACCACGGCGGTGACCAACTGCTGGTCGATCAGCATGCTGTCGGGGTTGTCGAGGACGGCGCGCACGGTGACCGTGTCGGTGCCGGTGTCGACCTCGACATCGACGAAGTCGATCTTGCCGACCCGGTCGTAGAGCGTGCCATCGGCGAGCCGCACCTTGACGGAGAGCGAGCTCTCGTCGGCGCCGGACGACGCCATCCGCCCGCGGAAGTTCAAAAGCTGACGTTCGGTCACCGGGAAGCTGACGTACATCGGATCCTGGCTGACGATGGTGGCGAGAGGTCCGTTCGACGGCCCGACATAGGCGCCGACCGACACCGCCGCCCGGCCGATCCGGCCGGTGAAGGGCGCCTTGACATCGGTGTAGCCCAGGTTCAGCTCGGCCTCGGCCCGCTGGGCCTCGGCGCTCTGCACCGCCGCGCGCGCCTGGTCGGCCTCGGCCGTCACCTTGTCGAGCACCGCCTGGGCCGCGGCCTGCTTCGCGACCAGCGTCGACTGCCGATCCACCTCGATCTGGGCCAGCTTGAGCGACGCCTGGGCGGAGGCGATCGCGGCGTCGACCTCGCCGAGCGCCGCCTCGTAGGGTCCCTTCTCGATGGCGAAGAGCAGGTCGCCTTTCTCCACCATGCCGCCCTCGGTGAACGGCCGCGCCTCGAGGAAGCCGTCGACGCGGGCGATCAGGTCGACCTTGTCGATCGCCTCGATCCGTCCGGTGAATGAGACCGAGGGCGTGATGTCGGCGGTCTCGACCGCGACCACCGTCACGGCGGGCGGCGGCGTTTGCGCCTGCTCCTGCGCCAGGGCGAGGCCGGGCAGAAGCAGAGCGAGGCCGAGAAGACGCACCACGGGCACCATCCTTGCTGTTGACGCTGGCTCGACCGCGACCCTAGAGGGTCGATCGTCGATCGTCAGCGGGTTGTTCACGCTGCTGTGGCGCTACTCGGCGGCCTCGGCCGCGGCCCTGGCGTCGATCGCCGCCTTGGCCGCCGCGGCACCTCCACCCTCGCCAGCCACGCGCACGGTCGGGAAGGCGATCTCGATGCCGTTCTCGGCGAAGGCCTGCATGATCATCGCATTGGCGCGGCGGCGGATCGGGAACTGCGTGCCGGGCTTCGCCATGTACTTGATGCGGATGACGATGCCCGAATCGGCGATCACGTCGGCGCCTTGCGATTTCAGCGGCTCGATGAAGCCCGGACCCAGCTCCGGATCCGCCAGCAGCTGCTTGCTCACCTCCTTCACCACCTTCTTGATCTTGGCGATGTCGGAGTTGAACGGCACGGTGAAGGACAGCTTGTCGATGACCCAGTCGCGGCTCATGTTCTGGATGGCGCCCAGCGAGCCGAACGGGACGGTGTAGAGCGGCCCCCGGTGATGGCGCAGCTTGATCGAGCGCAGCGAGAAACTCTCGACCGTGCCCTTGTAGCTGCCGGCGACGATGTACTCGCCGACCCGAAACG
>CAYMTA010000082.1:0-17411 GCA_964393275.1 uncultured Geminicoccaceae bacterium | reverse complement strand
TCGCAATGCGTGCCGAGGGCGACCCGCTCGGGCAGCTTCTCGAAGCGGGTCAGCACGACGTGGTCGCGCGGTGTCACCAGGAGCGCCCAGCCCGGCTCGACGACGATGGTGGTGGTGCTGCCGGCGACGATGGCGGGCCCCTGGAGCCGGTCGCCGGGCGCCAGGTCCTCGCGCCGCCAGACGGCGGCCTCGAAGGTCCCGGCCGGCTGATGGGGCGCGCTCGTGGTGAACATATGGGCCTTGCCGACCGGCGCCGGCGGGTCGCGGTCGGCAGGTGCCGGCCGCTCCGGCTCGTCGATCGCCTGCATCAGGCCGATGCCCTCGACGGTCAGCGTCTCGACCACGAGGCCGCGGCCCTCGACGGTGAAGCCGTAGCGGGACTTGTGCTCGGCCTCGAAGGCGGCGCGCATGGCGTCCGGCGTGTCGAGCGGCACCTCGATCGGCGTGTCGGTGCCGGCATAGCGGATATGAGCGCGGGCCTCGAGCCGAAGCGCCGCGGGCTCGATGCCCTGCTCGGCGAGCTCGGCGGCGGCCGAGCGGGCGAGGTCCAGGCGGGCCGCCTCGAGCTCTTCCTCGATGCCGGGCTCGACGCCGGGCTCGAGCGCCACGTCGAGGGCGCGCTGGCGGATGGTGCGCAGGTCGGCGAGGCCCATGCCGTAGGCCGAGAGCACGGCGGCGTAGGGGTGGATCTGGACGCTGCCGATGCCGAGCAGGTCCGCCACCTGGCAGGCATGCTGGCCGCCGGCGCCGCCGAAGCAGACGAGGGTGTAGCCCTGCACGTCGATGCCGCGGGCGATCGAGATCTCCTTGATGGCGTTCGCCATGTTGTCGTTGGCGATGGCGAGGCAGCCCTGGGCGATCTCCTCCGGGCGGCGCTCGATGCCGGTGGCGGCGCTCGCCGCCGCGGCGAGCGCCGCGAACCGCTCGCGCACGACCGCCTCGTCGAGGGGCTGGTCGGCGGCGGGGCCGAAGACGTGCGGGAAGAAGTCGGGGAGCAGCTTGCCGACCATGAGGTTGGCGTCGGTGACGGCCAAGGGCCCGCCCTTGCGGTAGCAGGCGGGGCCGGGGTCGGCGCCGGCGCTTTCCGGGCCGACCCGAAAGCGCTGGCCGTCGAAGGTGATGATCGACCCGCCGCCGGCGGCGACGGTGTGGATCTTCATCATGGGTGCGCGCATCCGCACACCCGCCACCTCGGTCTCGAAGGCGCGCTCGTAGTCGCCGGCATAGTGGGTGACGTCGGTCGAGGTGCCGCCCATGTCGAAGCCGATGATCCGCTCGAACCCGGCGATGGCGGCGGTGCGGGCGGCGCCGACGATGCCGCCGGCGGGACCCGAGAGGATGGCGTCCTTGCCCTGGAACTTGTGGGCATCGACGAGGCCGCCATTGGACTGCATGAACATCAGCCGGACACCCTCGGTCCGGCCGGCGACCCGGTCGACATAGCGGCGCAGGATGGGCGAGAGATAGGCGTCGACCACGGTCGTGTCGCCGCGGCCGACGATCTTCATGAGCGGCGAGACCTCGTGGCTCACCGAGATCTGGGTGAAGCCGATCTCGCCCGCGAGCGCGGCCACGCGGCTCTCGTGGTCCGGATGGCGGTAGCCGTGCATCAGGACGATGGCGACGGCCCGAAAGCCCTCGTCGAAGGCGGCCTGGAGATCGGCGCGGGTGCGGGCCTCGTCGAGCGGGCGGTCGACGCCGCCGTCGGCGAGAAGGCGCTCGTCGATCTCGACGACGCGGCTGTAGAGCTGCTCGGGCAGGACGATGTGGCGGGCGAAGATGTCGGGGCGGTGCTGGTAGCCGATCCTGAGGCAGTCGCCGAGGCCCCTGGTTATGGCCAGCACGGTGGGCGTGCCCTTGCGCTCGAGCAGCGCGTTGGTGGCGACGGTCGTCCCCATCTTGATCGCGTCGATGCTTTCCACCGGCAGGGGCTCGTCGGGGCCGAGACCCAGGACGTCGCGAATGCCCTGCAGCGCTGCATCCGCGTATTGCCCGGGGTTCTCGGAGAGCAGCTTGTGGATGCGGATGCCGCCATCCGGCTGCCTTGCGACGATGTCGGTGAAGGTGCCGCCGCGATCGATCCAGAACTGCCAGCCGGTCGGCATGATGCCCTGCCCTCTCTCTTGCTCCAGCGGTTATCGCTATAGAGGAGGGCATGGTCGAGAACGAGGCTCTGATCCGGCAAATCGAGGAAGCCGCTTGGCGGGCCTGGCCGGCGGCCCGCACGGCGCTCCTCGCAGGTTGGCGGCTGCGTGCCGGACCGACGGCGACGCGGCGCGAGAACTCCGTGCAGGCGATGAGCTTCTCCGGCGAGCTGGCGCTGGATGCCGCGATCCAGTCGGTCGAGGCCTGGTACGCGGCAGCCGGCAAGCCGGCCTGCTTCCAGCTCAACGCCCTGAGCGTGCCGGCCGGGCTCGACGACGCGCTGGCGGCCCAGGGCTATCGGGCGGAGGGGGCGAGCACGGTGCTCGCGCGGCCCCTCGATCGCCCGCCGCCGGAGCCGATGGATGTCGTGCTCGAGGGACGGCCGACGGCGCTCGTCATGCAGGCGGTGGCCGACCCGCTCTGGCCGAAGGCGGAGCGCGTGGCTCGGGCAGCGCTTTTCGGGCGCATCCGCCGGCCGCTGGCGTTCGCGGTGCGCACGGTCGGCGGCGAGCCGGTGGCGGGCGGGCTCTGCGTCGTCGACGGCGGGCTCGCCGGGATTGCCGCGATGCGCACGGCGACCACGGCGCGCCGCCAGGGGCACGGCCGGGCGGTGCTCGACCGGCTCCTCGCCTGGGCCGGGCGGATGGGGGCCGAGATGGCCTGGCTGCAGGTCGAGGCGGCCAACGCGCCGGCCGAAGCGCTCTATCGGAGCGCCGGCTTTCGGCCGCTCCACGGCTACCACTACCGTGTGGCCCGCGCGGGCAGCGTCCGTTGACGATCGGCCGGGCGATGCCCCTGCGGCGGGTGGTTCTGTCGCGTTGACAGGACTCCGGCCGGTTCTAGTATCGCCTCAGCCTATGACGCATCGCACAAATCGGCCGCCGGCGAGGCGGCTGCTCGGGTCAGGAAACGGAGCCGGCATGGCACAGGGCGCTCGACCACTCTCCCCGCACCTCCAGATCTATCGCTGGTATTGGGCCATGGCGACGTCGATCGCGCACCGGGTCACCGGCGTCGGCCTGGCGCTCGGCCTCGTGCTCTTCACCTGGTGGCTGGCGGCGCTCGCCGGCGGGCCCGAGAGCTTCGGCGATGTCCAGGCGGTCATGCACAACTTCTTCGGCTGGCTGATCCTGTTCTGCTTCACCGCCGCCCTCTTCTTCCACACCGCGAACGGTGTCAGGCATCTTTTCTGGGATGCCGGCTACGGCTTCGAGAAGGAGACGGCCCGGCACATGAGCATCGCCACCATCGCCATCGGTGGCGGCCTCACCATCCTTTTCTGGCTTCTCGTCCTGATCGTCGCCTGAGCGCGGAGGAAACCATCATGCAACCCGCCATCGGCCGCGTGCTCGCCCGCGGCTCCACCCGCTCCGGCGTCGGCCACTGGAAGGCGCAGCGCGTCACCGCCATCGCCAGCCTCCTCCTGGTGCTCTGGTTCGTTTTCGTCGCCATCGGCATGGCCGGCAGCGACTATGTCGAATGGGCGCTCTGGTTCCAGTCGCCGGTCAACGCGGCGCTGATGATCCTCCTCGTGCTCTCCACCTTCTATCACGCGAAGCTCGGCCTGCAGGTGGTGATCGAGGACTACGTCCACGCCGAGGGGATCAAGGTGGCGAGCCTCCTCGCCATCACCTTCGCCACGGCGTTGCTGGCTTTCATCTGCATCGTCTCGATCCTCATGCTCGCCACTGGAGGCTGATCCGATGGCCAAGGCCTACCCCATCACCGAGCATGTGTTCGATGCCATCGTCGTCGGCGCCGGCGGCTCCGGCCTGCGGGCCGCCGTCGGCATGGTCGAGGCGGGTCTCTCCGTCGCCTGCATCACCAAGGTCTACCCGACCAGGAGCCACACCGTGGCGGCGCAGGGCGGGATCAACGCCGCCCTCGGCAACATGAACGAGGACGACTGGCGCTTTCACATGTACGACACGGTCAAGGGCTCCGACTGGCTCGGCGACCAAGACGCGATCGAGTACATGACCAAGAACGCGCCGGCCGCGGTCTACGAGCTCGAGCATTACGGTGTGCCCTTCTCGCGCACCGACGCCGGCCGCATCTACCAGCGCGCCTTCGGCGGGCAGTCGATCGATTTCGGCAAGGGCCAGGCCTATCGCACCTGCGCCGCCGCCGATCGGACCGGCCACGTCATCCTGCACACCCTCTTCCAGCAGGCGCTGAAGAACAAGGTCGAGTTCTTCAACGAGTACTTCGCCCTCGATCTCCTGATGGGCGAGGACGGCGAGTGCCTCGGCATCCTCGCCCTCTGCATCGAGGACGGCTCGCTGCACCGCTTTCGGGCGCACCAGACCTGCCTCGCCACGGGCGGCTACGGCCGCGTCTATTTCTCCGCCACCTCGGCGCACACCTGCACCGGCGACGGCAATGGCATGGCGCTGCGGGCCGGCCTGCCGCTGCAGGACATGGAGTTCGTGCAATTCCACCCAACGGGTGTCTATGGGGCGGGCTGCCTGATCACCGAGGGGGCCCGCGGCGAGGGCGGCTATCTGACCAATGCCGAGGGCGAGCGCTTCATGGAGCGCTACGCGCCGTCGGCCAAGGACCTCGCCTCGCGCGACGTGGTCAGCCGGGCGATGACCATCGAGATCAAGGAGGGGCGCGGGGTCGGCGCCAAGCAGGACCACATCTTCCTGCACCTCGAGCATCTCGATCCAGCGCTCCTGCACAAGCGCCTGCCGGGCATCTCCGACACCGCCCGGATCTTCGCCGGCGTCGACGTCACCAAGCAGCCGATCCCGGTGGTGCCGACCTGCCACTACAACATGGGTGGCGTTCCGACCAATCATCTGACCGAGGTGGTGCGGCTCAAGGACGGCGACGCCGACAGCGTCGTGCCGGGGCTGATGGCGGTCGGCGAGGCGGGCTGCGCTTCCGTGCACGGTGCCAACCGGCTCGGCGGCAACTCGCTCATCGACCTCGTCGTCTTCGGCCGTGCCGCGGCGCATCGGGCGGCGGAGACCATCCGCGCCGGCAGCCCGCACCGGCCATTGCCGCCCTCGGCCGGCGAGGCGAGCCTCGCCCGGCTCGATGCGGTCCGGCACGCCAATGGCAGCCAGAACACCGGCGCCATCCGCCTCGCCATGCAGAAGACGATGCAGCGCTTCGCCACCGTCTTTCGCGACGGGCCGCATCTCGACGAGGGTGTCGAGAAGCTCGGCGAGGTCGTGGCCAGCCTGCCGGACATCCGCATCGCCGATCGCTCGATGGTCTGGAACAGCGATCTCGTCGAGGCGCTCGAGCTGCAGAACCTCATGGCCCAGGCGGTCGCGACCATGCATTCGGCGCGCTACCGCACCGAGAGTCGCGGCGCCCATGCGCGCGAGGATTTCCCCGAGCGCGACGACGAGAACTGGATGAAGCACACGCTGATCTGGCTCGACGACCGCCTCGAGGTCACCCTCGACTCGCGGCCGGTGCACTACTTCACGCTGTCGAACGAGGTCGAGGTCATCCCGCCGGCCAAGCGCGTCTACTGAGAGCCTATACGTAGAGGTCAGGAACAAACGATGGTCGAATTCGCCCTGCCCAAGAACTCGCGGATCGAAGCCGGCAAGGCCCATCCGGTGCCCGCGGGTGCGACCCGCACCAAGACCTTCCGCATCTACCGCTACGAGCCGGAGGACCAGAAGAATCCGCGGATCGACACCTACACGGTCGATCTCGACGATTGCGGGCCGATGGTTCTCGATGCGCTGATCAAGATCAAGGCCGATACCGACAGCACGCTGACCTTTCGCCGCTCCTGCCGCGAGGGCATCTGCGGCTCCTGCTCGATGAACATCGACGGGCGCAACACGCTCGCCTGCACCAGGGCGATCGAGGACGTGGCCGGCGACGTCACGGTCTACCCCCTGCCGCACATGGCGGTGGTCAAGGATCTGGTCACCGACTTCACCCAGTTCTGGGCGCAGTACGAATCGATCGAGCCCTGGCTCAAGACCTACTCGACCGATCCCGCGAAGGAGCGCCTGCAGTCGGTCGACGACCGCGAGGAGCTGGACGGGCTCTACGAGTGCATCCTCTGCGCCTGCTGCACCGCCGGCTGCCCCTCCTATTGGTGGAACCCGGAGAAGTATCTGGGTCCGGCGGTGCTGCTGCAGGCCTATCGGTGGCTCGCCGACAGCCGCGACGAGGCGACCGGGGAGCGGCTCGACGATCTCGAGGATCCGTTCAAGCTCTACCGCTGCCACACCATCCTGAACTGCACCAACACCTGCCCGAAAGGCCTCAACCCGGCCAAGGCGATCGCCTCCATCAAGAAACTTATCGTTGAAAGAAAGCTCTAGATTTTCCCGCTTTCGCCTCTAGCGCAATGGTTAAGCTATTGGTATTTCTACTCCCCATAAAATGAGGCGTAAGCCCACACACGCAGGTCCGATCTGAAAAGGGAGGCATTCAGCCTCCTTTTTTTTGTGCTTCAACACCTGTCGGGCCGCTTCGGCGGCCGTCCTCCGCTCATTGCCCCCGGCGCCGCCTTCGAGCCGTGCTCGAGGCCGAACGCCGCCCAAAACGTATGGACAGGCCGCGCCATCGCGGCGACCATCCGATTGCGGATGCGCGAACGGGGTGGCACCAGAGCAGGGGGAAATCGCATGCGGCTGACGAATGGCCTGCGCCAGCGGGCGATGGACGGCAACCCGATCGGCGTCGGGGTGATCGGCTGCGGCAAGTTCGCCACCATGTTCCTGGCCCAGGCGGCCCGCACGCCGGGGATCGCGGTTCGCGCCATCGCCGATCTGCGGCCCGAGGCGGCGCGGGCCAAGGTGGAGCGCTCGACCGGGCTCGACACGGGCGCCATCCGCTTCGTCGATGATGTCGCTTCGGTCGTGCACGACGACGGCGTCGAGCTGGTGATCGAGGCGACCGGCGACGCGGTGCAGGGTGTCGTGCATGCGCTGGCGGCGATCGAGGCGCGGCGGCACATCCTCATGGTCAATGTCGAGGCCGACGTGCTGGTCGGCCCGGCCCTGGCCAAGCGCGCCCGGCATCGGGGCGTGGTCTACAGCCTCGCCTATGGCGACCAGCCGGCGCTGGTGGTCGAGCTGGTCGACTGGGCGCGCGCCGCCGGCTTCGAGATCGTCGCCGCTGGCAAGGGCACCAAGCACCAGCCGCACTACCGCTTCTCGACGCCCGAGACCGTCTGGGAGCATTACGGCCTCTCGCCCGAGCACGCCGCCCGGGCCGGCATGAACCCGAAGATGTTCAATTCCTTTCTCGACGGCACGAAGTCGGCGATCGAGATGGCGGCGATCGCCAATGCCACCGATCTCGCTGTCGCCCCGGACGGGCTGCTCTTTCCGCCGGCCGCGACCGGCGATCTCGCCACCGTCCTGAGCCGGCGGGCGGCGGCGGCCGGCATGAACGGCCACGGCATGGTCGAGACGGTCTCCTGCCTGGATGGCGAGGGCCGGCCGGTGCCGGACGATCTGCGCTGGGGCGTCTATGTCGTGTTCAAGGCAGGCAGCGACTACGTCGCCGGCTGCTTTCGGGATTACGGGCTCAAGACCGATGCGAGCGGCATGCACGCGGCGCTCTGGCGGCCCTGCCATCTGATCGGGCTCGAGCTCGGCATCTCGGTCGCCGACATGGTGCTGCGCGGCGAGCCGACGGGTGCTCCCTGGCGCTGGGCCGGCGATGTCGCGGCGACCGCGAAGCGCGATCTCGAGGTCGGCGAGACGCTCGATGGCGAGGGTGGCTTCACGGTCTACGGCCGGCTGGTGCCGGCCGTGGCCGCCGCCGCCGAAGGGCTCCTGCCGATCGGCCTCGCCCACCATGCGCGCCTGCGGCGCAAGGTGGCCCGGGACCGGCTGCTCACCCTGGACGACGTCGAGCTGGACCGGGGCACGCTCGCCTGGGAGCTGCGCGCCGAGATCCTGAAGGAGAGCGCTCCCGCGTGAAGCCCTGGAGCGGGCGGCACGGCATACCGGAAGGTCGGCGGCACCACTTGCCCTCGACTTCCGGAAAGTGCTTGATAGGCTGCGAGGCGTCCGGTTCGAAGGGGCGGCTGCCCTGGTCGACTGTCGCCGCGATCCGCCTCGAGCGCGATCGGGTCGGACGAAGGGAAGGGAAACGACAAGCCATGCTCGGGCCGAGCCGATCGGAGCTGCAGCGACCCTTGACCATCAGGCGGGCAAAGGCACAGGATGCTCCGGCGATCGCCAGGGTCTATGTTGACACGTGGCGCGAGACCTACCAGGGGCAGCTGCCCGAAGCCTACCTCCGGGGGCTGACCTACAATGCCTTCGAGCGCCACTGGCGGCGCACCCTCGCGGCACGCGGCTGGGCCTTCGTCGCCGAGCTGGACGACCGCCTGGTCGGCATCGCCAGCGGCGGGCGGTCGCGGCGCCAGGCCCTGGCGGGCGGCGAGATCTACGTGCTCTACGTGCATCCCGACCAGCACCGCGCCGGCATCGGCCGGGCCCTCTTCGACGCCTGCCACTTCGAGCTGGCGCGCCGCCGTCATGCCGGAACCCTCGTCTGGGTGCTGGCGAGCAACCCGGCGCGCGGCTTCTACGAGCATCTCGGCGGCGAGCGGGTCGCCGAGAACACGCTCGAGATCGGCGGTGCCAGGGTCCAGGAGGTCGCCTATCTCTGGCGCGACTGATCCGGGGCGCCGGAAATCGACCGGGCGTTAACCCAATCTTAGGCGCCATGGTCCAGATTCCCTTCAGGTGGCGCGGAATCTGGCGGAGCCATGGCCGAGAAGTTGAACCTCCTGATCGTCGAGGACAGCGACGCGGAGCGCGCGCTGCTGGCGGCCGAGCTCGCCTCGTGCCCGTCCCTCGAGCATCGCATGGCGGCGAGCCTGCACGACGCGGCGGGCGCGATCGCCGCCGGATCGCCCGATGTCGTGCTGCTCGACCTCGAGCTGCCCGACGCGCGGGGCCTGCACGGGATCGAATGGCTGCAGCGGCATCACCCGGCCCTGCCCGTGGTGGTGCTTTCCGGCTTCGCCGCCGACGATCTGCTGGTGGCGACCGAGGCGATCCGGCTGGGTGCCCAGGACTTCCTCTGCAAGGGCCCGATCGACCCCGACCGGCTCCACCGGACGCTGCGGCTGGCGGTCGAGCGCAAGGCGCGCGAGCACCGCATGGTCCAGGGCGCCCTGCGCGACCCGCTGACGGGGCTGCCCTGGCTGCCGCGGCTCGAGGAGCGGTTCGTCCGGGCCGTCGCCCGCGCCACCCGCAACCGTGGGCACCTGGCGCTGCTGCACATCGCCGTCGACGATTTCGCGGGCCTGCGCGAGACGCACGGCATCGATCGGGCGGAGGCAGCGCTGGTCGAGCTCGCCCGGCGGCTGACCCGGCAGATGCGGCGGACCGATGCCGTCGCCAGGCTCGACGACACCGCCTTCGTCGCCCTGCTCGACGGCCTGAAGCACGTCAGCGACGCCTATGTCGTGGCCCGCAAGATCATCGCCGTGGCAGGCCAGCCGATCCCGGTCGGCGACGCGGTGCTGCTCGTCCGATCGAGCATCGGCGTCGTCACCGCGGCCGGCCCCGCGGCCGACTTCAGGACCCTCCTGGCACGGGCCGAAGCCGCGATGCACGAGGCCCGCCGCCAGGGTGGCGAGCGCTGCGCCGGGGCGGCGGCGCCCGCTCTGGCCACCGCGTGAGCGGATCGCGAATGACGGCCAACCGCCTGCAGGCCCTGCCCGAGGCGCATCCGGGCGGCGCCTGCGAGCGGCGCATGCGAGCGGCAGGGTGGCCGGCGCATGGAGCACCCGGGGCGGCCGGGGGTCGAGCCAGGGTGCGCGCGGCTCGCGATGGGCGGCATGGAACGGCGAGTGGCTGCCGTGCGTGCACAAGCACTGGTGGACCAATCGCGCCTATAACGACCCGGGCTCGAACGCCGGCAATCAGCAGGCTGAAGAGCTGGCGGCTGCGATCAGAAAGGCAGGGCGCGTGGTCCTCACCGACGACATCGTTTCCGAGGATCAGCAGAGCTTCGAACGAGCCGGCTACATCGCGGTTTTTGAGATGAGCGACGTGCAGCTCGACGAGGACGGCATGCGTTTCCGTGCAGATAAGCGCCTGCACAATTTCCAGCAGACCGATTTCGTGAGGTATTTGGTGGGAGCCATGCCCTCCCTGGCTCCTCGGGTCCAGCAGGGCAGTTCAAGCTTGAGCATGCTGCCGCGACGTCGGACCCTGCGGGGCCGCCGCCGGGCCCTACGACAGCTCGAACCCCGAATACCCCTCGGCGACCACGAGCGCGCAGATCTCGCGATACGGGGGGCAGCCGACATAGGGCATGAAGACCCGGGGCTTGCCCGGGATGTTGGCGCCGAGATACCAGGAGTTGCAGCCGAGCAGCAGGGTGCCGGCGGCCACCTCGGCGACGTGGCGGACCCAGTCGGCTTCGGCCTCCTCGGTTGCCTCGATGCGGGTGTGGCCGCCCTCGCGCATGGCGACGAGGCAGCCCGCGATCCATTCGACGTGGTGCTCGATCGAAAGGATGACGTTGCTGAAGACGGCCGGGCAGCCGGGGCCGGTGACCATGAAGAGGTTGGGAAAGCCGCTGACGGCGAGGCCCAGATAGTTTTTCGGGCCTTCGGCCCAGGCTTCCTCGAGGCGGCGGCCGCCGACGCCGACCGGCTCGACGCCGAGGAAGCTGCCGGTCATGGCATCGAAGCCGGTGGCGAGCACGATGGCATCGAGAGTGAAGTCGCGGCCGCCGGCCCGCAGGCCGGTCTCGGTCACCGTCTCGATCGGCTCTTCCCTGATGTCGATCAGCTCGACATTCGGCCGGTTGAAGGCCTCGTAGAAGCCGATCTCGACGCAGAGCCGCTTGCAGCCGATGATGGTGTCAGGCGAGAGCCTGGCCGCGGTCTCGGGGTCCAGGACGATCTTTTGGATCTTTTCCCGGACGAACGCCGCCGCCTCGTCATTGGCGCGGCGGTCGATGAGCTGGTCGACGAAGGCGCCGTTGAAGCTGAGCCCGCCAGTAGCCCAGCGCGCCTCGTACTCGGCCCGGCGGGTCGCCGCGTCGACCGCCATCGCCTTCTGCTGGTTCTGCGGGAAGTTGATGTAGTTGCGCCGGGTCAGCGCCTCGGCCCGCAGCGTCGCGTAGTCGGCCTTGATCGCCGCCCGCTCCTCGTCCGTGAGCTCGCGGTTGTGCGCCGGCACGGCATAGGCGGGGGTCCGCTGGAAGACATGGACCCGGGCGGCGTCCCGGGCGATCACCGGGATCGACTGGACGGCCGAGGAGCCGGTGCCGATCACCGCCACCCTTTGGCCCCTGAAGTCGACCGGCTCGTGCGGCCAGGTGCCGGTGTGCAGGACGGGACCCTGGAAGCGCTCCAGGCCCGGGATGGCCGGCCGGTTGGGCACCGAGAGGTTGCCGGTGGCGAGGATCAGGAAGCGGGCACGGGCCCTGCCCCGCGCCGTCTCGACCCGCCAATCCTCCCTCGCCTCGTCATAAATGGTCGTCTCGACCCGGGCATCGAAGGTGATGTCGCGCCGGAGGTCGAAGCGGTCGGCGACGTGCTCGGCATAGGCCAGGATCTCGGCCTGGGTGGCGTAGCGCTCGCTCCAGTCCCATTCCTGCTGCAGCGCCTCGTCGAAGGAGTAGGAATATTCGACGCTCGGGACGTCGCAGCGGGCACCGGGATAGCGGTTCCACCACCAGGTGCCGCCAACCCCGCCCGCGGCCTCGAGGACGTGGGCGCGCAGGCCCTGCCCACGCAGCTTGTGCAGCATGTAGAGGCCGGCGAACCCGGCGCCGACGATGATGGCGTCGAAGGCGGGCTCGTCGGCGGAGGCATTCAGCGGCAAGGGGGTTGCTCCGTCGTCAGGTCGGGCATCGCTCGCTCACCCGCCCTTGACGGCGCCGGCGGCGAGGCCGCCCACGATCTGCTTTTGGATGACGATGGTCAGGATCAGGACCGGCAGGGTGACCACCAGGGCGGCGGCGGCGAGCGGGCCCCAGGAGATCTGCTCGAAGGTCAGGACGTTGTAGACGGCGACGGGCAGCGTGCGGGTCTCGCGGCCGGCGAGGACCACGCCGAAGATGAAGTTGTTCCAGGAGAAGATGAAGGCGAGGATGGCGGCCACCACCATGCCCGGGCGGGCCAGCGGCAGGGCGATGCGCCAGAAGGCCTGCCAGAGGGAGGCGCCGTCGATCAGCGCCGCCTCCTCGAGCTCGCGCGGCAGGTTCTCGAAGAAGCCGATCATGATCCAGACCACGATCGGCACGGTGATGACGAGATGGGTGATGATGATGGGCGTGAGCGTGTTGGTGAGGCCGAGGAAGCGGAACATGATGAAGAGCGGGATCAGGTAGGAGAGCCCGGGCGTCATGCGGGCGATCAGGATGAGGACGGCGATGCCCGACGCCCGGGCCTTGGCGATGCCGTAGCCGGCCGGCACGCCGACCAGCAATGCCAGGCCCGTGGCCGTGCCGGAGACGATGATGCTGTTGAGCGTGTAGAGGGCGAACGGGCTGCTCTCGAAGACGGCGTGGAAGTTCTGGAGCGTGAACGTGCCGGGGATGAAGACCGGCGGGAAGGCCGTGTTCTCGACCTCCGTCTTCAGCGAGAGCGAGAGCATCCAAAGGAAGACGAGGATCGCCGGCGAGACGATCACCAGGACCGCGAAGGCGAAGGCGAGCTTGCCGAGGAGCACCTCGAGCCCGCGCCGAAGCGAGACCGAGAAGGCGCCCCGGATCTGGCCGAGCGTGCTCGCGATCATGCCTGGTCCACCCAGAGCGTGCGCTGCCTCGCCCAGAGCAGGATCAGCGAGAAGACGACGATGATGGCGAAGAAGACGACCACCACCGCCGAGGCGTAGCCGATATTGTAGAAGGCGAAGGCCTGCAGATAGAGGAAGATGTTGATGGTCTCGCTGGCGGTGCCGGGGCCGCCCTGGGTGATGACGAAGATGGTGTCGAAGGTCTTGAGCGCGTCGATGGCGCGGATGATCACCGCCACCATGATGAAGGGCAGGACGAGCGGCAGGGTGATGTGGCGGAACATCTGCCAGGCCGAGGCCCCGTCGATCACCGCCGATTCGTAAGGCTCGGTCGGCAGGGAGGCGAGGCCGCCGAGGACGATGAGCATGACGAGCGGCGTCCAGTGCCAGACCTCGACCAGCACCAGAGCCGGGATGACCGTGGTCGGCGAGTAGACCCACAAGGAGGGCGGCAGGCCCACGGAGGTCAGAAGGTAGTTGAGCACGCCGAGCTGCGGGTGGAACATCATGGTCCACACCAGCGCAATCGCCACGGGTGTGGCCATCATCGGCATGATGAAGATGGCGCGCAGGAAGCCGCGCAGCGGGAACTTCCTGTGGAAGACGACGGCCGCGAACACGCCGAGGACGACCGGAAAGGCGATCGCCAGGAGGGTGAAATAGAGGGTGTGGCCGATCGATTCGAGAAAGCGGCCGTCGGTCAGGAGCTGGGCGTAGTTGGCGGCACCCACGAAGGTGCGGCCGCCGACGACCCCCCAGTCGTGCATCGACATGAAGACGGTGAACGACCAGGGGAAGACGATCACCGCGAGGACGACCACGAGCGCCGGTGCGGCGAACAGCAGATACTGCCAGCGCCGCGCCGCGGGGCTGCCGGGTCGCCCGGGGGCGACCCGGGCCGGCGTCTCGGCGCTCACCCTTCCCTGCTGCCGCCGCCCCTCAAGCCCGCTCGCTCTTCTCGAGGATGGGCCGGAACTGCTCGGTCGCCCGGGCGAGCTCCTCGGCCGGGTCGGCGCCGGTGATCATGTTGCTCAGCGCCACGCCGAAGATGTCGCGGAACTCGGCCACCGGGATGATGACCGGCAGGCCCGGACGCGCGATGCGCGCGGATTCGACCAGCGTCTCCGCCCACTCCTTGGGGAAGGCGAGGCTGGCCAGCACCTCGGGATCGGTGATGGCGGAAGCCCGGCAGGGTGCGCCGGCGCCGGTCTGCAGCATCCGCGCCTGGTTCTGCTTGTCGGTCGCCCAGACGCAATAGAGATAGGCCGCCTCCTTCCTCGGGCTGAAGGCCGAGACCCCCATGCCCGAGCCGAAGAGCGGCGAGTGCCGCGCCTTGGGCCCCGCCGGGAAGACGCCGTAGCCGACCTTGCCCGCGACCTTGGAGGTGGCGCTGTCCTCCAAGGGCTTGGCGAAGCCGAGGCCGTCGATCCACATGCCGACCGTGCCCTGCATGAAGCTGGTCTGGCACTCGTTCCAGTTGAAGCCGACGACCCCCTCGGGCGCGTAGTCGGCGTTGAGGGTCTGGTAGAGCTCGGCCGCGGCCAGGGCCTCGGGCGAGGTCGTCTGGAGGTTGCCGTCGGCATCGACCGCGTCCTTGTCCCAGCCCAGCATCAGGCCGGTCCAGACGGGGGTGTTGGCGTTCTTGAGCCCGCGGCTGACGACGCCGTAGATGCCCTTGTCCGGGGCGTGGATGGCCTTGGCCGCCGCCAGCATCGCGTCGAAGGTCTCGGGATACTCGATGCCGGCCCCGGCGAAGAGATCCTTGTTCCAGTAGACGATCCAGGGATCGATGTTGAACGGCAGGGTGTCGAGCCGGCCGTCCGCCTGGCGCGCGTAGGCGACCGAGCCTTCGGTGAAATCGGCGAAGTCGTAGTCGGGCGGCGTCAGCGCCGGGTTGTCGAGGAAGGGCCGCAGGTCCTCGAGCCAGCCGCCCTTGGCGAACAGCCGCTTCTGGACGTGGTAGGCGGTCATGGTGACGTCGAAGCTGGTGGCGCCCGAGGTGAACTCGATCACCTGCTTTTGCCGGTGCTGCTGCTCGGGCACCTGCTCCGAGCCGACGCTGATGCCGGTCAGCTCCTCGAACTCGGCCTCGTGCTCCTGCAGCAGGCTGGAGCGGGGGTTCTTCGAGAGGAAGACCTCGAGGTGCTCGCCCTCGAACCGGCGCCAGTCGAAATCGCCCGCTGCCCGCGCCCGCCGGAGCACGAAGGGTGCGCCGATCAGCGCCGCGGCCGTGCCGGCACCGAGGCCGAGCGCCGTGCGGCGCCTCGTCAGCATGGTGTCGCGGAAGCTCTTCATGGCGTTCGTCCTCCCTTTGAAATCCACCGCCACGCTAGGTTTCGCGTCCGCACGGGTCAAGCCGTTGGCTCCAGCTCGAGCTGCAGGCGGGCGAAGGCCTCGGGCGGGGCGTCGTTCTCGGCCATCAGGCGGGCCATGATGGCGGCGAGGCGCCCCTCGAGCTCGGGCTCGACCAGGGGCCGCTCCTGGCCCGGGTCGGCCACGATGTCGTAGAGCCGGGTCTCGTCCTCGAGCAGGCAGCCGGGGCCGTAATTGTCGTAGATCGGCGTCCTCCTGGTCATCGGCACCTTGAGCACCGGGACACCCTTGGTGAAGGGCAGAGGCTCGCTCAGGGTGGCGGGGGCCAGCTCCTCGACCGAGAACCGGGTCCAGATGTGGGTCGGCATCAGCGTGTACTGGTAGATCTCCTGGGTCGCGAGATCGGCCGGGTAGCGGTGATAGGTGTGGCGGCCGTCGGCGAGGTTCACGGCCCCGCCGAAATAGCCGAAGAGCACGGCGTCCCGGGTGGGCCGGTCGCCGCCCAGGTGCTGGAGCAGGGAATGCGCCTGCATCTCCGCCGGCCGTTCGGCGCCGAAGAGCTCGACGAAGGTGGCGGCCATGTCCATGTTCTGGGTCAGCGCCCGGCGCCGCTGGCCCGCCTGGTCGGCATGGTCCGGGTGGTGGACGAAGAGCGGGATGTGGGCCACCTCCTCGTACATGGTCATCCGGTTCTTCGCCCAGAAATCGTGCTCGCCGAGCAAATAGCCGTGGTCCGTCGTCATGACGAGGACGGTGTCCTTCCACATGTCGTTCTGGTCGAAGAAGTCGAGCACGGTGCCGAGCAGGTGGTCGCACAAGGCCACGAGCGCGTAGTAGTTGGCCCGGAGCTCCTCGCATTCCTCGGGCAGCTCGTCGACCCGGGCATAGCGCGGCCAGTCGCGGACGGGGCCGTTCCAGCCGGTCCTATAGGCGTCCTTGAAGCGCTCGGGGGCGGTGAACGGCTCATGCGGGTCGAAGGTCTCGAGCTGCAGGAGCCAGTTGTCGGCCTGCTTGTTGGTCTCGAGGAACGCGAGGCCGGCCTCGAAGCATTGCACGGAGGGGAAGTCGGCCTCCGAGCGGATGTATTCGCGGTTGACCATGTTGTTGCGGAAATAGCTGCGGTTGGCGTCGCTGAACTGCCGCTCGTGATATTTCTCGCGCAGCCGCTCCCAGGGCGGCTGGACCATCGCCTTCCAGGGATCGCCCTCCTGGCCGCGAATAAACTCGAAGCTGTCGTAGCGGGTGTGGTAGGTGGCGCCACCGTCCTCGAAGTAATGCGCGTGGTCGGTGATCAGGTGACTGTAGACGCCCTTCTCGGCGAGCAGCACGGGCCAGCTGTTGTCGAAGGGCTCCAAGGGCCCCCAGGAGCGGTGCAGGAAGGAAAGCCTGCCGGTCTGCATGTCGCGCCTCGCCGGCATGCAGGGCATCGAGCCCACGTAGTGGTTGTCGAAGGTGACCGACCGCTGCGCCAGCCGATCGAAATTGGGAGTGGCGATGCGCGTGCCGCCATAGGGGCCGAGCAGATGCCGGTTGAGCGAATCGAACAGCAGGAACACGCAGCGCATGATTGCAAGCCTCCCCTTGACGCGGCTTCATTGCGCAGGCTCGTAGGACGCCAGGCAGCAAAAGGAAAGGTGGAAGAGATGGCCCAGCGCATCGGCTTCGTCGGCATCGGCACGATCGGCAAGCCGATGGCGCTGAACATCAAGAAGGGCGGGTACGAGCTCGCCGTCTTCGATCTCGACCAGCGGGCGGTGGCGGATCTGGTCGAGGTGGGGGCGACCGGCAAGGCCTCGCCGGCGGCGGTGGCCGAGGCCAGCGACATCGTCATCACCATGGTGCCGGACGCGCCGGACGTGGAGAAGGCGGCTTTGGGCGCCGGGGGCGTCATCGAGGGGCTGGCGCCGGGCGGGCTCTATATCGACATGAGCACGGTCGATCCGGAGACGACGCGCAAGGTGGGTGCCGCCATGGCGGCGCGCGGCATCCGGATGATCGACGCACCGGTCGGGCGGACGGTCGACAATGCCTACGCGGGCACGCTCAGCATCATGGTGGGCGGCGAGGCGGCCGACGTCGAGGAGGCCATGCCGGTCTTGCGCTGCATGGGCACCGACATCACCCATTGCGGGCCGCTCGGCAACGGCCACGCGGTGAAGCTGGTCAACAACTACATCTCGGGCGGCATCCTGGGTGGATTCCCGCTTCAAGCGCATAAGCGAGGCCATCAAGCAAACCGGATCT
>CAYMTA010000081.1:0-17453 GCA_964393275.1 uncultured Geminicoccaceae bacterium | reverse complement strand
TCTGCTCACTGCCAAGCTCATGAAATGCCCCATAAACTTCTCGGACAGGCTCTTAGGGGATGGCTTCGACGACCACCGGTCGTGTCGCCGGCGCTGCCTCGCCGACGAGACAGGCTGCAGCGATCCGGGCCACCGCCCGTTCGGCTCCCGCCGCGTCCCGCGCATGAACCAGCGCCAAGGGCTCGCCCCGCTCGACCCGCCGGCCGGTGCCCAGGACCTGGGAGAGGCCGACCGCCGGATCGATCGCCTGGTCGGGCCGGGTGCGGCCGCCGCCGAGCTCGATCACCGCCAAGCCGAGCTCGCGGGTCTCTATCCTCTGAACATGGCCGAAAGCTGGCGACGGCACCGGCCGTTGCACCAACGCCCGGGCATGGGCGAGCGCTTCAGGACGCAACGGGTCCCCTTGGCCGCCGAGGGCCCTGACCATTCGCGCAAACCGTTCGGCGGCTGCCCCGCTGTCGAGGCAGCCGCGCAACCGGGCCCGGGCGGACTCGTGATCCCGGGCCATGCCGACCAGCACCAAAAGCTTGGCGCCGAGCGCCAGCGTCACCTCGGCCAGCCTCGGGTCGCGCACATCACCCTTGAGAAAGGCCACCGCCTCGGCCGCCTCGAGCGCATTGCCGGCGGTTGATCCCAGGCACTCGTTCATGTCGGTCAGGAGCGCCCGGGTCGGCAGGCCCGCCGCTTTCGCCACCTCGGCGATGTCGGCGGCGAGGATCCGCGCTCGCGCAAGATCGGTCATGAAGGCGCCATTGCCGACCTTGACGTCCATGACCAGTCCGGAGGTGCCGACGGCGAGCTTCTTCGAGAGGATGGAGGCGATGATCAGGGGCTCGCTCTCGACCGTGCCTGTGACGTCGCGAATTGCATAGAGGCGGCGGTCGGCGGGGGCGAGATCGTCGGTCTGGCCGATGATGGCGCAGCCGACCTCGCGGACCACCCTGGTGAACCGGCCGAGATCAGGCCGGGTGTCGTAGCCCAAAAAGCTCTCGAGCTTGTCGAGCGTGCCGCCGGTGTGGCCGAGGCCGCGGCCGGAGACCATCGGCACGAAGCATCCCGCCGCCGCCAGCATCGGGGCCAGGATCAGGCTCACCTTGTCGCCGATGCCGCCCGTGGAGTGCTTGTCGACCGCCGGTCCTGGCAGATCGGGCCAGGCGAGGCGGCGTCCCGAATCCGCCATGGCGCGGGTCAGCGCCGCCGTTTCGGCGCGGTCCATGCCGTTCAGCACGACCGCCATGGCGAAGGCGCCGGCCTGGGCGTCGCCGAGCGAGCGGTCGACCAGACCTTGCACCAGCGCCTCGATCTCGTCTGCCCCGAGAGCGCGGCCGTTGCGCTTCCTGGCGATGATCTCCTGCGGCAGGCTCAAGGAGCGGCACGCCCTGCGAGGTCCGCCAGTAACCGCGAGGCGCCGAGACGGAAATGCCGGGGCTGGAGCCAGTCCGCTCCCATCGCCGTCTCCGCCAGCTGCCAGTAGCGCATCGCATCCCGTGCCGTCCGCACGCCGCCCGAGACCTTCACCCCGACCTGCCCGCCGGCCTCCTCGGCCACGGCGAGCAGAAGGGCAACGGCTTGGGGCGTGGCGCCGACCGCGATCTTGCCGGTCGAGGTCTTGAGGAAATCGATGCCGGCCATGACTGCGGAGCGGCCCATGGCGGTGATCAGCTCGGGGCGCTCGAGCCGCCCGGTCTCGAGGATCAGCTTGAGCGTCGTCGTCGGGCCAGCGGCCGCCCGGCAGAGCTCGACCAGCTCGCCCGCCAGCCCGACATCGCCATCGAGCGCCGCCTCCAGGGGGGCCACGACATCGACCTCGTCGGCGCCGGCGGCGACGGCCGCCGCGACCTCGTCCGCGACACCGGCGAGATCGTCCCCGCCATCCGGGAAATTGGCGACCGTGGCGAGCCGGACGGCGCTGCCGGCTAGAACGGGTCTGGCCACCGGCAGGGCGGCCGGCAGGATGCAGAGGGCGGCGACGCCATGGCGCACGGCGTCCTCGGCCAGGGCGGTGATGGCAGCCTCTGTCTCGTCGCCGGCGAGGCTGGTGAGATCGACGAGCCCGATCAGCCGGCGGGCGAGGGCCGGATCGACGTTGCGGGCATCGGCCGTGGCGAGGATGGCTTCGAGGTCAAGCCGCATGGGCTGCGATCTCCGGGAGAGCGGTGGCGAGCAGGCGCTCGAGGTCGGCTGAAGCGGTGGCACCCATTGCCAGCGTCTCGGCGTGGCTCAGGGGTGCGTCGCGCAGGCCCGAGGCCATGTTGGTGACGACCGAGAGGCCGAGCACCTTCAGCCCGGCATGACGGGCGAGGATCGCCTCGGGCACGGTCGACATGCCGACCAGATCGGCGCCAAGGGCACGAAGGGCGCGAATCTCGGCCGGTGTCTCGAAGGACGGGCCGGTAGTGGCGAGGTAAACCCCGGACGCGATGTCGAGCCCGAGGGACCTGGCGCTCGCTGCGACGACCTCGCGAAGCTCAGGGTCATAGACCGCCGACATGTCGGGAAAGCGCGGGCCGATGCGCTCGTCGTTGGGACCGATCAGGGGATTGGTGGCGAGCATGTTGATATGGTCGGTGACGAGCGTGATCGTGCCCGGCCGGATCGCCGTGTCGATGGCGCCGCTGGCATTGGTGAGGATGAGCACCCGCACGCCGAGCTGGCCGAGCGTGCGGACCAGCGTGGCGAGCGCTGTCGTGCCCTGGCCCTCGTAGACATGGACGCGGCCCTGCAGTGTGGCCACGGACACACCGCCGCAGGTGCCGACGACGAGGCGGCCGGCGTGGCCCTCGATGGAGGGGCGGGGAAAGCCGACGAGCTCGTCATAGCCCACGGTTTCCGCCGCCTCGAGCCGGTCGGCGAAGCCGCCGAGGCCGGAGCCGAGGATGATGGCGATCGTCGGGAAGCCGGCGCCGAAACGCTCTTGCAGATGGTCGGCGGCGGTGGACGTCCGTTGTGTTTCGACGCCGAGTGCGAGCGGGCCGAAGGCATAAGGCAGGAGCTCCCCCATGGTGGCGGTCCGCCTGCCGCCGTCGCTGCCCAGCATGTGCACTCGCGTGTCGCCGGGCGCGAACTCGCTCAGGAGCTGCCGGCAGCCGCCGCAGGGGGCGCAGGGTTCACTGCCATTGCCGATGACCACGACCTCGACGATGCGCCGCTCACCGGCGGCGATCATGGCGGCCGCGGCCGACCGCTCGGCGCAGAGGCCCTGCGGATAGGCCGCGTTCTCGACATTGGCACCGACGAAGACGGCGCCGCTGGTTGCGCGGATGGCGCAACCGACGAGGAAGCGCGAATAAGGGGCATAGGCGCGTTCGCGAACAGTGCGGGCGGCGGCCACGAGATCCTTCATCGTTCCTTCACATAGGGCTGGCCGATCGCCTTGGGGGCCACGGCACGGCCGACGAAGCCGGCGAGCAGCAGGATGGTCAGGAGATAGGGGAGCGCCTGGATCGCCTGGGTCGGGATCTCGCCCAGGACCGGCAATTCCACCCCCTGCAGGCGGGCCTGGATGGCATCGGCGAAGGCGAAGAGCAGGCAGGCGAGGACGGCGGGCACCGGCCGCCACTTGCCGAAGATGAGGGCGGCGAGCGCCAGATAGCCCCGGCCGGCGCTCATGTCGCGGGTGAAGCCGGCACCCTGGGCGATCGAGAGATAGGCGCCGGCGATGCCGGCCAGGAGACCGGTCACCATGAGGGCGCGGTAGCGCATGCCATCGACCGGGATGCCGGCGGTGTCGACCGCGCTCGGATTTTCGCCGACGGCCCGCAGGCGCAGCCCGAAGCGCGTCCTGTAGACCACCCAGGCGACGAGCGGTATCGAGAGGGCGGCGACGTAGACGAGGAGGTTGTGGCCGCTCACCACCTCCGCATAGAAGGGGCCGATCACCGGGATGCCGCGTGCCGCCTCGGCGAAGGGCAGCTCGATCGGCAGGAAGCGGGCATTCGGGCCGCTCACCGGCACCCGCCCCGCCTGGTGGAACCAGGCATCGGCCAGGACCGGCCCGAGCCCGGCGACGGCGATGTTGATGGCCATGCCGGAGACCACCTGATCGCCCTTGTGGGTGATGCTGGCGAAGCCGTGCAGCATGGCGAGCGACCAGGAAACTGCGATCGCCGCCATGAGCCCGACCCAGGCCGAGCCGCTGACCGCGGCGGCCGCGGCGGCGGCGAAGGCGGCCCCCAGCATCTTGCCCTCGAGGCCGATATCGACGACGCCGCTGCGCTCGGCGAAGAGACCGGCCATGGCGCAGAGCACGAGTGGCGTGGCGAGCCGGAGGGTGCTCGCGGTCAGGAGCACCACCTGGATGGCGAGCTCCTCCACGGCTCAGGCCGCCGCCGTTGCGGACAGGACAGGCCGGGCGAAGCGGGCCTCGAGCCACGGGCGGAACATGTGCTCGAGGGCGCCGGCGAAGAGGATGACCAGGCCCTGGATCACCACCACCATGTCCTTGTTGATCCTCGGCATGTCGAAGGCGAGCTCCGAGCCGCCCTGGTAGAGGGCGCCGAAGAGCACGGCCGAGAGCACGATGCCGATCGGGTGGTTCCTGCCCATCAAGGCCACGGCGATGCCGACGAAGCCGTAGCCGCCGGTGAAGCCGATGGTCAGGCGATGCTGGGCGCCCAGCACCTCGTTCAGCGCCATGAGCCCGGCCAGGGCACCGGAGAGCGTCATGGCGATCATGATCTGGCGGGCGGGCGATATGCCGCCATAGAGGGCCGCCGGCTCGCTCCGGCCGACCACCCGCATCTCGTAGCCGGCGCGCATCTTCCAGATGAAGAGCCAGTAGAGGACGCAGCAGAGGAGGGCCAGGAGAAGCGCCGCGTTCAGGGGCGAGCGGCCGATATCGTAGCCGACACTGCGGAGCACGGCGGAGAGCTGCGGCAGCCACATGCTCTGGTCGAAGGTCATGCTTTCCGGGATCTGCTGCCCCGGGCGCCGCAACGGGTTGACCAGGAGATAGGTCATCAGGGAGGCGGCGACGAAGTTGAGCATGATGGTCGTGATGACCGTATGGCTGCCGCGTCGGGCCTGCAGCCAGCCGGGAATGAAGCCCCAGACGCCACCGAAGAGGCCGGCCGCCAGGATGGCGATCAGGAGGCCGATGGGTGCCGGCCAATGACCGAGCCAGATGCCGGCGAGACCGACGCCGAGGCCGCCGATATAGGCCTGGCCCTCGCCGCCGATGTTGAAGAGCCCGCACTGGAAGGCGAGGGCGACGGCGAGGCCGGTGAAGATGAAGTTGGTCGCGTAGAAGAGGGTGTAGCCGACCGCCTCGCCATAGCCGAAGGCGCCGAGGACCAGGAACCGCACGGCCGCAAACGGGTTTTCGCCGAGGATGACCACGATCAGCCCGGCGACGAGAAAGGCCATGGCGAGGTTCAGGAGGGGCAGGAGGCCGTAGCTTGCCCAGGGCGGCAGCCTCGTCGGCATCAGGCGGCCTCGTCCCGGACACCGGCCATCAGGAGGCCGAGGCGGCGGGCGGTGGCGTCGGCCTGGGCGACCTCGCCCGTGATTGTGCCGTCGAACATGACGATGATCCGATCCGCCAGCGACAGGATCTCGTCGAGCTCGACCGAGACCAGGAGGATGGCCTTGCCGGCATCGCGCATGGCGACGAGCCGCTTGTGGATGAACTCGATGGCGCCGATATCGACGCCTCTGGTTGGCTGGCCGACGAGCAGGATGTCCGGGTCGTGCTCCATCTCGCGAGCGAGCACGAGCTTTTGCTGGTTGCCGCCGGAGAAGGCCGTCGCCTGCAGGAGCGGGTCCGCCGGCCGGACGTCGTAGGACCGCATCCAGTCCAGGCACTGGGCGATGATGCGGCGCTTCCTGAGAAAGCCATGTTCGGCATAGGCGGGAAGAAGCTGATAGCCCAGGATTGCGTTCTCATAGGCCGGGAAGCCGCGCACGAGGCCCATCCGCAGCCGGTCCTCGGGCACGTGGCCGAGCTTCTTCAGCCGGCAGTCGGCGGCATCGCCCAGGGTCTCGCCCTGCAGCAGGATGCGGCCGCTCTTGGGCTGGCGGATGCCGGAGAGGGTCTCGAGCAGCTCGGACTGGCCGTTGCCGGCAACCCCGGCGATGCCGACGATCTCGCCGGACCGGACGCTGAAGCTCACGTCCTTGACCCGCCGCACGCCCTGGGCGTCGACCACCTCGAGATGCTCGACCTCGAGCACCGCCCGGCCGGGGCGGGCCGGTGCCTTGTCGACGCGCAGGAGAACCTTGCGACCGACCATGAGCTCGGCCAGCTCCTCGGTCGTGGTCTGCGCCGTGGCCCGATGCGCCATCATCGCACCGCCGCGCATCACGCTGACATTGTCGGTCGCCGCCATGATCTCGCGCAGCTTGTGGGTGATCAGGATGACGGTTCGCCCCTGCTCCTTCAGGTTGCGCAGGATGCGGAAGAGGTGATCGGCTTCCTGGGGCGTCAGCACGCCGGTCGGCTCGTCGAGGATCAGCACATGGGCGCCGCGATAGAGCGCCTTGAGGATCTCGACCCGCTGCTGGATGCCGACCGGCAGGTCGGCGACCCGGGCATCGATGTCGACCTCGAGCGCATGGTCCTGCTCGAGCCGGAGCAGCGCCTTGCGCGCCTTGGCCCGGCCGGCTCCGAGCGTCCAGCCGCCCTCGGCGCCGAGCAGGATGTTCTCGAGCACGGTGAAGGGCTCGACCAGCATGAAGTGCTGGTGGACCATGCCGATGCCGGCCTTGATCGCATCCTCGGGCGAGCGGATGGCGCGTACCTGGCCGTCGACGCTGATCGTGCCTGAATCGGCCTGGTAGAAGCCGTAGACGATGTTCATCAGGGTCGACTTGCCGGCGCCGTTCTCGCCGACGATGCCGTGGATGGTGCCGACCTCGACCGTCAGATGGATGTCGTCATTGGCGTGGACCGGACCGAACGACTTGTCGATGCCCTTGAGCTCGATGGCCGGCGGTGCGTGCTCCATGCGCCCGTCGCCGCCACCGGCCCCGGTCATGCCGCCCGCTGCGGTCAGTTCTGGGTCGAGTAGTAGTCCTCGACGACGATCTCGCCGGACAGGATCTTGGCCTTGGCATCGTCGATGGCGGCCTCCATCTCGGGCGTGATCAAGGCGCGGTTGTTCTCGTCGATGGCGATGCCGACCCCGTCCTCGGCGAGCCCGAGATACTGCGCGCCGGGCTGCCAGGTGCCGTCCATCGAGTCCTTGAAGGCATTGAACACGGCGACGTCGACCCGCTTCAGCATCGAGGTCAGCACGCTGCCCGGATGCAGGTAATTCTGGTTGCTGTCGACACCGATCGAGAGCTTGCCGCGGTCGGCGGCGGCCTGCAGCACGCCCAGGCCCGAGGAGCCGGCGGCGGCGTAGACCACATCGGCGCCCTGGTCGAACTGGCCGATCGCGAGCTCGCTGGCCTTGCCCGGATCGTTCCAGGCCGCGTTGGTGTCACCGATCATGTTGACCAGCACCTCGGCATTGGGGTCGGCATAGGCGACACCCTGCTCGTAGCCGTGGGCGAAGTTGCGGATCAGCGGGATGTCCATGCCGCCAACGAAGCCGACCTTGCCCGTCTTCGACGCCATGGCGGCCGCGATGCCGACGAGGAACGAGCCCTCGTGCTCCTTGAAGACGACCGACTGCACGTTGGGAAGATCGACCACGCTGTCGATCAGGGTGAACTCCGTGTCCGGGTTCTCTGGTGCTATGGCCTCGAGCGGGGTCGAGTTCTGATAGCCCACGACGACGACGATATTCGCACCGTTGCGGATCATCCGACGGATCGCCTGCTCGCGCTGGGCATCCTGCGTGATCTCGAACTCCATGTAGTCGATGCCGGTCTCGGCCTTGAACCGCTCGGCACCGTTATAGGCGGCCTCGTTGAACGATTTGTCGAACTTGCCGCCGATGTCGAAGATGACGGCCGGCTTGAAATCCTGCGCCGTCGCCGTCCCGGCCATCAAGGCCAAAGCCAGCATCGCGAGACCGAAGCCGCTTCTCCCAGTCCTGCCCATGGTCATAGCCTCACCCCTCGAAGAGCCTTTTGTTCTTCGAAAAAGCCTAGGCGAGGCTCGGGCAAATGCAAGCAGGTTCGCGAGCGAGGCTCAGAGCGGGGCCGCCGGACATCGCGAGGCCACCTCGGCGCCTTCGATCCATGCCAGGATGTCCCGCCAGACCCTCTCGGCCTCGAGGTCGCGCAGGAGGAGGTGCCAGCCCTCGGGAAAGGCGATGAAGTGGCAGACGGCGGGATCGACGCGCTCGGCGAAGCCCAGAATCGCCTCTGGCGGGATGACCTCGTCGCGCTCGCCCATCAGGATCAGCACCGGCACCTTCAGCTTGCCGGCATCCCGCCACGCCTCGTCCATCAGCCGCACGAGACCGGCTATGGCATCGAGCCGGGTCTCCTTGATGACCATGGGATCGCGCCCCAGGGCGATGAGCGCCGCGTCGTTGTCGCTTGCCCGGATACCGAGCCCGCGGCCGGTCACGGTCCAGCCGGGAGTGATGCCGGCGGCGAGATCCAGGACCAGGCGATAGAGGCCGTTGAAGCTGGTGTCGCCCCAGACGGCCGGGCTCGCCAGGATCAGGCCGTCGACCGGCGGCGCGCCGTTCGCAAGCGCCACCACGGCGGCCGCCGCCCCCATGCTCTCGCCGAGGAGAAAGAGTGGTGCTTCAGGCCAACTCCGGCGCAGCTCGGCGAGCCGTTCCTTGATGTCCTCGGCCAGCGCCTGGCCGCCGGGCCAGAGGCCGCGATTGGCATTGGCGCCGAAGCCCTGCTGATCGAAGGCCTCGACGCGGTAGCCACGGGCGGCGGCATAGGCCGCGAAGCCGGCGAAGGCGTGGCGATAGTCGTTGAAGCCATGCAGCGCCAGGATGACGGCTTTGGGCGGCTCTGCCGTCTCGGTCCAGACCTCGGTCGGGCGCGGCGCCGGCGGCAGCGGGTGCAAGGTGATGGCGCAGGCGGCGAGAAGCGTGCAGCAGAGAAGGGCGAAAGCAGCTGGTCGGAGCGGCAAGTCGGCCTTTAGACCCGCTGCTGCAGGCCGAGCATCTTCCAGATGTCCGCAGGCGTCCGGCCGATGTCCCGCAGGTGGCGGAGCGTGATGGCCCGGTTGCGCTTGGCGAGGCGCTCGCCCCGGCTGTCGGCGATCAGGTTGTGGTGGTAGTAGCGCGGCGGCTTGATGCCGAAGATCGCCTGCAGGACGCGGTGCAGGTGGGTGGCATGGAAGAGGTCCTCGCCGCGGCTGATCAGGGTGACCCCCTGCAGGTGGTCGTCCAGCACGACGGCCAGATGGTAGCTGGTGGGGGTGTCCTTGCGGGCGAGGATCGGATCGCCCATCTCCTCCGGGCGCGCCTCGATCCAGCCGGCCCGGCAGTCGTGCCAGTGGAGGGGACCGGTGAGCGCCAGGGCCCGGGCGACGTCGAGGCGCCAGGCGAAAGGCTCGCCCTTGGCGATCCGCCGCTCGCGCTCCAGGGGATCGATGTCGCGACAGATCCCCGGATAGACGAGCTCCTGCGAGGGGCCGTGCGGCGCACGGCCCGATTGCTCGACCTCCATGCGGATCTGCTTGCGCGAGCAGAAGCAGGGATAGAGCAGCCCCTCTTCCTGCAGATGCAGCAGGGCGTCGGCGTAGCGGACCATGTGGGCCGACTGGCGCAATGGCTCGCCGTGCCAATGGATGCCGACCCAGTTGAGGTCCTCATAGGTCGCCCGCTCGAACTCGGGGCGGCAGCGCTGGGCATCGATGTCCTCGATGCGCAGAAGAAAGCGGCCGCCGCTCTGCCGGGCGGCCTCGTAGGCGAACAGCGCCGAATAGGCGTGGCCGATGTGCAGATAGCCGGTCGGGCTCGGCGCGAAGCGGGTGACCAGTGGCGGCTCCCCGGGTCCCGGCATAGGCACGCTGTCCATGCCGCGCAAGATCCGCTCCTCGAGGCATCCGTTCGCAGTCAAGGTCACGCTTTGCCCATCCGTCCGAGCCCGGTCCCGCACCATGTTGCAAACAGCACGGCCCCAGCGCAAGGCCGGGCGATGGCCCTGCAGGTGCTACCGGTCGGAGCGTAGCCGTCGCGCAACAAGCCTCAGAGCCGGAGGAAGGGGTTCAGGAAGCGCGAGAAGCGGCCGGTCAGCCTGAGCGGCGCGTCGGTGACGGCGAGGCAGAGGCAGTCGTCGTCGCCGAGCGCCTGTGGCTGGTGGTCGACATGCGGGTCGGCGATGGCGATCTCACCGACACCATAGCCGTCGATCCCGTCGTGGAAGGCGCCTTCGAGCACGACCGTCAGTTCCTGGCCCTCATGCGTGTGCCGGGGCACGGCACGGCCGGCCTTGAGCCGGATCAGCCGGGTGCGGTAGATTGATTGGTCGAGCGGCAGCACCGCCTCGGACACGCTCCCGAAGTGCCGCCAGGGCAGATCGGCCACTCGCCCCTTGACGTAGGCGCGGAGCGGCGCCGGCAGCTCGCCATCGGGCGGCGGAACGGCGAGTTCGATCGAATCGTCGAGCTGGTCCAAAAGACGCTCGAGCGCTCCCTGGCCGAGCTCGGCCGGCGGCAGGTCCTCGAGCATGGCCCCGCCGAGCGCCTCGTACTCGCGAAAGACCCGGCGCTGCGCCGGCGCCAGGGCCAGATGCGTGGCGACGACGAGCCCGACGGGCTCGGGCAGGCGGCCCGCGGCGTGCGCCAGGAGCAGGTCGTCGACAGTGAGGCGCTCGCTCATCCTTCGACACCTTCGAGCAGACCGCGGAGCCGGGCCACGGCCAGCCGCAGGCGCGATTTGACCGTGCCCAAGGGCAGCCCCAGCTCGTCCGCGATGGTGCTGTGCGTCTTGTCCTCGAAATAGAAGATGCGCAACAGATCGGCCTGCTCGCGCGGCAGATGCTCGATGGCGCGGCGAATGCCGTCCTTCATCACCTCGGTTTCGACATGGACATCGCCGCGCGGCGCGGCAGGCGGCTCCAGGGACGGGTCGGTGAGATCGACATCGGGATGGGACTCGCGTCTGAACGCATCGATCCGCTTGTTGCGGGCGATGGTGTAGACCCAGGTGCTGAGCGCCGCCCTGGCGGGATCGAACTGGTGCGCCCGGCGCCAGACGGCGATCATCACCTCCTGGACGAGGTCCTCGGCCACGTCGTCCCGGGCGCCGATCCGCCTGAGATAGCTCTTCACCCTGGGCGCGTAGTAGCCGTGGAGTCTGCCGAAGGCTGCGCGGTCGCGATCAACCGCGACGAGGCGGATGTCTGCCAACAGCATCCTGTCGGCATCGTTCGGGTCGGGGATCCTGAGCGAGCCTGTCATCGCGCCTTTGAACCGCAGCGACGACAACCACGCAAGACGCTGACCGTGGCGCTCGCCGCCGGCGCCCGCAGAAATGCCCGAAAATTTGCTGGTCATCGTTCCCCGCGCGCTCTTGCAATGGTCAAATACGCAGCGCGATGGTTTGCGGATCATTCCACGCCAGCTATCCTCCGCCGGAATACTGCATCCCCCCACGGCCCGGCGCACGCTTGTCGTGCATGCCGCGCCTTCGTGAGTAGCGATCAAAGATGTCCAAGATCGACCATGGCGAGCTCCGCGAAGCGATCATCGCCACCTGCCTGAAAATGAACGAGCTCGGGATCAATCAAGGGACATCCGGCAATGTCAGCGCCCGCATCCCGGAAGGCCTGCTCGTGACCCCCTCGGGCATGGCCTACGATTCGCTCAAGGCCGCCGATATCGTCCTGATCGACCATGAAGGCAGCTACGAGGGACGGCGCGTGCCGTCGACCGAATGGCGCTTCCACTACGACATCATGCGCGAGCGGCCGGACGTCAACGCCATCGTCCACAATCACGCGCTGCACTGCACCACGCTCGCCTGCCTGCGGATGGAGATCCCGGCCTTCCACTACATGATCGCGGTCGCCGGCGGCGATTCGATCCGGGTGGCCGACTATGCCCGCTTCGGCACGCAGGAGCTTTCGGACAACGCGCTCCAGGCCCTCGAAGGCCGGACCGCCTGCCTGCTGGCCAATCACGGGATGATCGCCCTCGGTGCGAATCTCGACAAGGCGCTCGGCCTCGCCGTCGAGGTCGAGAATCTTGCGTCGGGCTACTGGCGCTGCCTGCAGGTCACCCGGCCGGCGATCCTCACCAAGGCGCAGATCGACGAGGTGCTGGTCCGCATCGCCTCCTATGGCAAGCAGCCCGAGGAGATGGCGCCGGGCCAGATGCCGGCGACCGAGGCGCCACCGCGGCGGCTCGCTTCCTAGGCGCGGGCGATCTCTGGGCCTACTTGCTGCCCTGGTTCTTGAGGATCGCCACGATCCCGGCACCCACGGCGAGCAGGAGAGCGCTGGCGAGGCCGGCGGCGATGGCCGCGGTGAAGCGACTCTTCGCGGCATCCCAGCCGCGGGCGAGGCGCACCGCCATGCGCACCCCCTCCTCGTCGTGCAGCCCGAGCCTTTGGACCAGCTCGCTGATCGCCCGGCCCGCGGCCTCCTCGGCGGCGAGCCGTGCCACCCGCTCGATCTCGGTCGAGATGTGCGCCTTGTGCACGGCGATGGTGTGATGCACGGATTCGGTGTGCTGGAGGACAGCGCGCAGCAGCGCGAAGCCGTCGTTCTTGTCGTGCAGATGGGCGACGCCGAGAAGATCGAGCTGGCGTCGGACACCTTCGCTGAGATGACCCGTGCTGACCACGATCGGGATGTCGGGTGAGGCGCCCCGCAGGATCTCGAGCGTTCGCGGGCCGCTCGAATCGGGCAGGTTGAGATCGGTGACGATCGCGTCCGGCTTGAGCCCCGGTGTCGTCAGCCGCACCAGCGCGTCGGCGAGCGTGGCCGCCAGCGTCACCTCGAAGCGGTCGGAGAGCTCGCGACGCATCGCGAATGCGTCCGTCGGATCATCTTCCAGAATAAGGACGCGCAAGACCGTCTCCGGCAGGGAACCGCCACTTGGAATAGGATTAATAGCCTAAAATCAAGTCGCGGTAAAGCTTTGCATGGCTTGCCCCTGCCGCCTTTTGGTCACCGGGATCAGGCGAAGCCCGGGCCGGCGCGCTCGGTCAGCTCCACCTCATAGCCGGCCCTGCTCAAGGCCGCCTCGATCTCCGTCGCATGATGGTGGTCGCGGGTCTCGATCACGAAGTCGACGATCGTGTCGCGCACCGAGCCTTTGGAGAAGGCGCGCTTGTGGGTCACCTCGACGACATTGCCCCGGGCGTCGGCGATCAGGCGGGTGAGCCGCGCGAGGCTGCCCGGGCTGTCCGGCACCATGATGGCGAGCCGGATCAGCCGCTCGCTCCTGACGAGGCCGCGCATGATGACGGCGCTCAGGAGCCGGCTGTCGATATTGCCGCCGCTGAGCACGAGGCCGATCCGCCGGCCCCGGAACCGCTCCGGATCGGCCAGGACCGCGGCGAGGCTGGCGGCCCCGGCACCCTCGACCACCATCTTCTCGATCTCGAGGAGCTGCAGGATCGCCTGCTCGAGATGCGGCTCGTCGACCAGCACGATGTCCGCGACGAGCCGGTCGATGATGGGCGAGGTGAGCCGGCCCGGCTGCTTGACCGAGATGCCGTCGGCGTTGGTCCGTCCGCTGGCGAGCGGCAGGCTTTGGCCGAAGCGGTGGTTGTAGGCGGCGGGATAGGCCCTGCACTGGACGCCGATCACCTCGATCTCCGGGCGCCTCGCGGCCAGGGCCGTGGCGATGCCGGAAATCAGCCCGCCGCCGCCGATCGGCACGATCACGGCATCGAGCGCCGGTCCATCCGCCGCGATCTCGAGGCCGATCGTGCCCTGGCCCGCGATGATCAGGGGATCGTCGAAGGGATGGATGAAGACCAGCCCTTCCGCCTCCTCGAGCTCGTGCGCATGGCGCGCCGCGTCGTCCACCGCCTCACCCTGCAGCTCGACCCTGGCGCCGAGCCGCTCGGTGTTGCGGATCTTGTTGAAGGGGGTGGTCTCGGGCATCACGATCGTGGCCCGGATGCCGAGCCGTCGCGCATGGTAGGCCACGCCCTGCGCATGGTTGCCTGCCGACATGGCGACCACGCCACGCGCCCGCTCGGCCGCGCTCAGGCTGGTGAGCTTGTTGAGCGCCCCGCGTTCCTTGAACGAGGCCGTGTATTGCAGGTTCTCGAACTTCAGCCAGAGCTCCGCACCCGTGAGCTCGGAGAGCGTGCGTGAGAGGTGCAGCGGCGTGCGTTCGATCTGGCCCTCGAGCAAGGCTGCCGCTGCCTCGATGGCGCCGATCTCGACCGGGGGCTGGCCTTCTTCCATCTCAGGGACTCCCATGTCAGGGGAAAAGCGGCGCGGCGCGCAGCCCGGCCGTCTCGTCCTGGTCCATCATCAGGTTCATGTTCTGCAAGGCCTGGCCCGAGGCGCCCTTCACGAGATTGTCGGTGACGCTGAGCAGGATGGCCTCGCCTGCCACACGGCTCGGATGCACCGCGATCAGGCAGTTGTTGCTGCCGCGAACGTGGCGCGTCGCCGGCAGGGATCTGGGCGGCAGGACATGCACGAACGGGGCGTCGCGATAGGCGCCCTCCAGCGCCGACTGCAGGCCCTCGACCGTGGCGCCCGGCCGCAGCCGCACATAGATCGTGGCCAGGATGCCCCGGTTCATCGGCACCAGATGCGGTGTGAAGGTGACCGTGACCGGCTTCTCGGTGAAATCCGAAAGGCACTGGTCGATCTCCGGCCCGTGGCGGTGATTGCCGACACCGTAGGCATGGAAGCCCTCGCTGACCTCGGTGAAGAGACCCGCCTCCCTGGCCGCCCGCCCGGCGCCGCTGACTCCGGACTTGGCATCGATGATGATGCCCGCGGGCTCGATCAGCCGCCCCTTCAAGAGCGGGATCAGGGGCAGTTGGGCGGTGGTCGTGTAGCAGCCGGGATTGGCGACCAGACGAGCGGTCCTGATCGCCTCCCCATAATGCTCGGTGAGCCCGTAGACGGCCTGTTCCTGCAGCTCGACCGCCTCGTGCGGCTTGCCGTAGACCGTCTGGTAGAGCTCCGTGTCGCGCAGGCGGAAATCGGCGGAGAGATCGACGACCCGCAGCGTCTCGGGCAGCTCGCGCACCACCTTCTGGGTCAGGCCGTGCGGCAGGCAGCAGAAGACCACCTCGACCTCGTCGACGGCGACGTCCTCGAGGCGCTCGAGATCGGGCAGGCCCAGATGGGCCAGATGCGGAAAGAGCGAGCCGACCGGCTGGCCGGCATTACGGTCGGCGGTGAGCCAGCGCACCGATGCAGCCGGATGGTCGTTGAGCAGGCGCAGGAGCTCGGCACCCGTGTAGCCGCTCGCCCCGAGGATGCCGACTTTGATTTGGCTCATCGTTCTCGCCATCAACTCTCGATCTCACGAGCCTAACGGTCTAAGCGATCGGCGCTGAACGTGCAAAGAGTGAGAGCCCATGCGATTTCTCGTAGTCGGCGGTGGTGGTCGCGAGCATGCGTTGTGCTGGTCGCTCGCGGCCTCGCCCTTGGCCGATGCGGTGCTCTGTGCGCCGGGCAATGCCGGCATCGCGCGCGACGCGGAATGCGTGGCCGTGGCGGTGGACGATATCGAGGGGCTCGTGGCGCTGGCCCGATCGCGTGAGATCGACCTCGTCGTGGTCGGCCCCGAGCTGCCGCTGGTCCTCGGTCTCGTCGACCGGCTCGAGGCCCTGGGCATTCGAGCCTTCGGCCCGACCGCCGCCGCCGCCCGGCTCGAAGGCTCCAAGGCCTTCATGAAGGCCTTCTGCGCGCGCCACAACATCCCGACGGCGGCCCACGCGGTCTTCACCAGCGACCGGCCCGACGCGGCGCTGGCGCATGTCGAGGCAGCACCCCTGCCGATCGTGGTCAAGGCCGACGGGCTCGCCTCTGGCAAGGGTGTGGTCATCGCCGAGACACGTGACGCCGCGCGGCAGGCCGTCGATTCGGCCTTCGCCGGCGCTTTCGGCGAGGCGGGGACGACGCTCGTGATCGAGGAGTTCCTCGAAGGCGAGGAGGCCAGCCTGTTCGCCATCTGCGATGGGAGGACGGCGCTCGAGATCGGTACGGCCCAGGACTACAAGCGCGCCTTCGATGGCGACAAGGGGCCCAACACGGGCGGCATGGGCGCCTGTTCACCGGCACCGCTGCTGACGCCGGCGCTGGTCGAGGAGGTGATGGCGACCATCGTTCGACCGACCATGGACGGCCTCGCCGCCGAGGGTATGGCCTATCGGGGCTTTCTCTACGCCGGGCTGATGCTGACAGCCTCGGGCCCGAAGCTGCTCGAGTACAATGTCCGCTTCGGCGATCCCGAATGCCAGGCGGTGCTGCCGCGGCTGATGACCGATCTCGGCCAGCTCGTCGTCGGCGCCTGCGACGGCATCCTCGAGCACATGGATCTGCGCTGGTATCCCGATCACGCGCTCACCGTGGTGATGGCGGCAAAGGGGTATCCCGGCGCATACGCCAGGGGGTCGGTCATCGGCGGGCTCGACGCGCTCGAGACGAGCGACGATGTCCTCCTCTTTCATGCCGCCACCCGCAAGGAGGGCGGGCGCTGGCTCGCCGATGGCGGCCGGGTGCTCGGCATCACCGGGCTGGGGTCCACGCTCCAGGACGCTCGCGATCGGGCCTACGCCGGCGTTGCCCGAGTCGACTGGACGGACGGCGCCTTTCGGAGCGACATCGGCTGGCGGGCGCTCGGCGGATGACCGAGTGCCGCGTCGCCGACGCAGCCGGCATTGCCCGCGCCGCCGAAACGCTGCGCCGCGGAGGCCTCGTCGCCTTCCCGACCGAGACCGTCTATGGGCTCGGCGCGCTTGCGGCCGATGACGCGGCGATCGCCCGCGTTTTCGCCGCGAAGGGCCGGCCGGCGATCAACCCGCTCATCCTGCACGTGGCGTCGACCGCCGCGGCCCGCGGCCTTGCAGCCTTCGACGAGCGGGCGGAAGCGCTCGCCGCGGCTTTCTGGCCGGGACCGCTCACGCTGATCCTGCCGCTGCTTGCGGGCACCGCCATCTCGCCACGCGCCGTTGCGGGGCTGGCCACCGTCGCCGTCCGCGTGCCTGGCCACAATGTGGCGCAAGCGCTTTTGGCCCAGATCGACGGCCCGGTGGCGGCACCCAGCGCCAACCGCTCCGGACGGGTCAGCCCGACCACCGCGGCGCATGTGCTGGCGGACCTGGACGGCCGCATCGACCTGGTCCTCGATGGCGGGCCGGTGCCGATCGGCGTGGAGAGCACCGTGGTCGATTTGAGCCGGGGCGGCAGCGTCGCCCTGCTGCGCCCGGGCGGGCTGACACGCGAAGCAATCGAGGCCGTGACCGGACCGCTTGCCGGGCCCGCCGCCTCGTCGCCGGGCGAGCCGGTGCGCTCACCCGGCCTTCTGCTCCGCCACTACGCGCCACGCACGCCACTGCGTCTCGATGCGGAGGACGTCGCGGCGGACGAGGCGCTGCTCGCCTTCGGTCCGACACCTCTGGAAGGTGCGGCGGTGACCCGCAATCTGAGCGCCCGGGGCGATC
>CAYMTA010000080.1:0-17760 GCA_964393275.1 uncultured Geminicoccaceae bacterium | reverse complement strand
CCGATGCAACAGAATCCCCGGGTTGTTGCATCGGGTGCAACAAAAGACGACGGGCGAACCCGGCAAACCGACGAACGAACCTGCCGAATCGACGAACGAACCCAGGAATCGCCCGTTTCTTGGGTTCGTTCGCTGCATCCCCGGGTTCGATCGAGGTGGGCAAAGCACCGTGTTTTGGCCCTTTGCCCGGGCTCGAGCACGGCTGACCCCCGGATTGCCGAACGACCCCGGCGGAGCTTGACCCGAGGCCGAAACTAGGTTATAAATCCTACTACCTGATGGACTGAGCCGGGGTCGGTCCGGGGACACGGGGCCGAGCCTGCCTTTCGGTCGAGGACGTTCGGCTTGCTCTGGAGACTTCTCTGCCCGCCGCTTCCAGCCACGGAGGCGACCTCCTCCCCTCGCCCAGGCTCGGATCCGCGGGCGCGACATGCGCGGTGCGGCGACGGCGTTCGCGTCGACGGCAAGAGCACCCCGCCTCGCATCGGGCGCTCCGGGTCCTCGATCGCATCCTGGCGCTGCCGAAGGAACGTGGCCCGGAGATGGCGCTCGCAGCCTGCCGGATCACGCCATCGCAACGTCACCTGGCAGGCTCGTTCGCTTCGGGCTCGACGCCTTCGATCTGCTCGAGCGCCACGTCCAGCCGCCACCAGCGCTTCGGACCCGGCTCCGAGATCCATCCGTCGAGCGGCTGGAGCTTCGGCGCTCGCGCGGGCTCCTTCTCGGGCGTGACCAGGACGGCGATGCGCTCGAGCGGAGCGTCGCGATCGAACGGCAGGACGATCCTGAGCTTGGTGATGCCGTCGTTGATGCTGGACTCGGGATACTCGGTGCCGCCCACGTAGGACGCGGTCTTCTGGCTGAAGCGGGCGCCTTCGGGCGCCAGGATCCGCAGGCTCATGTAGCAGGTCCGCCTGGAGCTGCCCACCTCGGCCTCGACGTCCTTCTCCTGGCTCAGCACGGCCTCGCCCGGCGTTGCCGGATCGATCGTCACCTTGGCGGGCGTGTGCATCGACCAGGTGACGTCCGCCCCGGGCGGGCTGCGAAAATCGTCCTGGATCAGCACCATCCTGCGCTTCAGGAGGAAGACGCCGCGCATCAGCTGCCCGGCCGGCAGGCCGTATGCCGCCGACAGGTCGACGACCGCGCAGGCCAGCTTCTCCGTCGACAGGAAGGCCAGGAGCGGCGCCACCGCGTAGTCGATCTGCTGATGCGGGCCGATCCGGAGCGTGTTGTGACCCTGCGTGCTGGCGCGGTAGTAGCGCGAGCGCGTCTCCCGCATGAAGTAGCCGGGGTTGGAATAGAGCGACGGGCCGAGATCGACGGCCCAGCGCAGGCCCTGCGCGTCGATGACGAAGGTGCCCGCGTCGAGATGCGGGTGATGCCAGCGGCCGTCGCCGCCCTTGAAGCCGACCCAGAGGGCATCCGGGTCGTTCCAGGCGCTGCGGAAGAAGGCGCCGTGCACGGAGGCGAAGCAGGCGTCGCGCGGCTTGTCGCGCGCATCGGGCGGGGCCCCCGGCCCGTCGCGCCAGAGCAGCTGCAGCGCCAGCCGCGAGCCATTCGGGTTATGGCTGGCGATCCAGCTGTCCGTCTCGCGGCTGTAGTATGCTCCCAGCCACGACATCGCCATCAGGGAAACCCGTGGCTCGCTGTCCGCGAAGTTGAAGGCCATGCCGGTCGGCCCCAGGCAATGCAGCACGAACTCGCCCGAGAGCTTCAGCCCCATCTGCTCGGACAGGCCCCGATCGTCGAGGCCGAGGCCGTGGAGCGCGTCCAGGAGCTTGGCGGCGTAGCGGGTGGCGTAGGACCAGTAGCCGGGGCCTTCGGGCCAGCCGCCATCGCTCCAGTAGCCGGCGAAGCCGGTCTGGACCGATTTGAGCGCCGTCCCGATCACCTGCTCCGCCAAGACCGGATCCCGATCCTGGACCACCAGCGCTCCCAGAACCATTCCCGCGTTGCAGACGATGTTCCAGTTGTAGGGCTCGACCGTCCAGCCGCGATTCGTGGCCCGTCCGATGGCATATTGCTCGAGGGCGGGCTCGAGGGCGTTCTTGATGATCGCGTCCTGGACCCGGCGCCGATCGTCGACGTTCAGGTGCTGCCAGAGCCAGTCCAGGCCGATGGCGGCGGCGGTGCAGAGCTCGGCCACCGAGAGAAACACCTCGGGCGGCAAGGTCGGCTTTTGCCAGTCGGGAAACGAGGCGATCGAGAGCAGCTCGCGACATGCCCGGGCCAGCCAGGCCTGGGCGTCCAGCCCGGCGCCGGCGGAGTCGGGATTGTCCCGGTCCTTGTCGATCTGCCAGAGCAGGCCCAGGATCGTGATCCGCGAGACGGCGGCGCGCGCCGTGTAGAGCATGATCGGCGCCGTCGCGACCTCGCCGGGATCGATCCATTCGGGTGTCAGCATCGGGCTCGGCAGAATGCTCTCGCGAGCGCGCCGGCGCATTTTCTTGACCCATTTCTCGACCGTCGGGTCATACCCGCTGCCGGTGGCATCCAGTCCCAGGTGGATGCGGGCCAGGCGAGCCCGGCTCAAGAACAGGTAGGGATGGGGTCCGATCGACATCCGAGAGCCCCTCCAAAGCAGCAAATCGCTGCGAACGACGATCGCTGTTCAGGAAGCTCCGAGGCCGCCGACGCCACCTCGGCCAGCAAGGGCCCAAGACGACGCTGCTGCATGATCGCCAGCTTCCGCGACGAGATGTTGCCTGCCGAGTTGTTGCGCTCCATTATCGAGCGCAAGGAACCTCGATGCAACAGCCCAGGCCAGAGGTCGCCCTCTGCAGATCGTCGGCCTAGAGCCGAGCTGCCGACGCTACCGGAGCACGGGCCGGGAAGGGAGGCTGTCCAGGCGGCTTCCTGTTCGTGTCGCAGGTGCCATCGGGGGGTGCCTTGGAGATCGCCGACTGGCTGCGCGAACTCGGACTGGAACGCTACGAGAGGGCGTTCAGGGAAGGCGAGATCGAGCCCGAGATCCTGCCCGAGCTGACCGATGGCGACCTCGCGGAGCTAGGCATCCCGCTGGGCCCACGCAAGAAGCTGCTCAAGGCGATCGCGGCCCTGGCCGCGCTGGCCGAGACCGGCAACGGGCGGCGATCCCACTCGGCGCGCGCGACGGCGCCACCGGAGGCCGAACGGCGCCAGCTCACGGTCATGTTCTGCGATGTGGTCGGCTCGACCCGCCTCGCCGCGCGTCTCGATCCGGAGGACATGAGCGAGGTGATCGGCGCCTACCGCCGCCGGTGTGGCGAGCTGGTGGGACGCTGGGGCGGGCATGTCGGCCAGTATCTGGGCGACGGCATCCTGCTCTATTTCGGCTATCCCGAGGCCCGCGAGGATGACGCCGAGCGGGCGATCCGGTGCGGCCTCGAGCTGCGGACGGCGTTCGCGTCAATCGTTGCCGACGGCGAGCCGCTGGCCGTCCGGATCGGTATCGCCACCGGCCTCGTCATGGTGGGCAGGCCGCTCGGCAAAGGTGCGGCAAGGGAGGATTCCATCGTCGGCGAGGCATTGAACCTGGCGGCCCGCCTGCAATCCCTCGCCGAGCCGAGCACGATCATCATCTCCCGCAGCACGCGACAGCTCGTCGGCGGCCTGTTCGAGCTCGCCGATCTGGGCGAGCAGGACCTCAAGGGCTTCGCGCGACCCGTGCACGCCTGGCGCGTCCTGGGCGAGAGCCCGACGGTTGGCCGCTTCGAGGCGCTGCAGGGGGTCCGCTTGACGCCCCTGGTCGGGCGCGAGGACGAGCTGGGCCTGCTGCTTTCCCGCTGGCGGCGGGCGAAGCAGGGCGAAGGGCAGGTCGTGCTGATCTCGGGCGAGCCCGGGATCGGCAAGTCGCGAATCGCCAAGGCCTTGCGGCAGCAGCTCGCCGCCGAGCGCCTCGTCAGCCTCCGCTATCGCTGCTCACCCTATCATGTGAGCAGCGCGCTCCATCCGGTCCTCGACCAGATGCAGCGCGCCGCCGGCTTCGAGCGCGACGACCGCGACGGCGTGAAGCTGGAGAAGCTCGAGGCCCTTCTCGCCCGGGCGACGGCGCGTCCGGGCGACGCCGCGGCACTTCTGGCCGAGGCCCTGGGGCTGTCGGCCGGCGGGCGCCACCGGCCGCCGGAGCCGTCGCCGCAGCACCGCAAGGAGCAGACCTTCGAGGTCCTCCTCGAGCAGTTGGAGGGGCTCGCGGCGCAGGAGCCGATCCTGATCGTGCTCGAGGACATGCACTGGATCGACCCGACGACGCGCGAGCTGTTCGACCGGGCGGTCGCCCGCATCGTGAAGCTGCCGGTGCTGCTGGTCGTCACGCTTCGCGACCACATCGACCCGCCCTGGATCGGGCAGGGCCACGTCACCCGGCTGCCGCTGCATCGCCTGAGCCTTCGACACAGCATCGAGATGATCGAGGGCCTCGTGGCCGGCAGGACCATGCCGGCCGACCTCCTGAGGCAGATCGTCGGGCGCACCGACGGGGTGCCGCTGTTCGTCGAGGAGCTGACCAAGACGGTGCTCGAGTCGACCCTGCCGACGGCGGGCGACGATCGCTTCGGGCTGGCGCAACCGGTTCCGCTCGCCGTGCCCGCGACTCTCCGCGATTCGCTCATGGCCCGGCTCGACCGCCTCGCCCCGGTCAAGGAGATCGCCCAGGTGGGTGCCGTGATCGGGCGCGAGTTCAGCCTGGAGTTGGTCGCGGCGGCGCTCGGTCGCCCCGAGCCGGAGGTCGCCGCCGCTCTCGAAAGGCTGACCGCGTCCGAGCTGGTCTTCCAGCGCGGCACGCCACCGGCCGCGAGCTACAGCTTCAAGCACGCGCTGGTCCAGGACGTGGCCTACCAGTCCCTGCTCAAGTCCAGACGCCAGCAGCTCCATGGCCGCGTCGCCCAGGTTCTGGTCGAGCGTTTCCCCGAGGTCGCCGAGACGGCGCCCGAGCTTCTCGCCCACCATTTCAGCGAGGCCCGCCTGCCCGCGACCGCGATTGCCTACTGGCGCACCGCCGGCGAGCGTGCCGCGGCACGCGCAGCCAATGCCGAGGCGGCCGATCATCTGGCCTGCGCCTTGCGACTGTTGCCGGCGTTGCCCGAGGCAAGGCGCTCCCGCGAGGAGCTGGACCTGCAGCTCAAGCTGGGGTTCGTGCTGCTGGCGCTGCGTGGCTTCGGTGCCGAGGACGTCGGCAGGTGCTACTGGCGCGCGCTCGCCCTGTGCGAGTCGCTGGGCGAGCGCCAGAAAGGCCTCGTGGCACGCTTCGGCCTGTGGCGCTTTCACCTGGTGCGTGGCGAGTTCGAGGTTGCCGACCGGTTGGCAGGCGAGCTGCAGGCGGCAGCCGACCAGGATGGCTCGGCCGAGACCCGCCTGATCAGCGATTGGGCCGTCGGCGTGGCCTCGTTCTGGCTCGGCCGATTGGCGGACGCCAGGCTGCACCTGCGGCACGCGGCGGCCAACGGCACCGGATACCAGCACGATCTGGCAGCGCGCTATGCCGCCAGTCCCGGCGTGACGACCCGGCTGTTCCTGTCCTGGGCGGAATGGCTCCTCGGCGAGACCGGCGCTGCGTTTGCGACCATGGCCGAGGCCCTGGCGCTCGCCGGGCCGGCGGCCCCCGCGCACAGCCGCTGCTGGACGGCGGTCCACGCGGCGGTCCTGCATCAGCTCCAGGGCGATGTCGACGCGACGAGACATTACGCGCAGAGCGCGATCGACGCGTGCGAGGGCCAGCGCATTCCCCATTTCCGGGCGCAGGCGAAGGTGCTGAGAGGCTGGTCGCTGGCGGCCGCCGGCGACCCCGACGCGGGCGCGGACGAGATGGCGAACGCGCTCGCAGAGCTCGAGAAGCTGGGCAATCGACCGCTGCTCCCCTACCTCCGAACACTCGAGGCGGAGACGCTGGCCAGCGCTGGACGATCCGGCGAGGCGCTGGGTCGCATCGAGGCTGCGCTCGAGGAATGCGAGGTGAGCGGGCAGGCCTGGTGCAGCGCCGAGATCCACCGCATGCGTGGCGTTATCCTCGGGCAGCGCGACGCGGCGAGCCTGGATGCCGCCGAGGCCGATCTGCGGCGCGCCTGCGAGATCGCGCGCGGCCAGGGTGCGCTGGCATGGGAGCGGCGGGCGGCGACTTCCCTGGCCGAGCTCTGGACCCGCTCCGGCCGCTCCGAAGAGGCCGGCGCACTTATGGCCGGCCTGCCGAGCCCGGCCGCGGGATAGGCGACGCCGCCTTGCCTAGCCTCGGAGCCTGGCATGGCGAGGGTCGGCGCGCGGCACGGCCGCGACGAGCTCGGCGGTGTAGGGATGGCGCGGCTCCGCGCAGACCTGCTCCGACGCGCCGATCTCGACCAGCTCGCCCTGGCGCATCACTGCCATGCGCTCGCAGAAATAGCGCACCACGCCGATGTCGTGGCTGATCAGGATGATGCTCAGGCCGAGCCTGGCGCGAAGCTCGAGCAGCAGGTCCAGGATCTGCGCCCTGAGCGAGCCGTCGAGCGCCGAGGTCGGCTCATCGGCCACGACCAGGCGCGGCCTCGTGGCCATGGCCCTGGCGATGCCGATCCGCTGCCGCTGTCCGCCACTGAAGGCGTGCGGGTAGCGATCCATCATGTCGGCGCAGAGATCAACGTCGCGCAGGAGTGACCTGACCCGGGCGCCGATCGCGGCGCGCCGGCAGACCCGGTTGATGATCAGCGGCTCGGCGATGATCTGCCCGACCGTCATCCGCGGATTGAGCGAGCCGAACGGGTCCTGGAAGATCATGCGGATCTCGCCGTAGAGCGAGCGATCGGCATAGCCGCGGCTGGCGCAGAGATCGGCCAGCGAGCCATCGGCCCGGCGAAACCGTGCCTGGCCGGCATCCACGGGGTGAATGCCCAAGAGCGCCCGCGCCAGCGTCGTCTTGCCCGACCCGCTCTCGCCGACGATGCCGAGCGCCTCGCCCGATGCCAGATCGAACGTCACGTCGCGCAGGGCGTGGACGGTGGTCGGACGGCCGCGCAGCAGCCCGGTCGTGCCACGGAACGCGAGGCAAACGCCACGAACGGAAAGGATCGGGGCCTGCGCCGCCCCGCTGCTGGCCTTCGGCACCGCGCAATCGGAGCGCCGCTCGAGGCGCTGGGCCGCCTCGACGAGGCTTCGCGTGTGCGCCTGCCGAGGCGAGCGGAAGATGGCCTCGACCCGACCCTGCTCGATCACCCGTCCGTCCTGCATCACCGCGACCTCGTCCGCCATCTCGGCCACCACCCCCATGTCGTGTGTGACCAGGAGGACGGCCATGCCGTAGCGCCGCTGCAGCGACTTGATCAGCTTCAGGATCTCAGCCTGCGTGGTGACATCGAGGGCGGTGGTCGGCTCGTCGGCGATGAGCACCCTGGGCTCGCCGGACAGCGCCATCGCGATCAGCGCCCGCTGGCGCATGCCGCCGCTGAGCTGGAAGGGGTAGCGGTCGACGGCGAGCTCGGGCTCCTGGATCTGGACCTGGCGGAGCAGCTCGATGGCCCGGGCGCGCGCCGCCTTCCTGTCGAGCCCACGGTGCAGGCGGATCGCCTCGATGATCTGCTCGCCGATCGTGTGCATCGGGCTCAAGGCGCTCATCGGCTCCTGGAAGATCATCGCGATGCGGGCCCCGCGGATCGCCCGCAGCCGAGGGCCGTAGGGATCGAGGGTGCAAAGATCGATCGCGGCGCCGTCCCGCGCACGGGGCCAGAACCAGATCTGGCCGCCGACGATCCGGCCCGGCTTCACGATGTTCAGGATCGATCGAGCGGTGACGCTCTTGCCGCTGCCGCTCTCGCCGACGACGCAGAGGGTCTGGCCGGCGCGCAGGGAGAGCGAGACGCCGTCGACCGCCTTGAGCGTGCGCCGGTTCAGGGGAAAGTGGGTCTCGAGGTCGACGATGGCCAGGACCTCGCCCGGGTCCCGCCGGCACGGCTCGGCGGGCGCGTTCATGTCGCGTACGGATCGGCGGCGTCACGCAGGCCGTCGCCGAGAAAGTTCATGGCGAGGACGGCGATGATCATCGCCGCGGCCGGCCAGAGCAGCCAGGGTGCCGTCGCGACCGAGCGGACGTTCTGCGCTTCCTGCAGCAGCACCCCCCAGCTGATGATCGGCGGCTGCAGGCCGAGGCCGAGAAAGCTGAGGCTGGTTTCGGCCAGGATCATCGCCGGTATGGCGAGGCTCGCGGCGGCGATGATGTGGCTGGTGAAGGCCGGCATCATGTGGCGGAAGATCAGCCGCAGGTCGCTGGCCCCGTCGAGCCTCGCCGCGGTCACGTAGTCCTCGGTCTTGAGGGCCAGGAATCTGCCGCGGACGACCCGGGCGAGCTCGGTCCAGCCGACCAGCGAGAGGATGATGGTGACCGCGAAATAGATGGCGAGCGGTGGCCAATCGCGCGGCAGGGCCGCGGTGAGCCCCATCCATAACGGAATCGATGGCAACGAGCGCAGGAACTCGATGACCCGCTGGACGACCAGATCGAGGCGCCCGCCGTGGTAGCCGGAAAGGCCGCCCACCACGAGGCCGATGGCGAGGCTGAGGACGACGCCGACGAGGCCCACGGAGAGCGAGATGCGGGTGCCGAGGATCAGCCGGCTGAGCACGTCGCGCCCGAGCCGATCGGCGCCGAGCAGGAGGAGCGGGGCGCCTCGGTCCTCGACGGTGAGAAGCTTGCGCTGCATCGGGATGAAGCCCATCAGCAGATACGGCTCGGACTTGCCGAGCAGCACCAGGCGATGCTTCTCGCCCCGATCGACCTCGAAGGTCCGCCGCAGCGCCACCGGGTCGATGGTCACCGTGTAGCCGAGGACGTAGGGGCGGAAAACCAGCCGCCCCGCCTCGTCGCGATCGAAGAGGTGGATCGCCTGCGGCGGCGCATAGGTGTAGCGGGCGTTGTAGGCATGCGGATCGCCCGGCGCCAGGAACTCGGCGAAAATCGCGGACAGGTAGAAGAGGGCCAGGATCACGCCGCTGACGACGGCGAGGCGATGGCGTCGAAACCGGCCCCAGATCAGCCGCCATGGCGATTCGGTGCCGCCCGGGCGACGCCGGTGCCTCGGAGCTGCGCCGATGGCAGGGCCCGGCATCGAGGTCAGCCGAGACGGATCCGTGGATCGAGCCACGCCAGGAGGATGTCGGAGAGCAGGGTTCCGACGAGGGTCAAAAGGCCGATCAGCAGGATCAGCCCGCCGGCCAGGTGCATGTCCTGCGACAGAAGCGAGCGCAGCAGGACCGGTGAGAGCGTCGGCAGGTTGAGGACGATCCCCGTCACGATCGAGCTCGAGATGATGGTCGGCAGGAGCCAGCCCACGGTGCTGACCAGGGGGTTCATGGCGACCCGCACGGGGTAGCGCAGGATCAGCCGCCACTCGGGCATGCCCTTGGCGCGGGCGGTGTCGACATAGGGCCGGCTCAGCTCGTCCAGGAGGTTGGCGCGAAGGATGCGAATGATCTGGGCAGCACCACCGGTCGCGATGACCAGGACGGGCGCCCATACATGCCCGAGGAAATCGAGCAGCCGGCCCAGCGACCAGCGCTCGTGGACGAGCTCCGGCGAGAACAGGCCGCCGATCGTGACCCCGAAGGCGATGTAGCTCAGATACATCAAGAGCAGCGCCAGGAGGAAATTGGGGATCGCGAGGCCGATGAACCCGAACAGCGTCGCGGCGACATCGCCGACGGAATATTGGCGTACCGCCGAATAGATCCCGACCGGAATGGCGATCGCCCAAAGCACGATGATGGCCAGGATCTCGACGGTGAGCGAGATGCCAAGCCGCTCGCCGATCACCCTGGCGACCGGCATGCGCAGCTCGAAGCTGAAGCCGAGGTCGCCCTGGACGACGCCGCTGATCCAGAGCCAGTACTGCACGATGAACGGCCTGTCGAGGCCGTACTGGGTGCGCAGCCGCCCGACATTGGCGACATCGACCGTGTCGCCGGTGCCCGCCATCTCGGCGATCCTGGCGCTCAGGAAGTCGCCCGGCGGCAACTGGATGATGGCAAAGCAGACGACCGACAGGGCGGCCATCGTCGCCACCATCAACAGGAGCCGCCGTGCCAGGTAGCGCAGCATCGGCATCGGACGGCTACGATGCGGCGCGACAGGGCCCGGCCGCGATCCTCGTCAAAGGCGGACGATCGGCCGGGGCCATGCGTCAGTGCATTTTCTTGAAAAGCTGCGCCACGCCCATCGGCCCGGGTGTCGGGTAGATCCATGCGTGAGGCTGCAGCTCGGGGACATTGCCCATGTCGTTCCGGGCGATGCCGTAGCCGTTCGGCGGCAGGCTGATCCCGATGACGCGGAACTCGTCGGCCGCGATCTCGAGGATCTCGGCGAAGAGCCGGTCCTGCAGCGCCGGATCGGCCGAGCGCTGCAGCTCGCGGTAGAGATCCTGCTGGCGCTTGACCGCCGGCGGGGGCTCCAGCGCATCGGCGGCGCCCGGATCGTAGAGGGACTTCGCCCAGAGCAGCGCGTAGACCGATTCGATGTTGGCCGGAAAGTAATAGCGCGGATCCAAAAGCGCATCGCCGAGCCCGCCGTCTCCCTGCCAGATGTGCACGTCGTGCTGGTTGGCGCGCATGGTCTCGTAGACGAAGCTGCGCTCGCTCTTGCGCACGTCGAGCTGGATGCCGATGGCCTGCCAGTAGACCTTGAGCATCTCGGCCAGATCCGGGAAGTACGGCTGGACATCGCTCGTTACATCGAGGCGAAAGGCGATCCGCTTGCCGTCGGGACCGAGCCGGAAGCCCGCGGCGTCGCGCTCGGCGAGGCCGAGACCGTCGAGCAGCGCATTGGCCCGCTCAAGATCGAACTCGGTGTGCTGCTTGGCCAGCCGCTCGTTGTACCAGCGCGATTCCGGCCGCGGGGCCGCCTGCCACGGCTCGCCCTGGCCGACGAACAGCACGTCGATGATCTCCTGCCGGTCGATCGCCAGCGACAGCGCCACCCGGAAATCGTGCAGGTTGAACAGCTCGTTCAGGACCAGATTCTCGGAGTTCTGGTTGAGCTGGATGACCGTCGTGTTCATGTTGGCCTCGACGGTCGCGTAGAGGTGGTAATCGCCCTTCTCCTGGCCATCCGTAAACAGCGGCTTGTTGGCCGTCGTGGCAAGATGCCGGTCCATGAAATCGATGTCGCCGTTCAGCGCCTGGAGGACGATGTCGTCGACGCTGCTGGTCTGCCGCATCCGCAGGCTGTCCAGGTACGGTAGTTGATTGTTCGCGCTATCGACCTTGAAGTAATAGGGGTTGCGCTCGAAGGTGACCTGTTGCGCCAGGCCATCATAGGGCGAGGTCAGCTTCCAGGCCAACAGGGTCGGCCGTTGGATGTCACCCCAATTGTCGAGGTCGCAGGCCAGATACAAGGCTTCCGGCCAACCGGTGAGGCCGACTGCCTTGGCCTCCGCGTCGGCCGCGGGATTGTACTTGATGTGAAATTGCGAGCAGTATTTCTTTTGGTACATCAACGGCCACATGCCGTTCACCGACGCCATTTGCTGCAGGAACAGCCCGTTTGGCTCCGGCAGCTCGATCTTCAAGGTCAGGTCGTCGACCGCAGTCGCCTTGGCCCCCAAGAGGTGGGTGTTGCGGCTGGCCCCGAAATATTCGGGGATCTGGATGGCGTCGGTGATCGCGAACTCGAGGTCGTGGGCGGTGAAGGGCGTGCCGTCCGACCACTTGTGGCCTTCGCGAAGATGGAAGATGAACACCGAAGCGTCGTCGTTCACCTCGACCGACGAGGCGACGTTGGGCACCACGGCGCTCCAGTCGAAGTTGAAGGCGACCAGCGGGTCGTAGGCGACGGTGCGGCGGAGCCAGCCGCTGTCCGAGGAGCCCTTGAGCGCCGAGCGCCAGGTGCCGCCATAGGTGCCGATCTCGCTGAGCGGGCTGACGACCAAAGGCTGGCTCGGAAGCCGCTCATCGACCGGCGGCAGCTTGCCGGCGGCGACCAGGGCCGCCAGCTCCGGCGCCTCGTTGAAGCGGCTGTCCGCGGCAACGGCCACATCCGCCAGCAGCAACGTGCCGAGCAGGACGAGTCCGGCCGTCATGCAACAGCGCCGAGCTGATGTCATATCCTTCCCCTGGGAGCCTCACCAGCCTGCGAGAACTGTCTGTACGCCATTCCCCCTTCTCGGGAAAGTCACAGGCGCGAGCGCGATCAGCCGTCGACCTTCGCCGATGCCGGGCTGTCGAGCAGTCGCGCGAGCATGCAGAGATCGCGACGAAACTGTTCCGCATCGTCGTTTCGGACGAACCCCGCGAACGCATAGCGCCCCCTGGGAAGCGGTTGTCCCCGCCGGCCTCACCCCCGGCCTCCCAGTGGAAGACACGCAGGTGGGACAGGACCGGCCCGAGACCACGAAGCTCCAGGACGGCGCTCTCGCCGGTCGCGCCGGGCGGCGGCTGCCAATGGGCAAAGCAGTTCGGATGGTCGATCTCGTTCAGCAGATCCATAACGCCGCACCACTCGATGCCCCGGACCCCGGCTTCGACGGCCAGTGTCGTGACCTGCTCGGCGTCGAGCTTCCTGAAGGTCACGGAGCAGAGGCCGGGCAGGAACGCAGGCTTGTAGCTCATGCCACGGTTTCCCAATCCTCGCGCCTGATCTCGTGGAGCAGCGTGCCGGTGTCGAGGAAACGCTCGATCTCGGTCAGCATCAGAACCGTCAGGCGGTGGATCTCGTTGCCGAGCGAGCCCGCGATGTGCGGCGTCAAGATCACGTTGGGCAGATCGAACAAGGGGCTGCCGTCCGGCAGCGGCTCGGGGTCGGTGACATCCAGGACCGCCCGCAGGCGGCCGCGGCCAAGCTCGGCCGCGAGGGCGTCGTGGTCGACGATCTCGCCGCGCGCGGTGTTGATCAGGAGGCTTCCGTCACGCATCAGGGCCAGCTCCGCTGCGCCGATCATGTGCCGGGTCGACGGCAGGGCCGGAGCGTGCAGGGTGACGACATCGCTTTGCCGCAGCAGGTCCTGAAGCGGACAGAGCTCCCCTCCCAGAGCCGATGCCGCCTCGGCCGACAGATACGGGTCGCATACCAGGACCCGCAGATCGAAATTCTTCAGCAGGCCCATGAGGCAGCGGCCGACGTGGGATGCGCCGACCACACCCACGATTCTGCCGGCATTGCCCAGGGTTGCGGATTGGCTGTGCGGCCCCAGCTCGATGCGGCTGCGCCGGGCCCTGTACCGCCGAGCCCATTCGGCGACTCCCTTGTTCTCCAGGAGGATGAAGGCCAGGGTGTACTCGGCGACCGGCCGCGCATTGGCCGCCGTCGCGGAGGTGACCCGGATGCCGGCGCCGAGGAGGCCAGGATCGATGACTGGCTTCACGCTGCCGCCGACATGCGCCAGCAGGCGAAGGGCCGGCAGGCGTGCGACCGCCGCCCCATCAAGCCGTGGCGTGGCCCAGCCGGTGACGACGATCTCGATGTGCCGCAGAGCGTCGGCGAGCGCGGGATCGTCGAGGCTGGTGCAAGGCAAAGGCCGCACGAGATCGCAGGAGCGGGCGAGCCGCTCGACATGGGCGGCCGTGAAGGCCCGCTCGAACATGCGCCCGGGCAACAGGAGCAGCACCTTCGGCAGCGGCCCCATGGGTTATCGGCTCCTCATCCCGTGCTCGCCGTGGAACCGACAGCCACGCCCGAGAACCGGGCATGACCGAAAGGCTTCAAGCGGATTTGGATGACAAGTCCTTGAGAAATAGATGTATTCATTGATCAATTGGCGGAGACGGGGGGATTCGAACCCCCGATACAGGTTCACCCTGCATAACGGTTTAGCAAACCGCCGCCTTCAGCCACTCGGCCACGTCTCCGGACCGGCGGGTTCTACAGGGTGACGGGGTCGAACGTCAACGTTCGGGCAGCGGAATGTACTCGGTGTCGCCGGGCACGGCGTCGAAGCGCCCGACCCGCCAGTCGGCCTTGGCGGCCTCGATCCGCTCCTTGCGCGACGAGACGAAATTCCACCAGATATAGCGGGGTCCGTCGAGCGGCGCGCCGCCGAGGAGCATGAGCCGGGCCGGCTCGAGGGCCTCGACGGTGAGCCGGTCCTCGGGGGCCAGCACCAGGAGTCGGCCGGCGTCATGGTCGTCCCGGCCGATGCGCAGTCGGCCGGCCGCCAGATAGAGCGCCCGCTCCTCGGCCACGGGGTCCAGCGGCAGGCGGGCGCCGGCCTCGAGCGTGATGTCGGCATAGACCATCTGGGATGCGGTCCGCACCGGCGAGGTGGCGCCGAGAAGCTCTCCGGCGATCACCCGCACGACCGCACCCTCCCCCTCGATCACCGGCAGGCTCGCCTCGGGATGGTGGGTGAAGTCCGGCTCGGTCTCCTCCAGATCCGCCGGCAGCGCCACCCAGGCCTGGATGCCGAAGAGGCTGCCCGGGGCGACCCGATCCAGGGCGGGCGTGCGCTCCGAATGCGCGATGCCCCGCCCGGCGGTCATCCAGTTGACGGCACCAGGCTCGATCGGCAGGGCCGTGCCGAGACTGTCCCGGTGCATGATCCGGCCGTGGAACAGGTAGGTCACGGTGGCGAGGCCGATATGCGGGTGCGGCCGCACGTCGAGGCCCTCGGCCGTGAGAAACTCGCCCGGGCCCATCTGGTCGAAGAAGACGAAGGGTCCGACGGTACGCACCTCGCGCGACGGCAAGGCCCGGCGCACCTCGAAGCCGCCGATATCCGCCGTGCGCGGCACGACGATGGTCCGGATCGGATCGATCTCGGAGGCGCTGAAGCGGCATTCGGGGTCGCTGCTCTCGTGCCAGCTCATGATGTCATTCCTCTCCTGTCAGTCTTTTGCAATCGGCGATCGCCTGGGCCAGGGCCGCGAGCTGCCGGACGATGATGTCGCGGGTCGGCCCGTCGGTCAGCCGCCCCTCGGCATCGAGCAGGGCCGCGGCACCGCCGACCATCACCTCCGGCCGGTTGAGCACGCGGGCATCGAGAAAAACGAAGACCTGGCGCAGGTGGTATTGCATGCGCGCGGTGCCGAGACGGCCGGGGCTCGCCCCCATGATCGCCACGGGCTTCTGCCGGAAGGGCGCCCGCTCGTCGCGCGACAGCCAGTCGATGGCATTCTTCAGACCGCCCGGGATGGAGTAGTTGTACTCCGGCGAGACGATCAGCACCCCGTCGGCCCGCAAAATCCGCTCGGCGAGCGCTGTGACCGGAGCGGGGATGCCCCTCTCCTGGATATCCTGGTTGTAGACCGGAAAATCGCCGAAGCCGGCCCGCTCGATGGTCATGTCGGGCGGAGCCAGCCCGATCGCCACCTCGAGCAGCCTGGTGTTGAGGCTATTGCGGCGCAGGCTGCCGGAGAGGCCGATTACCGTCGTCATGCTCGCTTCCTTTGCCTCGGGGTCATGTCGCGATCTCGCCAATGGCATCGCTGAGCCGACCCTGCGTCAGCCGGGCGAGCTCCGCGAGATCGGTGGCGAAGACGCAGTGTGGATGGCCGGCGGCCGCGAGCAGCCGCTCGAAGCGGCCGAGGCTGGTGTCGATGACGGTCGCGAGGCGTTCCGGGTGGCCGACCGGTGCCACGCCGCCAATGGCGAAGCCGGTCAAGGCACGCACCCGTTCGGCCTCGGCACGTCGCACATCGCCCGGAAGGTCGAGCGCTTCGCCCAGCGCCTCGACTCGGCAGCGGCGGTCGCCCGCCACCAGGGCCATGACCGGTGTGTCGCCCACCAGGAAGACGAGCGACTTGACGATCGCGCCGACCGGCACGCCGCAAGCCGAGGCGGCATCCGCGGCGGTCCTCGCCGTATCGGCGAGCTCGACCACGCGATCCTGAATGCCGGCAGCGGCGAGCGCCTGCATCACACGTTGCACGGCCGGGCGATGGAGCGCGCGCACCGAGCCTCAGCCCGGCAGCGGAATGGTGTTGCCCATCGCCGGCACGTCGTAGCCGCGCTGCACCCCGGGGCGATCGGCGAGCTCCAGGTACCAGCGGCGGACGTTGGGGAACTCGGCCATGTCGATGCCCTGCCACTCGAAGCGGGAGATCCAGGGCCAGGTGGCGAAATCGGCGATGCTGATGTTGTCGCCCGACAGGTAGCCGTGCGTGGCGAGCCGCTTGTCGGCGACACCGTAGAGGCGCTTCGCCTCGTTGGCGTAGCGCGCCTCGGCATAGGGCGCCTTGCCCGGATTGAAGCGAAGGAAGTGGTGCGCCTGGCCGAGCATCGGGCCCACACCGCCCATCTGCCACATCAGCCATTCGAGCACAGGAAGCCGCTCCGCCTCGCCGGTGCCGCCGAACTTGCCGGCCTTCTCGGCCAGATAGAGGAGGATGGCACCGCTCTCGAAGACCGACCTGCCGTTCTCCCGGTCGACGATGGCCGGGATCTTGTTGTTCGGGCTGATCGCCAAAAAATCGGGCGCGAACTGCTCGTCCTTGCCGATGTCGATCGGGTGGACGGTGTAGGGCAGCCCGCATTCCTCGAGCATGATCGAGACCTTGCGGCCGTTCGGGGTGCTCCAGGTGTAGAGATCGATCAAGCGGCTCTCCCAGGATCAAGGGCCCTCGTGGGGCGTGGACAGGCAGTGGTCGGCAGGCCGCCTCGGCCCAGCTTGATCGAATTTCACGAATCGATTTCTGGACTTTCTCGACCTCGTACCGCATATAGAGGTCTCGTCAGTTTTGCCCAATGCACAGCGGCACGCGCGGCGGCGGCATACTGGTCTGCTTAACTCTAACGGGTTGGGGGATCGGCATGATCCAGTCCTACGGCGGCGTGGCCGCGATGATTCGCGTCTCCACTCCAGAGATTCCGGTGGTCGGCCTTCGACCGCATCTGATCGAGCGACGGGCGGCCGAGGTGCTGGCCACGTTCCCGGGCGACGTGCTCTACGCGGTCAAGTGCAACGACCATCCGGTCGTGCTGCGCGCCCTCTTCGACGCTGGCGTGCGCCAGTTCGACACCGCCTCGATCAAGGAGATCCGCCTCGTGCGCGGTCTCTTTCCCGAGGCGGTCTGTCACTTCATGCACCCGGTCAAGAGCCTCGAGGCCATCGCCGAGGCGTATTTCGCGCATGGCGTGCGCCGCTTCGTGCTCGACCACCCGCGCGAGCTCGACAAGATCGTGGCCGCCACCGGTGCCGCCGAGGATCTCGAGCTCTTTGTGCGCGTCGCCGTCCCGGGCGATGGTGCCCTCCTGACGCTCACCGGCAAGTTCGGTGCGTCAATCGAGGAATCCATCGTCCTGCTCGAGCAATGCAAGGCTGTTGCCCCCATCACGGGCGTCACTTTCCACGTCGGCTCGCAGTGCCTGGCCCCCCAGGCCTTCGAGCGGGCGATCGGCATCGTGGCAGGCATCATCGATGCCGTGGGCGGCGTCGATCACCTCGATGTCGGTGGCGGCTTCCCGGCCGCCTACACCGGCGACGAGCCGCCGTTCGAGACCTTCGTCGCCGCCATCGTCGAGGCGGTCGACGCGCATGGGCTCACCTGCGACCTGCACTGCGAGCCGGGGCGGCTGCTGGTCGCCGACGGTGCCTCGGTGTTCGCGCGGGTCGAGCTCAGGCGCGGCCAGGCGCTCTATCTGAACGACGGCGTCTACGGCAACCTCGCCGAGCTCAAGTGGATCGGGCCGCAATTCCCGACCCGAGCGCTCGGCGTGCATGGGCCGCGCGGCGGCCGGCAGGTCAGCTTCGACCTCTTCGGCCCGACCTGCGACAGCATCGACAGCATGCCCGGACCGCACTGGCTCGCCGCCGACGTCGCCGATGGCGACTGGGTCGAGGTCGGCATGATGGGCGCCTATTCCTGCGCGCTGCGCACCGACTTCAACGGCTTCGC
>CAYMTA010000079.1:0-18043 GCA_964393275.1 uncultured Geminicoccaceae bacterium | reverse complement strand
AGAGAATTTCTCACCACGGCACAGCAACGTTCATCCGGAGTTTTGCAACTGCCTCTCGTGTCCGCCCTGTGTCCGGATCGATTCGACCGGGGACACCTCCCTTTTTAACCATTCCCTCGATGGAAGGCCAGGCACATCGGGGCACATGGCAATAAAGTGAGGTGTTCCGGACGCTTCCCATGCCATAGCCATCGCTACCGGGCCGAGGCCGCTTCAGCCGGCCGAAAAATGGACCCGGCCGCCGGCGATGCGAGCATCGTGCAACGGGCCCTCCTTCCTGATCGTTCACGTCTTCTTGACCGCTCATCTCGGGAGCATGCTCGTCCGCTGCTGGCGACAACAGTCGACGAGGGAGGTCTCCCCCGCCCTCGGGCCAGGCGCCTTGGGCGTGTCCGAACGCGTTGCCGGCCCGCCCCGTCCGAGCTAAATTGAGGCTTCGGAGCAGAACGGATGACCCATCCCCCGCTTCGCACCCCATCAGTCCACCGCGGGCGGAGTCCCGGTCGCCGCTCTGGCTCGATGCCAAAGGGGGAAGCTGATGCCTGACACCAAGTGGACCATCGAGGGTCGCGAGTTCGTCAACTGCAACTGCGACTATGGCTGTCCCTGCCAGTTCATGGCCCGCCCGACCCACGGCGGGTGCCAAGCCGTCGTCGGGATCCAGATCGACACGGGCTTCCATGGCGAGACCCGGCTGGACGGATTGCGGATCGCCGCCATCGCGAGCTGGCCCGGCGCCATCCATGAGGGCCGCGGTCATATCGTGCCGATCGTCGATGAGCGCGCCACGCCGGAGCAGCGCACGGCCCTGCTCCGCATCATGAGCGGCGAGGATACCGAGCCCGGCGCCACCTTCTTCCAGGTGTTCATGACGACCATGGAGAAGGTCCACGATCCCGTCTTCGCGACCATCGACATCAAGGTCGACGTGGATGGCCGGACTGCCCAGCTGAACGTGCCGGGCCTGATCAAGGCGCGCGGCGAGCCCGTCATCAACCCGGTCACGAACGACCCGCACCGGGCGCGGATCGAGTTGCCGCACGGCTTCGAATACGCCGTGGCGGAGGTGGGCCGCGGCTGGGCGAACGCCTCCGGCGCCGTTGCGCACACGCTCGAGGATTCGCACGCGCACTTCGCGACGCTCCGCATGACCGGGAGCGGTATCGTCCGCTGACCCGCTGAAATGAGCACACGGCTCGAGCGCGCGCTGCGGCACGACCGCTGGGTGGTGACGGCCGCCATCACGGCCGTCACCGTGCTCGCCTGGAGCTACACCGTCTGGCTTGCCGCCGGCATGGACATGCCCTTCGGCCTCCACGAGGCGATGGCGGCCGTCATCGCTCCCTGGACCGCGAGCCAGTTCCTCATGATGTGGGCGATGTGGGCCGTGATGATGGTCGGCATGATGCTGCCATCGGTGACCCCGATGTGCCTGATCTATGCCCGCGTGGCCCGCCACGCGCGTGGCCAGGGGCGGCCCATCGCCTCGGCCGGCTGGCTCGCCAGCGGCTATCTTCTGGCCTGGGCCATCTTCGCGGTCGCCGCGACCCTGGCACAGTGGTCCCTGGAGCAGGCCGCCCTGCTGTCTCCGATGGCGCTGAGCGTGAGCGGCGCGCTCGGCAGCGCCCTTCTCGTGGTCGCGGGCCTGTTCCAGCTCACGCCATGGAAGGACGCCTGCCTCTCGCAGTGCCAGGCTCCGCTGGTCTTCATCCAGCGCCATGGCGGGTTCCGGCGGGACGCCGCAGGCTCGCTCCTGCTCGGCGCACGTCATGGACTTTACTGCATCGGCTGCTGCTGGGCGCTGATGTGCCTGCTGTTCGTGGCGGGCATCATGAATATCGACTGGATCGCCGCGATCACGGTCTTCGTTCTGCTGGAGAAGATCGCGCCGCCGAAGCTTCATGTCGCCCGCATCGCCGGCATCGCCCTGATCGCCGCCGGAGCCTGGACGCTCTCCTAGACGCCGCAGCCTGCGAGGACGCCCGAGGAGAAAGGCGGGACACGGACCCACTCCGCGCCCCCTTCCCCCGCGCGGGGGAAGGGGGCCGCCTGTCTGCAAGAAGCCCTGGCCGGCTCGCGCCGGCCGGGAAGCGACAGGCAAGGGAAAGCTTCAGCCCTTCTTCAGGCTGTCGCTCACGCCCTTGACGGTCTCCTTGGCCTTGTGGGCGGCATCCTTCGCCTCGCCCTTGGCCTTGTCCGCCTTGCCTTCCGCCTCCATGCGGTCGTTGCCGGTGACCTTGCCCGCGGTTTCCTTCACCGAGCCCTTGATCTTGTCGCTCTCGCCAGCCATGGCGCGTCTCCTCTGGGTTCAACCGCGTAACAACCAAGTGGCATTGCCTCGGTTCCGCGATCGGCAGGAATAAAGGTCCGGCGCAGCCTGGGCGCGCCGGGACGTCTCCCTCCTCGACCACTCCCTCCGTGCGCGACCGAGCCGGCGTGCATTAAAGGGAAGCGTCCCCGCGGCTGGTCGGCTACCAGGAAGCATCGCTGCCAACCGGGTGGGAGAGGCATGATGGCTTTGCGCGTCGGTTTCATCGGCGCCGGACTGATGGGGTCCGGCATGGCGAAGAACATCGTCACCAAGGGCTTCCCGCTGCGCATTCTGGGCCACCGCAGGCGCGAGGCGGTGGATCGGCTCATCGGCCTCGGCGCCCATGAGGCGACCAGCGCGGCCGAGCTCGCCCGGGAGAGCGACATCGTCGTGCTCTGCCTGCCCTCCTCCGCCGAGGTGGAAGCGGTGGTCTTTGGCGAAGCGGGCCTGCGCGAAGGGGCGCATAGGGGGCTCATCGTGGTCGATTCGACCACCGCCGAGCCGGCCTCGACCGAGCGGGTGGCAGCGGCCCTGGCCGAACGCGGCGCGCGCTTCGCCGATGCCCCCCTCACCCGCTCGCCGGTCGACGCCGAGGCCGGGCGGCTCAACACGCTGGTCGGCGGCGACGACGGCGTCCTCGCCGCCATCCGCCCGGTGCTGGAGACCTTCTCCGAGAACATCTTCCACATCGGCCCGCTCGGCAGCGCCCACAAGATGAAGCTGATCAACAACTTCATGACCCAGGGCATGGCAGCGCTCGTCGCCGAGGCCTGCCTCACCGCCACCAGGGCCGGGGTCGATCTGGAGAAGCTCTTCGAGGTGGGCTCGGCCGGCGCCGCCAACAGCAGCATCTTCCAGCGCATGATGCCCTGGGTCCTCGGCCACGGCGAGGGCGGGATGCTCTTCCAGTTGAAGAACGCCCGCAAGGACCTGCGCTACTACACCCATCTGGCCGAGGCCGCCGGCGTCGCGAGCTTCCTGGGACAGGCGGTGCACCAGACCTTCGTGCTGGCCGCCGCGCAGGGCGAGAGCGAGAGCTGGGTGCCAGCCCTGGCCCGCGGCCTCGCCAAGGCGCAGGGCGTCGAGCTCGGCCCCGACACCTGACAGCACCCGTCCCCAACGGTCGAGGTGGCTCGGGTTGTTGCATCCCGCGCAACATGTCGCCTTGGGTTGTTGCGCCAGATGCAACAGTCGCGCTCGGGTTGTTGCATCGGACGCAACACTCGGGCTCGGGTTGTTGCATCGGGCGCAACAGCCGGCGCAAAATGATGCATCCGATGCAACAACCCGTGGCGAACGAACCCACGGAATCGACGATCGAACCCGCGGAATCGACGATCGAACCCATGAGAAAGCAAACGAACCCGAGCGCCCGGGTTCAACGAACCCGCGGGCCGGGCGGCAATTCCCGGGTTCGATCCCGGGCCGGCCGGTTTTGCCGAACGAACCGGGCACGAAGCTGGACAGGGGGCACGGACTAGGCTATAAGTCCTATCGATGCCCCGAGCCGGAGGTGGCCGCTCAGGCGAGGTTGGCGTCGATATAGGCGAAGTCGATGTCCTGGCCGAGGCCGGGCGTGTCGCGGAGATGGACCCAGCCGTCGCTGTCCATCTCGTCGTCGATGCGCTTGAGGTAGGCGGGCGGCTGGTCGTAGTCGATGAAGGGGTGCAGCAGGCCGCGCTCGTAATAGGTGGTGTTGGGGATGGCGGCGGCGACGGCGAGGTTGCTGGCGCCGGTGCCGTGCACCTCGCAGGACATGCCGAAGCCCTCGGCGATATGCGCGCATTTGAGCGAGGGTCCGATGCCGCCGACGTCCCAGACCCCCGTCCGGATCATGTCGCAGGCGCCCTTGGCGGCCCATTCGGCGCGGGTCCAGAGCTTGCCGGTCATGCTCTCGGGGCCGAGCACGTTGAGCGACCGGAGATTGCCGCACAGCCACTGGTAGGAGCTGAGCGAGGCCTCCTCCATCATCTCCTCGATCCAGAGGAAGCCCAGCTCCTCGAGCCGCTGGCAGAGCCACAAGGCGTCCTGGCGGCTGTACCAGTGGTTGGGGTCGAGCATCAGCGGGATGTCGGGGCCGACGGCCTCGCGCACCGCGGCACAGGCGGCATGGTCCATGCGGACATCCGGCGCCCCCGGGATCGGCGGCATCCAGGTGTGCAGCTTGACCGCCTTGTAGCCGCGCTCCCTGACCAGCCATTCGGCGTAGCGGCCGTAATCCTCCGGTGTCCTGAGCCCGTTCTCCAGGTCGTCGCCGCACATCGTGCTGCCATAGGCGAGGATCCTGTCGCGGTAGCCGCCCAAGAGCTTCCAGACCGGCTGGCCGAGCTTCCTGCCGACGAGGTCCCAGAGCGCCAGCTCGACCGCGCAGACGACCTGGTCGGTCAGCCGCCCGCCGCTGCCGCGCTGCCATTTGTAGAGGGCGCGCCAGAGCTTCTCGATCCGCAGGGGATCGGCGCCCAGGAGGATCGGCCGCACGAACTGGGCCAGGAGATCCTCGGCGACGGCCGCGGGCGGGGCGATGACATGGCCCTCGCTGCCATCGTCGGCGGTGAGCGTGAGGAGCGCGTTCCTGGCCTCGCGCGGCGGGCCGGGGTGACCATGGCCATCGGAATCACGCATGGTCCGCGTGGTGTAGCGAAAGACGCGGGCTCGAACCTCGACGATCTGCATGCGTTCCTCCATGATCGGCGCGCCTGGCCGGCGCCCCGGCGAGCTTCCGCGAGAGCCGTCGTCCTGTCCAGACCCGGGCCGCCACGAGAGGAGCAGCAGCACCCATGAAGACCACCGCCGTGACCCCGTCCGACCTCGCCGGCTCCGTCCTGGCGGTGCCACCCCTGCCGCTCGAATCGGACCTTCGGCCGAGCGAGCGCCAGATGCGGCGTCTGGTCGGCCATATCGAGGCCGGTGGCGTCAGGACGATCCTCTGGGGCGGCAACGCCCAGCTCCAGCACTGGCCGGCGAGCCGCTACGGCGACTTCCTCGCTTTGGCCGAGGCGACGGCGGCGCCCAACAGCTGGGTCATTCCCTCGGTCGGACCCGACTACGGCAAGCTGCTCGACGAGGCGCGGGCCTTCGCCGCCACCCGTTTCCCCTGCGCCATGGTGCTGCCGATGGCGACCCACGTGACGCCGGCGGGTGCCGCGCGCGGCACCCGCGACTTCGTCCAGGCCTCGGGCAAGCCCGCGATCGTCTACCTCCGCCAGGCCGGCTACCTCGCCCCCGATGCGCTGGCGGCGATGGTCGCCTCGGGCGAGGTCTGCGCCGTGAAATACGCGGTCGACCGGCCCGACCTGCGCGACGATCACTATCTCGCCGCCTTGGTCGCCGCCATCGGCCCGGAACGGATCGTCTCGGGTGCCGGCGAGGTCACGGCCTTGCCGCATCTCGACGCCTTCGGCCTCGCCGGCTTCACCGCCGGCTGCGTCTGCATCGCCCCCAGGCTCTCGATGCACGTGCTCCACCGCTTGAAGGCGGGCGATCTCGCCGCCGCCGACAAGGCGCTGGGCGCGATCCGGCCGCTCGAAGGCCTGCGCGAGCGTCTCTCGCCGATCCGCGTGCTGCACGAGGCGGTCCGCCTCGCCGGCGTGGCCGACACGGGGCCGATCTTCCCGCTCCTCTCCAACCTCGAGGCCGAGCATCATCCGACGATCCAGGCAGCGCTGAAGCCCCTCCTGGCGGCCGAGCGGGCGCTGGGCGAGGCGCCGGCGCTGGCCGGCTGACGCCTTTGCGCATCACCGGAATCGAGACGCTCAGGGTCGACGGCATCGGCAACCTGCTCTGGCTGCGGGTGACGACCGATGCCGGCATCAGCGGGCTCGGCGAGGCCTTCCGCAACGCCGAGGCGACCGAGGCCTACATCCACGAGACCCTGGCCCCCTGGCTCATGGGCAAGGACCCGCTCGCGATCAACGCGCATCGCGAGGCGATCACACGCCGCATCGGCAACCGCTTCATGGGCACGCCGTCGCGCTCGATCGAGGTCCGCGGCAACTCGGCCGTCGATCTGGCGCTCTGGGACATCCTCGGCAAGCATCTGGGGGTGCCCCTGGCGCAGCTCTTCGGCGGTCGGGTGCGGGACGAAATCCGCGTCTACAACACCTGCGCCGGCCCGGCCTACAACACGAGCCCGACCGTCGGCTGGGTGTCGCGGCTGGCCGAGCCGGGTGCGGCACCGCTGGCCCCGCTCGACGACCTCCAGGCGCAGCTCGACGATCCGGGCGGCCTCGCCCGCTCGCTCCTGGCCGAAGGCATCACGGCCATGAAGATCTGGCCCTTCGATCGCTTCGCCGCTCGGACCGGCGGCTCGGAGATCGGCGCCGCCGATCTGGAGGAGGCCCTCGGACCGGTCCGCGCGATTCGCGACGCGGTCGGCGATGCCATGGACATCATGATCGAGTGCCACGGCATGTGGCGCCTGCCGGCGGCCGCACGGATCGCCAGGGCGCTCGAGCCCTTCAATATCTTCTGGCTCGAGGACCCGATCGAGATGCACCGGCTCGACGATCTGGCGCGGCTGAAGCAGGTGACCCCGCTCGCGATCGCCGGCAGCGAGAACCACGGCACGGCGCACTGGTACGCCGAGGCCTTCGCCCGCGGCCTCGTCGACTACGCCCATTTCGACATCGGCTGGATGGGAGGCCTCTCCGAGGCGCTCGACGTGGCCGCCTTGGCACGCGCCCACGACCGCTGCATCGCCCCGCACGACTGCGTCGGGCCGGTGATGCTGGCCGCCAACATGCAGCTCGTCTTCAGCCAGCCGCACGCCCTGATCCTCGAGACCGTGCGCGCCTATCTGCGCGGCTTCTACGCCGAGGTCATGCAGCCGGCGCCGGTGATCGAAGGCGGCATGGCGCGCCCGCTCGATGGCCCGGGCCTCGGCATCGAGCTGGCACCGGCGCTCTGGACACGGGCGGACGCGCGGACCCGTCGCTCGGCCATCTGACTCAGCAATAGCCGGTCGAGCCGTCCGGCCGAAGCGGCAGCTTGCGCTCCCAATGGACGTAGTCGTCCCTGGCCAGCGCCCGCTCGTCGATCTCCACCCCCCAGCCCGGCCGGTCGTGACGCAGCTCGAGATAGCCATCCTTCGGCAGATACGGATCGACCACCCAGTGGGTCTCGGTCGGCAGCCGGTATTCGAGGATCTTGAAGTTCGGCTGGGCGGCCGAGAAGTGCAGGTTCACGGCCGTCGCCAGGGGCCCCATCGGGTTGTGCGGTGCGACGGTGACGTAGTGCGCCTCGGCCAGGGCCGCGATCCGGCGCATCTCGAGCAGGCCGCCGACGACGCAGATGTCGGGCTGGACGATGTCGGCGCCCTCGGCGCTGAGCAGGCTCAGGAACTCGAAGCGGCTGTAGAGCGATTCGCCGGTCGCGAGCGGGCATTTCAGCTCCGATCTGAGCCTTCCCCAGGCCGGGATGTGCTCGGGACGAATCGGCTCCTCGAAGAAGAGGGGATCGTTGGGGGCGAGCGCATTGCCGAGCTGGACCGCCTGCCAGGGCTCGAGGATCTTGGCGTGGGCGTCGAAGGCGAAGTCGAGCTCGGTCGGGCAGATTTCCCTGAGCCTCGCGAAGTAGTCGGCGCTGGCGCGCACCACCTCGCCCCAGCGCAGGCTGTGCAGATCGGTGCGGAAGGGGCTGAGCTTGAAGGCGGTGAAGCCGTATTCGGCGTGCAGCGCCAAGCACCGGTCGCGGGCCACCTCGGGGTCGGGGGCGGCGTAGACGCCCTGATAGACCCTGACCCGGTCGCGCACATGGCCGCCGAGCAGCATGAAAACCGGCACGTCCAGGGCCTTGGCCGAGATGTCCCAGAGCGCATGGTCGATGGCCGAAATGGCGGCGAGGCCCAGCGCACCCGGCGGGAAGCGCGCCTGCTGCATGAGCTTGTGGATCAGGAACTCGATCCGCCTCGGATCATGCCCCTCGATCTGGGTGAAGAGGTAGTCGAGCAAGGGCGGCAACGCCCGGTCGGGCCCGTGATTGTAGCACTCGCCCCAGCCGGTGATGCCGTCGTCGGTGTCGATGGCGACGAGCACCCGCGGCCGGTCGCGGTCGCGCGCCATGAAGCTTCTCAGTCGGACGATCCGCATCGGGCCTCCCCTGGTCGAACGGGGCGGGAGTGAGCCACATTACGTCCCCGGTTTCAACTCGCCGGGCCGCCTCGATCATCCACCGGCAAATGGTTTGACAAAGCCGTGCAGGGGCACGAACCTCGATGTCGAGGCAAGGGTCCATCGAGGCCTGATCGATCATTGGGGAGGCGTGCGGATGAACGTTCCGCGAAGGCAAGATCTGACATCAATGGCGCGGGGGCTGGCGCTGGGCGGCACCATCGCACTCCTGGCCATGGCCGGCAGCGCCCTGGCGGTCGAGTACCACGAGGCGCCGGCGCTCGCCGAGCTGGTGGCGGCGGGCAAGCTGCCGCCGGTCGAGGAGCGGCTGCCCACCGAGCCGGAGGTGGTGACACCGCTCGAGAGCATCGGCACCTATGGCGGCCAGCTCCGCTTCGGCCTGCGCGGCAGCTCGGACCACAACAACATCCTGCGCATGGTCGGCCCGCAGGGCCTCGTCCGCTGGAATCCGAGCTATCTCGAGATCGTGCCCAACGTCGCCGCGTCCTACGAGGTGAACGACGACGCCACCGTCTTCACCTTCCATCTCCGCGACGGCATGAAGTGGTCGGACGGCGAGCCGTTCAACGCCGACGACATCCTCTTCAACATGCAGGACCTGGTCTTCAACACCGACTTCGCGCCGACACCGCCGCGCTACATGGCGAAAGGCGAGCCGGCCAAGGTCGAGAAGGTCGACGACACGACCGTGACCTTCACCTTCGCCGCCCCCTACGGCGACTTCCTCGCCGAGCTGGCCTCGCCCCTGGGCCAGCACCCGGTGCTCTACGCCAAACACTACTGCTCGCAGTTCCTGCCCAAGTACAACCCGGACATCGACGCGCTGGTGAAGGCCAACAACGCCAGCGACTGGCAGAACCTCTATCTCGCCATGTGCGGCGACATCGAGATCCCGTCGCGCTGGGGCAATCCGGAGCGCCCGACGCTCGATCCGTGGATCGTCAAGGAGCCTTATACCGGTGGCGCTGTCCGCGTCGTCATGGAGCGCAACCCGTATTTCTGGGAAGTCGATCCCGACGGCAACCAGCTTCCCTATATCGACGAGCTGGTGGCGCCGATCGCCCAGGATGTCGAGAGCCTGATCCTCGACGCGATCGGCGGCCGCATCGACTTCCAGATCCGCCATCTCGATGCCCCGGCGAACCGCCCGGTGCTGGCCGAGAACCGCGAGGCCGGCGACTACCAGTTCGTCGAGGCGAGCCCGGTCGGCGGCGTCAACATGATCATCAACCTCAATTTGACCGACAAGGACCCGGAGCTGCGCAAGCTCTTCAACATGAAGGACTTCCGCATCGCCCTCTCGCTCGGCATGGACCGGCAGGCGATCATCGACACGGCCCTGCTCGGCGAGGGCCAGCCCTGGCAGCAGGGGCCGTTCGAGGATCATCCTAACTACAACGAGAAGCTCAGCACCCAGTATCTCGAGTTCGACCAGGCGGAGGCCAATCGCCTGCTCGACAGCATCGGCCTCGACAAGCGCGGCGCGGACGGCATGCGGCTCCTGTGGAGCGGCAAGCCCTTGAAGTTCAAGGTCGACGTCATCCCGACCCTGCAGCCCGAGCAGGTCGACATGCTCGAGCTGATCGCGCAGTACTGGGCCGAGATCGGCGTCGACATGGACGTCAACGCCCTCGAGCGGACGTTCTTCTACGAGCGGACCTCGAACAGCAACGACCACGACGCGGCGGTCTGGGGCGGCCAGGCGAGCTGGATGCCGGGCGAGATCCCGCAGCAGATCGTGCCGGTCCACCACGACAGCCGCTGGGGCATTCCCTGGAGCCAGTGGTACAATTCGGGCGGCAAGGAAGGCGAGGAGCCCCCGCCCTCGGTCAAGAAGCGCATGGAGCTCTACGACCAGGCCCGCGCCACCGTCGATCCCGTGAAGCGCCGCGCGATCATGGAGCAGATCGCCGACATCGCCGCCGAGGAGTTCGAGGTGATGGGCGTCAGCAAGGCCACGCCGACCTACGGCATCACCAAGACCAAGCTCATGAACGTCCCCGAGGCGATGCCGAGCTCCTGGTACTACCCGACCCCGGCACCGACCATGCTGACCACCTGGTACTGGGCGAAATGAGGTCAGGGCCGCGCCGGCATCACGCCGGCGCGGCCCGCTTCCCTGACCAGGGAGCAGGGCAGCCATGCTGCTGACCTACATCGTCAAGCGGATCCTCTGGACGATCCCCTTCCTTTTCGCCGTGTCCATCGTCTCGTTCGCGCTGATCCAGGCGCCGCCCGGCGACTATCTCACGACCTTTGCCGCCACCCTGGCCCAGTCGGGCGACATGGTCGACCAGGAGCGGCTCGAGGCGCTGCGGACCCGCTACGGGCTCGATCAGCCGTTCATCGTGCAGTACTGGAAATGGATCTCGAGCGTCCTCGTCGGCGATTTCGGCATCTCGTTCGAATGGCAGCAGCCGGTCTCGAACCTGATCTGGGAGCGCATGGCGCTCTCCTTGTGTCTCGCCGTCTCGACCCTGCTCTTCACCTGGGCGGTCGCCTTTCCGATCGGCATCTACTCCGCCGTCCGGAAATACTCGATCGGTGACTACGTGGTCACGACGATCGGCTTTCTCGGCCTCGCCATGCCCAACTTCCTCCTGGCATTGGTGCTCATGTATATCGGCGTCGTCTATTTCGGCGCCGATGTCGGCGGCCTCTTCTCGCCCGACTACCAGACCGCACCCTGGTCCTGGGACAAGGTCGTCGACCTCATGAAGCACATCTGGATTCCGGTGATCATCCTCGGCACCTCGTCCTCGGCGGCGCTGATCCGGATCATGCGCGCCAACTTGCTCGACGAGCTCAACAAGCCCTATGTCACCACGGCCCGGGCAAAGGGGCTCTCCGAGCTCCGCCTCCTCCTGAAATACCCCGTCCGCCTCGCCCTCAACCCCTTCGTCAGCACGATCGGCTGGGCCTTTCCGCAGCTCATCTCGGGTGCGGTGATCACCGCCTTCGTGCTGTCGCTGCCGACCGCCGGCCCGCTCCTCCTGCAGGCGCTCCTCGCCCAGGACATGTACCTCGCCGGCGCCTTCATCCTCCTCCTCTGCACGCTGACCATCGTCGGCATGCTGGTCTCGGACATCCTTCTCGCCCTGCTCGATCCGCGCATCCGGTATCGCTGAGCGCATGGCCTCCGTCCTCGATCCACGCCTGCACAGCGATACCGAGGTCGCCTCGCAATGGCGGCTGATGTGGTGGTCGTTCCGCCGGCACACGCTCGCCATGGTCGGCCTCGTGATCGTGCTGCTGCTCTACCTGATCGGCATCTTCGCCGAGTTCGTGGCTCCGTTCGATCCGCAGGCGGCGAGTGCGAAGCACGTCTATCACCCGCCGCAGATGGTCCACTTCATCGACAGCACGGCGGACGGCTGGCGGATCAAGCCCTGGGTCCAGGCCTACACGCTGAAGCGTGACAAGTTCACCCTGCAGACGACCTTCGAGCCCGACGAGGGCAAGCGCATCTACCTTTCGTTCCTCGGCAAGGGCTCACCCTACAAGCTCTTCGGCCTCATTCCGGGCGAGCGGCGCCTGCTCGTGCCGGACGAGCCGAACGAGCGCTTCTTCCTCTTCGGCGCCGACCGGCTCGGCCGCGACATGCTGAGCCGGACGGTCTTCGGCACCCGCGTCTCGATGTCCATCGGCCTCGTCGGCGTGACGCTCAGCCTGCTGCTCGGCGTGCTCCTCGGTGGCATCTCGGGCTATTACGGCGGTGCCGTCGACATGGTCATCCAGCGCGTCGTCGAGTTCGTGCTCTCCTTGCCGACCATCCCGATCTGGCTGGCGCTCACCGCCTCGCTGCCGACGTCCTGGCCGCCGCTCACCCGCTACTTCGCGATCACGCTGATCCTTTCGCTGGTCGGCTGGACCGAGCTGGCGCGGGTCGTGCGCGGCCGCTTCCTCGCCTTGCGGGGCGAGGATTTCGTCATCGCCGCCAGGCTCGACGGCTGCAGCGAGAAGCGGGTCATCTTTCGCCACATGCTGCCGTCCCTGATGAGCCACGTCATCGCCTCGGTCACGCTCGCCATACCCGTCATGATCCTGGCCGAGACCTCGCTCTCGTTCCTCGGCCTCGGCCTCTTGCCGCCGACGATCTCCTGGGGTGTCCTCCTCAAGGAGGCGCAGAACATCCGCTCGATCGCCCAGGCACCCTGGCTGTTCGTGCCCGGCGCCTTCGTCCTGGTCGCCGTCCTGGCGCTCAACTTCCTCGGCGACGGGCTGCGCGATGCCGCCGACCCCTATGCCCAGGAGCGCGGCTGATGGAGCCGGTCGCCACAGCCGGGCCGGGGCCGGTGGTGCTCGAGGTCAGGGGCCTCGTGACCGAGTTCCCGACCCGCCACGGCCCGTTCCGCGCGGTCGACGACGTGAGCTTCGAGCTTCGGGCCGGCCAGACGCTCTGCGTGGTCGGCGAGAGCGGCAGCGGCAAGAGTGTGACCGCCCGCTCGATCCTGCAGATCGTCGACACGCCCGGCCGCATCGTCGCCGGCGAGGTGCTGCTCCACCGGCATCGCACCTCGCGCGGCACCGGTGCCGAGGAGACGATCGATCTGGCCCGGCTGGAGCCGCGCGGCCAGGCCATCAGGGCGATCCGCGGCCGCGACATCGCGATGATCTTCCAGGAGCCGATGAGCTCGCTCTCGCCGGTGCACACCATCGGCAACCAGATCGGCGAGGTCATCCGGCTGCACGAGGCGGTCTCCAGGAAGGAGGCGCGCAACCGCTCGATCGAGCTGCTCCGGCAGGTCGAAATTCCCACGCCGGAGAGTGCCGTCGACCGCTACACCTTCGAGTTCTCGGGCGGCATGCGGCAGCGGGCGATGATCGCCATGTCGCTCGCCTGCAATCCCTCGGTGCTGATCGCCGACGAGCCGACCACCGCGCTCGATGTCACCACCCAGGCCGAGATCCTCGATCTCATCAAGCGGCTGCAGGTCGATCACGGCATGGCCGTGATGTTGATCACCCACGACATGGGCGTGGTCGCCGAGACCGCCGACGCGATCGTCGTCATGCGCCACGGCAAGCTGGTCGAGCGCGGCTCGGTCGAGGCGATCTTCTACGCGCCGCAGCACGACTACACGAAGATGCTGCTGCAGGCGGTGCTCGACCTTGACCGGCCATCCGAGCGGCGCCTTGCCCGCCGCGCCGTCCAGCCGATCGGCGGCCCGGTCGTGGAGATCAGGGGCCTCGTCAAGGAGTTCGATCTCCGTCACGGCTTCCGGCGGCGCAAGGGCCACATCCTGAAGGCGCTCGACGACATCGACCTGACGCTCAACGAGGGCGAGAATCTCGGCGTCGTCGGCGAGAGCGGCAGCGGCAAGACCACGCTCGGCCGCTGCCTGCTCAGGGTCCACGACCCGAGCCGGGGCGAGATGCTCTATCACGGCGGCGAGGGCGGCATCGCCGATGTCGCCACCGCCAGGGGCGGTGAGCTCGAGCGCATCCGGCACGACATCCGCATGATCTTCCAGGACCCGTTCGCGTCCTTGAACCCGCGCATGAACGTGGCCCAGATCATCGGCGAGCCGCTCCTCGTCAACGGTGTGGCGAAGGGTGCCGCGCTGCGCTCGCGCGTCGCCGAGCTCCTCGATGTCGTCGGCCTGCCGGCCACGGCGATGGAGCGCTACCCGCACGCCTTCTCCGGCGGCCAGCGCCAGCGCATCGGCATCGCCCGCGCCATCGCCCTCGAGCCCCGGGTCATCGTCGCCGACGAGGCGACCTCCGCCCTCGACGTCTCGCTCCGCACCCAGGTCCTCGATCTCCTGCTCGACCTGCAGGAGCGGCTCGGCCTCTCCTTCATCTTCATCAGCCACGACATCAGCGTGATCCGCTACTTCTGCGACCGGGTGGCGGTCATGTACCGGGGCAAGGTGGTCGAGATCGGCGAGACCGAGGAAGTCTGCACCAACCCCCGGCACGGCTACACCAGGGCGCTGCTCTCGGCGGTGCCGCATCCCGACCCGCGCCACCGAGGCATGCTCGGCCGCCACCGCTACGAGGCCGAGGCGTGAGCGAGCCGCTCGACCCCGACATGGCCGAGGCCATGGCGTTCGAGGCGGCCCGCGCCGCCGCCCTGCCGCCGCCTTTGGACCTCGACGAGGAGCGGGCTCGCGGCCGCGCCGCCGCCGCCTTCTGGAACGAGGGGCTGCCCGAGATGGCGGCGATCGAGGACCACCTCTGCACGGGTCCGGGGGGACCGGTGCCGCTCCGCGTGTTCAAGCCGCACGCCACCGGGCCGCTGCCGGTCGTGCTCTACGTCCACGGGGGCGGCTGGGCGGTCGGCAGCGTCGTCCAGAACGAGCCCCTGATCCGCACCCTCGCGGCCCGCGCGGGCTGGGCGATCGCGGCACCGACCTACCGCCTCGCCCCCGAGCACCCGTTCCCGGCCGGCCTCGAGGACACCATCGCCGCCGGCCAATGGCTGCAAATCGAGGGCGCCGCCCACGGGCTCGACCCGACCTGGATGGCACTCTCCGGCACCTCGGCCGGCGGCAATCTGGCGCTCGCCGCCGCCGTCTCGGGCCGGCTCCAGGCAATCGCCGGCCTCGTCCTCTTCTACGGCGTCTTCGGCGCCGATCTGGAAACGGCCAGCTATCGCCGCTTCGCCGACGGCCGCTTCGGCCTCTCGCGCGAGCGCATGGCCCATTTCCTCGATCTCTACGATCCGACCGGCCGGCACCGAGCCGATCCCCTGCTCCAACCGCTGCACGCCGACCTCGCCGGCCTGCCACCCACCTGGTTGCTCGCCGCCGGGCTCGACGTGCTCCGCTCCGACACCCTGGCCCTGCACGCCCGGCTGATCGAGGCCGGCGTGCGCTCGACCCTCCACACCGAGCCCGGCGTCGTCCACGGCTTCATCAACCGCGGCCGCATGGTCCAGGCGGCCAGGCGGTCGCTCGCCGGTGCCGCCCATTTCCTCGGCTCCCTTTCGTTGGAAGACGCATGAAAATCACCGCCATCGAAACCCACCTCATGCAGGTCGGTGCCCGTCCGGTCAGTGGCACGAGCCGGGCCGCCGACGGGCATGGCGGCTCGCGCAACTGGCTGTTCGTCCGGGTGCTGACCGACGAGGGCGTCCATGGGGTGGGCGAGGGCTCGGGCTGGCCGCGGGTGGTCAAGGCCGCCGTCGAGGATCTGGCGCATGTGCTGGTCGGCGAGGACCCGGCCCATATCGACCGGCTCTGGCAGCGGATGTACGTGGCATCGATGGGCCACGGCGTGCTCGGCACGGTCGGCGGCGGGGCCATGGCGGCGATCGAGATGGCCCTTTGGGACATCAAGGGCAAGGTGCTGGGCCAGCCCGTCTGGAACCTGCTCGGCGGCCGGTTTCGCGACCGCGTCAAGGTCTACGGCCACGCCAAGACGCCGGAGCGCGCGCGCGAGCTGATGGGACTCGGCATCAAGGGGGTGAAGGTCGGCTTCACCGGGGCCGTCGACATCGACCGGGTCGCCGCCATCCGCGATGCAGTCGGGCCCGAGGTCGACGTCATGGTGGACGCGCACGGCCCCTCCTGGATGACCCCCGCCGACGCCATCCGGGTCGGCCGCGAGCTCGAGCCCCTGGACCTCCTCTTCTACGAGGACCCGATCGCCCCGGACAATCTCGACGGCTACGCCCGGATCAGGGACGCGGTCGCCATCCCGCTGGCGGCGGGCGAGCGGCACGCCAACATCTGGGGCCTCCGCCCGCTGATCGAGCGCGAGCTGGTCGACGTCGTCCAGCCCGACACGGGCCGGGCCGGCGGCATCACCCAGATGCGCAAGATCGCGGCCATGGCCGAGGCCCACTACATCACCATGGCGCCGCATTCGGGCTCGCTCGGCCCCGTCGCCGAGTTCGCCGCGCTGCACGTCATGGCGACCATCCCGAACGCGCTGATGCTGGAGCGGGTCGAGTTCGACTGGCCCGGCCGGGCCGAGGTGGTGACACCGGCGCTGCGGACCGAGGACGGGCATCTGCGCGTGCCCGACACCCCCGGCCTCGGCGTCGATCTGGTCCTCGAGGAGATCATGAAGCACCCGAGCGTGCGCAACGTGGCATCCATGCCTGAGGACGACGGCTGGGCCTACGAGCCGGGCACCGCGGGCGAGAACGTCTATTTCCAGACCCGCCTCGCCCGCGCCCGCAAGCTGCGCCGCCGGGCCACCTGAGGAGACGGCCATGGCACGGATCGAGCACGTCACCGTCACCCCGGTCGCCTTCCGCGACCCGCCGCTCCTGAACGCCATGGGCGTTCACGAGCCCTGGTGCCAGCGCAACATCATCGAGCTTAGGATCGAAGGCGGGACCGTTGGCCTCGGCGAGACTTATGGCGACGAGGCGATCCTCCGCTGCCTGCAAAACGCGGCGCCGCGCCTCGTCGGCCTGCATGTGCTCGACCTCAACGGGCTCGGCGCGCGGGTGCGGGACGCGGTCGCCGAGATCGCCATCGAGGACCCGGAATCCTCCGCCCGCACCAGCAAGGCGACGCTGACGCCGCGCATCTTCGGTGCCTTCGAGGTCGCCTGCTGGGACGCCTTCGGCAGGCACACGGGCACCCCCGTCTGCGACCTCCTGGGCGGCCGGGTGCGCGAGCGCATCCCGTTCGCGGCCTACCTCTTCTACAAGTTCGAGCGCCACCGCTTCGATCCGACGGCCCCGGCCGACCCCTGGGGCGAGGCGCTGACCCCCGACGCGGTGGTCGACCAAGCGCGGCGGATGGTCGAGCTCCACGGCTTCCGCTCGCTCAAGCTGAAGGCCGGCGTGCTCGAGCCCGAGGCCGAGATCGAGGCGATCCGGGCGCTGCGCGGCGCCTTCCCGGATGCGCCGCTCCGGATCGACCCGAACGGCGCCTGGCACGTCCACACGACCTTGCGGCTTCTGCCGCAAATGGAGGGCCTGCTCGAATACCTCGAGGACCCGACGCTCGGCATTCCCGGCATGGCGGTGATCCAGGCCGCGACCGAGATGCCGCTCGCCACCAACATGTGCGTCGTCGCCTTCGATCACCTGCCGCCGGGCATCGCCCAGGATGCCGTGCGAATCGTGCTCTCCGACCATCACTACTGGGGCGGCCTCGCCGCCAGCCGCGAGCTGGCCCGCATCTGCGCCACTTGGGGCCTCGGCCTCTCGATGCACTCCAACTCGCATCTCGGCATCAGCCTCGCCGCCATGGCCCACCTCGCGGCGGCCACGCCCAACCTCACCTATGACTGCGACACCCACTACCCCTGGCTGGAGAGCGACCTGATCACTGGCGGCAAGCTCGAGATCAGGGACGGCTCGCTCGCCTTGCCGAAGGGCCCGGGCCTCGGCGTCGAACTCGACCCGGCGGCCCTCGCCCGGATGCACCAGGACTACCTCGATTGCGGGCTGCGCAAGCGCGACGACGCCAGCGAGATGCGCAAGTACCAGCCGGACTGGTCGAGCCGCCGCCCGCGCGTCTGACGGGGCTGCGTCAGACCGCTTCGGCAACCTTCTTCTTGTCGGCCAAGACCTGGTCGAGCGCCGCCTCGAGCCGGTGGGCGAGCTCGTCGATCTCGGCCTCGGTGATGATGAGCGGTGGTGCCATGACGATGCAGCCGGCGAGCGGGCGAACGATGATGCCGTGCTCCAGCCCGG
>CAYMTA010000078.1:0-18259 GCA_964393275.1 uncultured Geminicoccaceae bacterium | reverse complement strand
GTCCAGCTCGTCGGCGGCGAGGCCATGGCGATCGAGGCGGGCGATCCCTTGCCGATCGCCGAGCGCTTCGCCGTGGCGGGGCCCTTGGCCGTCATCGATCTGGATGCCGCCTTGAAGGAGGGCTCGAACAGGGACTTGATCGAGCGGCTGGTGGCCCGCTTCGACTGCCATGTCGGCGGCGGCATCCGCGACGTCGAGACGGCGCTCTTCTGGCTCGATGCGGGTGCGCGGCGGATCATCCTCGGCACCATGGCCAAGCCGGAGATCCTCTCGCGATTGCCCAAGGACCGGCTGCTCGCCGCTCTCGATGCGCGCGACGGCGAGGTGGTGGTCGAAGGCTGGAAGGAGGCCACAGGGCGGGGCATTCTCGAGCGCGTGGCCGAGCTGAAGCATCTCGTCGACGGCTTTCTCGTCACCTTCGTCGAGCGCGAGGGGCGGATGGGCGGCACCGACATGGCGCTGGCACGGACTATCGTCGAGGCGGCGGCACCGGCCAGGGTGATCATCGCCGGCGGCGTCACCACGGCGGCCGAGATCGCCGAGCTCGATGCCACAGGCGCCGACGCGCAGGTCGGCATGGCGCTCTACTCGGGCAGGCTCGGCCTCGGCGAAGCGGTGGCCGGCATCTTCAAGAGCGACCGGCCGGACGGGCTGATCCCGACCGTGGTCACCGACGAGCGGGGTGTCGCCCTCGGCCTCGTCTATTCGAGCAGGGAAAGCATCGCCGCCGCGGTCGACGAACGGCGGGGCATCTATCATTCGAGGCGGCGCGGGCTCTGGCGCAAGGGCGAGAGCTCGGGCGACGTGCAGGAGCTCCTGCGGGTGACGGCGGACTGCGACCGCGATGCCGCGCGCTTCACCGTGCGCCAGACGGGGGTCGGCTTCTGCCACCTCGCGAAACGCACCTGCTTCGGCGAGGATGCCGGGCTCGGCCGGCTGCACCGCCGGCTGCTGGCGCGCCGGACGGATGCGCCCGAAGGCTCCTACACGGCACGGCTGATGGCGGATGGAGCGCGCCTCGCGGCCAAGATCACCGAGGAGGCGGGCGAGCTGAACGCGGCCGCGTCCCGTGACGAGGTCGTCTGGGAGGCGTCCGACCTGCTCTACTTCACGCTCGTCCGGCTCGCCGCCGAAGGCATCGACCTCGACGAGGTCGAGCGCCATCTCGACCGCCGCGAGCTGCGTGTCCGGCGCCGTGACTGAGGACTGGCCGAGACGCACGATCGCGTGGCTCCGGCCGCTTCTGGAGCTGCGGGCGCTGCTTGCGGTGCTGGTCCTGGGCGCTCTCGCCTGGGGCTTCATCGAGCTCGCCGAGGAGGTGGTCGAGGGCGATACGAGGGCCATCGACCAAGCTGTCCTGCTCTGGCTGCGCTCGGCCGCCGATCCGACCGTGCCGATCGGGCCGGCGTGGCTGCCTCTGGTGATGCGCGACATCACCGCGCTCGGCGGCTACACCATCCTGACCCTGGTGACGGCGGCGACCACGATTTATTTCGTTCTGGTTAACCGGCCACGCGTGGCCCTTTTCATCCTGGTCGCGGTCCTCGGCGCCACGCTCTGGACCCAGCTCTTCAAGCTCGGCTTCGCGCGGCCGCGGCCGGAGCTCGTGCCGCATGCCGTGCGGGTCACCTCGGCGAGCTTCCCGAGCGGCCATTCGAGCGGGGCCGCCGCCGTCTATCTCACCCTGGGTGGCCTTCTGGCGAGCTTCCAGGAGCAGCGCCGGGTCAAGCTCTTCATCATAAGCCTCGCCGTCGCCGTCACCATCCTGGTCGGGCTCTCGCGCCTCTATCTCGGCGTGCACTGGCCCTCGGACGTGCTCGCCGGCTGGGCCCTGGGCGCCGGCTGGGCCGTGCTCTGCTGGCTGGTCGTCACCTATCTCAGGCGTGCCCGGATGCTGCGCGAGCCGCCGGTCGGCTGAGCTGCATGTTGCCGGGACATATGCCCATGACGAGGAGGAGGCCATGGCGGCCGTTACCGCAATTGCGGTGCTGAGCGGACGGGCCGTGCCGTTCGGGCGGGAAGGTGTTCGAAGCGCCGTCGCGAAGCGGCCGCTTTCGGGCCCGATCGAGATCGGTCCGGTCGGGCTGGCTGGTGACGAGCAGGGCGATCCTCGCCATCACGGTGGCCCGGAAAAGGCTGTCCACCACTACGCGCTCGATCATTATCCCTTCTGGCGGGAGGCCCTGGCGCCCGCTTCCCCTGCCTGCATCGACGCGCCGGGCGCTTTCGGCGAGAACCTCTCCACGCGGGGGCTGACCGAGGCGGATATGTGCGTGGGCGACACCTGGCGCATCGGCATGGCGCTCCTTCAGGTGAGCCAGGCACGCCAGCCCTGCTGGAAGCTCAACCACCGGTTCGGCGTGCCCGACATGGCACGACGGGTCCAGACGAGCGGGCGGACGGGCTGGTACTACCGCGTGCTCGAGCCGGGGCGGGTCGAGGCGGGCGACGCGCTCACGCTGGTGGACCGGCCACATCCGGACTGGCCCCTCGCACGGCTCTTGCGGACGTTCTACGTCGATCGGATGAATCGGGCTGCGCTCGAGGGCATTGCAGCGCTCGATCTCTTGTCGGCCTCGTGGCGCGCCCTGGCGGCACGGCGCCTGGAGCGGGGCGAGGTCGAGGACTGGACATCGCGGCTCAAGGGACGCCCCTAGGCGGCGAGCCAGGCGGCGTCCAAGGGAGTCGATGAAGCCACCGCGTCGGCGAGGCCCAGGGCCGGCGGCAGCAGGCGCTCGACATAGAAGTCGGCGAGGCCGGGCCAGGCGTGGCCGCGCGGGTCGTCGCTCGCCGCGCGGGCACCGATCGCCAGGAAGTGGGCGCCCAGGACCCAGCCGAAAAGGTCGAGATAGGGCGTGGCTGCCGCTTCTCGAAGCTCCATCGGCGCCGCCTGCAGGTGACGGGTCGCATCTTTCAGCCGATCCAGCGCGGGCGCCAGCCTCGGGCGGAGCGCCTCGTCGAGCTCGGCCGACTCCAGCTCGGCGAAGAGCTGCCAGGGCAGGCGGCCGTCCTCGATGGTGAGCTTGCGACCGGCGAGGTCCAGGGCCTGGATGCCGTTGGTGCCCTCGTAGATCGGCAGGACGCGGGCGTCGCGGAAGAGCCGGGCGAGGCCGGTCGCCTCGAGATAGCCGGCCCCGCCCGCCACCTGGATGGCGTCCGAGGTGACGGCGACCGCACCGTCCGTGCACCAGGCCTTGACGATGGGGGTGAGCAGCGCCACCCGAAGCTCGCCATGCCGCCGCTCCTCCGCGTCGGGATGCCGGGCCGCCCGGTCGACCGCGGCCGCTGTCGTCAGGCAGAGCGCCCGCATGGCGGCGATGCGGGCGCGCATGGCGAGGAGCGTGCGGCGGATGTCGGGGTGCTCGACCAGGGCGGCCGGCCGGCCGTTCCGCTGGCCCTGGATGCGCTCACGCGCATAGGCGAGAGCCCCCTGGAAGGCGCGCTCGGCCAGGCCCAGGCCCTGCACGCCGACGGCGATCCGGGCGTTGTTCATCATCGTGAACATGGCGCCGAGCCCACCATGCGGGGCGCCGACCAGATGGCCTACCGCACCCGGCCCGTCACCATAGGCGACGGTGCAGGTGGGCGAGGCATGGAGGCCGAGCTTCCGCTCGAGCTCGAGCACGCGCCAGTCGTTGCGGCTGCCGTCCGGCAGGTGCTTCGGCACGAGGAAGAGCGAGATGCCGCGGCTGCCCGCCGGCGCATGCGGCAGCCGCGCCAGGACGAGGTGGACGAGGTCCCTCGTCAGGTCGTGGTCGGCCCAGCTGATGAAGATCTTCTGGCCCTTGAGGCGGTGGTGCGGGCCCAGCGCGGGGTCATCGGCCGGCGCCGCGCTGCTGCGGATGGCGGCGAGATCGGAGCCCGCCTGCGGCTCGGTCAGGCACATGGCGCCGGTCCAGCGTCCTGCTATGAGCGGCGGCAGCCAGAGCGCCTTCCGGGCAGCGTCGGCGTGGCGCAGAAGGGCCTCGATGGTCCCCTGGGTCAGCAGCGGGCAGAGCTGGAAGGTGATGTCGGCGGCGGCGAAGATCTCGGCGACGGCGGTGTTCAGTGTCCAGGGCAGGTCCTGGCCGCCATGCTCCTCGGGGAAGGTCAGACCCATCCAGCCATTGGCGGCGAAGCGCTCATAGGCATCCTTGAAGCCCGGTGCCGTGCGCACCCGGCCGTCCTCGAGGACTGCGCCCACGGCGTCGCCGCTCGCGCCCAGGGGCACGAGCTCGTTCTCGGCGAAGCGGCCGGCCTCGGCCAGAATGGCCTCGAGATCGCCCGTGTCGAAGGCGGAATCCCTTGGCAGCCCGGCGATCCGCTCCAGGACGAAGCCGATCTCGCCCAGCGGTGCTTGGTAGCCCGTCATGACGTGGCGGCGGGCGCCAGGGCGGCGAGCACCGCCTTCTCGAGCTCGCCCGAGGCGATGCAGGTCTGGTCGAAGAGCTTGTTGTCGAACCGGTCGCGATAGATGCCGGCATAATGCGTCTTCATGTCGACACTGGTCTGGGCGCCCAGCGAGGTGACGCGGATCGTCGTGAGGGCCTTGTAGTCCTCGGGCTCGACCAGTTGCGAGCGGTTCGCATCGCCGCTTTCGTCCTCGACCCTGACCTTGTCGCAGACGAACCACGCGGCGGGCGCACCGCTCGCGATCTCGCCCCGGATCGTGCACGCTGCGCAGTCGTCATCGAGGGTGAAGCCGAGCTCCTTCATGCGCGTCTCGAGCGCCGCCCGGGCCGCCGCCGGGTCCTGCGTCGTGACCTGGGCGCGCAAGGGCTCGGGCGTGGCCGGACCGGAGGCCGGCCCGGTGCAGGCGGCCACAAGAACGAGGCCGGCGAGCATGAGCAAATGGGGACGCATCAGGAAATCTCTCCAGGGGCGGGCGCATCGGGCATGCCCATGATGACACCGGGGTTGAGGATGCCGGCCGGGTCGAGGGCGGCTTTGAGGCGGCGCATCAGCTCGAGCTCGAGCGGGTCCTTGCACCGCTCCAGCTCGCCCCGCTTGAGCCGGCCGATACCATGCTCGGCGCTGAACGAGCCGCCGAACTCGGCAACCAGCGCCATCAGGTGCTCGTTGAGCAGGGCTCGCAGCTCGGCGACCCCTTCGCGATCCCTGGGAATCAGGAAATTGAAGTGGAGATTGCCGTCGCCGACATGGCCGAAGGGAAAGAGCCGCACGTCCGGGGCGAGCTCCTTGAAATGCGTCTCGGCGCGGGCGATCAGGCCCGGCAGGTCGGCTATGGCGACCGAGATGTCGCTGCGCTGCACATGGCCGATCCTGGTCGTGGCCTCGCTCTGGCCCTCGCGGATCAGCCACATGGCCGTCCGCTGCGCCTCGTTCTGGGCGATCGTGCCGTCCCGGACGAGGCCGGTCTCGAAGGCAGCCTCGAGCGCCCGGTCGACCGGCCCGTCGAGGCCGCTCTCCAGGGACCAGGCGACCTCGATCAGAAGGTGCCAGGGGTGCGGGTCGGCGAGCGGCCGGCGGCCACCCGGCAGATGATCGTTCGCCGCCTCGACGCCGAGCCCGGCGATCAGCTCGAAGCTCGAGATCAGCTCGCCCAGATGGTCCTGGAAAAGGCTCAGGAGCTCGAGCGCCACCTTCGGGCTTTCGATGCCGAGCCAGACGGTGCGCCGCTCACGAGGCTTCGGGAAGAGGCGGAGCACGGCCGCCGTGACGATGCCGAGGCTGCCCTCGGCGCCGATGAAGAGCTGCTTCAGGTCGTAGCCGGTATTGTCTTTTCTGAGCGCCCGAAGCCCATTCCAGATGCGGCCGTCGGCGAGGACCACCTCCAGGCCGAGCACGAGCTGGCGGGTCATGCCGTAGCGCAGCACGTTCACGCCGCCGGCATTGGTCGAGAGATTGCCGCCGATCCGGCAGGTGCCCTCGGCCCCGAGGGAGAGCGGGAAGAGCCGGCCGGTGCTGTCGGCGGCGGCCTGGACGTCGGCCAGGATGCAGCCGGCCTCGGCGGTGAGCGAGCCGCCCACGGCATCGACGGAGCGGATGCGGCTCAGCCGCTCGAGGCTCAGGACCACCTGGCGGCCGGAGGCGTCCGGAATGCCGCCGGCGACGAGGCCGGTATTGCCGGACTGCGGCACGAGCGCCACACCGAGCCGGGCCGCTTCCTTGACGATGGCGGCGACGGCCTCGGTCGAGCCGGGGCGCAGCACGAGGGAGGTGGCACCCTTGTACAGGTGCCAGAAATCGGTCGCGTAGCGCTCGATCTCGCTCGGCGCGGTCAATACGCTCTGGGCATCGAGCAAAGGCTCGACGGCGGCTCGCAGATTCTCGATCGGTGAAGGGCTCAGGCTCATGCGTCGCGGTCATCCAGGCGAAACCTCGCCGGACCGTAGAAACCTTGAAGCCCGGCGGCAAGGTGGCTCGGTTGACAGGCCAAGGGCCAGGGCTACGTTACGCCCGCTCAACAGCGACGGGGAAAGCGACCGATGGATGCGGCACGCCTCAAGGCGGTGATCGAGGCGGGTTTCGAGGATCGTGCCAGGGTCGATGGATCGACCGGAGGCGAGCTCCGGGATGCCGTCGAGGCGGCGCTCGCCGGACTCGATGGCGGCCGCATGCGCGTCGCCGAGAAGGGCGCGGATGGCTGGACCGTGCACCAATGGCTGAAGAAGGCCGTGCTGCTCTCCTTTCGGCTCAACGACATGCAGCGAATTCCGGGCGGGCCGGGCGACGCCGCTTGGTGGGACAAGGTGCCATCCAAGTTCGCCGGCTGGGGCGAGGAGGAGTTCAAGGCGGCCGGGTTTCGTGCCGTGCCCGGCTCGGTGGTGCGGCATTCCGCCTATATCGCCCCCGGCGTCGTCCTCATGCCCTCCTTCGTGAATCTCGGTGCCCATGTCGCCGAGGGGGCGATGATCGACACCTGGGCCACCGTCGGCTCCTGCGCCCAGATCGGCAGGAATTGCCACATCTCGGGCGGTGCGGGGATCGGCGGGGTGCTCGAGCCCCTGCAGGCGAACCCGGTGATCATCGAGGACGACTGCTTCATCGGTGCCCGAGCCGAGGTCGCCGAGGGGGTCCTGGTCGAGACCGGCTCGGTGCTCTCGATGGGTGTCTACCTGGGTGCCTCCACGAAGATCATCGATCGCGCCACGGGCGAAATCTTCACCGGGAGGGTGCCGGCCTATTCGGTGGTCGTTCCGGGCGCCCTGCCGGGCAAGCCCTTGCCCGACGGCAGCCCGGGGCCGGGGCTCTATTGCGCCGTGATCGTCAAGCGGGTGGATGCCCGGACCCGCAGCCGGACGTCGATCAACGAGCTCCTGCGCGATTGAGCGAGCGGCTCCGATGGTGGCTCTCGATCCGGTCGAGCTGACCCGGGCCCTGGTCCGCTGCCCGAGCGTGACCCCGGCCGATGCCGGCGCGCAAGGTCTTCTCGCCAACGTGCTGCGAGGGCTCGGCTTTCGGGTCGAGCAGCTCCGCCTCGCCGGCGGCGGCGGGCCGCCAATCGACAATCTCTTCGCCCAAATCGGCGATGGCGCGCCGCATCTCGCCTTCAACGGCCATACCGACGTGGTGCCGGCCGGCGACATCGCGGCCTGGACCGCCGAGCCGTTCGGCGCCGAGATCAGGGATGGCTGGCTCCTCGGCCGGGGTGCCGCCGACATGAAGGGCAATATCGCCTGCTTCGTCGCCGCAACCGCCCGCTACATCGAGCGGCACGGGGTGCCCAGGGGCGCGCTCAGCCTCCTGATCACCGGGGACGAGGAGGGCCCGGCCGTCAACGGCACGGTCGAGCTCCTGCGCTGGGCCGAAGCCGCCGGCCATCGCTTCGATGCCTGCCTGGTCGGCGAGCCGACCAGCGTCGAGAAGCTCGGCGACATGGCCAAGATCGGCAGGCGCGGCTCGCTCACGGTGACGCTCGAGGCCAAAGGCAGGCAGGGCCATGTCGGCTATCCGCATCGCGCCGACAACGCTGCCCATCGGCTGGTGCGCGCGCTGGAGCGGCTGATCACGGCGCCCCTGGATGCCGGGACCGCGCATTTCGAGCCGTCGAGCCTGCAGGTAACGACCATCGACATCGGCAACCCGGCGAGCAACGTGGTGCCCGGCCGGGCGCGCGCCGTGCTCAATATCCGCTACAACGACAGCCAGAGCCCGGCGAGCCTGAAGGCGCTGATCGAAGCCGCGATCGAGGCCGCGGGCGGAAAGGTCGAAGCGGTCTACAGCGAGGGTGCGGAAGCCTTCGTCTGCCCGCCCGGCGAGCTGGCGGCCCTGCTCGGCGACAGCGTCGAGGCGGCGACGGGCCGGCGGCCCGCGCTCTCCACCACGGGCGGCACCTCCGATGCGCGCTTCATCCACAAGCACTGCCCGGTGATCGAGTTCGGTTTGGTGGGGGCCACCATCCATCAGGTCGACGAACGCGTGGCGGTCGCCGATCTCGAAGCGCTCACAGCCATTTATCTCGAATTCCTCGAGCGCTACTACAGGCAATGATGCCGCCCTTCGCGGAAGTCCGGCATTATGTCGAGGGGGCCTGGCGGCTGGCCCGCGGCGACCCCGGCGGCATGGACCACTTCGACTGCACGGTGGACGGCTTCTGGCGCTCGTTCTGGGCGGCGCTCTACGTGCTGCCGGCCTATGTGCTGCTGGTCGCCGACCAGCATATGCGAGCCGCCCGGGAGAGCGGCTTCCTCGCTATCCTGGTCGGCGAGGGGGTGGTCTACATCCTCGGCTGGCTGGTGATGCCCGTGCTCGCCGTCTTTCTCACCCGCTATTTCGGGCTGCAGCAGCGCTACGTGCCGCTCATCGTGGCGCTCAACTGGGCGTCGGTGGTGCAGATGGCCATCATGCTCGTGCCGCTGGCCGTCGACGTCCTGCTGTCGACCACCCTCGCGATCTTCATGATGCTGCTCATGATGGGGGCCGTGCTGGTCTACAAGACATTCATCGCCAAGGTGGCACTGGGCACCACGATCGGCACAGCGGCGGGCTTCATCGCCGCCGAGCTCGTGGTCATGTGGATCCTGACCCGCTGGCTCTACGGCCTGTTCTTCGGCTGACCCGGGCCGGCCACGCCCGGGTAATCGGCGGCGACGAAGAAGAGGCCCTCGGCTGGCGCCGTCGGACCCGCAGCCGCGCGCTCCCGCGCTTCCAGGGCGGCCCGGGCGAAGGCGATCGGCCTGCTGCCCTCGCCGATCACTTTCAGCGTGCCGACCAGATTGCGCACCTGGTGGTGGAGAAACGAGGGGGCGGAGGCGCCGAGCTCGATCAGGGGACCGCGCTTCCTGACCCAGAGCCGGCTCAGGGTCCTGGTGGGCGAGGCGGCCTGGCAGGCGCTGTCGCGAAAGCTGGTGAAGTCGTGACGGCCGATCAGCGTTTCCGCCGCCGCCTGCATCCGCTCCGCATCGAGCTCGCGGGCGACATGCCAGACCCGGCCGCGCTCGAGCGCGGCTGGCGCCCGCCGCGCCAGGATCCGATAGCTGTAATGCCGCGCCGTGGCGCTGAACCGGGCGTGGAAGCCCTCCGGCGCGAGGCTGGCCCGCAGCACCACGACCGGCAAATGGCGGAGGTGATGGTTCAGCCCGCTCATCAGCCGCTCGGGCAGGATCTCGCGCTCGAGGTCGAGATGGACTGGCAGGGCCAGGGCATGCACGCCGGCATCGGTCCGCCCGGCGGCGACCGCCGGGCCGAGACGCCGCACCATGCGGTCGGCGGCCGCCTCCAGCGCCGCCTGCACGCTCGGCCCGTTGGCCTGCACCTGCCAGCCGCAGAAGGCACCGCCGTCGAACTCGAGCGCCAGCCGATAGCGGAACATCGGTCAGGCGAGCCGACTGCCGGGCGGCAGCGGAAAGCCGCGCTGCAGCTCGGCAGCGGTCATGGGCTTGCGCCCCTCGCGGCGCACCCGCAGGAGCGCCAGGGCGCCTTCGCCGCAGGCGACGGTCAGCGGTTCGGCAATGATTGTGCCGGGGTCGCCTTGCCCCTCGGCAGCCAGGGCTTCCAGCACGGCGAGGCGCTCCTTGCCCGCCTGACACCAGGTGCCGGGCCATGGGTCGAAGGCCCGGATCCGCCGATCCAGCACCTTGGCCGGTTGCGTGAAGTCGAGGCGGGCCTCGGCCTTGTCGAGCTTTCGCGCGTAGCAGGCGAGGCTTTCGTCCTGCCGCTCCTCGACGAGCCGGCCGGTCACGAGATCGGCGATGAAGCCCGGCAGCATGGCGGCCCCGAGCCTGGCCAGGCGGTCGTGCAGCTCGGCCGCGGTCTCGCGCGGCCCGATCGAAAGCGCCTCGCGCGCCAGCATCGGTCCCGTGTCCAGCCCCTCCTCCATGCGAAAGAGGGTGATGCCGGTCACGGCGTCGCCGGCCTCGATCGCCCGCTGGATCGGTGCAGCACCGCGCCAGCGGGGCAGGAGGGAGGCATGGATGTTGAAGCAGCCGAGCCCGGGTGCGTCCAGCACAGGCCGCCGCAGGAGGAGGCCGTAGGAGGCGACGAGGACGAGATCGGGGCGGAGCGCCAGGAGCTCCGCCTGGGTCTCCTCGTCCTTCAGCGTGGCCGGGGTGCGGACCGCGAGGCCGAGCGCCTCGGCTGCCTCGTGCACCGCCGTCGGCCGCGGGCGATGGCCGCGCCCGGCCGGCCGTGGCGGCTGGGTGTAGACGGCGACCAGCTCGTGCGGCAGGGCGGCGAGGGCCTCGAGCGCCGGCACGGCGAAGTCGCTGGTGCCCATGAAAAGGACGCGCAACGGGCTTTCAGGCGCGGGCACGGCGCTGCTTGACCAGGCGGCGGAGGATCATGTTGCGCTTCAGGGCCGAAAGGTGGTCGGTGAAGAGGATGCCGTCCAGATGGTCGATCTCGTGCTGCAGGCAGCGGGCGAGCAGGCCTTCGGCCTCCAGCGTGCGCTCCTTGCCGGAGGGGTCGAGATAGCTCGCCACCACGGCCGTGTGGCGCTTCACGTCGGCGAACTGGCCGGGCAGGCTGAGGCAGCCCTCCTCGGCGACGTCGAAGGTGTCGGAGCGCCAGGTGAGGGCCGGGTTGAGCAGGCGGACGGGGGTGTCCTTCGCCTCGCTCAGGTCGATCACCACGACCCGGCGCGAGACGCCGACCTGCGGGGCGGCGAGGCCGATGCCCGGGGCGGCGTACATGGTGGAGAGCATGTCGTCCATGAGCCGGGCGAGCGCTCCGTCGATCTCGGCGACGGGCTCGGCCGCGGTCTTGAGCATGGGGTGAGGGGGCTGCAGGATCTCGAGGCTGGGCATGGTCTCGCTTGAATCGGAATGGGAACGGAAATGCAGGGGTGGCAGGCGGCTCAGGCGACCTTCTGGCGGGCGCGCAAGGCCGCTTCGAGCGTGCCCTCGTCCAGATAGTTCAGCTCGCCGCCGACCGGAAGCCCGTGGCCCAGACGCGTCACGCTGCAGGCGAACGGGCGCAGCCGCTCGTGCAGATAGTGGGCCGTGGTCTGCCCGTCGACCGTCGCACCGAGCGCCAGCACGACCTCGGTTATGCCGCCCGCCGCCACTCGCTCGAGCAGCCCGGCGACGCGGATCGTCTCGGGGCTGCGGCCCTCGATCGCCGAGAGCGTGCCGCCGAGCACATGGTAGCGGCCGCGAAACCCGGCCAGCCGCTCCATGGCCCAGAGGTCCTCGACCTCCTGGACGACGCAGATGAGGTGCGGATCGCGCGACGGGTCGCTGCAAACGCTGCAGGGGTCCTCGGTGTCGAGATTCCCGCAGGCGCCGCAGACCCGCACACGCTCGAGGCAGGTGCCGAGGGCGTCGAGCAGCGGCCGGAGCAGGGCGTCCGGCCGCTTGAGCATGGCGAGCCCGGCCTTCCGCGCCGAGCGGGGCCCGAGGCCCGGCAGGCGCGCGAGGAGCCGGATCAGCCGCTCGATGTCGACGGCGGCCATGCGCGTCGCTCCGCCTTCGTCAGAACGGCAGCTTCATCCCGGGCGGCAGCGGCAGGCCGCCAGCGACCTTGCTCATCTCGCCCGCGACATGCTCCTCGACCCGCTGCTTGGCGTTGTTGGTGGCGGCGACCAGCAGATCCTCGAGCGTCTCGACGTCCTCGGGGTCGACCAGCGACTTGTCGATCTTGACGCGGCGCATCTCGCCCTTGCCGTTGAGGGTGACGCTGACCATGCCGGCCCCGGCCTCGCCGGTCATCTCGACCTCGGCGAGCTTGGCCTGCATGTCGGCCATCTTCGTCTGAAGCTGCTGCGCCTGCTTCATCATGTTCTGGATGTTCTTCATCAACGCTCCATTCGGCTGTCGTCGTGGCTCAGGGGGTCGTCATCGGGCTCGGCGCCGTCGTCGCGCCCGGGCGCCCTCTGCCCGTATCCGTCATCATCGTCCCCGTCAGGCTCGACCGTCCGGTCGTCCGCGCGGGCCCGCTCGCGTATATCGATGATCCGCGCCCCTGGAAATGCGTCCAGGACCTCGCGCACGCTCGCGTGCTGGCCGAGCTCCAGGATCAGCCGCTCGCGCTCCGCCGCCGCCTGGTCGGCGAGGCTGGCGGCGCCAGCGCCCTGCGAGAGGGCGATCAGCCAGCGCCGGCCGGTGAGCCGCAAAAGCGCCTCGCTCAGGCGGCCCATCAAGTCGGTCGGCAGATGCGGATCGAGGCGCAGCTCGAGACGGTCCTTCTGGAAGGAGACCAGATGGGCACCCTGGTGCAGGGCGGCGGCGAGCAGCCGTTCGCCATGCCGGTTGAGCAGCCGCACCAGATCGGCGAAGTCCCTGGGCTCGCTGTCGCCGCGGGGCGTCGCCTGGCCGGTGCCGGGTGCCGCCGGCCGCCCTGGATTTCCGCGGACCTGCTGCCGCGACGAGGGTTGCAGGGGTGCCGCCCGTGCCAAGGGTGGCGCCGGCAAGGGCGAGCGCTGCCGGGCGGGGATGGGTGCCGCGTCCGCCGCACCCGCTGCCGCCGGGCCGGCGCTGTCGAGCCGACGGGCGAGCTCGCCCGGGGTCGGCAGGTGGCCCATGGCGGCGAGGCGCAAGAGGACCATCTCGGCGGCGGCCGCGGCATGGGGTGCGGTCCGCACCTCGTCCAGCCCCTTGAGCAGCACCTGCCAGGCGCGGGCGAGCACGGCGAGATCGAGCCGCCCGGCGAGGTGGCGGCCGGCCGCTGCCGCTTCGGGTGTGCCGCCGAAGATCGAGGCGGCGTCGCGGTCGATCTCGAGGCAGCTCAGCCAATGCGCGATCTCGAGCAGGTCCTCGAGCACCGCCAGGGGCTCGGCGCCCAGCGCGAAGAGCTCGCGAAACCGGTCGAGAGCGGCGGCCGCGTCGCCGTCCATGACCCGCTCGAAGAGCTCGAGCAGCTTCTGGCGGTCGCCGAGGCCGAGCATCCCGGCCACGGTCGGGGCGTCGACCTTGCTCTGGCCCAGGACTATCGCCTGGTCGAGCAGCGAGAGGGCATCGCGCACGGAGCCCTCGGCCGCGCGGGCGATGAGGCCGAGCGCCTCGCTCCCGGCGTCGATCCCCTCGGCCTCGGCGATCCTCGCCAGATGCGCCTCGAGCACGGGGGCCGCCACGCGCTTGAGGTCGAAGCGCTGGCAGCGCGACAGCACGGTGACCGGCAGCTTTCGGACCTCGGTCGTGGCGAAGATGAACTTGGCGTGCGGCGGCGGCTCCTCCAGCGTCTTCAAAAGGCCGTTGAAGGCCTTCTCCGAGAGCATGTGGATCTCGTCGATGATGTAGATCTTGTAGCGGGACGCGGTCGGCGCGTACCGCACGGCATCGACGATCTCGCGGATGTCGTCGATGCCGGTCCGGGTCGCCGCGTCCATCTCGATCACGTCGAGCGGCCGCTCCTCGATGAGCGAGCGGCAGGAGGCGCATTGGCCGCAGGGCTCGGGCGTGGGGCCGCCTCGGCCGTCCGGCCCGGTGCAGTTGAGTCCACGCGCGATGATCCTGGCCGTCGTCGTCTTGCCGATGCCGCGAATGCCGGAGAGCAGGAAGGCGTGGGCGATGCGCCCTGATTCCATGGCGTTGGTGAGCGTGCGCACCAGGGCCTCCTGGCCGATCAGCTCCGACAGCTTTTGCGGCCGATAGGTCCGGGCGAGGACCCGGTACGGTTGGTCGGAGCCGGCGAGGAGATCCATCGAGGAGGCGCTTTCGGGCCCGCGCGGGCGCTGGTGCACGAGGGGGCGGACGTGGGGCGGGTGGAAGGCTGGCGCGCGACCCGATGCGAAGCTCGTTACGGCTGCTTCCTTCCGGACCTGACCGGGTTGGCGAGTGCACCGTCCGCGACCAGCCTTCCGCGCCTAGATATCGAGCCTGTCGACCGGTTGCGCAAGGCCCGTCGATGGCGCACAAGCACGCTTGGCACCAAGGAAGTCTCCCAGCACAGAGGCATGCAGTTGCCGCGACCGGCCAACCCGCCACCCCATCTCTATTCATCGATCGGCTACGATCGCGCCGCCTTTCGGCGCGACGACAAGGCGTGGCTGCAGGCGGCGCTTCGGGCGCCCGAGACGCGGTTTCTGGTCCTGCACGGGCTGAAGCCCCTGGTGGTCGAGGACGAAGGCGGGCCACGTGCACTCGACGTCGATGCAGCGGCTCTCTCCGCGTTCCGCCCCGAGCCGCCGGTGCTGCTCGGCCTCGTCGAGGGTCGGCCGGTCTTCGCGGTCGATCTCGAGGGCGAGGAGCTGGCGGACGGCACCTATGTCGAGCTTCGGCAGGTGGCGCAGGCGCTGCCCCCGGTCGAGGCGGGGCTATTGGCCTTCGCCCGCGCGCTCGCGCACTGGCGCCTGCGCAACCGCTTCTGTGGCGCCTGCGGCACCGAGATGACGACCATCCAGGCCGGCCATGCGCGGCATTGCGAAGCCTGTGGCTTCGACACCTTCCCGCGCACCGATCCGGCGGTGATCTGCCTCGTCACGCACGGCGAGCACTGCCTGCTCGGCCGCTCGCGGCATTTTCCGGAAGGCATGTTCTCGACCCTCGCCGGCTTCGTCGAGGCGGGCGAGAGCCTGGAGCAGACCGTCGTGCGCGAGATCAGGGAAGAGGTCGGTCTCGAGGTGGAGGACATCCGCTACCGCAGCTCGCAGCCCTGGCCCTTCCCGCAATCCCTGATGCTCGGCTATCGCGCCGCGGCACCTTTCGCCCCGCCGGTCATCGATCCGGCCGAGCTCGAGGCGGCGCGCTGGTTCCACCGCCGGGAGCTGATCGACCCGGAAAGGCGGCCCGTCCGGCTGCCCAATGCCGACAGCATCGCCCGCTTTTTGATCGACGAATGGCTCTATGGCGAGGGCGGTCCCGGCTCGTCCTGAGGCGACGTGCCCGAGTCCGGGGCGAGCAGCGGCAGGACGAGGCGCTGGGCCGCGACGCGGGCGAAGCGCAGCGTGAGCGCCTTGCGCCTTGCACCTGCGAGAGGCCGGTAGCGGGCCGGGCGGACGAGCTCGGCGCCGAACCGGTCGGCGAGGATCAGGCCCTCCTCGGCGGGCAGGAGGTCGAGCGGGAAGCCGGCCGCGACCGCGAAGTAGAAATGCTCGGCGAACTCGAGGTATTCTGGCCACTTGCGGTCGGTCATGAAGTCGGCGCGCGAGCTCTTGATCTCGATCACGTGGATGCCGCCGTCGCGACCGAGGCCGATCAGGTCGACCCGTCGCCCATTGGCCAGCGGCAGCTCGGGCAGGGCCGCCATGCCGAGATCGGTCAGCAGGCGAACGACACCCCGGGCGATGTCGGAGGTCACCCGCGGCCGCGCGCTTTCGGCTGCGTCGAAGGCTGATGCTACACGGTTCATTAACCCCGGATAGCTAGAATGCGCGCATCGGCCAAGCCGTCCGGTCGGGGCGGCTCAACCTGGCGGGTGGAGTCTGGCGAGCGGAGTCCAGGGCGATGACCAGCGATGCGTGGCGGACGGGATGACCCAGGAAACGGCTGCGGCAGCGCTCGGCGGCGGTGCCAGCCGGCGCCGCATGGCCATGATCCAACAGGGCGCGGCGGCGAAGGAGAGGCTGACAGGCCAGGATGTGATGGCCTTGCAGGCGGACCCGTCGGCCGCCAATCGCGCCCTGATCGCGCGCAAGTTCGGCGACAGCTACGACGAGCTGGTGGAGTCGAGCCCGCGCGATCTGGTGGCGGCCCTGCTCGGGCTCATGGTCGGCGATGTCGAGGCGCAGGTGCGCCGCGCGCTCGCCGCGGCCGTCGCCGCGAGCGACCGGCTGCCGGCCAGAATCGTGAGCCAGCTGGCCCGCGACCGCATCGAGGTGGCCCGCCCGATCCTCGAGCAGAGCCCCCTCCTGCGGGACGAGGAGCTGGTCGAGATCGTCCGCACCAATGCCATGCAGTATGCGCTGGCCGTTGCCGGACGCGAGCGAATCTCCGAGAAGCTCGCCGACGCCCTGGTCGATTCCGGCCACCAGCCGGTCGTGGCGCGGCTGGTCGGCAATGCCGGCGCCCAGCTTTCGGCCAAGGCGCTGGGCCGGGTGATGGCGGACTGGCGCGAGGACGCCGAGGTGCAGGACCGGCTGGTCCGCCGTCCGGCCCTGCCGTTCGAGCTGGTCGAGCAGCTCGTGGGCGCCATTGGCGACCGGATCGAGTGGGAGCTGGTCCAGACCCGACGGATGGCGCCCGAGGAGGCGCGGGCGCTGATGCAGGCGGTCCGCGAACGCACCGCGATCGGCCTCACCGCCAAGGAGCATGGCGACCGCAAGCTCGAGCGCCATCTGCGCGAGCGGCTGGAGGCCGGCACGCTCGACCATGACGCGATCCTGGGCCTCCTGCGCGAAGGCGATGTCGCGGCCTTCGAGCTGGCGCTCGGCATGCACGCGAAGCTCGAGCCGGCGCGGGTCCGCCGTCTCGCCTACCACGACGACCGCCGCCACCTCGCCGCCTTGTGCATCCAGGCCGGCGTGCCGACGCCGCACTACGTCACCATCCGCATGGCGCTCGAGCTCGCCAACCGGAGCGTGCAGCCCAATGTGCCGAAGGACGACAGCTACAGCAGCGATGCGATGCAGTACCTGCAGCACCAATACGAGCGGTTGCGGCTGGACAAGGCGGCAGTCGAGGCCCTTGTCGAGGGAGTCTGAGCCTCGTCGACGGGACCTTCGCTCGCGACTCGAGGGCCGGCCACGCACGGGCGGCAGTCTCGGTCCGCAGTCCCCTTGTCGGGGCGACACCCGGCCAGCCGTGGCGATCGAGCCGCGGGCGCCGATGCCGCGCAGCAACGCCAGCGCATCTCGACTGGCGCCAGCGACGTCGGGTGCAAAAGAATGGTGCTGCTGGTCAGGATTGAACTGACGACCTCTCCCTTACCAAGGGAGTGCTCTACCACTGAGCTACAGCAGCTTGCTGACGAGCAGCCGCTGCCGGCTGGGTCGGCCGGCGGCGGTGTGGTAGATGCCACACGGGCGGCGGGTGCGCAAGCGAAGCGGTGGCGCTTGCTCCGGTCGATCCCTGGGTCGGGAGGGCTGGCGATGGCGGATGGCGACGAGCGGGGGCCGGGCGTGTCGTCCGGCGGGGCCGAGCGGCGGGCGGCGCGCGAGACCAAGGCCGCGGCGGCGCTCCGGGCCAATCTTCGCAAGCGCAAGGCGCAGCGGCGCGAACGGGAGAGCCTGGGCCCGGCGCAACCGGACGCGGCGAGTGGCGAGGTCGAGGGCGCCACGTCCGGCGGCAGCGCGGACCAGAAGGGCCCGACCAAGGGCAGTTGAGCCGGCGAGGCGTGGGCTCTAAGAACGGGCGACGCGCCGCGATGGCGCTGGAGCTTTTTTGGGGACCGAGCGCCGATGCCGATCATGCCCGACAGCTGGATTCGCCGCATGGCCGAAAGCACGGGCATGATCGAGCCGTTCCTCGACCGGCAGGAACGCGCAGGCGTGATCAGCTACGGGCTCTCGAGCTATGGCTACGATGCGCGCATCGCACCGGAGTTCAAGATTTTCACCAATGTCGACAACGCCATCGTCGATCCGAAGAATTTCTCCGATGCCAGCTTCGTCGAGCGCAACGGGCCGTCCTGCACCATCCCGCCCAACAGCTTCGCGCTCGCCCGGACGATCGAGTATTTTCGCATCCCGCGGGATATTCTCGTCATCTGCCTCGGCAAGTCGACCTATGCGCGCTGCGGCATGATCGTCAACGTGACGCCGCTCGAGCCGGAATGGCAAGGCCACGTGACCCTCGAGATCTCCAACACCACGCCGCTTCCGGCCCGGGTCTACGCCAACGAGGGCATTTGCCAGTTCCTCTTCCTCAAGGGCGACAGCCCGCCCGACATCTCCTATGCCGACCGGGCCGGCAAGTATCAGGGCCAACGCGGCGTGACGCTGCCGCGGCTCTAGCCTGATCTATTCACCAGGTGTGAGCAGGCGGAGGGTTTGATCGCGGCTTTC
>CAYMTA010000077.1:0-18365 GCA_964393275.1 uncultured Geminicoccaceae bacterium | reverse complement strand
ACCTCTCTCATCCAGATTGTCGCGCTGGTCTCATCCTGATTGTCGGGCTGCACTCGAGACCACGACCACTCAATTGCTGGAACGTGGTCGCGTGGCCTGTCGGTTCGAGGACCACACCATGAATACGCCCCGCAATCGACTGGTCCGGGCCGCACTCGCTCACCTTGCGGCCCGCGTCCTCGACCGCGACACCGGCCACCGTTGCCGTGCTCTTGCGGCCGGCTTCTCGCGCATGGGTGTGATGGCCGCGCAGCCTTCCCGCGCCGAACTGGCCACCGACCGGATCGGCCGAAACGAGACGGCCGATCGCCTCATGGCCACACTGTCCCGGATGGTCTTCGATGTCGCGATCCCGAGCGAGGACATGGGCGACAACCAGGTGCATGAACAGGCTGCCAGCGAGCGGCTCGTTCGCCATCTCTTCGAACGTGCCATCGGCAATGCATTGCGTCTCGAGCTCGAACCCGCAGGCTGGCGGATCAGTCAAGGCCGCCGGCTGGACTGGCCGCTGACATCCGCGACCCCTGGCATTGACGCCATCCTGCCGGGGATGCAGACGGACATTGAACTTGCCCATCCGGGTCTTGCCCGCCGAGTCGTCATCGACACGAAGTTCACCCATATCTTCACCAGCTCTTCTTACCGCGAAGAGATGCTGAAAAGTGGGCATCTGTACCAAATCTACGCTTATCTGCGAACCCAGGAAAATGCCAGCGATCCACCGAGCATGACCACGGAGGGCATGCTGTTGCATCCCCAGGTGGGAAACAGAATTGATGAGGCGTTCCATCTGCAAGGTCATTGCTTCCGGTTTCGGACAATCGACCTGGCAGCGCCGCCAGACCATTTCGAGAATGCCATCAGGCAAATAATCACATGAATCGCCGAAAGACCGTGAGCCAGAAAAACTAGGTGCCGCACGTTTCACGGGCTGCGAGGGTCGCTTGTCTCTTCAACTCTCCCACCGGCACCCCAGCTTCGACCCATGCCGAAGCTCTATAGCGCCGATGGAGGGTCAACCCTTCGGCCCTTCGTCCGTGACCTGCCGAAGCTGCGCCTCGATGGCCGGCTTGTCGATCACCGACCAGACCTGCGCGATCCGGCCGTCCCGGTATTCATAGAAGACGTTCTCGGTGAAGGAGACGCGCCGCCCGTCGACGGGAAGGCCCAAAAACGTTCCCCTGGGCGAGCAATCGAAGGCGAGCCGGCTCGCGACATGGGGCGGGTCGGCGACGAGGAGCCGGATCTCGAAATGGAGGTCGGGGATTTCCTCGAAGTCCTTCTCCAGCATCCGGCGATAGCCCGGCAGGCCGAGCTGCCGGCCATTGTGGCGCACGTCGGCATGAACGAACCGGCCGAGCGCCGACCAGTCCTGCCGGTTGAGACAGGCGATGTAGGCGCGATAGGCGTCGGCGAGGTCGCTTGCGGTCATGGCAGCAGCTCCCGTTCTTCCACGACAATGTCGCCCAGGGCCATCATCCCTTTCAACCCGGCCTCCGCCCCTCGGCCATGCCCTGCGCAAAAGTAACGGAGGGGCCGGCGGGGAGGATCATCCTCCCCGCCTGCTTTCGTCCCCTCTGCCGGTCGCATCTCGCCGCTGAGCTCACCAAGGGCTCGACCGGCTGGCGTCATGCGGGCATTCTCCGGCCCGCCGCTCCGGCCGCCGCGAGGCCGGGCGGCTCGCCCCATGCTCGCCATGACCCGACACCGCAGAGAATGAGACCGCCCATGCCGGATTCCCGCCCACGCCCCGACCTCGTCCTCTTCGATCTCGGCGGCGTGCTGATCGACTGGGACCCGCGCCGGCTCTACCGCAAGCTGATCGACGACGAGGCGGCGATGGAGGCGTTTCTCGCGACCGTCTGCACGCCCGCCTGGAACCTCGAGCTGGACCGCGGCCGGCCGTTCGCCGAAGCGGTCGGGGAGCTGGTGGCGGCGCACCCCGAAAAGCGGCCCTTGATCGAGGCCTACCAGCAGCGCTGGCTCGAGATGATCGGCGGCCCGATCGAGGGCACCGTGGCGCTGCTCGAGGCGCTCGCCGCCCGGGAAACGCCGCTGCGCGCCCTCACCAACTGGTCGGCCGAGACCTTCGCGCTCGTCCATCCCGACCCGGCCTATGCCTTCCTCGGTCGGTTCGCCCATATCTACGTCTCGGGCGAGCTGCGCATGATCAAGCCCGACGACGACATCTTCGAGCACGTGCTCGAGGACACCGGCCTCGCCGCCGCGTCGGTGCTGTTCATCGACGATTCGGCCGCCAATATCCGCACCGCCGACCGGCTCGGCTTCGTCACCCATCGCTTTGCCGGCGCCGCCGGGCTCGAGCGGCACCTGCGCGACCTCCAGCTCCTCGGCTGAGCCCGCATGGCCCGGCTGCTCGCCATGCTCTTGGCCATCGCCGTCGGCCTGGGCCTGGGGGCGGCGGGCCTCGCGATCCTTCTGGCCTATGCCTCGCTGCCGGTGGTGGAGGGCGAGATGCGTCTGGCCGGGCTCGCCGCACCGGTCCGGGTCACCCGGGATGCGCTGGGCGTGCCGCTGATCGAGGCGGCCAGCGAACGCGACGCCGCCATGGCGCTCGGCTTCGTCCATGCCCAGGATCGGCTCTGGCAGATGGAGATGAACCGGCGGATCGGCGCCGGGCGGCTCGCCGAGGTGATCGGCGGCCGCGGCGTGCCGGTCGACCGGTTCATGCGCACCATCGGCCTCCAGCGGGCCGCCGAGGCGAGCCTCGCACATCTCTCGGCCGAGGCGGTGGACCGGCTCGATGCCTATGCCCAGGGCGTCAACGCCTTCCTCGCGACACGCACCGGCCCGCTGCCGCCCGAGTTCCTGATCCTGGGCCATCGGCCGGAGCCCTGGCTGCCGGCCGACAGCCTCGTCCTGATCAAGCTGATGGCGCTCGACCTCGTGGCGAGCTGGCGGAGCGAGCTCACCCGGGCCAGCCTGCTCGAACGCCTTCCACCCGGGGCGCTCGCCGATCTCTGGCCGCCCCCTCGGCCGGACGAGGTGACGACCCTGGCCGGCCCCTGGCGGTCGGCGGCCCACTTCCCGACCGCCAGTCCGCCAACCGACGCGCAGGCCGCGAGCGGGACGGCCGGGCTCGCCCGGGCCCTCGTGGAAGCCCTGCCGCTCGCCGACCCGTCCGGGCTCGGCTCCAACATCTGGGCCGTGGCCGGCGCGCACACGGCGAGCGGGGCAGCCCTCCTCGCCAACGACCCGCATCTCGGCCTCGTCACGCCAGCGCCCTGGTATCTGGCGGCCATGCAAACGCCAGAGGGCACCGTCATGGGCGCCACCCTGCCGGCCTTGCCGGTCGTCGTCATCGGCCGCAGCGAGCGGATCGCCTGGGGCTTCACCAACACGGCCGGCGACACCGACGACCTCTTCGTCGAGCGGCTCGATCCGGCCGATCCCGACCGCTACCTGACGCCGGACGGCAGCCTGCCCTTCACCCGCCGCGACGAGGTGATCGAGGTGCGGGGCGGCGAGCCCCTGGTGCTCGGCGTGCGCGAAACGCGGCACGGGCCGGTGCTCTCGGACATCCTGCCGAGGGCCGCCAGGGTCGCGGGGCAGAATCGCGTGCTGGCCCTCGCCTGGACGGCGCTGATGCCCGAGGACCGCACGATCGAGGCCGGGATCGGGCTCGCCCGGGCGACCGGCTGGGACGACTTCATTGCCGCCATCGCGCTCTTCCACAGCCCGACCCAGAACGCCTTCTACGCCGACCGCGACGGGCGGATCGGCATGGCCATGGCCGGCCGGCTGCCGCTTCGCCGCGCCGGCGACGGCAGCCTGCCGGCCCCCGGCTGGGACGGCAGCCACGACTGGCTGGGCCTGCTGCCGGCGAGCGAGAATCCGCGAACGACCAGCGCTGAAACGGCCGGCTTTCTGCAGAACGCCAACAACCGGCTGGTCGACGACGGCTATCCGCACCTCATCACCGCCGACTGGAACGACGATCTGCGCGCCCGGCGCATCGTCGACCTGCTGGAGGCCGCGCTCGAGGCCGAAGCACCCCTCGACGTCGACGCCATGCGCCGGCTGCAGGACGATCGCCTCTCGACCCTGGCGAGCGACTTCCTGCCGTATCTGCTGAATGTGCCACCAGCCGACGACGAGGCCGCCGAAATCCTCGCCACGATGGCGGCATGGGACGCGGTGGCCAGCCCGGATCGGCCGGAGCCGCTGGTGTTTGAGGCCTGGTACCGGTCCCTGGTCCGCCATGTCCTGGCGGACGAGCTCGGCCAAGGCTTCGCCGCGTTCCAGGGCATCCGGTCCCAGGCCATGCGGCACATTCTCGGGCAGGCGCCCGGCTGGTGCGACGATACGGGCACGCCCGATCGGGCCGAAACCTGCGCCGACATGGCCGCTGCCGCCCTGAAGAGCGCCCTGGACGAGCTGCGGGCGGCCTTCGGCCGGGGCTGGCAAGGCTGGCGCTGGGGCACGGCCAGCCGGGCGCGCATGGCGCACCGCCCGTTCGACGGCGTGCCCGGCCTCGGCCGGCTGTTCTCCATCGTCACCGATGGCGGCGGCGATGCCGGCAGCGTCAATGTCGCCCGCTACGCCGCCGACGCACCCTATGAGACCGTCGCGGCGCCGAGCCTGCGCCTGGTCGCCGATCTCGCCGAGGCCGGAACGCTGCATGCCATCCTGCCGACCGGGCAGTCCGGCCATCCCCTGTCGCCGCATTTCAGCGACCAGACCGAGCCCTGGCGCGCGGGCGAGCTCCATGCGCTGCGGGCCGTGCGCCCGGCGGCCGAGATCCGCTCCGAGCTCGTCCTGGTGCCATGAGATGGATACAAAATCCTGTCGCAATTTTCTATTGGCCGCTATGAGCGTGTCTCTCATCACGCCAGATGCGAGAAACTGTCATGCAGTCGAGTGAGCTGCGCAGCTTCGGCCAACGGCTCCGGTCCCTGCGCGTCGGGCTGGAATTGTCCCAGGCCGAGCTCGCGCGCCGCATCGGCCGGCACCAGACCGCGATCGGCCCCTATGAGCGCGACGAGTACATGCCGGGGCGCGATGTCGTCGAGAAGCTCGCGGCGGCGCTCGAGACCAGCCCGGAATACCTGCAGTTCGGGCGCATGCCGTATCGCAGCAGCCTGCCGCAGCTCGGCCGGCTCGGCGCGGCCGGGCAGCTCCTGGGCCCCACCCGCGCTGGCCCGCTGGCGCTGGCGGACGACCGGCTGGCGGCGCTGACGCTCGAGGACGACGCCATGCTGCCGGTCTTCCGGCCCGGCCAGACGGTGCTGGTCGCCCGGCTGGCGACGAGCGCGCTCGAGCCCCTGGTCGGGCGCCATGTCCTCGCCGAGCTCGACGACGGCCGCCAGTTCCTGCGCCGCCTGGCGCCGTCCGCCGACAGCGGGAACTACGTGCTGGACGCGTATAATGCGCCGTCCCTGGGGCCCTTGCGGCCGGTTGCGGCACGGCTGGTGCTCGGCCACCTGGAGGTTGAAGCCCTGTCGCCGCGCAACCAAGAGGCAGGCCCATCAGGTTGATGAGAAATTCGCGTTTTATCTGGAAGTTTAAAATATCGCCGGTATTTTAACTAAATCAGGTTCAGTTGGCGAGCGGCGGGAAGATCACACAACCCCGGCGTGCGCCGCAGCAGGGGTCGTCTCGGAATGAACCAGGTCGCCACGAAGGCCGTCGGAAAGGGCGTTGGCGGGCGCAGCCGTGCGCTCGATGTCGATCACTATGTCAGCCTCCGCATCCGCCAGCGCCGCATCATGCTGGGCCTCACCCAGCAGCAGATGGCCGAGCTGATCGGCGTCACCTATCAGCAGGCCCACAAGTACGAGACCGGCATCAACCGCATCTCGGCCGGCCGGCTCTATCAGATCGCCCAGGCGCTGGGCGTCGACATCGGCTATTTCTTCGACGATCTCGACCCGGACAAGCAGAGCCGGCCGAAATCGACGGAGATGATGCCGCAGCAGCGCATGCTGCTCGAGCTCGCCCGCAACTTCGCCGCGATCGGCAACCGCAAGCACCAGGACGCGATCTGCAACCTGGCGCGCGTGCTGGCCTCGGGCGACCGCGCCGAAAGCTCGTAGGCGCCCGAGCAGCGGCGGCGCCCGGTGCCGTCGCGGCTCAGGAGCGGTGCTTCGCCGCGAGGCGGATGATGCGGATGGTCTCGGCCCAGAGGCCCAGCCCCTCGATCTCGTCCACGTCGAACCAGCCGACAGCCGCGGCGTCGTCGCCGGCGATCGTCGCCCCGGGTGCCGCCTCCGCGGTGAAGTCGATCAGGGTGTAGTGGTAGAGCACCCGGTCGCCGTCGGGCGTGCGCTCCACCAGATCCACAACCGTCAGGAAGTCGAGGCGCGCGAGCTCCAAGCCGGTCTCCTCCCGGACCTCGCGATGCGCCGTCTCCGCCACCGTCTCGCCCAGCTCCTGGGCACCCCCGGGCAGCGACCACTGGCCGGCGCGCGGCGGCTTGCCGCGGCGGATCAGGAGAACCCGATCGTCCCGCCAGACCACGACGCCGACCCCCACGATCGGCCGGTCGGGGAAATCACGCCGCATCGCCGCCTCCCTCGAACAGTCCTTGCCAGCCGCCATCAGGCGATCAGCGCCAGGGCCGCGGCGTAGCGCGTGAGCTTCGAGCCGGCGACCTCGGCAGCGCTTCGCATGCCGATCACCGGCACGGCACCGAGCACGCGGCCGAGGACCGTCGCCTCGTCGACGCCCGGACCGAAGAAGCCGACGCCACGCTCGATCGAGCTGTAGAAGAGCGCCGCCTTTGGCGGCCGTCCGCCCAGCCTTCGCAGGAGATTCGCCGCCAGCGCCTGGAGATCGTCGAGTGCTTTCGCCGGATCCCGGCGGAAGAGCCGCACCCGGCCGGGCAGGCCGCCGCCACCGATCCCGATGCCCGAGAGCTCGAGCGCGCCACGCAGTGGATCGGCATGAACGACACCGAAGAGCGCTTCCGCGGAGGCGAGCGAATCGTGGTCGACCGCCGCCTCCATCGGCATCCGGGCCAGCAGGAGCTGCCGACGCAGCTGCCGCTGATCGCGCAGCACCAGATCCCCCGCTTCCTCGGCGAGCCAGGCCGTGGCCGGTCGCCCGTCGAGGGCCGTGAGCGTGGCGCCGGCGCCACCGGTGACCCGATGGGTCGGACCGAGCGGCCGGCAACCGTGGGTGACGCCGGCCACCATCACGACATTGCCGGAGATCAGCACGCCGGTTGCGGCACCAGCCGATGGCGCCCCTGCGATCTGCGCGTGATCGAAGCTGGATGCCCCCTGCGCGCCGGCGAGCACCGCGGCCGTGCCCGCAGCGAGAGCCGCGACCTTCGCCTCCGCGTCCGCTGCGTCGGGCACGTGCACGATGCCACAGCTCGCTTCCTCGGCCCTGGCCGGCGGCGAGCCATCGAAAGGATGCAGGGCGACACCCTCGAGCGGCAGCGGCAGCGCCGCGATGGCACCCTCGCCTCGCAGCTCGCGGCCGCCCGCGAAGACGGCGGTGCTGGCCGCCCCGAGCCAGGTCTGGATGCCGGTCCGCTGACGCAGCCCATCGAGCATGACATCGGCCATCTCGGTCGTCGGGTCGGCGAGGAAGACGAGGCCGAGAGCGGCCGGTGCTGCCTCGTCGTCGAGCTGGTCCAGAACGCTGCGCAGGAGCTGAGGCCACGGCCGGCCGGCCGCATAGACGAGGCCGCTCATGCCGCGGTCCCGGGACGAGCCGGGCGAAGGGGAATCGAATCGATTTCAATCATTGCGAAATTATCTTGACCAGTTTTCAACTTTTTGGCAATACATCGGGGCGTTCAGTCATCGGATGAGCAAAACTGCCGATGGCCGACGTGCTCGATTGACGAGATGGGACCCTGGGGGGGCTGTTCGCAAGGACAGTCCCTTCCCGTCGTCGCTGCTCCAACGGCTCGGCGGATCGCTCATCGGGGCGCGGCGCCGGCGGGTGGGCCGTCGGGCGGGGAGAGGCTGGCTTCGAGCGTGGCCAAGAGGTCGGCCAGCGCCGCGGCGTCGGGGCCCCGGCCGAGAAAGCGCAGATCGATGCGCCGGTTCACCCGCCTCGCCTCTTCGGTAGCACCTTCCGCGACGGGCCGGCGCGCCTCGTAGCCGCTGACCCCGAGCAGCGCCGCCGAGCCGCCGTTGCGCAGATCGTCGAGCCGCGGCTCCGCCTCGATCAGGGCACGGTAGGTCGAGCGGCTGCGGGCGGCCGACAGGGCCCAGTTGTCCGGGTAGGGCCCGCTGCGGATCGGCCGATCGTCGGTGTGGCCCTCGATCAGCACGGTCTCGAGCACGTCGTGCACACCCGTCGGGCAGCCGTCGGTCCCCGCCAGCGCGGTGTAGCAGGGCAGATAGCGCCACAGGACCTCGGCCAGCACGCCGATCGCGGCCCGGCCCGTCTCGCTCAGCTCGGCCTCGTTCGTGGCGAAAAGCAGGGATTCCGGCAGGCGTAGGATGCCCTTCTCGACATCGATCTCGACTTCCAGGCCGCGCGCCGCCAGGGCCTCGCGGATGAGGGTCAAGAGCTCGGCGCGCAGCGCGTCCCGTGCCAGAAGTTGCCCGGTGATGCCGGCCAGGCGATCGCGCTCGACGAGCAGGCGGTCGCGCTCAAGCGCCAGGGCGGCCCGATCGCTCTCGAGCGCATCGCGCTCCAGCTCCAGGGCGTTGCGCTCGGCGGTCAGGGATTCGAGCGTCGCCTTCGCCGCGTCCTCCGCGCTGCGGAAGTTGAGCGCAAAGGCCATCAGGATGATGATGAACACGAAGAGCAAGCCGACCATCAGGTCGCTCACCGAGACGAAATAGCTCTCGTCCTCGGCGGGCCGTCCGCCCTTTCTGGCGGCGCTGCCCCAGCCATGCGTCCAGCCGGCCTGGTTCACGTCTCAGCCACCCGCCCGCCGGCCGGCATCCAGCCCTTCGACCGCCTCCTGCAACGCTTGGCGGGACTCCTTCAAACCCGCGTCGATGTCGCCGAGGAGGGCTTCCGCCGCGGCCGCCGCGGTCGGATCGGGAATCTCGCCGAGGATGGCGTCCGCCACGCTGTGCAGCGTGTGCCGGGCCTCGCGCACGCGATCGTGCGTTGTCAGCAGGACGGCCCCGATCGCTGCCCGGTCGAGCGGCGGCCGACCCCGAAACCGGTCGAGGCCATCCTGCACCGCGACGGCCGCCTGGTCGAGGCGATGCAGCAGCTGGCGCAGCGCCGGCGAGCGCGCGCCTCTTGCCGATGCTCGGATCGACTCGTCCGGCTGGAAAGCGGGCGGCTGGAAGGCGGGCGGCTGGAAATCAAACGGTTGGGGAGCGGGCCTGTCCACGCTCGGCGGCGTGCTCGAAGACGGTTCCGGCACCGGCGGCGTGTCGCCGCGGCGTCCCGCCCGAGCGGCGAGGTCGCCGATCGCGCTGCTCGCGGCCACCAGCTCGTTCGCGACGCGCTCGTCCAGGGTCTCGAAGCGCCGCGCCACGCGTTCCAGCGCCGCCTTCAGCGGGCGGGTCGCGAGCGTCAGCTCTTCCGCCAGCCGGTCCTCGATCCCCTCCGGTGCGCGGATGATCAGCGACCGCCCCATGCGGGCCAAAAGACGGCCGATCTGCTGCGTCTCCCTGACCTGGTCGGCGAGCAGCGCCTCCGGGGTCAAGGGCACGACACGTGCCTCGAGCAGTCGGCAGAACCTGCCGATCTCGGCCTGGGCCTCGTGCAGGTGGATCTTCTCGCGCCAGGAGAAGGCGATCGAGGCGGCAAGTCCGGCGATCGAGGTCACGAACTTGAAGGTCGCGGCGGACAGGAGCTCGCGCAGCGCCGCCTGAGCCTCGCGAATGTCGGCGGCGGTGACGCCGCTGCTGGCGAAATGCAGTGCTGCGACAAGCCCGAGAAAGGTGAAGAGCAGCCCGAGGCCGACCAGGATATTCGGCACGGCCTGGTAGAAGCGAAGGTTGATTCCGACCCGGGCGAACAGCGTGTCGTCGAAGACGCTGTGCGGCGGACGAGCCGAGCCGAACGTCTGCTCGTTGCCGGGCACCGGCGTCAGGGTCGCGGCGTAGGAGCGCCAGGCCTCGCCCAGCACGGGATCCTGCGCCAGCCCCTCGAACACCGAGGGAAAGCGTTGCCGGAACGCGACCGCCCCCTCGCCGCGATCGAGCAGCTCGATCGCGCGGGCGAGCGCCCGGCGCAGGGGAAGCAGCCGCAGGCGAAAGCCCTGCCAGAGCACGACGGCCAGGAGCACGATGCCGGCGGCCAAGAGCCAGGGCAGCCAGGGCAGCGCCAGAACCGCGAAGATGCCGTCGAGGGTTCTCATGCGGGCCCCGGCGTACGGCATGCAAGGCAAGAGGAGCAGAGCCGAAGGTGCCCGGTTCGTCTAGACTGCTTGCCCATTCGCCATCCGATAGCGGCGATGATGGCACAGGAGAACCGCAGAAGTTGATTGATCTTGATTTGTGTTCACCTAAAACTTGCTGCGCCGACCGACCTTGCCTAGTCTGGCGGTGGCGAGGATTGGTCCTCGGATCGGGCGGATCCGGCGTCGTCCCAGGTGACCGGCGATAAGCGACATGCGATAATCCATGGCAAAAGTTGTCGTCATCGACGACCGGGTAACGAACCGCAACATACTTACGCGGCTTGCCCTGTCGGTCGAGGAAGGCCTGCAGGTCCAGTCGTTCGCCAGTCCCGTCGAAGCGCTGACGAGGCTGCAGGCCGCCAACCCGCCAGACCTCATCATCACCGACTACAACATGCCGGAAATGGACGGCGCCACGTTCATCGAGACGCTCCGCGAGCAACGCGCTTTCGCCGATGTACCGATCGTCGTCGTCACCGTCTACGAGGATCGCGACTTCTGCTATAGGGCGCTCGACGCCGGCGCCACCGATTTTCTCTTGAGTCCGGTCGATCATCTCGAGTTCAGGGCGCGCGCCCGCAACCTCCTGACCATGCGCCGCCAGCAGAAGATGCTGGCACGCCGCGCCGCCGACCTCGAGCAGGCGTTGCAGGAGCAGCAGGGGCCGGCTTTCGACAACCCGGCGGCTCGCCTGCAGGCCTTTCTCGACCGCGTGCCGCTCGCGATCTCCGCCGTCGACCGGTTCGGCCGCCTCGCCATGGTCAATGCCGCGCACGAGGAGCTGTTCGCGGCCCGACGTGACGAGCTGATCGGCAAGAGCCTGATCGAGGCGTTCGGCGAAGCCTATGCGACCCGTCACGCGGTGCTCGACGAGAAGGTCCTCGAGACCGGCAAGCCGCTCGGCTCGCCGCGCCAGGAGGTGGTGATCACCGGTGACCGCGAGCGCGATCTGGTCAGCGTCAAGGCGCCCGTGCTCGACGAGGCCGGCGAGGTCGACGGGGTGATCACCTTCGCCCTCGACGTGAGCGAGCTGCGGCTCGACCGCAACGTCACCGACCTCGGTGTCCGCACCGATCAGCTCACCGGGCTGATCTCGGCCTCGGCGTTCGAGGAGCGCGCCGAGCAGGAGCTGGCCCGGGCGCGCCGGCAGGACGAGACGCTGGCGATCCTCGTCCTCGACATGGACCGCTTCAAGACCATCAACGAGGCCTTCGGCCAGAGCTTCGGCGACCGGCTGATGCGCGCGGTCGCCGGCCGCCTGGCGGGCCGCCTGCGCGAGACCGACTGCATCGCGAGGCTGCGCTCCGACGAGTTCGCCATCCTGCAGCCGGCGCTCAAGCGCCCGGACGATTCGGCCGAGCTCGCCCGGCGTTTGGGGGATGCCTTCGCCGAGCCTTTCGTCATCGAGAAGGAGGAGGTCCACGTCAGCGCCAGCGTCGGCATCACGCTTTTCCCGGCGGACGGCAAGACGGTCGGCGCCCTGCTCAAGAACGCCGATCTCGCGATGTACCGGGCGAAGGCGTCCGGCCGCGATGCCTACCGGTTCTTCGCCGCCGAGATGAACCTCGCGGCGCGCCGTGCGGTGACGCTCGAGCGCGAGCTCCGCCAGGCGCTCGCCGGCGAGCAGTTCCTCGTCTACTACCAGCCGCAGATCGATCTCGCGAGCGGCCGCATCGTCGGCATGGAGGCGCTGGTTCGCTGGAACCACCCGCATCGCGGCATCGTCCGGCCGGGCGAGTTCATCGGCCTCGCCGAGGATATCGGGCTGATCGCCCCGCTGACCGCCTGGGTCTTGAGAACCGCCTGCCTGCAGCACCGCGCGTGGTGCGACAAGGGGCTGCTCGGCATGCAGCTTTCGGTCAATCTCTCGCCGGTCCAGTTTCGCGAGCGCGGGGTCGAGCTGATGATCGAGCGGATCCTCAAGGAGACCGGGGTGACGCCGTCGATGCTCGACATCGAGCTGACCGAGAACGCGGTGATCGAGAACAGCCAGACCGCCACCGCCTCGCTCAAGTATCTCAACGAGCTCGGGGTGACGCTCTCGATCGACGACTTCGGCACCGGCTACTCGTCCCTGTCCTACGTCAAGCGCCTGCCGGTGCAGCGACTGAAGATCGACCAGAGCTTCGTGCAGAATCTCGAGAAGGGCTCGTCGGACGAGGTGATCGTCCGGGCCATCGTCAATCTCGGCCACAGCCTGGGCCTCAGGGTCATCGGCGAGGGCGTCGAGACGGAAGGCCAGCACCGTCGGCTCCGACGGCTCGGCTGCGACGAGGTGCAGGGCGACTTCATCTGTCCGGCGCTGAGCGTCGCCGAATTCGAGCGCCGTCTGGCGCTGCGCCAGCTCAATGTCGCCATCGACGGCGAGGTCGCCGATTCGTTGGCCGGCATCCATTGACGCGTGGCGCGCCCGCGTGCTCGTGACGGTGGACAGCGCGATCCAATCGGGGCGAGCCCTGCCGCTGCATGGCCGTCCCTAGTCGCGGCCATGGTGAGGCCGAGGTGGCCGCCGATCTGCCGCGGATGAGCGAGGCATGAGTCTGGGCGACGAGCTGCGCAACGCCTGGAGCCGGCTGCATCGCCGGCTCGCCGGCCGGGCCGACAGCGAGCACGAGCAGATCGTGATCCGCATCGTCATCACCACGGCGATGTTCCTCTATATCCTGTCCGTCGATCACGCGGGCGAGAACGCGGCCCGGATCATCCGCGACAGCGCCCTGATCTACGGCTTCGCGGCGACCGCCTCGCTCGGCCTGCTCGTCCACCTGCTCGCCCGCCCCCGCCGCAGCCCGGGCCGGCGTCTCTGCGGCATCGCCACCGACGCCATCGGCGTCAATGGCGCCATGCTCGCCGGTGGCGAGGCGGCCATGCTGTTCTTCCCGCTGCTGCTCTGGTCGATACTCGGGCACGGCTTTCGCTACGGCCGTCTCTACCTCGCGGTCTCCGCGGTCCTGAGCACGGTGCTGTTCATCCTGGTGATCGGCCTGTCGCCCGCCTGGCGCGGCCTTGCCGTGCTCGATGTCGGCCTCGTGCTTTCCCTGGTCGTGCTGCCCGGCTATTTCGCGGTCCTACTCGGCAAGCTCGAGGGTGCGGTGCACAAGGCCGAGGACGCGAGCCGGGCGAAGAGCCGCTTCCTCGCGACGATGAGCCACGAGTTCCGCACGCCGTTGAACGCGGTCATCGGCATGACCGACCTTTTGCGCACGACGCCGCTCGACGTCGAGCAGCGCGACATGGTGGGGACCACGCGAAGCGCCGCCCACAGCCTCCTCGCCCTGATCAACGACGTGCTCGACATCGCCAAGATCGAGGCCGGGCGCTTCGTCATCGACGAGGAGCCCTTCGACCTGCATCGGCAGCTCGCGGCGCTGCGCCGGATGCTGTTTCACGAGGCCCAGTCCAAGGGGCTCTATCTGCGCCTTCGCCTCGACCCGCGGATCCCGCCGGCGCTGATCGGCGGTCGCGGGCCCCTGCATCAGATCCTCGTCAATCTCACCGCCAACGCGATCAAGTTCACGACCGAAGGCGGCGTGCTGCTCGACGTCCGCCTGCTCGGCGGCGAGGCGGATCGCCCACGCCTGCGCTTCGAGGTGCACGACACCGGCATCGGCATCGCCGCCGAGGCGCAGCAGAGGATCTTCCAGAGCTTTGGCCAGGCCGAGGGCGATACCGCCCGGCGCTTCGGTGGAACCGGGCTCGGCCTCGCCATCGCCAAGGAGCTGACCGAGCTGATGCAGGGCACGATCGGCGTCGTCAGCGCGCCCGGCCATGGATCGAGCTTCTGGGTCGAGCTCGCCCTGCGCCGCGACCCGGCGGCCAGCGACGCCGAGGCGTCCATGCCGAGGGCCGAGCCGGGCCGACGGGCGGTGGTGGTGCTGGGCGGCGATGCCGCGACCGACAGGGCGATGCCGCGCCTCGAGCGGCTGGGCCTCTCGGCCATCGCCGAGCCCGACGTCGCGGGCGCGCTCGACCAGGCCGTGTCGGGCGGTGCCCGGGCCGCCATTCTCGTGGTCGATGCCGACCCACCCGTCGACGTCGAGGCGCTGGTCGAATCGCTCGACCTCCGCCGCCCGAGCGAGCCGGTCGACATCGTGACGCTGCTGGGGCGTCGGCGCGAGCATCTGGTGGCCAGCCTGGCCGATCTGGCCGAGGCGGACGGCGAGGCGGGGCTGGCACGGGCCTTGCGCGCGGCGCTCGTCGGCGACGATCAGCTCCCGGGTGCGGCCGGACGCGACAGTCTCCGGGCACAGGCACCCTCGAGCGTGCTGCTCGTGGAGGACAATCGGACCAACCAGCACGTGATCGGCAAGATCCTCGAGCACGCAGGCCACGCGGTGACCCTTGCCGACAGCGGCGAGGAATGCGTCGAGCTCATGGAGACGAGCGCCTTCGATGTCGTCCTGCTCGACCTCAACATGCCGGGCATGAGCGGCTTCAACACGCTCAAGATGCTGCGCTTCATCCTGCCGATCTCGGAGCTGCCACCGATCCTGGCGCTCACCGCCGACGCGACGGCCGAAACGCGCGACGAGGCCATGACGCTCGGCTTCTCCGCCTACCTCACCAAGCCGATCGACACGCAGCAGATGCTCGCCACCATCGACAGGCTGGCCGGGGGGCGAACGCGGTTTACGGAACGCACCGCTTCGCCTGACACGTCGGCGGCGACGGTCGTGCCGCTTCCCGAGGCGGCCGAACGTGCGGCCCTGGCGCGCGCGGCCGGGCGCTCGCCGATCGACGTGGCGCCGGAGCCGCCGCCGCCACCGGCGACGACGATGGGCAAGGGCGTGCTCGATGGGCGCAAGATCGAAACGCTCCTGGAGCTCGATGCCGGGGACGGCTTCTTCGCTCAGGTGGTCGACGACTATCTGCTGGATGTGGCCCAGCTGGAGAAGGAGCTGCACGAGGCCGTGGCCGAGGGCAATGCGCGGGCGTTTCGGGATGCCGCCCATGCGTTGAAGAGCAGCTCGGCGCATATCGGCGCGCAGGCGGTGTTCGAGTTCTGTGTCGGCCTGCGCCACCTCGACGACCATGCGCTCCTGATGCGCGCAAGCGGCGATCTGGAGCTGCTGCGACGAGAGATCGAGCGGGTCCGAGAAGGGCTGCTGCAATGTAAAGAGCGAGCCCGTGCAACGCCGTCGTCGCATCGAGAAATCGGCTAGCTCCCGGCAGCACGATGTTCACCGCCTGCCCGAGGGCGAGCTCGAGTCCCGCGAGAAGCAGGCGATCCGGGGCGATGGCGAGACCGTGCGCCGACATGACCCAGCTCCTGGATTGGGGTGCAACCGGGGGATGAAGCCGCCTTTCAGATCCTGACCCGCTTCTTCTCCTGCACGCGGGCTAGGCAATCCATGCGCCGAAGGTCGTCGGCGCCGAGCTGCATGGCGAGGTCGACCCAGATGTCGACGATGTCGAGCAGCTCCGCCTTCTGCACCGGATCGACCCGCTTGCAGGCGCGGCGGATGGTGCGCAGCATGGTGAAGCGGCTGCCGTGGCTGCCGAGATGCTCGCGCAGCGCCTGCTCGCCCTGGCCGGGCTCGGCCAGCACGTCGACGAGGCCGAGCTCCCGCATTTCCTCCGCGCTCCTGGACTTGCCGTCCTCGATGAAGGCGCGCGCCGCCTTCTCGCCGATCTTGCGGACCAGGTAGGAGTAGCCGCCCATGCCGGGGAAGAGGTTGAAGAGGATCTCCGGCAGGCCGAACTTCGCCCCTTTCTCGGCCACCACGATATCGTTGGTGATCATCGATTCGAGGCCGCCGCCGATCGCGTCGCCCGTGACCAGCGCCACGGTGAGCACCGGCAGGCCCAGGGCGTTGTAGTTGTCGTGCAGCACGTCGATGCAGCGATGCGCATACTCGCGCAGCGCCCGCTCGTTGCCGTCGCGCACGCACCCGGTGAAGAAGGCGAGATCGCCGCCAAGGCTGAAGGCGCCCTTGGCCTCGGAGGTCCAGACGAGATAGCGAAACGGCATCTCGACGGCGCTCAGATGGCCGCACTGCTCCCGCAGGTAGATCTGGTAGCTGCGCGAATCGGCGACCAGCGACGGCGTGTAGCAGGCCCGGTCCTGGTGCTTCATGCGTGCCCAGAGGATGCCGCTCTCGGCCTCCAGCCGCGTGGTCAGGGTCGGCAGGTCGACCTCGAGCGACGGGCGACGCAGCGGCACCACCGGTGCCGCCGCGCGGCGCAGCTCGGATGGCAGAAGATCGAAATTGTCGTTGACGGCATCCTGCAGCCCACGAACGAACTGATGCGACAAAGCCATCGTCTCACCCTCCTGCGGCCGATACTTCACGCCGAACCCGCGGAAATCTCGACACTTGCTGAACTTGCAACTGTGGATCTTGCGTGGCGACAGAAATATTAACCTTGATGGGTGGACGCAAGAAGTATCGTTTCGGATTTCTTGAAGTTATGGGAAAAACAACTTCCTTCTTTTCTATATTTTTTGTTTTTATTCGATGGATATTTTAAGAATAAATTTCCGGGGATTTTAGACGTTGTCGGGCGAGCTGCGGGCTCTCAGCCCCAGGGGCCGCGCCGCCGCAGCAGCCGGCGATGGCTGAGGGGCGCGACGAGCACCGCGCCGGCGACGAAGCCGCCGACATGCGCCCACCAGGCGACGCCGGCGCCGGCCGGTGCCGTGAAGGCGCTCCAGAGCTGAAAGGCGAACCAAAACGCCAGCAGCCAGGCGGCCCGGATCTCGTGCAGCAGCATGAAGCTGATGGGGATGAAGACGACGACGCGAGCCCGGGGGAACAGCATGAAATAGGCGCCGAGCACACCGGAGATCGCCCCGGATGCGCCGATCATCGGGATGGTCGAGCCAGGGTCCGGCAGGATCTGCAGCCCGGCCGCCGCGAGCCCCGCCGTCAGGTAGAGGAGCGCGAAGCGGAGATGGCCGAGCCGATCCTCGACGTTGTTCGCGAAGATCCAGAGATAGAGGAGGTTGGAGGCGAGATGCAGCAGGCCGCCGTGCAGGAACATCGAGGTGACGAGGGTGGCCCAGCCCGGCACGAGGTGAAGCTCCGGCGCCAGCACGGCCCGGCCGGTGACCACGGCCGGGATCAGCCCGAGGCGGTAGACCGATTGGTCCACCCCGCCTTCCTGGCCGAGCTGCCAGAGATAGGTCAGGACGCAGAGCACCATGATGACATGGGCGACAAGCGGCGTGCGTGCCGCCCGGTTGAGATCCTTGATCGGCAACAAAATCCGCTGCCGGATCAGCTCCGGCTCTCGTATTTCGGCCGGATGTCGGTGAGGCTCCGGCAGCGGCGCCGATCGGGCTCGACCGCGCGCAGCGGCTCGCACGGCTTCAGCGTCCGGCCGGCCACCCGCGCGAGCTCCCGGTATTCGGCCGTGCCCTGGCTCTTCCAGGCGATCTCGGCGGGCTCGAGCGGGCGCACCACGCGCGCCGGGATGCCCGCCGCCAGATGCCCCTCGGGCACCTCGAAGCCCGCCTTGACGAAGGCCATGGCGGCGACGAAGGCGTTGGCGCCGATCACGGCACCGTCCATGACCGTGGCGTTCATCCCGACGAGCGCGTTCCGGCCGACCCGGCAGCCGTGCAGCACGGCACCGTGGCCGATGTGCCCGTCCTCCTCGATGATGCAGTCCTTGCCGGGAAAGCCATGCATGACGCAGCCATCCTGCACATTGGCGCCCGCCTCGACGATCAGCCGGCCCATGTCGCCGCGCAGCGAGGCCAAAGGCGCGATGTAGACGCCGGCACCGATGATCACGTCGCCGATGATGACCGCCTCGGGATGCACATAAGCGGTCTCGTCGATCACCGGACGGATGCCGTCATGCTCGTAGATGTGCGCCACGCGCCGTCCTCCCGTTGCCGACTGCCCGCTCCGGGCCAGCGCGAAGCGCGGGCCGGCGCCCGCCGGCAAAATACCTCAGAGCCTGTCCGAGGAGCTTTCATGGTGTTTCATCGGCTTGCGGGTGAGCGCCGGCGAGGAGCCGAGCGCCGCCCGATGCGGCGCATCGGGCAAGCTCGGCGACGAAGCCGGAGCCAGCCGCAAGCCGACCGGAGGTGAGCTTGGCAGCGGCACCTGCTTCGTCGTTG
>CAYMTA010000076.1:0-18466 GCA_964393275.1 uncultured Geminicoccaceae bacterium | reverse complement strand
ATCGGCGACCATCCCGACTACCTGGCGGTCGGCTATCTCCTCAACCAGAACATGCTGCGGGCGGACGACCGGATCACCGGCATCGACTATGACGAGGACCTCGAGACCGTGGTGGTGCGCACCGAGCGTGCCACCGACTACGAGGAGAAGCTGAGGAGGAAGGTGCGCACCTCGGGCTGCGCGCAGGGCACCGTCTTCGGCGATCTCATGGAGAAGTTCGAGGATGTGCGCCTGCCGGCGGAGGCCGTGTTGCGGACGAGCTGGCTCTACGCGCTCACCAAAGCCATCAACACCTGCCCCTCGCTCTATCTCGAGGCCGGCGCCATCCATGGCTGCGCCCTCTGCGAAGGGCCGGATGTCCTGCTCTACATGGAGGACGTCGGTCGCCACAACGCGGTCGACAAGATCGCCGGCTACATGTTCCGGCACGGCCTCGAGGCCGCCGGCAAGATCTTCTACACCACGGGCCGCCTGACCTCGGAGATGGTCATCAAGACGGTGCAGATGGGCATTCCCATCCTCGTCTCGCGCTCCGGCTTCACCGCCTGGGGGGTCGATCTGGCGCGGCAAGCCAACCTCACCCTCATCGGCCGGGCGCGCGGCCGGCGCTTTTTGGCGCTCGCCGGCACCGAGCGGATCGTCTTCGACGCCGATCTCTCCGCCGTCGGCGAGGAGGAGGGCCGCAGCGTCCGCAAGGGCAGCCGAAGGGACGTTGTCGATGCGGGCTGAGCCGGTCTTCGGCCTCCTGCTCGCCGGCGGCCAGTCGCGCCGCATGGGCGGCGGCGACAAATGCCTCCTGGAATTCGCCGGTCGGACCCTGCTCGCCCATGCCATCGATCGTCTGGCACCCCAGGTCGACGGGCTCATGCTCAACGCCAATGGCGATCCGGCACGCTTCGCCGATTACGGATTGCCGGTCGTGGCCGATGTCGTTCCGGGCTTCGCTGGCCCGCTCGCGGGCGTGCTCACCGGCATGGCCTTCATGCGCCAGAACGATGCAGCCATCGGCTGGCTCGTCACGGCGGCGACGGACACCCCCTTCTTTCCCGGCGATCTCGTCGCCCGGCTGCTCGCCGAGGCGCTCGCCGCGAAGGCCGACATCGCCTTCGCAAGGTCGGCGGGCCGCACGCATCCGGTCTTCGGTCTCTGGCGCGTGGCCCTGCACGATGCCCTCGCACGGGCCTTGATCGTCGAGGACGAGCGCAAGATCGACCGCTTCGCCGCCCGCCATCGCGTCGCCGAGGTCGACTTCCCCGTCCTGCCCTTCGACCCGTTCTTCAACATCAACCGGCCAGAGGATCTGGCCGAGGCGTTGCGGTTCTCAGATCTCGTCGAGGAGCCCGCGCAGCCGCTCGAGCGCGACCCTTAGCCGTTCCGTCTCGATCGCGAAGCAGAGCCGCACATGGCTCTCGTTGCCGGCGCCGAACGTGTAGCCGGCGGCGATGCCGACCTTGCAGCGCTGCAATGCCGTCCGGGCGAAGGCGAGGCTGTCGGTGAGCCCCTCGATCCGGGGGAAGGCATAGAAGGCACCCTCCGGCTCGGGCAGCGTCACCCTGGGATGGCTGCCGATCAGCTCCATCACCAGGTCGCGGTTGGTCCGCGTGCGCTCGACGAAAGAGCGGACGAAATCCTCGCCCTGCTCGAGCGCCGCGAGCCCGCCCGCCTGGGCGAAGACCGTGGCCCCCGTGTTGTTGCATTCGGCGAGGACCGCCATGGGCTCGACCAGTTGCTGGGGTGCGACCATCCACCCCAGCCGCCAGCCGGTCATCGCCCAGGCCTTGGAGAAGCCGTTGAGCACGAAGACCGGCTCCTCGGGTCCGGCGAGCTCGAGGAAGGAGGGGGCCGGATCGCGGCCGGCGAAGACGTTGCGATGGTAGACCTCGTCGGCGATCAGGCCGAGCCCGCGCTCGCGGCAGAGATCTAGCAGCGCCCGGCCTTCCTGCGCGGACATGATCCAGCCGGTCGGGTTGGAGGGCGTGTTGACATAGATCGCCTTCGTTTGGGCCGTGATCGCCCGCGCCACGTCCTCGAGATCGAGCTCCCAGCGCCGCTCGCCCACCCGCAGCCTGACATCGACCGACCGTGCCCCCATCAGGCGGGCGGCGACGCGGATGTTCGGCCAATAGGGGCCGATCAGGATGATCTCGTCGTCCCGGTCGAGCAGGCATTCCGCCGCGACGACCACGGAGAGCATGGTCGAGCCCGCGACCGTGATCCGGTCCGGATGCAGGTCGATCCCGTAGAGCCGATCGAGATAGGTCTTGAGCCCGGCGCGCAGCGCCGGCGTGCCGCGCGAGAAGGAATAGAAGGTCTGGCCGGAATCGAGCGCCGCCTTGGCGGCGTCGCGGATGAAGGCGGGTGTCACGATGTCGCTCTCGCCGAACCAGAGCGGGATCACCTCGGGATCGCCCAAGGCCCCCATCGCCACCTTGCTGATGCCGGAGAGCTCGAGCTCCTCGATCTCCTTGCGAATGACACCCATGGACGTTCCGATCGCTGCAATGCAGCGGGTCTCATAGCCTCGTCAGGCCGCCGCGGCCAGCCTCGCTGGCGGGGCGGGCGGCGGCACGATGGCGAGAAACGTGCCATAGAGCGGCCACTCGAGGACAACGGTCGAGCCGCGCGCTCCGCCGTCACTCTCGATGTGCATCTCGCCGCCGAGGCCCTGCACGATACGGCGGATCAGCGCCAGGCTCATGCCGCCGCTGCCGTGCCGGGCCTGATGGATGTCGAGGACGCGATCGTGCTCGGCCGTCGGAATGCCGGGCCCGTCGTCGGTGACCCGAAAGACGACACGGCGCTCGCGGCGATGAACATCGATCCTCAAATGCACCGAATCGCGGTCATGATGCCTGATGATGTTTTCCATCAGGTTCCGCATGACCAGCGCCAGGGATGCCTCGGGCGTGATCAGCGTGGCGACCGGGGCTTCTATTTCCAGGGTAACGGCCTTCACCGGCGCCAGCAGCGCCAGTTGCGCCTCGATCAGCTCGCGCACCGCGCAACGGCGCGTCGTTCCGACGACCTGGCCGGCCTGGGCATGGCGCAGGAGATCCTGCAGCATCGCATCCATGCATCTGGCCGAATCCCGCAGCCGATCGAGATGATCGAGCGCCGCCTGCGGCAGCGGCCCGGCGTCCGCCTCGAGCCAGGCGGAGGCGTTGACGATGGCGCGCAGAGGCGCCCGCAACTCGTGGCCGACGACGGACGCGAAATGGTCGAGCTCGGCATTGGACCGCTCGAGCTCGCCCGTGTGGGCGGCAATCGCCCTCGCCATCTCGTCCATCTCGAAAGCGAGCTCGCCGATCTCGTCCTTGCCATCGAGTTGCAGATCGAGCGGCTGGCGACGTCGCGCCAGGGTCCGGGCACCTTGCCCGAGCAACCGGATGGGGCGAACGACCAGCCGGTCCAGCCCGACGAACAGGGAAAGGGTCATCAAGAGACCGGTCAGGAGCAGCGACGATGTCACCGCCAGATTGACCCGCCTGATCGGGGCCAGGCGAGCATCGGCAGGGTAGCCGCCGAGCAAGGTCCAATCCCAGGGGGCGAAGTGTCGTGCGACGAGCAGATAGGTCGTCCCGCCGATCTCGCGCTGGAAGGCTCGATCGCCGGGAATGGAAAGTCGCTCAGCCGCCTCGGGCACGGGTCCGGACGGCAGCAGAACGTTGCCATCGCCATCCAGCACGAAGAGGTCCGTGCCCGATTGGCCGGCGAGGCGGGCGAGCCCGGCCAGAGCCGCTGCCTGATGCCGCGCTCGAGCGATCGGAGCATTTCCCCGCGTGCCCGCCGCGAGGTCGCGCTGACGCTCTTCCACGACCCGCAGGGCGGCGTTGTCGAGCAGCAGCGTCAGCAGCGCTTCGTGCTGGCTGGCCCATTGGCGATCCTGCACGTAGCTGCCGACGAGCCATTGCAGGGCGAGTCCGGCAACGACCACCGGCAGCATGACGACGAGAAGCTTGTTTCTCAGGCGCATGATTTCACCGGCAAGGCCGAGCGCCGGATCTCCTGATCCGCCAGGGCAACGAGAGGCAAAGCATGGCTCAGGACAATACGCACAGCAGAACGCCGAATTATTAAAGATGTGGGCTTATTAACCTATTTTTGATGTTTGCTCAACCTCCTCGATGGCGATGAGCGGTGCCTCTTCCGCTTGCGGTCCCCGAGCGCCGGGCGCGAAGCGCAGCGCGTTCTCGATCCGCCCCTCGCTCTCGAGGCGAAGCGCCCCGAGGCCCCTTCCCTTACCCGCGCCGCAATCCAGGTGGACGACGCTGCCACCCTGGCGGTTGGTGCGAACCAGGACGGCCTCGTCGCTGATCGGGTGGTGGCCGATAATCACCGTCATGCCGGCCGGAACCCTTTCGGCCCAGCGATAGGTGCGTATCGGCTTCGTCCCGCTCCCGTTCGCCTTCGCCTCGCCGAAAAGGGCCAGCGCCCGCAGGCGGGGATGGAAGGTCCGGCTCGACAGCATGGCCCGCGCGAAGGCGCCATGCACCATGACGCTGGTGCCGATCCGCACCAGGAAGGGTGCCGCGCGATAGGCTTTGCAAATCCCCGACTTGAGCGCTTTCGCGTCGGGCGCCGCATCGAGCTGCTCCAGCGTGAACGCGAGATCGCCATCGATGGTCGTCGGGTTGCCCTTCAGCGTTCGATAGAGCTTGTCGTCGTGATTGCCACGCAGGAAGAGGCCGATCTGCCGGTGCAGCAGGTCGAGCATGAGCCTGATGCATCCGGCATTGTCGGGTCCCCGATCGACGAGATCGCCGAGCGACAGGACGAACCGGCTTTCCACTGCCGCCAGATCGACCGCCGCCTGGAACAGCCCGCTTTGCCCATGGACATCGCCAACGACCAGCACACCTTCGGCCCATGCCGGCAGGGCCAGGACCGCCCGGTCAGCCACGCTTCTCGATCACCAGGACCAGATGGCCGTTCCGCTCCGTGCTCTCGACCAGACGATGACCTGCGACCTCGCAGAGCTGCTCGAAATCCGCCGGCGCCTTGGGATCGGTCGCCAGCACGGACAAGAGCTCGCCAGCCGCCATCGACCGGAGCGCCTTTTGCGCTTTCAGCACCGGCAGAGGACAGTTCAGTCCACGCGTGTCCAGCTCCACCATCAGGCACCTCGCTCGACCCAACCCACCGCGCCACTTCCGCCGCGTGCCACCTGTGGCCGAAGCGCCATGAGCATGGTAAGCCGGTGGCGGCGGGACGGTCCGTCGGAGCAGTGTTGCAGCCTGGGATCCATGCGCGTCATAGGTGTTGTCGGTTGGAAGAACAATGGCAAGACGACCCTGGTCGTCCGCCTGATCGAGCATCTGACCGAGCGAGGGCTGCGCGTTTCCACGGTCAAGCATGCCCATCACAGCGTCGATCTGGACCAGCCGGGCAAGGATACCTGGCGGCATCGGCAGGCCGGGGCCGGCGAGGTGATCCTCGCCACCGGCCGGCGCTGGATCCTGATGCACGAGCTCAGGGAGGAGAGCGAGCCGCCGCTCATGGCTCTGCTCGCCAAGCTGGCGCCGGCCGACCTCGTGATCGTCGAGGGTTTCAAGGGCACTTCCTTGCCCAAGATCGAGGTGCATCGGGGCGAGCGCGGCACCGACCTCATCGCCCGGGACGACCGGGACGTCGTCGCCGTCGCCGCCGACGTGCCGCTCGAGGGTCTCCAGGTCCCGGTTCTCCACCTCGACGACATCGCGGCCATAGCGCACGTGGCCCTCGATCATGCGCGGGAGATGGAGACCTGACCTCGCCTCCGCCCTTCGACTGCTTCGATGTGAGCCGCGGCCATATCAGCCTGGACGCGGCCCTGGAGCGCCTGCGCGGCGGGATCGTCCCCGTCGTCCCCGAGGAGACCGTGGCGTTGGCCGAGGCCACCGGCCGCGTGCTCGCGAGCCCGCTGCTCAGCCCGCGCGCCGTGCCCTCCTTCGACAACGCGGCCGTCGACGGCTTCGCCTTCGCCGCGTCCAGCCAGGCATCGACGGGACCGACACGCCTCGCCCTCGTCCAGGACCGCGCCGCCGCCGGGCATCCGGCCGGGACGGCCGTGCCGCCGGGCCATGCGATCCGCGTGCTGACCGGCGCCGTGATGCCGGCCGGAACGGACACCGTCGCCATGCAGGAAGAGGTGGCGCTCGACGAAGGGAGTGTCACGATCGCCCGGTCGATCCGCGCCTCCAGCAACCGCCGCCGCGCCGGCGAGGACATTGCCGCTGGCGCCACCCTCTTCGGTCCCGGCCTGATGCTCCGCCCTCACCATGTCGCCGTCGCGGCCGAGATCGGCCTCGCACGACTGCCGGTCTTCGCGCCGTTGCGGCTGGCGCTGCTGTCGAGCGGCGACGAGCTGCGCGAGCCCGGCGACAGCCTGCCGCCAGGCGCCGTGTTCGATGCGAACCGCTACCTCCTGCGCGGCCTCCTGCGCCATCTGCCGGTCGAGGTCGACGACCTCGGCATCCTGCCCGACGATGCCGAGGCGGTGGCGGCGGCGTTGCTGGAAGCCGCGCAGAATCACCACGTCATCCTGACCTCGGGCGGCGCCTCGAAGGGCGACGAGGACCATGTGGTCCGGACGGTCGAGCGCCATGGCCGCCTGCATTTCTGGCAGATCGCCATGAAGCCCGGCCGCCCCCTGGCCTTCGGCCAGCTCGGCAGGGCGCTGACCATTGGCCTGCCGGGCAATCCGGTTGCGGCGGCAGTCTGCTTCATGCGCCTCGCCCGACCGGTGCTCGCCCGCCTGGCGGGTGCCGATTGGCTCGAGCCCCGCGCCTTTGCCGTGCCCGCCGCCTTCGAAATGACCAAGCCGCCCGGCCGCACCGAGCTGCTGCGCGCCCGCCTCGTGCCGGACGTGGCCGGCTCCGGCCACGCGGCGGAGATCATTCGCCGCCAGGGCTCGGGCATCCTGACCTCGTTGACCGACGCGGATGGCCTGGTCGAGGTCGAGGACGGCACGACGCGGATCGAGGTGGGCGACCTCGTAAGGTTCTTCAGCTTCAACGAATTGGGTGCGCTTTGAGCAACAGCGGGATGCCAGACGACACATTCGACATCGCGGTGATCGGGGCCGGGATCGCGGGGGCCGGGGTCGCCTGGGAATTGGCGGCCACAGCCCGGGTGGCGCTCCTCGAGCGCGAGGACCAGCCGGGCTACCACACCACCAGCCGCTCCGCCGCCGTCTATCTCAAGGGCTTCGGCAATGACGTCATTCGCGACCTGACCCTGCTGAGCGAGCCGTTCCTGATGGAGCCGCCGGCGGGCTTCGCCGATGTGCCGCTGATCCATCCGCGTGGCGTCATGACGCTCGTCCGCCCGGACCAGATGGCGAGGCTGGACCAGTTCCTCGCCCGTCAGCGCCGCCATGTGCCGAAGGCCGAGCGGCTGGAGCCGGCTGCCATCCTGGCCCTGGTCCCCGCCCTCGATCCCGCCTACGCCGCGGCCGCCGTCTACGACGGCGATGCGCGCGACCTCGACGTCGACGCGATCTTCCAGGGCTTCCTGCGCGGCTTTCGCCAGCGCGGCGGCAAGCTCCTGACCAGCGCCGAGGTCTTGGCCATCGAGCGCGCGGACGGCGCCTGGCAGGTGCGCACGGCGCGCGGCACGATCCACGCCCGGGTGGTCGTCGACGCGGCCGGCGCCTGGGCCGACCAGCTCGCGGCCCTGGCCGGCCTCGCCCCCCTGGGCATGGTGCCCAAGCGGCGGACTGCGCTCATCGTCCGGCCGCCGGCCGGGATGGATGTGACCGGCTGGCCGCTCGTCGACGACATCGACGAACAGTTCTACTTCCGCCCCGAGGCCGGCCTGCTCCTCTGCTCGCCAGCGGATGTCACGCCATCCGAGCCCTGCGATGCCCAGCCCGAGGAGCTCGACATCGCCATCGCCATCGACCGCATCGAGCGCGCGCTGCCGCTCGGCATCCGCCGCGTCGAGCGGAGCTGGGCGGGCTTGCGCACCTTCGTCGAGGACGGCTCGCCGGTGGTCGGCTACGATCCGCGCGCCGAGGGGTTCTTCTGGCTCGCCGGCCAGGGCGGCTACGGCATCCAGACAGCACCGGCCCTGTCGCATTTGGCGGCCGAGCTCGTCCGCAAGCGCCCGCTCGACCCGAAGCTGCACCACATCGCCGCGGCACTTCGGCCGGAGCGCCTGCTGGCCTAGTCCCTGGTCGGCTCGTCCGGATCGAGCAGGCGGTGCAGATGCACCACGAAGTAGCGGGTGTGCGCGTTGTCGACCGTCGCCTGCGCCTTCGCCCGCCAGGCCCGCTCGGCCGCGGCGAAGCTCGGGAAGATGCCGACGATGTCGAGCTTGTCAGTGTCGACGAACTCGGTGCCCTGCGGGTCCCGCAGCTCGCCGCCGAAGACCAAGTGTAGCAGTTGCTTGGTCATGGTCCTTCTCCGCTGAGCTCGTCCGCGATTTGATCCCTGGGGTGCCACGGCCAGGGTGCCGGCTCGATGCCGGCCGCGAGTCGGGCAAGGATGGCCAGCAGCGCCTGCTCGAGCAGAGCCTCCTCGGGCCGGGCGAGGTCCAGGCCGAGCCGCCCGGCCGACGCCCTTTGGTCATCGAGCAGCACGATGGGGTCGTGGCACCGCAGGGCCAAGGCCAGATCGCGGGCAGTGAAGCCGGCGGCCTCGGCATCGACCACCAGCGTCAGCCCATTGTCGCCCGGCTCGACGGTCAGCCCGGGCACGCCCGACAGCCGCGCCGCCACGCGATCGCGCCGGCCTTCGACCAGCGCCGCATGGTCCCGGCCGAGCGCCGCCACGAGCTCGGCGAGCAGGCCCGGTGTGGGCTGCACGAGCTGGCCGATGCCGAGCCGTTGCAGGCGGGCCGCTCGCACCAGGGCTTCCCGCCCGGCGACGATGCCGGCCGCCGGCCCGCCGAGCGCCGTTGCGGCGTCGAGCACGAGGAGATCGGCCCCGGCGTCCAGGAGACCCGTCCAGTCGTGCCCGCCAGGCGCCACGACGACGACCGGCACCTTGCGGGCGTGCGCCGCGAAAAGAAAGCTCGGCAGGTCGAGGCACGCGTCCGATCCGATCCCGACGACGAAGAGCGCGCCCGAAGCGCCCTCGGCCACAGCGCTCTCGAGCTGGTAGCGCGCCGCCCCGTCCACCGAGCCGATCTCGACCGGCACGGCGCCGGCGACGGCAAGAACCTGGTCGAGCCGGCAGCCGATAGCGATCCCATGCGCCTTCTGCAGCACGATCCGGCCGCCATTGTCCGGCAGACGGTCGATCGCGCCCCGGCGCTCGCCGACGAGACAGGCCGCCACCGCCACCAGCACGGCGCCGGCGAAGCCGTGCACGGCGGTCGCCGCCTCCGCGCCCAGATGGCAGGCGAGAGCGGCGTCGACCGGCGCCTGGGCCGCCGGCACGGCCAGGCCCCGCGTCACCCCCGGCGCCAGATCGATCACCGTCATCGGACCTCCCCAATCAGAGCCGGCGTTGCCACGGCCGGCCCCCCAGTCTAAGCCCGTGGCGTCATCGAACAAGCCGGCCGGGAATCTCAACCGACGATGTTGCTGCACGGCCTCAGGGCACTCTCGGCGACCGCCAGCACACGCGCCATAGCGCTGGTCTTCATCGCCAACGGCTTCGTGCTGGCCAACTGGTTCACCCGGATTCCGGCGACCAGGGAGGCGCTCGAGCTCGGCGACGGCGCCCTCGGCCTCGCCCTCATGGGCATGCCGATCGGCTCGGCGTTCATCCTGCCGTTCAGTGGCTGGCTGGTCGGCCGCCTGGGCGCCGGCACGCTCGCCGCAATCACCGGCATCGCCACGGCCGCCACCGCGGCCCTGCCCGCCTTCGCGGTCGATCTCTGGAGCCTCGCCTTCACGATGTTCCTGCTGGGCTTCGCCAACGGTGCGATGGACGTCTCGATGAACGCCAAGGGGGCGGCGATCGAGCGCGCCGCCGGCTTCAACATCATGTCGGCCCTGCATGGCATGTACGGTGTGGGGGTCTTCCTCGGCAGCATAGCCGGCAGCCTGTTCGCCGGCCTCGATGTGCCGGTGGTCGTGCATCTGCCGCTGACGACGGTCCTGGCCATCGCCGCCCTGCTCGCCATCCGCGCCGCCCTGGCCGATCGGCCGACCGAATCATCGTCGACAGGCGAGCCGCTCCTCGCCTTCCCGCGCGGCCCGCTCTGGCCCCTGGCGTTCATCGTCGTCGCCTCGTTCCTGGCCGAGGGTGCCGCGGCCGACTGGAGTGCGGTCTATGTGCGAACCGTGCTCGACGCGCCGCCCGGGATCGCCGCCCTCGCCCTCGTCGGCTTCTCGCTCGGCCTGACGCTCACCCGCTTCGTCGCCGACCCGCTCGGCGAGCGGTTCGGCGAGCTGACCCTGCTCCGCGGCGGCTCGGCCCTGGCCGGCATCGGCATGACCATTGGCCTGCTCCAGTCGACCACCACCATAGCCATTCTGGGGTTCGTGACGCTCGGCGCCGGGCTTGCCGCGGTCGTGCCCATCGCCTTCCGCCGCGCCTCCAACACGGCGGGCATCCCGCCGGGCACGGGCGTCGCCGCGGTCGCCACGGTCGGCTACACGGGCTTTCTCGCCGGCCCGCCGCTCATCGGCCTGCTCGCCGAGGCGATCGGGCTGCGGCCGGCCCTGTTCATCGTGCCGATCCTCGCACTCGGCATCGCCACGATCGGTGTCGCCGCGATCAACCGCCAGAGGCCGCGTTGACCGTGGCCGCGGCGATCGCCGCTTGGATGGCGTCGAGCTCGCCGGCGAGCGCCTGCAAGGCCTCGCCCCCATCCGCATAGGGAGCGAAGACGAAGCTCGCCGTCTTGTAGGAGAGCGTGGCCGTGCCGTCCGCGTTCTCGGTCAAATAGAACCGCAAGGGCGCCTCGTAGCCGGCGGCAATGCTCGCCTCAAGCATCCGCACGGCGTATTGCGGCGCGAAGGCATGCACCACCATGTTGCCCGGGATTTCCTTGCCGAGGCTCTTGGCACCGACCGTGGCGCTCGCGGCGGAGAGCTTGCTCAAGGGGCTCGCCTCGATCGCCGCGTCCAGTCGCCCGACCAGGGTGGCGTAGTCATGGGCGCTCGGGTGGATTGCCCAGCCCTCGATCTGCTCGGGCAGCGGGCCGGCGGCGGCTGGAGCTGCGAGGCCGAGAAGGACGATCAGCACGGTCGGGATTCGCATGCGCATGGCTCCCATCGAGGACGACGGGCCGAGCATGGCCGACCCGCCATGCAGGTGCCACTGACGACCGTTCACAGGCCGGTGACGGCGGCTCAGCCGCGCCCGTCCGCGAGGATCATCTCGGCCGCCTTCTCGCCGATCATGATCACCGGACCATTGGTGTTGCCGGAGACGACCGTCGGCATGATCGAGGCATCGGCGACGCGCAGGCCGCCGACGCCGTGCACCCGCAGGCGCGCATCGACCACCGCCATCCGGTCGTCCGCCGGACCCATCTTGCAGGTGCCGGACGGGTGGAAGATGGTGCCGCCATAGGCCCGAACGAAGCCGAGCAGCGCCGCGTCGTCGGCGCAACCGGCGCCCGGGATGACCTCCTCGGCGAGATAGGGCCGCATCGGCGCCTGCCCCATCACCCGGCGGATCAGCTTCATGCCGTCGACCATGGTGCGCCGGTCGGCCTCGGTCGCGAGGTAGTTGGCGTGGATCACCGGCGGGTCGGCCGGATCGGCGGAGCGCAGGGTCAGCTCGCCCCGGCTCTCGGGACGGAGCTGGCAGACCGACACGGTGTAGCCCGAGTAGCGGTGCAGCGGCTCGCCCGGCTTGTCGGCGCTGAACGGGATGACGTGGAACTGGACGTCTGGGGTCGCGAGCTCCTCGCGCGTGCGCCAGAAGAGCGCCACGCAGCCGGCGCCCACGGTGAGCGGCCCCGTCTTGAGCAGCCCCCATTGCAGGCCGGCGAGACCGCGCCGCCAGAGGCTGTTGCCGACGTCGTTGAGCGTTGCCGGCAGCGGCGAGCGATAGACGGCGCGGGCCTGAAAATGGTCCTGCAGGTTCTGCCCGACGCCGGGCAGATCGTGCACATGGGCAATGCCGTGCCCTGCCAGCGTCTCGCCCGGCCCGATTCCGGAGAGCAGGAGAAGATGCGGCGACTGGATGGCGCCCGCGGCGAGCACGACCTCGCCCAGCACCTCCACGGCTCGATCGGCGCCATCCTTTCGATAGTCGACTCCGACCGCCCGCCCGTCCCGAATGCGAACGCGGGTGGCGAGCGCTCCGGTCACGATCCGCAGGTTCGGCCGGCTCTTGATGTCCTTCAGGTAGGCCACGGCGGCGCTGCATCGCTTGCCGCCCTTGATCGTGAGCTGGAAATACTCGACGCCGTCCTGCCGCCCGCCATTGTAGTCGGGGTTGCGGGGAATGCCCGCGGCCTCCGCGGCCTCGATGAAGGCATCCATGAGCGGCGAGCGGTAGATCGGGGCGGAGACATGAAGGGGGCCGCCCCGGCCACGCAGCTCCGGGTCGCCGACCTCGCTGTCCTCGAGCTTCTTGAAGACCGGCAGCACGTCCTCCCAGGACCAGCCCGGATTGCCGAGCTGGCGCCAGTGATCGTAGTCCTCCGTCTGGCCGCGGACATAGGCCAGCCCGTTAATCGAGGACGAGCCGCCGAGCACGCGGCCGCGCGGCCAGTTGATGCTGCGCCCGCCGAGCTCGGGCTCGGGCTCGGTCGCGAAAGTGGCGGCGACGGCCGGGTTGAAGATCGTCCGGTAATAGCCGATCGGCACATGGATCCAGGGATTCCTGTCCACCGGCCCCGCCTCGAGCAGGAGCACGCTCTTGCCCGGATCGGCGCTCAGCCGATTGGCGAGGACGCAGCCGGCCGACCCGGCGCCGACGATCACATAGTCGAAGCTCTCGCTCACGCCCGTGGTGCCTCCATCACGATATCCCATTCACGTCCCGCCTCGAGCAGCCAGTCGAGCAGGCTTTCGCCGCTGGACCGGTCGCCATGCAGATCGAACGTCTCGGCCGCCACCGCGTGGACGAGCACCGCCATGCCGGCGATCCCCGTCTGGGCCAAGGCACCCGGCCCGAACATGTCGGGGTGCAGGTCGATGTCGATGCCCTTCTGCAGGACCCGGCGAGCGGCCGGGCCGGTCAGCCGCAGGACGACGCGGCCGTGGCTCTGGTCGATCACCAGAGCGATGCCATCGAGGCGCCGGCGCAGATCGACCGCGAAGCCGCCCCGCCGGCCGACCGGATCGTGGCGAACGAGGAGCCAGTCGCGCGGTCGAAGCGCAATGACCGTCCCGTCGCCGATCGCCATGGCCGTGCTGGGCCGCCCGGGCAGCTTCTGGCCCAGGGCGCCCGCCAGCGCCGCCTCCCGCCCGCGCCCGGCGATCATCTGGGTCAGGCAGAGCCCGCGCCGCTCGGTGATGCGGCAACCTGCGCCCGCCAGATCCATGGTGGCGGCGCGGAACACCGGCGCCTCGCGCAGCTCAACCACGCAACCGCTCCCCGGTCGGATCGAGGAAGCAGGGCTCGCGCACCTCGACGGTCACCCGTTCCCGCCTGAGCGGGAAGACCGCATCGACCCGCTGGCCCAGGCGCTCGCGACCGTGGGCGAGAAAGCCGAGCGCGATCTGGCGGCCGAGGCTCGGGCTCGAGGCGATCGAGGTGACGTGGCCCAGGTCGTTCACCTGCACGGCCGGGGCACCCTCGGGCACCAGCAGGGCGCCGGCGCGCAGCCGGTCCCGGGCATCGACCGGCATGAGGCCGACCAGCACCGGCCGCGCCGGCTCGACGAGGCCCGGCCGGTCGCGGAGGGCCGAGCCGACATGCGCCTTCTGGCGGCTCTGCATCCGGCCGAGGCCGAGGTCCCGCGGCGTCGTCCTGCCGCCGAGCTCGGCGCCCGCCACATGCCCCTTCTCGATCCGCATCGTGCCCATGGCCTCGAGCCCGTAGAGGACGATGCCGTCCACGGCACCCGCCTCGAGCAGGCCTTCGAGCAGCGCCTCGGCATGGCCCGTCGGCACGTAGATCTCATAGGCCCGCTCGCCCGAGAAGCTGATCCGGGCGATGCGGCAGACCACGCCGCCGATCCGCCCCTCGGCCACCGCCATGAAGGGAAAGGCTGCATCGTCGAGCGCCGGCTCGTCCACGATCCGCTGCAGCACCGCGCGCGACCGCGGGCCCGCCACCGCGATGCCTGCCCATTGCTCGCCAACGGATGCGAGCTGGACGTCGAGCTCCGGCCAGTAGTGCTGGTGGTGGAGCTCCATGTGGCTCAGCACGGACGCGGCATTGGCGGTGGTCGTCGTCAGCATGAAGTGGCCCGCGCCGAAGCACCAGACCGTGCCGTCGTCGAGGACGATGCCGTCCTCGCGCAGCATCAGGCCGTAGCGCGCCCGGCCGGGCCGGAGCGTCGCCATGTTGTTGCAGTAGAGCCGCTCTACGAAGGCCCGCGCATCCGGACCCGCGAGCTCGATCTTGCCGAGCGGGCTGACATCGACGAGGCCGACGCCGGCGCGCACGGCCGAGACCTCGCGCATCGACGCCGCCGCCATGTCCTCGCCCGGCCGCGGCACGTAGCGGGCGCGCAGCCACGCACCCGTCTCGACGAAGACGGCGCCGAGTGCTGCCTGGGCCGCGTGCAGCGGCGTCTTGCGCACCGGGGCGAAATGCCTGCCCCGGTGATGGTGCGCCAGGGCGCCGATCGCCACGGGCGTGTAGGGCGGGCGAAAGCTGGTCGTGCCCACCTCCTCGATCGGCCGGGCCAGCGCCTCGGCGAGGATGGCGAGGCCCAAGACGCCCGCCGTCTTGCCCTGGTCGGTCGCCATGCCGAGCGTCGTGTAGCGCTTGGTGTGCTCGATGCTCCGATAGCCTTCGGCGGCAGCCTGGCGGATGTCGGCTGTCGTCACATCGTTCTGCAGGTCGACGAAAGCCTTGGCGCCTTCGGCCCCGCCATCCACAGCGAAGAGCGGCGAGATCCGGTAGGGCCCGCTGTCGGCGATCGCGGGCAAGGTCGGGGTGAGCGCCGGCCGGCCCTGCCGGCGGCAGAGATCGACCGCGGCGTTGACGCCGTCGGCGAGGCAGTCCTCGAGAGCAAAATGGCCGAGGGCGGCGCCGACCGGCACCAGATCGCCGGATGCGGGCGGGGGCAGGAAGGCGGCGAGCTTGGGGTCCCAGTGCGGCCGCCCGCCCAGATGCGCCGCGAGGTGCAGGGTCGGGTTCCAGCCGCCGCTGACCAGGAGCTGGTCGCAGGCGAGCTCGCGCCGCTCGCCCAGGTCGTCCCGCATCACGACACCGGCGACCGCCCGGCCGCCGAGCGCGCGCTCGACCACCGCGTGGCGGAAGAGCGGCACGCCCGCCTCGTGCACGGCGCGCGCGGGTGCGGTGTCGACCACCGGGCCATTGTCGATCACCGCCTGCACCGCGAGGCCCGCCCGCACGAGGTCGAGGGCCGCGTCGTAGCCGCTGCTGTTGGTGGTGAAGACGATCGGCCGCCAGCCGCCGACCACCGCGTGCTCGTGAAGGTAGCCGCGCGCCGCCGAGGCCAGCATCACGCCGGGGAGGTCGTTGCCGGCGAAGGCGACGCTCCGCTCGATGGCGCCCGTGGCGAGCACGGTGGCCCGGGCCTGGATCTGCCAGAACCGCTGGCGCGGCAGCCTCTCGTCAGCGCTGGCGACATGCTGGAGCGCCCCGAACGTGCCGTGATCATAGGCGCCGAAGACCGTGGTGCGCCGCCAGAGGGTGACGTTGGGCAGCGCCTCGAGCTCGGCCCCGGTCTCGCCGATCCAGTCCAGGGCAGGCTTTTTATCGAGGCGCCGCTCCTCGTGGCGCAGTCGGCCGCCGAGCGCTGGCATCTCGTCGGCCAGGATCACCCGTGCCCCGGCGCGGCCGGCGACCAGGGCCGCCATCAGCCCGGCCGGGCCGCCGCCGACGACGAGGAGATCGGCAAAGGCGAAGGACTTCTCGTAGCGGTCGGGGTCCGGCGCGTGGCTCGCCCGGCCGAGCCCGGCGGCGCGGCGGATCAGCTTCTCGTAGAGGCCGGTCCAGGCGGCGGGCGGCCACTTGAAGGTCTTGTAGTAGAAGCCGGCGCCGAGGAAGCGGGCAGCCAAACCGCTCACCGCCTGGAGATCGAGGGAGAGGGTCGGCCAGCGGTTCTGCGAGGTGGCTTCGAGACCGGGTCGAAGCTCGACCATGGTCGCCGGCGTGTTGGGCTCGGCCGAGGCCCCCTGGCCGAGCGTCACGAGGCCGTTGGGCTCCTCGACACCGAAGCCGACGAGGCCCCTCGGGCGATGGTGCTTGAAGCTGCGGCCGACGAGATGGACCCCGTTGGCAAGCAGTCCTGAAGCCAGCGTGTCGCCGGCATGGCCCTCGTAGCGGCGCCCGTCGAAGGTGAAGGGGAGCCGGCTCCGGCGGTCGATCCGCCCGCCGGTTTTCAGGCGATAGGCGTCGGGGCTCACGTCCGCCCCCGGGGCGGCAGCCGGGCGTCGGCGGCCGGCTCGACGCGGATGACGGCGTGGCTCGCCGTGTCGCGGGTCACCACGAGCCAGGCCCTGCAGCCCAGCACGTGCTGCCAGAGCTCGGCGTGCTCGCCCCTCGGGTTGTCGCGGTCATGGACGAACGCGGTCCAGGCCGCCTCGCCGGCCTCGGCCGCCGGCCGGCGCGGCGTGGCGTCGCCATGCTGGCTGAACTCGGCGAGGCCGCGCGAGCCGCAATGGGGACAGGGGATGCGCATGATCGAATCCCGCCCCCGCTCAATGCAAGTTGGGCCGCGGGCCGGCGCCGCGCTCGTCGATCAGGTGGCCGGTGGCGAAGCGATCGAGCGAATAGGCCGCGTTCAGGGGATGCGGCTCGCCCGTCGCCAGAGTGTGGGCGAAGCACCAGCCGGAGGCCGGCGTCGCCTTGAAGCCGCCATAGCACCAGCCGCCATTCAGGTAGAGATTGGCCAGGGGCAGCCGGCCGATGATCGGGCTGCCGTCCATGGTCATGTCGACGAGGCCGCCCCAGGAGCGCAAGAGGCGCACCCGCCCGAGGGCCGGAAAAAGGGCCACCGCACCGGCCGCCACATGCTCGACCATGGGCAGGTTGCCGCGCTGCGCGTAGGAATTGTAGCCGTCGATGTCGCCGCCGAAGACGAGGCCGCCCTTGTCGGACTGGCTCATGTAGAAATGCCCGGCGCCGAAGGTCACGACCGTGTCCAGCCAGGGCTTCAGCCCCTCGCTGACGAAGGCCTGGAGCACGTGGCTCTCGATCGGCAGCCGCAGGCCCGCCATGGCGGCGAGCCTCGAGCTGTTGCCGGCGACGGCGAGGCCGACCTTGTCCGCCCGAATGGTGCCGCGGGTGGTCTCGAGCCCGGTGATCCGGTCGCCGTCCCGGACCATGCCGGTGACCTCGCAGCTCTGGACGATGTCGACGCCCAGGGCCGAGGCCGCCCGGGCGTAGCCCCAGACCACGGCATCGTGGCGGGCGGTGCCGGCGCGGCGCTGCAGGAGGCCGCCGGTGATGGGGAAGCGGGCATTGGCGAAATCGAGCCCGGGCACCATGGCCCGGACCTGCTCGCGGTCCAGAAGCTCGGCGTCGGCGCCCATCATCAGCATGGCGTTGCCGCGCCGGGCGAAGGCGTCGCGCTGGGCGTCGGAATGGCAGAGATTGAGCACGCCCCGCTGGCTGAACATGACGTTGAAGTCGAGCTCCCGGGCGAGGCCTTCCCAGAGCTTCAGGCTGTGCTCGTAGAAGCGCTCGTTGCCGGGCAGCAGGTAGTTCGAGCGGACGATGGTCGTGTTGCGGCCGGTGTTGCCGCCGCCGATCCAGCCCTTCTCGAGCACCGCCACGTCGGTGATGCCGTGGCGCCTGGCGAGGTAGTAGGCGGTGGCGAGGCCATGTCCGCCGCCGCCGACGACGACCACGGCGTAGCGCTCCCTGGGTGCCGCGTCGCGCCACGCCTCGGGCCAGCCCCGATTGCCGGCGAGCCCCTGGCGGAGCAGGCTCCAGACCGAATAGCGCAAAGGCTCCTCCCCCTTCCGCCCCTCGGTAGCGCAGGGCGGGGCCGGGGGAAAGGGGTGCCGCCGGGGAAGGCCGGCCGGGCCTGGCGGCCGATCAGTCGATCTAGGACTTATACCCCATCTTATGCCGCCTGTCCAGGGCGCCTCGGGCTCGTTCGGCAAACCGGGAGTCGAGGCGAACGGACCCGGGGAAGGCCGCCATCGCTGGCCCGGATTCCCGCCTGCCCCGGGTTCGTTCGTCTTTTTGGCGCAATTTCCCGGGTTCGTTCGTCGATTCCGCGGGTTCGATCGCAGGAAATGATGCGCCTGATGCACCATTTGTCATAATATTGATGCAGCCGATGCAACAACCCGAGGAAAGTGTTGCATCGGCTGCAACAACCCGAGGTCGGCTGTTGCGCCCGATGCAACAACCCGCGCCGGAATGTTGCACGGGATGCAACAACCCGGGCCGCGGTGGCGAGGTCCGTGCAGCCGGCTCCCTACGCCACCGGGGCGAGGATGGGCTCGGGGTCGGTGGTGAAGCCGGGGCTGGTGACCAGG
>CAYMTA010000075.1:0-18727 GCA_964393275.1 uncultured Geminicoccaceae bacterium | reverse complement strand
CCTTGGTCAGGATGAAGCAGGCATAGCCGCGGCGGTCGAGCGTGGCGACCACGGCAGCGCATTTGACGGCCTCCTCGTAGAAGGCGAAGCGCTCGATCGAGCCCATCCGCCACTTCTTGCCCGCCACCTCGTGGACCGTATCCAGAAGCTCGCGATGCGCCTCGTTGAGCTCTCCCGGGGTCGCCGTCACCTCCATCCGCCGCACCGGCTCCTCGAGGAAGCTGTCGAGCGGCATGACCGAGAGGATGGCCCGTGCCGCACCCGGCGTGTCCGTGGCCAGCGCATGGCAGGGCACGCCGGCGCGGCGGGCGATCTCGTGCGCCGGAAAATTGCAGTCGACGATCGCGATGGCATCGCCATGACCCATGTCGCGCAATGTCTTCAGGAGATCGCCGCCGAGCAGCGGGTCGAGACCGAGCAGCATGTCGAGCACCTCCCGGCGGTCGTGCTGCCGCCGTGCCTGAGGAACCTTAGAAGATCGAGGGGCCTTTGCCAGCCGAATTCAAATCCTACGTCGACAGCCGCTTCTTCAGCCCGTCGAAGCCGCCCTGGAAGATGTCGGTGCCGAAGGTCTGGAGCCACTCGGCGCGCTTGGCGACGTCGCAGTCGAAATGGGTCCACCATTCGACGAAGCAGCGGTCGCCGTCGGTCACGGCCGTGCAGCGCAGCGTGGCGAGGTAGTTCTCGACCGCGAAGGGCGTCTTCTCGAAATTGTAGGTGAAGCTCATCTCCTGGTCGGACAAGGCCAGCAGCCGCTCGCGGATGTGCCCGCCATCCGCCAGATGGATGCTGCGCACGCAGCCCACCTGGTCGGCGGGCTTGCCGTCCTCGATCTCGGAGCGGACCACCGCCGGAACCCAGCCCGGCAGCCCGTTGAAATCGCGGACCACCGCCCAGACGTCCCGCGCCGGCTTGTCGATCACCGTGCTCGCATAGGCCTTGGGCATGTCTGCCTCCCCTTCATGCCTGCTTCCAGCACCCATGACCTAGCGCGCCGCCGCCACGGCGCGCAAGCCACGCGATGGTAATCGGACGTTAAGCATTCTCTGCTGTCATGGTCCCTGTCGGCGCTCCTTGCCGAAGCCAGCACGAAAGATGCCCCGATGCGCATTTTCGGCCTCGCCTTCTCCGCCCTCGCCACGTTCGCTCTCGGTGCTCAGGGCACCGCCAACGCCCAGGAAGCCGCTGGCCCGGCACCCCAGCCCTGCCACAAGTACCAGGAGTTGGCCGCAGCACTCGGCAAGCGCTATGGCGAGGCGCCGGTCTCGCTCGGCCTGCAGAACAACGGCCACGCGCTCCAGGTCTTCGCCTCGTCCGAAGGCGACAGCTGGACGGTGCTGTCCATCGCCCCGGACGGGACCGGCTGCATCGTCGCCGCCGGCCACCACTGGCAGAGCCGCAAGGCCGGGCCGACCGATCCCGCCGCCTGACCATCGCCAGCGGCCGGGGCCGCAGCAGGGCCTTGTCGCGGCCACGGCTTCCTTGATACCCTCGCCTTGGCTACCCTCGGCTGTCCGAAGCCGAGCCTCCGGCTGCCTCGACGTGGCCGGGTGGGGCCGTTGGGCTGGTCGAAGCGGGGAGCACTCGGGCATGGCGGGCGATACGGCCGAGGGGCAGCGGCGGGCGAAGCGTGGCAGCGGCAAGGGCCGACGCACCACGCGCGGCCGCCAGATCGAGCCTCGGGCAGCCGAGGCGATCCGGGAACTGCTCGGCGACCGGCCACGCCGCAAGGACCTGCTGATCGAGTTCCTCCATCTCGTCCAGGACCGCTACGGCCACCTGAGCGCCGCCCATCTGGCGGCCCTGGCCGAGGCGCTGAAGCTCGCCGAGACGGAGGTGTACGAGGTCGCCACCTTCTACGCCCATTTCGACGTGGTGAAGGAGAACCAGAGCCCGCCGCCTCCGCTCACCATCCGGGTCTGCGACAGCCTCACCTGCGGCCTCATGGGCGCCGAGGCGCTGCTCGGCCAGCTCGAGGCGGCCGTCGATCCAGGAGCCATCCGGGTCGTCCGCGCACCCTGCATGGGTGCCTGCGACCGGGCACCGGCGGTCGAGGTCGGCCATCGCCAGCTCGGCACGGCCAGCGCCGACGAGGTCCTGGCCGCGGCCCGGAGCGGGCACGTCCATCCCGAGCTGCCGGCCTATCATGACCTCGCCTTCTATCGTGCGCAGGGCGGCTACGCGCTCCTCGAGCGGCTGCGGACGGGCTCGCCCGGCGACGCCGAAAGCGGCCCGGTCGCCGATTTTCTCGCCCGGCTCGATCAGGCTGGCCTCCGCGGCCTCGGCGGCGCCGGCTTTCCGACCGCCCGCAAGTGGCAGATCGTGCGCGGTCGGCCGGGTCCGCGCCAGCTCTGCGTCAATGCGGACGAGGGCGAGCCCGGCACCTTCAAGGACCGCTACTATCTCGAGACCGACCCGCACCGCTTCCTCGAGGGCATGCTGATCGCCGCCTGGTCGATCGAGGCCGAGAACGCCTGGATCTATCTGCGCGACGAGTACCCGGCGATCCGCCATCTCCTCCTGCGCGAGATCGAAGCGCTCGAGGCGGCAGGCCTCGCCGCCCCCGGCTACATCCAGCTCCGCCGCGGCGCCGGCGCCTATATCTGCGGCGAGGAATCGGCGATGATCGAGAGCCTCGAGGGCAAGCGCGGCCTGCCCCGCAATCGCCCGCCCTATGTCGCGGAAGTGGGCCTCTTCGGCCAGCCGACCCTCGTCAACAATGTCGAAACACTCTACTGGGTCCGCGACATCGTCGAGCGCGGCCCCGAATGGTTCGCGGACCAGGGCCGGAACGGCTCGAAGGGCCTGCGCTCCTACTCCGTGTCCGGCAGGATCAAAGAGCCCGGCGTCAAGCTGGCGCCGGCCGGCATCACCGCGGCGGCCCTGATCGACGAGTACTGCGGCGGCATGGCCCCGGGCCACCGCTTCATGGCCTATCTGCCGGGTGGTGCTTCGGGCGGCATCCTGCCGGCCAGGATGAGCGACATCCCGCTCGATTTCGGCAAGCTCGAGCATCTCGGCTGCTTCGTCGGCAGCCATGCGGTCGTCGTCCTCTCCGACCAGGACGACGTGAAGGCGGCGGCTCTCAACCTGCTCCGCTTCTTCCGCGCGGAATCCTGCGGGCAGTGCACCCCTTGTCGGGTCGGCACCGCCAAGGCCGTGGCCCTGATGGAGCGGGGCCCCTGGGACCAGGATCTCCTGGCCGAGCTCGTCACCGCCATGACCGACGCCTCGATCTGCGGCCTCGGCCAGGCCGCCGGCAACCCCATCCGCGCGGTGATGCGCTTCTTCCCCGAGGCCTTCGCCGGAGAACGGACGGGCGCCTGAGCCGGCGCGTGCCGGAGGCTCAGCTTTCGAGGGCGGCGAGGATGCGGCTGGCGATCAGGCTGGAGACGCGGACATTGCTCTCGACGGTGACACCGGCGATGTGCGGGGTGAGGACGAGGTTGGGAGCGTCGGCGAAGGCGGCGGCGGCCTCCCTGGTCAGCGGCTCCACGGCGAAGACATCGAGGGCGGCCCCGCCGAGCCGTCCCTGCCTCAGGGCCTCGCCGAGCGCCGCTTCGTCGACCACGCCGCCCCGGGCCGCGTTGACCAGGATGGCATCCGGCCGCATCCGGCGAAGCGCGGTCTCGTCGATCAGGTTGCGGGTCGCGTCGGTCAGCGGCACGTGCAGCGAGACGACGTCGGCCAGGCCCAGAAGCTCGTCGAGCCCGCACTTCCTGACCTTGTCCCAGGCGGGATCGCCGTTCGGCAGAAAAGGGTCGAAGGCGGCGACGGTCATGCCGAGCGCCAGCGCCTTCGCCTTGACCAGCCGGGCGATCGAGCCGAGGCCGACGAGCCCCATGGTCCGCCCGGCGAGCTCGCGGCCGATCAGGGCATGGCGCGGCCACTCGCCGGCGAGCATCCGCACCCTTGCCTCGTAGGCGCCGCGCAGCAGCATGAGGGCGGTCGTCATGACGTACTCGGCCACGCTCAGATCGTTGGCGCCCGAGGCCGGAAAGACCGCGATGCCGCGCGCCTTGCAGGCATCGAGGTCGATATTGTCGAGCCCGACGCCGAGCCGGCCCACCGCCTCGAGCCCCGGCGCCGCCTCGAGCAGGGCACCCCGGACCTGGGTGCGGTTGCGGACGACGAGGGCGCGGGCCTCGGCGAGAAGGGCGGCCAGCGCCTGCGGCCGGTCGACCAGGGTCTGGTCGTAGGTGGTCGGGTGGTGCCGGCCGAGCTCGGCCACCGCCGCCTCGTCCATGAACTCGCTGATCACGATCGTCGACATGGCCGCCCTTCCCGAAAATGGACCCGCCTCGACCTTCGAGCCGGCCTCGTGCTATCGCCATCCGCCTTAGCAGGTGGGCCAGGATGGTGGAATGCAAGGCTTCCGCCCCGGGGCGGCACCTCGCCCGGCACGAGGCACCTGCCGGCCAACGGTCGCCGGCACGTCGTCGAATGGCGGGTCGGCGTGGGCGACTTCATGGAGAATCAGGGATGATGCTGCTCTCGACCGGCAAGCCCCGGGGCACGCGCCGATGATCGGCGTGGTCGCGATCGCGCGGAGCACGTTCGACGTGCCGCTCGCCGAGGCGGTGCACGACGCCGCGCGGAGGTGCCTGGAATCCCGGGGCGAGACCGTCGTCGGGCCGCCGGTCCTGGTCTACACGCCCGGGGACCTGGCGCCGGTCGAGCAGGCGCTGGGGGCGGTGCCGCTCGACCGGCTGGTCGTTCTGCAGGTCACCTTCGCCGATGCCAGCATGCTGCTCGACCTCACCAGCCGAATCACGGCACCTGTTCTGCTCTGGGGCTTCCCGGAAGCCCGCTCTGGCGGCCGGCCGCGGCTGAACAGCCTCTGCGGCATCAACCTCGCCGCCCACGCGCTCGGCCGGGCTGGCCGGGACTACACCTATCTCTACGCCGCCCCGGATGATGGCGCGGCGCTCGCCCGCACCCTCGCCGGCGGTCCGGTGGCGCCACCCCAAGCGGTCCACATCGCGGCGGTCGAGCCGGCGCTGGAGCGGCGGGCCGGCGAGGTGCTGGCACGGCTCGACGGGGCGCGGGTCGGGCTCTTCGGCGAGCATCCGGCCGGCTTCGAGACCTGCCGGTTCGACCCGGGCTGGCTGCGGGCCGAGCTCGGCATTGGCGTCGAGCGGGTCGAGCTGAAAGCACTCTTCGCCGAGGCGCGCCGCCTGCCGGACGCCGCCGTGGCGCCGGCCAGGGCACGGGCCGAGGCCGAGCTTGCCGGGCTCGATGAGCTCGAGCGCGGGCCGGTCGACGGCACGCTTCGGCTTTATGCGGCCCTGCAGGCGCGGGTGATTCGGGATGGGCTCGCCGGCATCGCCGTGCGCTGCTGGCCCGAGACCTTCACCGAGATGGGCTGCGCCGTCTGCGGCGCCATGGGCATGCTCTCGGAGGACGGGGTGCCGGCGGCGTGCGAGGCCGACGTGATGGGCGACGTCACCAGCCTCCTGCTCCAGGCCGTGGCCGATGCCCCGCCCTTCCTCGTCGATCTGGTCGACGTGGACGCCGCCGACGACAGCGCGGTTCTCTGGCATTGCGGCCTCGCCCCCCGGAGCATGGCGAGCGAGCTGACGCCGCCTAAGGCCGACATCCACGCCAACCGCGGGAAGCCGCTGCTGCAGTCCTTCGCCCTTCGGCCGGGGCGCGTGACCGTCGCCCGGCTGAGCCAGGCGCGGAACCGGCCGGCGCTGGTGCTGGCCGGGGGAGAATTGCTGGAGCGGCCCCTGCCCTATTGCGGCACGGCCGGGATCGTGAGGTTCGACCAGCCTGCCCCAAACGTGCTGGACAGGCTGATGGCGCTCGGCCTCGAGCATCACGTGAGCGTCGTCTACGGCGAGCACCGGCCGGTGCTCCGCGCCGTGGCGGCGAGGCTGGGCCTGCCGGTGGTCGAGCTTTGTTGAGGACGGATGCGGTATCTGATAGCATATCGATATCAGATGTCGGAGGTCGAAAAATGGCGACACTTCTCGTTCGCAGGCTCGATGAGAGGCTGGTCGACCGCCTGAAGCAGCGCGCGGCAGCGCATGGCAGGTCGGTCGAGGCCGAGCATCGCGTGATCCTCGAGGAGGCGCTCAGGCCCAAGGGAATCAGTGGTCGGGAGCTATTGGAGGTGATGGCTCGCGCGCCTCGCGTCGAGTTGGAGCTGCCCGAAGATGAGGAGGCCGAGCCCGCCGACTTCAGTTGGGCAGAGGAGTGAGCGGCTTCGTCCTCGATACGAACGTCATCAGCGAGCGTCTCAGGCCCAACCCGGATGAGCATGTCGCGTTGTGGATGGATAGCCAGCCGTCGGGGACGCTGTATCTTCCCACCATTGTGATCGGCGAGGTCGCGGCGGGTATCGAGTCGCTTGCGGCAGGGCGGCGCCGCGATCGTCTGGACGTGTGGCTCTCCCAGGATCTGATTCCGAGCTTTCTCGGCAAGATCCTGGTCTTCGACGAGGAAGCAGCACTGGAATATGGCGCGCTGTTGGCACGCGCCCGCGCCGCCGGTCGTCCTGCAACCACCGCCGTCGCCCAGATCGCCGCCGTCGCCGCAGTTCACGGCCTCGCCGTCGCCACCCGTGACACCGCGGATTTTGCCGGCTTCGGCGTTCCGCTGGTCAATCCCTGGCAAGGCGCGTAAAGCCCGGCACCGACACCGCCTCCACCACCAGGAACGACCATGCGCTACGCGATCATCGGCTCCGGCATGATGGGCCAGGAGCATATCGAGAACATCAAGCTCTTGCCCGGCAGCAGCGTCGTGGCGCTGGCCGATCCGGACGAGGGGATGCTGCGGCAGGCGGCCGGCCGCTGCGGGCCGGAGGTGCGCACCTTCGCCGACTACCGGGAGCTTTTGGGCGCCGGTGGCATCGATGCGCTGGTGATCGTGACCCCCAACCACACCCATCGGGCGGTGCTCACGGACGCGCTCGCGACCGGCCTGCCGATCCTGACCGAGAAGCCGCTCTGCACCACGGTCGAGGATTGCGACGCCGTCCTGGCGGCGGCCGAGGGACGGGCGGCGCCGGTCTGGGTGGCGATGGAGTACCGCTTCATGCCGCCGGTGGCGCGGCTGATCGAGGAGGTGCGCAAGGGGACGGTCGGCAGGCTGCGGATGCTCTCGATCCGCGAGCACCGCTTCCCGTTCCTCAAGAAGGTCGGCGACTGGAACCGCTTCGCCCGCAATACCGGCGGCACGATGGTCGAGAAGTGCTGCCACTATTTCGACCTGATGCGGCTGATCACCGGCGCCGATCCGGTCCGGCTCTACGCCTCGGGTGGCCAGGACGTGAACCATCTGGACGAGGACTATGGCGGCAGGCGGCCGGACATCGTCGACAACGGCTATGTCATCGTGGACTTCGCCAACGGCGTCAGGGCGATGCTCGATCTCTGCATGTTCGCCGAGGTCTCGCGGGACCAGGAGGAGATCGCGGCGGTCGGCGACCGGGGCAAGGTCGAGTGCGGCACGCCGTCCTCGCGGCTCTGGATCGGCCGGCGCGACACGGGCGAGCTGACCGAGGAGGTGGTGCCGGTGGACGAGACCGTGCTGGCCGCGGGGCAGCATCACGGCTCGACCTACTACCAGCACCGGGCGTTCCAGAACCTGGTGAAGCAGGGCGGCAGGCCGGAAGTCAGCCTGCATGACGGACGGATGGCGGTCATGATGGGAGCCGCCGCCGAGCGGTCGATGCGCGAGCGGGTGCCGGTGACGTTCTGAGCCGCCCGCACCCCCGACGTGGTCTTCAGCTCCTACCTCTTCATCCTGGTTTTCCTGCCGATCGTCTGGCTGGGCTACTGCCTGCTCGCCAGCTCGCGGGCGGGAGGGTTCGCGGTCACGCTCTGGCTGCTGCTCGCCTCGCTCTTCTTCTACGGCCACTGGAGCTGGCGGGTGGTCCCGCTGATCCTGCTCTCGATCGTCGCGAACTGGCTGGTCGGCCGCCTGATCGAGAGGAGCGCGGGTCGGCGGGCGCGGTTCTGGCTCGCCCTCGGCGTCACCTTCGATCTCGGCCTGCTCGGCTACTTCAAGTATGCCAATTTCCTGGTCGCCACGGTCGAATCGGTGAGCGGAGCGAGCTTCGCTTGGGCGACCGTGGTGCTGCCGATCGGCATCTCGTTCTTCACCTTCCAGCAGATCGCCTATCTGGTCGACATCTACCGGCGGGAGACGGTCGAGCGCGATCCCTGGCGCTACGCGCTCTTCGTCACCTTCTTTCCGCAGCTCATCGCCGGGCCGATCGTGCATCACCGCGAGATGATGCCGCAGATCGGCCGCCAGCCGAGGGAGCGCCGGGTGCCGGACCTGGTGCTCGGCATCGTCATCTTCGCGATCGGCCTCGCCAAGAAGGTGATCATCGCCGATGGCATCGCGCCGATCTCGGATGCGGTCTTCGACCTCGCCGCCATGGGGGCCGTGCCGCCGACCGGCGAGGCCTGGGCCGGGGCGCTCGCCTTCGGCTTCCAGATCTACTTCGATTTCTCGGGCTATTCCGACATGGCCGTGGGCCTCGGGCGGATGTTCGGGATCACGCTCCCGGTCAACTTCGCCTCGCCCTACAAGGCGGCATCCATCATCGAGTTCTGGCAGCGCTGGCACATCACGCTCTCGCGCTTCCTGCGCGACTACCTCTACATCCCCATGGGCGGCGGCCGGGTCGGCGAGTGGCGGCGCTACCGCAATATCGTCGTCACCATGCTGCTCGGCGGCATCTGGCACGGCGCCGGTTGGACTTTCGTGCTCTGGGGCCTCCTGCACGGGCTCTTCATCACCGTCGACCATGCCCGCCGCCGGTTCTGGCGCGGCCCCGATTTGCCGCTCTGGGGGGCGCGCGCGGTGACCTTCGCCCTCGTGACCATCGCCTGGGTCCCCTTCCGTGCCGCCGATCTCGGCACGACCTTCAGGCTCTATGGCGCCATGACCGGCATGGGCCCGCCGGTCGCGGCCTCCGCCTGGCCGTTCTACTGGCCGGCCGAGGTCTGGCTCCTGCTGGCCGCCCTCCTCGCCTTCGTCTGGCTCCTGCCCAACACGGCGGAGATCATGAAGCCGGCCGTGGCGCCCCTGACCACGCCGGGCTACCCTGCCGTCGAGCCGGAAGGCCGGGCAGCCGGCTGGACCATGGGACTCTCCTTTCACCCGAGCGGCGGCTGGGCGCTGGCCATCGCGCTGCTCCTGTCCCTCTCCCTCATCGGCGTCGGCAACGGTGGTGCATTCATCTATTACCAGTTCTGATCTCGCCAGCGCCGGGCCGGCAAGGGAGAGGTTGCCCCTCGTCCGCTTCGGGCTCCGGCTGCTTTGGCTGGCGCCGCTCGTCTTCGTGCTGTTGATGGGCGTGAACGCCCTCGCGCTGCGCTTCGACATCGCGGCCCTGCCGGAGCTCGCGAACTTCCATCAGCAGCAGCGCAAGCTTGCCGCCGCTTCCGCCGACGGGGGCTTCGACACGCTCTTTTTGGGCGACAGCTCGCTCGGGCGGATGATGGACACGCCCACCTGGGAGAGGATCACGGGCGAGCGCAGCCTGCAATTGGCGCTGACCGGCGGCGAGGGCTTTGCCGGCGATCTCGGCATGCTGCAGCGAGCACTCCTGGTGCACCGGCCGAAGCGGGTCGTCCTGGTCCATACGCCCGACATGCCCACCCGTGGCATTTCCTGGAACGGCTACCTCCTGACCCGGCCGGCAGGTGCCGCACGCGTCGACATGCCGCCGGATCGGCTGCTCGCCGCGACGGCCCAGCTCCTGATCAATGGGCCGCTGCTGCGGGCGATCGTGCGCGGCCTGCCCTACAGCCTCACCGGGCGCGACTGGCCGTTCCTCGACGACGCCCATGTCCGCGGGCGCGAGCGGCTGCTCGGAGCCGGCCCGGCCATCGCCCGGGCCGAAACCCTGGCGCCGTCGGCGATCAAGCCGGAAGGCCAACTGTTCCTGGAGAAGATCGCGGCGCTGTGCGCCGCCGAGGGGCTGGATTGCCGCTTCGCCTTCGGCCCGGTCTGGGAGGGCATCTGCGCCACTTCGGCGGACTATCTCGCCGCGGCCCGCGCGTTCGTCGAGGGGGCCGGCCTGCCGGTCGTGGCCGGCACCCCCCTCTGCGCGCCGGCCCAAGACCTCGACGACACCATCGACCACGTCGTCCAGGGACGCATGGTCTTCTACACGAAGGCGCTCCACGACCGCCTGGAGGGACAGGCCACCACGAGGAACTGAATGGCGAGGCGACGCGCCGGCGCTGTTGCCTGCCTGCCCGGGTTCCGTCATGCTCCGCCTCCAAGACTTTCAGGGAGGCCCGATGCAGACGGGTCTGAACCGGCTGATCGCCGGCTTCGAGCGGGTCAACGATGTCACATGCTGGGTCGGCAGGCAGCTCGCGTGGCTGCTCGTCGTGCTCATGACGGCCGCCGTCCTGCTCCAGGTCTTCTATCGCTACGTGCTGGTCGATCCGATCGGCTGGAGCGAGGAGCTCGCCATCTACGCGATGATCTGGATGACCTTCCTGGTCGCCCCGATCGCCTATCGCTCCGGCGCCAATGTGGCGATCGAGGTGGTTCGCGACCTCTTCGTCGGCCGCTGGCAGGCGCTCCTGCAGATCGTGATCAACCTGCTCGTCCTCGTGCTGCTGGTGGTCCTGCTCCGCCATTCGATCACCTATGTCGGCCGCGGCATGGGCTCGCTCGTGCCGAGCCTCGGCGTGCAGGCCGGCTGGTTCTACCTCGCCATGCCGGTCGGCATCGCCACCATGCTGCTGGTCGCCATCGAGATCCTCCTGAAGGCGGCGCGCCACCTGATGGATCCCGGCTATCCCCTCCTCATGCCGACCCACCAGGCCGAGGCCGCGGCGAGCGAGTACGAGTAGATGGCGCTCCTGCCGTTCTGGATCTTCATGGCCCTCCTGATGGTCGGCATGCCGGTCGTCTTCGCGCTGCTGCTCGGCCCCGGCTTCAGCCTGTGGATCGACGGCCGGCCGGATGCCTTCTTCGGCATGATGCAGCAGCGGCTCTTCAACGGCATGAAGAGCTTTCCCCTGATGGCCGTGCCGTTCTTCATCCTCGCCGGCGAGATCATGAACCGCGGCAACATCACGCTGCAGCTCGTCGAGTTCTCGAAGTCGCTGATCGGCCATGTCCGGGGCGGCCTCGCCCAGGTCAACATCCTCTCCTCGATCCTCTTCGCCGGACTCTCGGGCTCGGCCGTGGCCGACACCTCGGCCCTGGGCTCGATGCTCATTCCGGCCATGGAGAAGAACGGCTACACGACGCGCTTCGCCGCGGCGATCACCGCCGCCTCGTCGGTGATCGGCCCGATCATCCCGCCATCCGGGATCATGATCCTCTACGCCTTCATCATGAACGTCTCGGTCGCCGGCCTCTTCGCCGCCGGCATCGTGCCGGGCCTCTTGATCGGCCTCGGGCTCATGGCGATGACCACGCTGCTGGCCAAGCGCTACAAATTTCCCATCGCCGGCCAGAAGGCCACCTGGCGCGAGCGCGGCACGGCGCTCCGCGAGGCCTTCTGGCCGCTCTTGACCCCGATCATCCTGCTCGGCGGCATCCTCACCGGCATCTTCACGCCGACCGAGGCCGCGGCCGTGGCCGCCGGCTACGCCATGATCGTCACCCTGTTCATCACCCGCACGCTGACGCTGAAGGACCTGCCCGAGGTCTTCTACACGACCGCCCTCTCGGCCGGCACGATCCTCCTCCTGGTCGCGGCCGCGGTCAGCTTCTCGAGCGTCATCAGCCTCTTCCAGACGCCGCAGGTGCTGATCGGCTTCGTCCTCTGGATGGCCGACAACCCCTATTCGCTGCTGTTCTCCGTCAACATCATGCTCTTCATCGTCGGCATGTTCCTCGATGCCGGTCCGGCGATCCTGATCCTCGGCCCGATCCTCGGCCCCGCCATGACGTCGATGGGCATCGATCCGATGCATTTCGCCATCGTCATGTGCGTCAACGTCACGGTCGGCCTCGCGACGCCGCCCATGGGGCTCGTGCTCTTCGTCGCCGCCGGCATCTCGGGCGAGCGGGTCGAGCGGATCGCCTGGTCGATGATGCCGTTCCTCCTGGTCGAGGTCGCGGTCATCTTCCTCATCACCTACGTGCCCGAGGTATCCTTGACGCTGCCCCGGCTGCTCGGCTTTGCCTCGTGGCCGGATTGCGCTACCGATCCTTTGAACGCTTTGACGTGTCTCTTCATGTGACAAGGGAGGTCGAGATGACGATGGCAGGATTGCGGCGGGCGGTGCTGGGCGCCGTCGCCGGGCTGGGATTCCTGGGCGCGGCGGCACCACCGGTCCTGGCGCAGGACTTCACCCTGAAGGTGGTGTTCCTCGCCAACCAGGACGACGAGGACTATGACGGCGCCCTGGTCTTCAAGGATTATGTCGAGGCCACCTCGAACGGCGCCATCGCCGTCGAGATCTATCCGGGCGGCCAGCTCTGCGGCAATCCGGAGGAGTGCCTCGAGGCGCTGCAGGGCGGCATCATCGAGGTCTTCATCACCACCTTCGGCGGCTTCGGCAACATCGTGCAGGAAGCGCAGGTCATGGACCTGCCCTACATGCTGCCGTCCGACCGGGTGGCGGAATGCGCGCTCGGCAACGACACCGCCTTCTTCAAGCTGCTGCGCGACAAGACGCTCGAGCAGACCGGCAACATGCGGCTGATGACCATCGGCAACACCGGCGGCTGGCGCAACTTCGCCACGACGAGCAAGCAGATCAAGACGCCGGCCGACGTCGCCGGCCTGCGGATCCGCACCATCGGCTCGCCGGTGCAGCAGGAGCTGGTCAAGTCGATGGGCGGCGCCCCCACCTCGATCGCCTGGCCCGAGGTCTACACCTCGCTGGCGACCGGCGTGGTCGAGGGCACCAAGAACGGCATCACCGACATCGTCGGCATGAAGTTCCACGAGCATCTGAAGTACATCACCCTCGACGGGCACGCCTACATGGGCGCCATGTGGATGATGAACAACGACGTGTTCGAGGCGATGTCGCCGGAGCAGCGCCGGATCGTCGAGGACGGCTTCGACGCCTTGCGCTGGACCACCATCGTCTTCCCCAAGCGGCGGGCGATCGATGCCTACCAGGCGTTCAAGGACGCGGGCGGCACCATCTACGTGCCGAACGAGGAGGAGAAGGCGGCATTCGTCGCGGCGGCGGCCCCCATCTACGACTGGTACAAGAACGAGTACGGCACCGACTGGCTGGACGTGCTAAAGGACACCATCGCCGACTGCGAGGCCGCGATCGACGCGACGCGCGGCTGACGCCCGGCGTCAGCGCCGGCGCGAAGAAAAAAGGCGCGTGCCCTCGGGCACGCGCCTTTCGTCGCTGGAGGCCAGGTCGCTCAGCTCACCCACTGCAGGGCGATCATGAGAACGACGGCGGCGGTCAGGAGGTAGAGGCCGAAGGTGGGAAGGAAGTCGGACATCGAATGCTGCTCGTCTCGCGTTGTTTGCTGCAGTGCAATATCGACCTCGAGCCCGGCCCGCGCAACGCGCGAGACTGCATGGCAGCCATGTGGGCGCGCCTCATGGACGCGCCCCGACGAGACGGCGTGGCAGTGGGAGCTGCCGCGTCAGTTGAGCATGTCGAGGACGAAGCCGCCCGCGGCACCGGCGGCGGCACCGGCGGCGGCCCCCGTGAGGACATTCTGGCCGGTGACCAGGCCGGCCGCCGCACCACCCGCGGCACCGATGGCGGCACCCTTCCCAGCACTGCTTTCGCAGGCGCCGAGCCCGATGGCGGAGAGCATCAGGGTGGCAGCCACGGCTACATGGCGCAGACGCAGATCGGGCATCCTCGTGTCCTTCATGACTGTTTCTCGCAGGGCCAGCGGTTGACGGCCGACCGGAAGAGGCCGTCCAGCGGGCCCGCATCGGCGAATTCCGGATGCTCCGCCTGCCACGAGACGAAGTTGGCACGGATCTGCTCGCGGGTCAGCACCTCGGGCGAGCAGACGACCTTGTCGATCTTCTTCGCCTGCACCACGGCCGAGTAGAGGAGGCTGACGCCCGAGATGAAGCCGAAGCAGAACTGCCGGGCGTCGTCGAAATTGGCGTCGTCCGGCGCCGCACCGCAGAGTGCGGCGAGATCGGCCGCGTTCTCGAGCTTGAACGCCGCCAGCTCGGCGCCGTTCGCGGCCGGGGCGGCGAGCATCATGATGCCGGCGACGCCGCCCAGAAGGGCTTTGCCTCGCATGAATATCCTCCCATGTGGTTCGACGCCGCGAAACTGCCGGCGCGGCCTCGACTATAGCGGCAATGGCCGGACGGGCAATGGGCCGCGCTTCCCGGGAGTCAACGTCCCATCATGGTCGAAGGCAGCCAGAGGGCGATCTTTGGGAAGAGCAGGAGGAGAGCGAGGCCGGCGAGCAGGATGGCGGCGTAGGGCAGCACACCCCGAATGATCGGCTCGATCGGTCCCCTGGTGATCGCCTTGATGGTGAAGAGGTTCATGCCGACCGGCGGGGTGATCAGCGCCAGCTCGAGATTGACCATCAGGAGGACGCCGTACCAGATCGGGTCGATCTGGAGAGTGGCCAGCACCGGCAGGACGATGGGGGTCGTGATCAGGATGATCGAGATGGTCTCGAGGAACATGCCGAGCACGAAGATCAGGCCCATGACGGCGATCAGGAACTCGATCTGGCCGAGATCGTGGCTGGTGACCAGGGTGACGATCTCCTGCGGGATGCGCATCTTGGTCAGGACGTGGCTGAAGACCGCGGCGGCGGCGAGGATCATGAAGAGCATGGCGGATGTCCGGGCGGCATCCATGGCCGAGCGCCAGACGTCGAGCGGGCCGAGCGTGCGGTAGACGAGCATGGCGATGAGCAGGGCGGCGAGCGCCCCGGCGCCGGCGGCCTCGGTGGCCGTGAAGACCCCGAGATACATGCCGCCCAGGACGAAGAGCGGCAGGGAGAACGCCCAGAACGATCGGCGAAGGGCGCCCAGCATCTCGGCTAAGCCGGCGCGCGGCTCGGCCTGGACCGCGCTCTCCCGGGCGAGGCCCTGGGCCGCCATGCAGTAGAGCGCGAAGCCGAAGGCCAGCAGCAGGCCCGGCACCACCCCCGCCATGAAGAGCTGGCCGATCGACGCATCGGCGACCACGGCATAGAGCACCATGGGTCCGGACGGCGGGATCAGGATGCCGAGCGTGCCGCCGCCGCCGACGACGCCGTAGGCGGCGGGCTTCGAGTAGCCGTAGCGGATCATCTGCGGGATGGCGACGGCACCGATGGTGAGGGCGGTGGCGACGCTCGAGCCGGAGATCGCGGCGAAGATGGTGCAGGCCGCCACCGTCGCCACGCCGAGCCCGCCCGGCAGGTGGCGCAGCAGGGTGTGGGCGGTGCCGTAGAGGTCGTCGACGATCCGCCCCCGGATCATGAAATGCGCCATCAGGGTGAAGAGCGGGATGGCGACCAGGAGGTAGATGTTGAGCTTGCCGAAGACGATCTCGCCGAGGGCCGCGAGGCTGCCCTCGTCGATCACCATGAGCGTGCCGCCGAATAGGCCGAGGGCGGCGAAGACCGGCAGGCCCGTCAGGATGACGAGGACGAGGCCGCCGAGCAGGAGGAGGAAGGTCACCCGTGCCGCCCGCCGGAAGCGGGCTCGTCGGGCTCGACCGTGGGCGACAGGCCGATCGCCATCCGCAGCAGCCCCATCAGCGCCGCGAGCGCCAGCAGCAGGCCGCCGAGCGGCACCAGAAGCTGCGGCAGGTAGATCGGCACGGCCAGATAGCCGGTCGAGTAGATGCCGAGCAGCTTCGAGAAGGTCGCCGTCTGCCAGCCGCCATAAACCAGCGCCAGCCCGGCGATCAGCACGGCGAGCTGCCCGGCAAACGCCGTCGCGCGCCGGCCGCGCGGCCGCAGCCGGTCGGTCAGGAGGTCGACCGAGATGTGCTCGCCGCGACGGAGCGCGTCGGCGGCGGCGAGCATGACGAGGCCGACCAGGAGATAGCCCACCAGCTCGTCGACCCACGGGATCGGCTGGTTCATGAAGTAGCGCATGAAGACCGCGTAGGCGACGAGGGCGAGGGACAGGAGCAGAAGGATGGCGGCGAGCCCGGTGCCGACGAGGCAGATCGCCGCCACCGCCCGGTCGAGCCCCCGAACCAGCCGGCGGGCCCCTTCCCCGCCGTTCGGTGGCGCCGCGCTCAGAGCTGCTCGACCGCCTCGATGATCGCCTCGGCGTCGGGGCTGGACGCGATGAAGGCCTTCATCACCGGCGGCTGCATGACCGCCTTGAAGGCCTCGCTCTCCTCGGGCGTCTGCAGATGCAGCTTCATCCCGGCCTGCTCGAGCTCCTTTATCGCGTCCGCCGCCGTGGCCTCGGTGAGCGGGATGGAATCGAGCTCGGCGGCACGCGCCGCCTCGGCGATGGCGGTGCGCTCGGCCTCGGGCAGGCCGGCGTACCAGGCCGGGTTGACGAAGAGGTGGAAGTAGACGGTGAAGAACGGGGCCACCGTGCCGAATTCCTGGACCTCGTAATATTTGCGGCTAAAGGCGGCCGAGACGTCGGTCAGGCCGGCGTCGATCACCCCGGTCTGGAGCGCCTGGTAGACCTCCGACCCCGGCATGGCGGCGGGGGCGGCACCGGCGGCGATCAGCCCCTCGTCGACCAGCTTGTTGAGGCCGCGGATCTTGACGCCCTGGAAGTCCTCGACGGTGATCAGCGGGCGCTTGCTCGAGGTGAAGATCGATTGCCGCGTGGTGTAGAGCCAGGCGATGTTCTGGACCCCCTTCTCCAGGAGCTTGGCCTCGAGCAGCTCGGCGGCGGGAGAGCCCGGGAAGGCTTCGATGCGTGCCAGATCGGTGAAGAAATAGGGGATGGTGACGACGTTCATCTCGGGGATGGTGTTGCCCCACTGGAAGTTCACCGCGATCGCCCCCTCGATCTCGCCCCTGGCCACGGCCGGGTGATGCTGGTCCGGCTTGTAGGCCTGGCTGGCGCCGAAGACCTGCACGTCCACGGCCCCGTTGGTGCGGGCCTCGACATCGGCGGCGAAGGCGTCGACGAGCTGCGCGATATGGTGCGCCGGCGGCAGCTGGTGGCTGATGCGAAAGACCGTCTCGGCGTGCAGCGCCGTAGCCGACAGCGTCAGCGTCGCAAGGGCCGCCAGGGTCGATGCGGTGGTCGTCTTCATGGGTCTCCTCTCCCCGATCGGTTGGCTCGCCTTCGTGGTTAGGGGATCGGCGGGCCCGCGTCCATCAGGCGGCGGGCGAAGGCGAGGTCCCGCTCCTCGGCGGCGCGCAGCTCCGGCAGGCCGACCAGCGCGTTGAAGGCGGTGAAGTCGAGCATGGCGTCGGCCATGCCGGCGGTGGTGCCGGTCGCCTGGAGCGTGCGCATGAGGCGGCCGATGGCGGCGGCGACGGCGTAGCTGGTGGCCACCGGAAAGGCCACCATGGCGTAGCCGATCGCCTGGAGCTCGGCCGCGGGCAGGAAGGGCGAGAGGCCGCCCTCGATGTTGTTGGCCATGCAGGGGGCGTCGATCTCGCCGCAGATGCGGCGCATCTGCTCGATGTCGCCCGGTGCCTCGACGAAGATCATGTCGGCGCCCGCCGCCCGGTAGAGCCGCCCCCGCTCGATGGCGTCGTCGAGGCCGTTGAGGGCGAGCGCGTCGGTGCGGGCCATGATGACGAGATCCTCGTCCTGCCTGGCGTCGAGCGCGGCCTTGAGCTTGCCGACCATCTCCTCGGGCGCAATCACCGCCTTGCCGGCCATGTGGCCGCAGCGCTTGGGGAAAAGCTGGTCCTCGATGAACAGGCCAGCGACCCCGGCCCGCTCATAGGCGCGCACCGTCCGGCGGACATTGGTGACATTGCCGAAGCCGGTGTCGGCGTCGGCGAAGACCGGCACCGCGACCGCGTCGCAGATCCGCGCGTAGTGGTCGGCGAGCTCCATGAGGCCGAGCTGCGAGGTGTCGGGCTGACCCAAGAGTGCCGCCGTCGCCGCGTAGCCGCCGCAGGTGACGGCGGCGAAGCCGGCCTGCTCGGCGATCCTGGCCGTCAGCGCATCCTGGATGCCCGGCAGGATCAGGATCTCCGGGGCCTCGACGAGACGGCGAAAACGGGTGGTCGAACGCATGGCTCGGCTCCTCTCGGGCGGAGCTTATGGTTGGCCGCCCGCGGGTTGTAAATGGCGGCGGGGACGCGCCCGGTTGGCAACCTGCCGGAGCGGCGCTATCGTGGCATTCGCGCGGCCCTTGGGAGTGCGGCCATGACGGCGAGCCTCTTCGAATCCGACTACGTGGCCTGGCTGGCCGAGCAGGCGGCGACGATGCGTCGCCTCGCCTCGGAAGGGGCCAACGTGCCGCTCGACCTCGAGCTCTTGGCGGAGGAGCTGGACGACATGGCCCGTGATCTTCGCGCCTCCTGCGCCTCGCACACCGCCACCATCATCCAGCATCTTTTGAAGCTCGAATACTCGCCGGCCGAGGAGCCGCGCCGCGGCTGGCAGAACACGGTCAGGACGGCGCGCGATAATCTCGCCAACCGGATCACCACGACCATCGCCAACGAGCTCCTGGACGATCTGGACCAGCGCTACCGGGTGGCGGTGGCGAATGCCCGAAACGATCTGGAGCAATACCACGAATGGGACGCCGCGAAGCGTCTGCCGCGGCGCTGCCCCTACAAGCTGGCCCAGATCCAGGACGGGGAGTGGTGGCCGGCCCGGGCGGCGGTCAGCGCTTGAACTGGTCCCAGTCGATCTGGCCGTGCCGGTCGAGGCTCTTCTCGATCT
>CAYMTA010000074.1:0-19638 GCA_964393275.1 uncultured Geminicoccaceae bacterium | reverse complement strand
CAATCGTCCCAATGTTCGCGTGCGGCTTCGTCCGCTGAAACTTTTCCTTGGCCATGACGGGGTTCCCAGTTCTACCCTGCTCGAGGTGAAGTTGCCGGCCTGTTGTCCCGCTTTGGACCGTCGGCTACGTTAGCGAATGGAGCGGGTGAGGGGAATCGAACCCCCACCGCCAGCTTGGAAGGCTGGAGCTCTACCGTTGAGCTACACCCGCGCTCGACCTTTTGCGACGTCGACGACCGGGGCGGTTTGGTGGAGGGGGTAGGATTCGAACCTACGTACGCGTACGCGGGCAGATTTACAGTCTGCTGCCATTAACCACTCGGCCACCCCTCCAGGTGTCCGCCTCGGGCGAGGACGTGCCGGGTCGTATCGCCTGATTCACTGTCTTGTCAACTGGACGCCCCATGCCTCCGAAGCCACCCAGACGAGAGGGGCCCGGCCGAGCCGGTGGCCCGGACCGCCCCGCCAAACCAGGACGGCCCCGCCGTGGCGGCGACCGCCAGGCCCGCGGCCCGCATGACGGTGCTCAGCGGCCGGGCGACTCACGCCCCGCACCATCGGCTCCGCGACGCGGCCCCGAGCGGGCCCGGACCGAGCGCCCTGCCCCCGACCAGCTCTGGCTCTTCGGCGAGCATGCGGTCCTGGCGGCGATCAGGAACCAGCGGCGCACCTGCCACCAGCTCCTTGCCAGCGAGGAAGGCATGCCGCGCGTTTCCGAGGCTGCGGCAAAGCGCGGCCTGCACATCACCCCCTGTCCCAATCCCGAGATCGCGCGCCGTCTGCCACGCGGCGCCGTGCATCAAGGTGTCGCCCTGCATGCGGCCCCTTTGCCGCAGCTTCAGCTCGAGCGCGTGATCGCCATCCAGCCGGAGAAGAGCCTGCTCCTAGCACTCGACCAGGTGACCGATCCGCGCAATTTCGGGGCGATCCTGCGCAGTGCGGTCGCCATGGCCGTGAATGCCGTGATCGTGCCCGAGCGGCGTAGCGCGGAGCTGTCCGGCACCGCCGCCAAGGCCGCGTCCGGGGCACTGGATATGGTGCCGATCGTCGAGGTGGTCAATCTCTCGCGCGCCCTGGCCCGGCTCAGGGAAGCCGATTTTCGCATCAGCGGCCTCGATGCCGACGGCGAGGTGACGATCGACGCCGCTCCGCCGGCGGCACGGCGCGTGCTGGTAGTAGGCTCGGAGGGCGCCGGTATCCGCCGCCTGGTCGGCGAGCATTGCGACGAGATTCTCTCGATTCCAATCGACCGGCGGATCGACAGCCTCAACGTCTCGGTGGCGACCAGCCTCGCCCTCTGGACGCTGGCGCGGGCGGGCCGTTGACTAAAGGGTCGGCTTCTCCCTAAACCAGCCCCCGTGCCGGCGTAGCTCAGCTGGTAGAGCAACCGCCTTGTAAGCGGTAGGTCGCGGGTTCGATCCCTGCCGCCGGCACCAGCACCCCGGCAGGCGGGCGGGGTAGTCCCATACGGCGTTTCAGTCGGCGCTCTGGTCGACGCCGACCAAGGACTGGAGCTGGGCCGCGGTCGTCGTGCTTTCGATCTCGTCCATCGAAAATTGCACGCCGAACGCCTCCTCGATAGCCGTAACCAGCCTCAGGTGATTCAGCGAATCCCAGCTCGGATGGTCATTGCGCGCGAGCTCCGGAGTCACCGACGCAACCGGGATATCGAGGATCTCCGCGATCAACTCAGCCAGCCTGGGGTTCACGCGCGCATACTCCGTTGTCGATGGTGAGGCCCACCAGTGGCAAGGGCTTCGCCTCTCCGATGGCAAGGCGATAATGACGATCTTCGGATTCGGAGGCTTCACGGAGGACCGCCTCCGTGAAGCCCTGGTGGGCGAAGAAATCGGCCGCTGGGTGGTTCTTTCGGCTCGGACGGAAAATGGCCTCGAGCTGGCCATCCGACCGCCAGGCGGCGGCCACTTCCTTGATGCGGTTGCCAATCGCGGTTTCGATGCCACGGCCCATGGCCCGGCAGCTCAGGATCACGCTGTCGACCGCGACGCTCGCAGCCCGCCGCTCGAGCAGCAAGAGTCCCACGATCCCGAGATCGCCGAAGCGGTCGCGCGCGGCGACCACCTCCAGATGCCAGTCCGGCGACAGGATGAAGCGTTCGATCTCGGCCGGCCGGTAACGCTTGGTCGTGACATTGAACTGGTTCGTCTTGGCAAAGAGCTGATGGACGCGGGTAAGCTCGGCCCGGGTCGCAGGCCAGAACGTCAGCGCGGTGCCGAGGCTTTCGAGATAGGCCTGCATATCGCCAGCCTGGCCTCGGCTCGCCTCCCGCTTCGCCTCTTCGTGGTACTGTTCGGTCTTGCGCAGATCCTCGTCGGTGAGCGAGAGGCGCTCGAGCTCGGGAAGATCGAGCAGCAGCTCGGCATACTCCGACGGGTCACGAGGCAGATGGACGGTGCGGACCTCCGGCATGAGCTGGCGCACCAGCTCGCACTCGGCCGGGTTGTCGTCGATGAAGACGAGGCTGTCCGTGCCGATGTTCAGATCGGCGGCGATGGCGGCGAGATTGCTGTGCTTGGGCTCCCAGTTGACGCGCGACGCGGCGAAATCCGCCCATTGCAGCGGCATGTCGCTACGCAGGCGGAAGGCCTCCGCCACGTCCTCCGGGTTGTTCTTGCTGCAGGCGGCGAGCAGGAAGCCCCGTCGCTGCACCGCCTTGATTGCCTGCTGGAAGGCGCGGAACGCCTCGCCCACCGGGTCGCCCTGGGCGATGCGGATGCCATCCGGCCCCTCCTCGCCCAGCACGCCGCCCCAGAGCGTGTTGTCGAGGTCGAGGGCGAGGCATTTCTTCGGCGGCAGGACGAGGGCGGCGAAATGCCGGGCGAGCAGCTCGGCCAGCTCCGGCAGGGCCGTCTCCGCCCAGGCGAGCTTGCCAAGATGGGCCATGCGGGCGTTGTGCGCGACACGCCTGCCAGTCGTTGCCAGCGCCTGGTCGACGTCGACGACGAAAACCTGCGGGTCGCTCGCCCAGTCCCTGAAGAGCCGGGCGTTCAGCGTGGCGTGGAGCTCCGCCTCGCCCATGCCGAGCTTCGCATCCGCGAGTCCCAGATGCGGCCGGCGCGGCCGCCAGAAATTGCCGATCAGGAGGGTCGCACCCGTCGCCGCCTTGGCCGCCTCCACCCAGGCAGCGACCTGCCCGAGCGCTTCGTCCGTCAATCCTTGACGATCATTCAGCGACAGCCCCGCGAGCCCCGCCGGCAACACTGGCAGCAGTCGCTGCAGGTCGAGCGTGAGGAAGACGACATGCGGGTCGTATTCCGCCAGTCCCAGAGCCGGATCGAGCACAGCCTGCATGTGCTGGTCGAAAGGCCCGACCCGCCCATCTACGACGACGCCCCGGGTGAGCGAGAAGCCGGTGACGCAGCGGGCGAAGAGATCGAGCGTGTGGTTGCCGAGATAGAGCACGCGCAGGTCCGGCGCCGGCGCCAGCGCCTCGAGCCGCCGCGCCAGCCGCTCCGCCTCACGCACCGAGAGCCCGCTCGCCGCCCGCTCGCCGGCCACGGCCTTCAGGCTCGCCAGATCGCCGGCCCCGTCGACCGAAGCGCGCCAGTCGTCGCTCATTGCCGCTCGCCCTTGCTCGTCATCGGGAATTCACCTGAGAGCCGGCGCCATCGCGGCAAGGCTCGTCGTGCCGCCACTAAGCGTCGAATGGCGGTTGCGTCAACCGGGGGAGCACGCAGCGCCAAGGCCTGCTTCGCCTGTGGCCGGCGACAATCACCTCGGCTATCATGGGCAGGGAAAGGGGTAGGCGATGGGTGGCCTCGCGCACGATCTCTACGACGCGGACTTCTACGCCTGGACGCGGCAGCAGGCCGCAGCCTTGCGCCAGCTTGCGGCAGAGCGGCAGAACCTCCCGATCGACGCGAGTCGGCTGGCGGAGGAGGTCGACGACTTGGGCAAGGACCAGCGCAACGCCTGCCGCAGCCAAGTCCGCACGATCATCGAGCACCTCCTGAAGCTCAGGCTCTCGCCTGCCACCGAGCCTCGTGCCGGCTGGGAGCGGAGTGTCATGATCGCCCGCACAGCCCTCGGCGACCGGCTGACTGGAACGCTGGAGCACGATCTCGAGGTTGGTCTCGAGCGCCTCTATCGCCAGGCCGCAGCTCTCGCCCGTCAGAGCCTCGAAGCGCATGGCGAAACGGACGCCGCTGCCAGCATTCCGGCGAGATGCCCGTTCACGCTGGAAGAAATCAAGGGCTGAGCGACGCGGCGGCTGCCTTCGATCCCACGGACATTTTCGCTTCGGCGTCGAGCCGCCGCCACAAGGTGGCCTCCAGCATCTTCACCTCCTTGACGTTTCGCTCCTTCACATGCCCGAAGCCGCGAATGCGCTGGGGCAGGTTCGCAAGCTCGACCGCGAGGTCGTGAGTCTCTGGCGTGAGCCGTCCGACGAGGTCGGCAAGCAGAGCCTCGTAGTCTCGGATGAGCTGCCGCTCGAGTCGGCGTTCGGTCGTGCGACCGAACGGGTCCCAGGCCGTGCCGCGCAATCCCTTCAGCCGGGCGAGCAGGCGGAAGAGATGGAAAATCCAGGGACGGTAGCGGCGCTTTTGCAGCTCGCCGGTGCGCGGATCGCGGCTGGCGAGCAACGGCGGGGCCAGATGGAGCTCGAGCCGCATAGCACCCTCGATCTCGCGCGTGAGCTGGGCCGCGAAGCTGCCCGAAGTGTAGAGCCGGGCAACCTCGTACTCGTCCTTGTAGGCCATGAGCTTGGCCAAATTACGGGCGACAGCGATGGCGAGCCGATCGCTGCCCGGCACGGCCTGGGCTTCGGCTTCCTTTATGCGGGTGACGGCACGCCGGTAGCGCTCGGCATAGGCACCGTCCTGGTAGGCTTCCAGCAGGGCCGAACGGTGCGCCACGATCTCGTCCAGCGTGGTCGGCGCAACTCGCACGGCCTCACCACTGGCGGCGATGGCCGCGACGGCGTTCAGATCGTGCGCCGCCCGCCGGCCCCAGAGAAAGGCCTCGCGGTTGAAGGCGACTGCCACCCCGTTGATCTCGATCGCCTGCAGGATGGCCTCGGCCGAAAGCGGCAGCCAGCCTTTCTGCCAGGCCCAGCCGACCAGCATCAGATTGGCGCCGATGGCATCGCCCAACAGCCGCGTCGCGAGGCCGCTGGCATCGAGCCGGTCGACGGTCGCGGCCGCAGCCTCGATGTCGGCCATGAGCCGCCCCGCCGGAAACGCCACGTCGGGGTCACGGGTGAACGCCCCCGTCAGTCGCTCCTCGGTGTTGATCACCGCGGCTGTGCGACCGCGCTGCATGATCGGCACCGAGCTTCGCCCTGCGGCCACCACCATGTCGCAGCCCAGCACCAGATCGGCGGCGCCGGGAGCCAGGCGCGGCGAGCCGGTCTCGTCCGGCGTCCTCGCCAGCTTGAGGTGCGAGACGACGGCGCCGCCCTTCTGCGCGACGCCGATCATGTCGAGCCCGGCCACACCCTTGCCCTCGAGATGGGTCGCCATGCCGAGGAGTGCGGCGATGGTGATGACCCCGGTGCCGCCGATGCCGGTGACGAGGATGCCGAAGGGCCGCTCCAGGGTTGGCAGCCGGGGCTCCGGCAGGTCGGGAAACGCCGCGGAGGCGCCGGCGGTCGTCCTCACCAACCTGCCGCCGATCACCGAGACGAAGCTCGGGCAGAAGCCCTTGATGCAGGTGTAGTCCTTGTTGCAGGCGGACTGGTCGATCCGCCGCTTGCGACCGAGCTCGGTCTCGACCGGCAGGACGGCGACGCAGTTCGACTGCACGCCGCAATCGCCGCAGCCCTCGCAAACCTCCTCGTTGATGATCACCCGCTCGTCCGGGTCGACCATCACCCCCTGCTTGCGCCGGCGGCGCTTCTCGGCCGCGCAGGTCTGGTCGTAGACGATGGCCGTGACACCCTCGATGGCCCGCAAGGAGCGCTGCACCTTGTCCAGTTCGTCCCGATGATGAATGCGCACCCCGGCGGCGAAGCGCGTGCCGATCGGGTACTTGCCGGGCTCGTCGCTGACGACCACCACCTCCTTGACGCCCTCGGCCTCGAGCAGCCGGGTGATCGCCGCCACATCGAGATTGCCGATCTCCATCTTCTGCCCGCCGGTCATGGCGACGGCGTCGTTGACGAGGATCTTGAGGGTTATGTTCTGCTTCGACGCCACGGCAGCCCGCACCACCATCGAGCCCGAATGGTAGAAGGTGCCGTCGCCCATGTTCTGGAAGAGGTGCGGCCGGTTGCTGAAGGGTGCCGCACCCAGCCACGAAGCCCCCTCCCCGCCCATCTGGGTGAAGCCCGAGGTGGCTCGGTCCATCCAGTTGACCATGAAGTGACAGCCGATCCCGGCCATCGCCCGACTGCCCTCGGGCACCCGGGTCGACGTGCTGTGCGGGCAGCCGGCGCAGAAATAGGGCAGCCGCGCCATGGCCGGCGTGAAGGCAACCCCGGCGGCGGCCTCGAGGTCGGCGAGGCGGCCCTGTAGCGCCGCATCCTCGTGGCGCTCGAGCAGGCGGCGGGCGATGGCGATGGCGATGAGGTTGCTGTCGAGGGCACCGTGCGACGGGAAGAGGGGCGCACCCCTCTCGTCCGCCTTGCCGATGATCCGCGGCCGATGGGCGGCGGCATAGAGCAGCCCCTTCATCTGCTCCTCGACGAGGCCGCGCTTCTCCTCGACCACCATGGCGAGCTCGACCCCGGCCATGGCGCGCTCGAGCCCGACCGGCTCCAGGGGGAAGGTCATGCCGACCTTGTAGACGGCGAGCCCCAGCGCCCGGCACCGCGCGTCGTCGAGCCCGAGCGTCTCGAGTGCTGCCGTCACGTCGAGCCAGGACTTGCCCGTGGTGACGATGCCGAGCCGCGCCCCGGCCGCGCCGTGGGTGATCCGGTCGAGGCGGTTGGCGCGGGCGAAGGCCCGGGCCGCCTCGAGCTTGGTCGTGTGCACCCGCCGCTCGAGCTCGCCGGCGAGCGCCGGCAGGGACTGGTCGGTGACGAGGTCGATATGCCGGGGCCCCGGCCCAACCTCCGCCTCCTCCGGCAGGACGATCACCGGCCGCTCCGGATCGAGCTCGACCGAGGCCGTGCATTCCACCGTGTCATGGACGCATTTGAGGCTGACCCAGCCGCCGGTGAAACGCGACATGGCGATGCCGAGCAGGCCGTAATCGAGGATCTCGGCGACGCCCGAGGGGTTCAGCACCGGCACCATGGCGTCGACCAAGGCGAACTCGGACTGATGCGCCGTGGTCGAGCTTTCGCAGATATGATCGTCGCCGAGCAGCAGCAGCACACCACCCTTGGGGTGCGTGCCGAAGAGATGGCCATGGCGGATTGCATCGCCGGAGCGGTCGACGCCCGGTCCCTTGCCGTACCAGATGGCGAAGACGCCGTCATAGGAGCTCGGCCCCAGCAAATGCACCTGCTGCGTGCCCTGACAGGCGGTGGCGGCGAGATCCTCGTTGACTCCCGGCTGGTGGCGGATGTGGTGCGCCTCGAGCCGGGGCCGGACGTTCTGCAGCTCCTGATCGTAGGCGCCCAAGGGCGAGCCCCGGTAGCCCGTGATGTAGCCGCCGGTGGTCCAGCCTTTGGCCAAATCACGACGCCGCTGCTCCATCGGCAGCCGGACCAGGGCCTGCACGCCGGTCATGAAGACCCGCCCCCGATCTTTGCGATACTTGTCGTCGAGCCGAACTTCGAGCAGCTCCTTCACCCCTGGCCTCCCTGTTGCGGCTCTCTTGGGATAGCAGGCGGCCGGCGGCGCATAAAGGCCGGCCGGCAAGGGGCAGCTCATGCACCGGCTGACCGAATGGCTCGACCCGCGGCACCTGCGGACCAACGCCTACGAGGGCCTGCTCGGCGACGGGGCGTTGATCTTGAAATTTCTCCTGCGCATCTCGCCCGAGGAGCGCAAGCGGCGCAAAAGGTAGTTGAAGAAGGCCGCCTGGCCGAGCCGCCACGTCCTCGAGGAATGGATCGATCTCGGCCCCCTGAAAGAATCCGCCCGTTGGCCGAGGCGATCGTCGTCCGGACCAGCACGCCACCAGACACCCTGGCTGGTCGTGTCGGCGGACGATCCGGCCTATCGCGATCTGCTTTTCGGGCGAACCATCCGCACCGCGCTGGAAAAACGCCGCAAGAGTCCACCGCCCTTGCGCGACGCGGCCCCGGCGCTGGCCCCCAGCCTCGACGACAGAACGGTGCTCGACGCCCTCGACCTCGCCCGCCAGCTCGACAGGAACGCGTATGCGAAGCGGCTCGTGGCAACCCCGTATCGGCTCACCGAATTGACCGATCCCAAGGCTTTCGACCGGACCTCGCTGGTCTACGATTACGAGGGTAGCGATGCCGCCGGCAAGGGAGGGCCCATCCGCCGTTTCGCACCGGCCCTCGACCCGCGCCGCTGCCGAGTCTGGCCGATCGCGGCAACCCCACCGCCGAGGAGAAGCTGCAGCCCTACCTCTGGCGCTTCTGACGCAAGGTGCCGAGGCTCGGCCGGACGGCCGTCTTCGACCCGTCCTGGTATGGTCGGGTGCTGGTGGAGCGGGTCGAAGGCTTCGCCAGCGCCGGAATGGCTGCGGACTTACCGCGAGATCAATAGGCTCGAGGCCGAGCTCACCCGGCACGGCGCCGTCGTCGTCAGGTTCTGGATCGCGATCTCGCCCGAGGAACAGCTCAGGCGGTTCGAGGCGCGCGCCGACACCGCCTGAAAGCAGCACAAGATCACGGCCGAGAACTGGCACAGCCGGCAGAAATCGGACACCTATGCCCAGGCCATCTCCGACATCGTCGACCGCACGAGCACGGCCAAGGCAACCTGGACCATGGTCGAGGCCGAGGACAAGCGCTGGGCTCGGGTCAAGATGCGGGAGACAATTGTCAGGCGGCTCGAGGCGGCGCTCTGAACGATCGACGTCACCAGGAGATGAAGATGCCGATCTCCCCGAGCATCCCGCCCGGGTAGCTGAGCACCTGCGCCTTCGCCTTGTAGCCGAGTGGTGCCAGCTCCTTCTCGAAGACCTGCACCGCCCGCTCGGCGAAACCGGTCAGCGTCTTCGGCCAGTCCGGCTCGAAATTGTTGATGGCGCGCCCCTTGTCGGTGCACCAGTCGGCCGGAAAGCGCATGATCAGCACTTCGTTCTTGCCCTGATTCACGGCGTTGGTGATCGCCCGGTTCAGCCGCTCCCGCCATTCGGGATGAACATCGCGCTGGGCGAAGGCGGTCTGCAGATCCTCCTCATGACCCTGCTTCTCCTTGAGCTGCTCCATCGCCTCACGCAGCTTGGCCCGCTCCACCTCCTCGGCACGCTTGCGGATATCGGCAGGCGTCATGAGGCTGGTCATCGTCGCTGTTTCCTCTCGTCATGACCTGATTGTGGCACACGATCGCCACGGTATTTCGGACCCGACCAGTGCGTGGATCGACGCAGTTGCCCAGCCTACACGGGCTCACGCCAACGAACAATGGCGGCGGCGGCGAGCGCATAGACGACGTGGCCGACCAGCGCCACCCAGGTAATTTGAGTGAAGCCAAGGAATGCCGGCTGGCCGGCCACCAGATGTGCCATGATGAAGAGGGCGAAGATCCAGAGCCCGATGCCGTAGATCGCGGCGACCAACCACCAGGGCAGACTGGGCGTGAGACGCCGGGCAAGCGGTCGGGCGATCAGCATCCAGCCGAGCGGGTAGCCAACGAGGCCCGCGAGATAATGGAGCGCCTCGGCGCCGGGCAGCCAGGGTGCCCCGAAGAGGGTCTGGATGACGTTGTTGGCGAGCGGCACCGGCGCCAGATTGGCGAAGCCGAGGGCCGGGCTGAGGCTCTGGCCGAAAAAGTCGAACGTGACCGTCGCCATCGCACCGGCGAGCAGCATGGTGCGGAGGCCGTCGGCGCCATGGCCGATGCTCCAGGATGCCAGGGAAATCGGGCGATTGCTGGCAATCATGCTCGGCTCCTCTCGCTGTGACAGTTGCCGGATCGATATGTGGCGAAACGCCGCTCACGACAAATCACGAGCAGGCCAGCACCCCGTGAGGCGCGGGCGGAAGCCGGCTCTCGACCGGCAGCCTACGCGTCGAAGCGATGCACCACCCGGCCGTCGACCATCGTGAGGAGCACCCGGCCCTGGACCAGGCGGCCCTCAAAGGCGGTGTTCTTGGCGAGGCTCGAAAGCCCGGCCTCGGTGATCTTCCATGGACGCTCGGGATCGAGAAGGATGAGGTCGGCCGGGGCGCCCACGGCGAGGCGACCCGCCTCGAGGCCGAGCAGGGCCGCCGGTGCCACCGTCATCTTGCGCAGCAGGTCGAGCAGGCTCATGTGGCCCTCGTGGACGAGACGCAGGCTCACCGGCAGCATGGTCTCGACCCCGACCACGCCGAATTCGGCCTGGGCCATGGGCAACCGCTTGCTGTCCTGGTCCTGGGGGCAGTGGTCGCTGGCGATGACGTCGATGGTGCCGTCGACCAGCCCCTCGACCACCGCCTCGCGGTCGGCCTCGGCGCGCAAGGGCGGGCTCACCTTGGCGAAGGTGCGGTAGCCTTCCACCTCGAGCTCGTTCAGCGCCAGATGATGCGGCGTGGTCTCGCAGGTGACCCGCAGGCCCTCCACCTTGGCGCGGCGGACGGCATCGATCGCCGCCCTGGTCGAGACGTGGGCGACGTGATAGCGCGCCCCGGTCGCGCGCACGAGCTGGAGGTCGCGTTCGACCATGATGACCTCGGCGATCGCGGGGATACCCTTTAGCCCGAGGCGGACGGCGATGGCGCCCTCGTTGACGATACCGCCCGCGGCCAGGCCCGGCTCCTCCGGGTGCTGCACGACCAGCAGATCCAAGGCACTGGCATAGGCCAGCGCCCGCTGCATGACGCGGGCATCGGCCAGCGCCCGCTCGGCATCCGTGAAGGCCACGGCACCCGCTTCCTTGAGCAGCGCCAGCTCGGCCAGCTCGCGCCCGTCGAGGCCCTTGGTCAGTGCCGCATAAGGATAGACCTTGACGGATTTCAGCTTGCGGGCACGGCGGGCGACGAACTCGAGCATCGCCGGATCGTCGATCGGCGGCCGCGTGTTGGGCAGGACGGCGACCGAGGTGACGCCGCCCGCGGCCGCGGCCCGAGTACCTGACGCCAGCCGCTCCTTGTGCTCGGCGCCGGGCTCACCGAACTGGACCCGCATGTCAACGAGGCCGGGACAGAGGCAGGCCCCCTCACCGGCCAAGATCTCGGCCCCGTCCGGGCGGTCGACCCGTGGCCCGCACGCCCTGATCCGTCCGTTATCGACCAGAAGCTCGCCAGCTGCATCGAGACCGGTCGCGGGATCGAGCAGGCGGACATCGGTGAAGAGGATAGGCTTCATCAGCCGGCCACCCGGCGGTCGCGGGTGAGCAGATCGAGACAGGCCATGCGCACCGCCACCCCCATTTCCACCTGGTCGAGGATGGCGCTCCGGTCGATGTCGTCGGCGATCACCCCGTCGATCTCGACCCCGCGGTTCATCGGCCCCGGATGCATGATGAGCGCGTCCGGTGCCGCATGCGCCAGCTTCTCCTGGGTCAGGCCGTAGAGGTGGAAATATTCGCGCACCGAAGGCACGTAGCTGCCCTGCATCCGCTCGTTCTGGAGGCGCAGCATCATGACGATGTCGCAGTTTAGGAGCCCCTTCGCCATGTCGGTGAAGAGCTCGCAGCCGAAGGTCGAGAACGCCCGGGGCAACAGCGTCGGCGGGCCGACGAGGCGGACCCTGGCGCCCATGGTGAGCAAAAGAAGGATGTTGGAGCGCGCCACCCGGCTGTGGCGGACATCGCCGCAGATGGCGACGGTGAGCGCTTCGAGCCTGCCCTTGCGGCGGCGAATTGTCAGGGCATCGAGCAATGCCTGGGTCGGATGCTCGTGGCTGCCGTCGCCGGCATTGATCACGGAGCAGTTGACATGGCGGGCGAGAAGCGAGACGGCACCGCTGTCTTGGTGGCGGACAACCAGCACATCCGGCCGCATGGCGTTCAGCGTCATCGCCGTGTCGATCAGGGTCTCGCCCTTCTTAATCGACGAGCCCTGCACCGCCATGTTGACGACATCGGCTCCCAGCCGCTTGCCGGCCAATTCGAACGAGGTGAGGGTGCGGGTCGAGCTCTCGAAGAAGAGGTTGATCTGCGTCAGCCCGTCGAGCAGATGCAGCTTCTTCGCCGGGCGTCGATTGAGATCCACATAGCGATCGGCGCAATCGAGCAGATCGCCGATCTCCCAAGGCCGCAGCCCCTCGATCCCGAGCAGATGCTTCTGGCGAAAGGCGAGGTCGATCATGGCGCGGTTATGCGCGCCGGGCGGGCTCGCGGCAAGCGGCCGACCGGACAGTGCCGCCTAGTAGATCAGACCGAGCTCGAGCTGGGCTTCCTCGGTCATCATCGAAGGATGCCAGGTAGGCTCCCAGACCACCCGCACCTCGACCCCCTGGACTCCCTCGACCTGCTCGAGCGTGTGCTGAACCTCCATCGGCAGCGATTCCGCCACGGGGCAGTTGGGCGAGGTCAGGGTCATGTCGACCGTCACCGTGTTGCCGTCGTGGACGTCGATCTTGTAGATCAGCCCGAGGTCGTAGATGTTCACCGGGATCTCAGGATCGAAAACCGTCATCAGCCCGGCCACGATCGCCTCGCCCAACCGGTCGACCTCGGCCATGCGCGCGGCCGAGACGCCGCCCGGCGCCTCGTCGCTGTCGGCGCCGAGGAACGCCTCGGCCCGATCGAGCCCGTTATCGTCCATGCTTTTCCCCACTCTCACTGGAACATCTCCGCAACCCGTCCGAGGCCGGAGACGAGGGCATCGATATCCGCCTCGTTGTTGTAGACGCCGATCGAGGCGCGGGCACTGGCGCTCATGCCCAGTCGCTCGTGCAGCGGCATCGCGCAATGGTGCCCAGTGCGGATGGCGATGCCATCGAGATCGAGCAGCATGCCGATATCCTGCGGATGGACTCCATCGAGCGCGAAGCTCAAGACGCTCGCCTTCTTGCGCGCGGCGCCGATCAGGCAAAGGCCCGGCACCTGCTGCAGGGCACGCGTGCCGTAGGCGAGAAGGCCTGCCTCGTGCGCGGCAATCGCCTCGATACCGAGGCGTTCGATGAAATCGACGGCCGCACCAAGTGCTATGATCCCGGCAATGTCGGGCGTGCCGGCCTCGAACTTGAAGGGAATTTCGTTCCAGGTTGTGCCCGAGAAGCTCACCCGCTCGATCATGTCGCCACCGCCCTGGTAGGGCGTCATGGCCTCCAGATGGGCGGCCCTGCCCCAGAGCACGCCGACACCCGAGGGCCCGTACATCTTGTGCCCGGAGAAGGCGATGAAATCCGCGCCGAGCGCTGCCACGTCGACGCGCGTGTGCTGCACCGCCTGGGCCGCGTCGATCAGGATCGGCACGCCATGCCGGTGGGCCATGGCGACGAGCTCGTCGACCGGATTGACGGTGCCGAGCACGTTGGAGACCCAGGCCACGGCGATCATGCGGGTTCGAGGGCCGATCAGCCGCTCGAAGGCGTCGAGGTCGAGCTCGCCCTCGTCCGTCACCGGCGCCGCCACCACCCGGGCCCGACGCGGCTCGGCCACCATCTGCCACGGCACGATGTTGGCATGGTGCTCCATCTCGGTCACCAGGATCTCGTCGCCCGAGCCGAGCCTGGGTGCCACGAAGCACTGGGCCACGAGGTTGATCGCTTCGGTGGCGTTGCGCGTGAAGACGATCTCGCGCCAGTCGGACGCTCCGATGAAGCGCTGCAGCTTGCGCCGCGCTTCGTCGTGGCGCGCCGAGGAGCGCTGGCTCAGGTCGTAGACGCCCCGATGGATGTTGGCGTAGTCGGACGTGTAGACCTGGGTCAGGGTATCGATCACCGTCCGCGGCTTCTGCGTGCTCGCGGCACTGTCGAGATAGACGAGCGGCCGCCCCTGCATGGTGGTGCCGAGGATTGGGAACTCGGCGCGCACCGCTTCGACGTCGAGGACCGGCGGCGCTGCCAGGGGGGTGGCGAGCGCGTTCACAGGAGATCCATCAGGCCGGCACCGCCCGGCGTGCGCGCGACCAGACACTCGCGGGCCAGCTTCCTCACTGTGGGATCGGCGAAACGTTCGATCACCTCGGCGGCGAAAGCGAAGGTGAGGATGTTTTCGGCCTGGGCCCGATCAAGGCCGCGGCTGCGGAGATAGAAGAGTGCCCGTCGATCGAGCTCGCCGCAGGTGGAGCCATGGCTGCACTTCACGTCGTCGGCATAGATCTCGAGCTCGGGCTTGCTGTCCACCTCGGCGTCGTCCGAGAGCAGCAGGTTGTTGTTCCGCTGAAAAGCGTTGGTCCGTTGCGCATCCTGGTAGACGATGATCTTGCCGGCGAAGGCGGCATGTGCCCGATCATCCATGACGCCCTTGTAGAACTGATCCGAGTGACCGTCGGGGGCTTCGTGATGCACGCGGATGAGGTTGTCGACATGCTCCTGGCCGATCGGCATATAGACGCCGTTGAGCTGCGCCTCGACGAAGCCACCGACGAGATGCAGGTCGGTTTCGTTGCGCACCAGGGCCCCGCCGAGCGTGGCGAGCGTCTGCTTGAGCTCGGCCCGTTCCGCGAGACGCTGCCTATTGAGCCCGACGAAGCTGGTGCCGGCGCTGCCGAGCTGCAGCCGGTCATGCGTCAGCTTGGCCTTCTCGCCGAGCTCGTAATGGCCGACGAGGTTGGTGAGGCAATGTCCCTCGGCCAGGCCAATGTGACTTTCGATCAAATGCAGCCTCGCCTCCTTGCCGAGACGAACGACGATCCGGGGATGGGTCATCACCGCCGCGGGCTGGCCGACGGTAAGGAACAGGAGCTGCAAGGGATGCTCGAGCACCGCATTGTCGGCGAGCTCGATCCAGGCACCGGACTGCAGGAAGGCCGCGTTCAGATCGGCGAAGCTGTGCGGCTCCGCCGGGCCGCCCAGCGCTCGCGCGCTCCACTCGGGCTCGTCCTCGAGGAGCGTGCCGAGGCTCTCGATCCGGATGCCGTCCGGCAGGCCGCGCACATGGCTGAGCTCGCTCGCCAGATGGCCATTGACGAAGATCAGCCGGCGGGCCATGGGGCCGCCCGTGAAGTAGCGCGAGACATCGCCAAGCTTGACGTCCGGCCGGCTGGCCAGCGCCATCGGCACGTTCGCCAGCCTCGCAATATTCGTGTATTTCCATTCCTCGACCCGGGAAGTCGGCAGGCCGTTCTGGACGAATCGGTCGAAATGCCTTCGCCGCCAATCCAGCATCGCGGGCGCCCCCTTGCCCGGCAGTCTGGCAGTGGCCGCCAAGAAGGTGTCGGCGAACGCGGGGATCGGCGGCACGTAGCGGGAACGCGCGGCCCGAACGGGAATCGTCATGGCCGTCACGCCGCCTCCCCGAGCAGGAGCTCGTAGCCCTGCTCCTCGAGCGCCAGCGCCAGCTCCTTGCCACCGGTCTTGCGGATCCGGCCCTCGGCCAGGATGTGGACGAAATCTGGCACGATGTAGTCGAGCAGACGCTGGTAGTGGGTGATGACGATCATCGACCGGTCGGGTCCGCGCATCGAGTTGACCCCGTCGGCCACGGTCTTCAGCGCATCGATGTCGAGCCCGCTGTCGGTCTCGTCGAGGATGCAGAGCCTGGGCTCGAGCATCGCCATCTGCAGGATCTCGTTGCGCTTCTTCTCGCCACCCGAGAACCCGGCATTGACGTCGCGCTTGAGCAATTCCGGCCCGACGCCGACCTGCTCGGCCACCGCCCTGAGCTTCTTGATGAACTCGGCGGCGCTCACCTGCGGCTCGCCGCGCGCGCGGCGGAGCGCGTTCAGCGACTGCCGCAGGAAGTAGTTGTTGGCGACACCTGGGATTTCGACCGGGTATTGCATGGCAAGGAAGACGCCGGCGGCCGCCCGCTCCTCGGGCTCGAGGGCAAGCAGATCCTGCCCCTCGAAGCTCACCGACCCCCCGGTCACCGTGTAGCCGTCACGGCCGGCGAGCGCGTAGGAGAGCGTGCTCTTCCCCGACCCATTCGGCCCCATGATGGCATGCACCTCGCCCGGCTTCACCTCGAGCGTCAGGCCATTCAGGACCGGCTTCGCGGCACCCTCGACGGCAACGTGCAGGTCAGTGATCTTCAACATCGGGGATATCCTCGAACCATCTGTATTCAAAGCATTCATGACCACGTCAGCCGACGCTGCCCTCGAGCGAGATGCCGAGCAGCTTCCTCGCCTCCACGGCGAACTCCATGGGAAGCTCGTTCATCACCTCGCGGCAGAAGCCGTTGACGATCAGCGCCACGGCGTCCTCCTCCTCGATGCCGCGGCTGCGGCAATAGAAGAGCTGGTCGTCGCTGATCTTGCTGGTCGTCGCCTCGTGCTCGGCCTGCGCCGTGCGGTTCTTGATCTCGATATAGGGCACCGTGTGCGCCCCGCATTTGTCGCCGATCAGCATCGAGTCGCATTGCGTGTGATTGCGCGCACCCTCTGCACCCTTTTGCATCCGCACGAGGCCCCGATAGGTCTGGTCGGCGCGGCCCGCGGAAATGCCTTTGCTGACGATGCGCGAGCGCGTGCGCTTGCCGATATGGATCATCTTGGTGCCCGTGTCGGCCTGCTGGCGGTTGTTGGTGACTGCGACCGAATAGAACTCGCCGACGGAATCGTCCCCCTGAAGGATGCAGGAGGGATATTTCCAGGTGATCGCCGAGCCGGTCTCCACCTGCGTCCACGAGATCTTCGATCGCTTGCCGCGACAGGCGCCCCTCTTGGTCACGAAGTTGTAGATGCCGCCCTTGCCTTCGGCGTCGCCGGGAAACCAGTTCTGCACGGTCGAGTACTTGATCTCGGCGTCGTCGAGGGCGATCAGCTCGACCACGGCCGCATGGAGCTGCTTCTCGTCGCGCTGCGGCGCCGTGCAGCCTTCGAGATAAGAGACGTAGGATCCCGCATCGGCGATGATCAGTGTTCGCTCGAACTGGCCGGTGTTCATCTCGTTGATGCGGAAATACGTCGACAGCTCCATCGGGCAGCGCACCCCTTTGGGAATGTAGACGAAGCTGCCATCGGTGAAGACCGCCGCGTTGAGGGCGGCGAAGAAGTTGTCGCCTTGCGGCACGACCGAGCCCAGATATTTCCGCACCAGCTCCGGATGGTTCTGCACGGCTTCCGAGATCGAGCAGAAGATGATGCCGAGCTCATGCAGCTTGGCGCGGAACGTCGTCGCCACCGAGACACTGTCCCAGACATAGTCGACGGCGACGCCGGCCAGGATTTCCTGCTCCTTGATCGGGATGCCGAGCTTTTCGTAGGTGGCGCGGATGTCGGGATCGATATCGTCCAGGCTCTTCGGCGCCTCCTTGATCTTGGGCGCCGCGTAATAGTGAACATCCTGGTAGTCGATCGGCGGGTAGTGCACCTTCTGCCAGATCGGCTCCTCCATGGTGAGCCAGCGACGAAAGGCCTGGAGCCGCCACTCGAGAAGCCACTCGGGGTCGTTCTTCTTGGCCGAGATCAGCCGGACGATATCCTCATTCAACCCCTTGGGCGCGAGGTCGGACTCGATCGCGGTCGAGAAGCCGTACTTGTAGGCCTGTGCCGCGTAGTCCTGAACCGTCTCGAGTGCCGTCGCCATTCGTCAATACTCCAAGAAAACCTGTCATTCCGGCCACCCTGCGCCCCCGGTCATCCTGCGCCCATGGTGGCGAACCCGGCGCGGCCGGCGCGCTCGCACTCGGCCGCAAATCTAAGGACCGGCAACACGCCGACGCTGCTCCTCAGCCGTGAGGAACGCCCTCGGGATGGCGCTCGCCATTTCACCGAGCGTCACGCTGTCGAGGGCCTCGCGGATCGCCGTGTTGATGCGGTCCCAGTTGGTGCGCGCCGGGCACAAGGCTTCGATCGTGCAATCGCCGAGTGCGCCATCGACGCAGTCCGTGAGCGCTATCGGCCCGTCAAGCGCCTCGATGATCTCGGCCATCGTGACCTCGTCCGGGCGCCTTGCCAGCTCGTAGCCCCCCTTGACCCCCCGCTGTGACCGCAACAGCTCTGCCCGAGCCAGGGACTTGAGGATCTTGCTCGCCATCGCGGACGGCACCTGCGTCGCCAACGCGATCTCATGGGCACTTTCCTGAACGCGCCCCGGACGTGCCAGGTGCGTCATGATGACAATGCCGTAGTCCGCAAGCTTGCTGAGCCTGATCAAGAAAACCTGCCCGTCCTGCTGATCCGGTTCCCGGAACGAACCCGGACCAATTCAGTCCACATTCCCCAATTTGGCCGTTTGCCTGCCTCTGTCAAGGCGGCAACGACCGAGGCTGCGCATTAACCTCCCGCTAACCCTCCGATCCTAGGGTCAAGCAGACCTCCGCGATCGATCGCGGCGGCGAGGATAGGACAATGATCCATGACGCGCAGCGGATCCGAAAGAAGATGGGCCATGGCTTCGGCTCCGACCCCGTTGGCTTGGTCCTCGCCCGATGCCGGGGCCGGTCCTCTCGAACGGCTGGTCATCCTCCTGCCGATCCTGCTCCTTCCGCACATCGGTACACTGGGCGACATCCTGCGAATTGCCTGCCTGCTGGTCGCCGTGCTGGCCATCGATCTCGGGCTTTCCGCCGGGTTGGACCATGCCCGCTCGGCGCGCGGCTTCACCCCGGCCGCCCTCGGTCTTGCCATCGGCGTTGGACTCGGCCTCGCCATCGGGCCGGGCCCCACTTGGCCGCTGACGCTCTTTGCTGCGGTGGTCATGCTCGAGCGTACAGCTCTGGCCAACCATGAATGGCTCGCCCCGATCGGGCTTCGGGGCCTTGCCGCCGCACTGCTTGTGGATCTGACGATCGTCGCGCTCGGTCTGGAGCGGAGCATCGACTGGTTGGCGCTCGGCGGTGGACTCGGCATCGCCCTCGCGGCCGCCGACGCCCTTTTGAGCGCCGAAGCCGCTGCGAACGATCCGGCGCCGGGCGACCGCCGCATTGGTCTCCTGGAGACGACCCTCGCCATTGGCCTGGTCGTCGCGATTGGCGCGCACGCGGCGCTCCTCGCCGGCGAACCGACGCTGGAACCTCTCGCCCGCGCCGGCGGCTACCTGATCCTGCCGCTCTTCGCCCTGGCCCTCCTGCGGTTCGGCTGGCTTGCTTTCGAGCGCCGGACCTGGCCGGATGCGCTCGGCGGCGCCCTCCTGATCGCCTGGGCCCTGGCGGCCAGCCTGCTGCTCGAACCCTGAGCTACGCTTCGGCTCACGCTTGCCGCGACAGCACCTGCCGGGCTACCTCGTGAGCAGCCGTCAGGGGGAGGTGACCATGCCGTCAGCGCTTGCCGATATTCGCATTCTGGACCTGACCCGGATCCTCGCCGGCCCGACCTGCACGCAGCTCCTGGGCGACCTCGGCTGCGACGTGATCAAGATCGAGAAGCCCGGGGCCGGCGACGACACCAGAAAATGGGGCCCGCCCTACGCCCCGGGGAAGGACGGCAAGGACACTGACGAGAGCGCCTACTACCTCGCCGCCAACCGCAACAAGCGCTCGGTGGCGATCGACATCGCAACCACCGATGGGCAAAATCTCATCCGCGCCCTTCTCGCCAGCTCCGACGTGCTAGTGCAGAACTTCAAGGCTGGCACGCTCGCCCGCTACGGACTCGATCACGCCTCCCTGAAA
>CAYMTA010000073.1:0-19813 GCA_964393275.1 uncultured Geminicoccaceae bacterium | reverse complement strand
CGCACCACCTTGGCCAGATGATGCGGCGAGACCTGGAGCTCCTGGGCGATCCGGCCGGTCGACAGGGCCTCGTCCGGCGCGCCGGCGAGACGCATCAGAACCCGCAAGCCGAAATCGGTCGAAGCCGCGAGGCGCATCGGTGATTCCTATTCGGTATTGACGATGCCGATTATATCGAACGATAATCGGTATAGCAAATACCGATTATATGACGAGGAGCAAGCCATGAACCCGACGACCCAGGCCCCGCGCGACCGGCATGTCGGCGAGATCGCCGCCCGCCTGCCGGGCGCCACCGGCGTCTTCCGCCAGTTCGGCATCGATTTCTGCTGCCACGGCGATGTGCCGCTCGAGGAGGCGGCGCTGAGCCGCGGCCTCGACATGGCCGAGCTCGAGGCGGCCCTCGAGGCGCTCGATCCCGCGGCCGCGCCACTGGCGCCGGAGGAGACCGGTGCGCTGATCGATCATATCCAGACCCGCTACCACGACGTTCACCGGCGGCAGATTCCGGAGCTGATCGAGCTTTCGCGCAAGGTCGAGCTGGTCCATCTCACCAACCCCGACGTGCCGACCGGGCTCGCCGACGCGCTGCAGCGGATCCTGGGCGAGCTCGAGGTGCACATGAAGAAGGAGGAGCTGATCCTCTTTCCGGCCATGCGTCGGCAGGCGGCGGCGAGGCTGACCACCCCGATCGGCGAGCTGCGGCACGATCACGACAGCCACGGCCTGTTCCTCGAGGAGATGGCGCGGCTGACCGACGACTGCACGCTGCCCCAGGGGGCCTGCCGCTCCTGGCAGGCGCTCTACGCCGGTGCGGCGCAGCTCAAGTCGGACCTGATGGAGCACATCCATCTGGAGAACAACGTCCTCTTCCCGCGCTTCGAGGCGCGTGCCTGAGCCGATGGGATGGAGCAGCGTGGTCGCCCACGCCGCTCCTCAACCTCCGCGTCCGGCAGGCTCAGGCGGCCTTGCGCCCGGCCTCTGGCGACGGCCGCCGGCCGACGTCGACGCCGCCGCACGAAAGGATGTTGCCGCTCTGGTCGGCGACCATGCGGATGCGGCGGTTGGCCGAGAAGAAGGTCAGCCTGACATGGCCGGCATTCTCGCCCTCGCCATGCTCGAGCCGGCTGGTGATCGTGCCCTCGCGCATCTGTCGCAGGAGCTCGTCCGGGTCCAGCCGCAAGGCTTCGGCCAGAACCTTCGCCTCGATCTGGATGGTGGCATCGCCATAGGTGATCTCGGGCATCGTCCTTCTCCCCTTGCCTCGATTCCCCGGGCCGGCCGTGGCGCCCGCCCGCCCTATATTCGGTATTCCCAACACCGATTATGCTGCGGCAAAAGCGGCATTGCAAATGCCAATTCGGCTCGGATCCGGGCAAAAGGGGGTTGCCGCCGTGGCGGCTTTTCCGGAAAGACTCTAAGGATCGAGCGGTCGACGGAAGGGCTCCGTCGGCACCGCCTATGCGCCAAGCCACATTCGCCCCAAGGGAGAGACCAGACATGTCCGAGCAATGGCTTCCGAGCCTCGTCACCGCGACCCCCCAGGAAGGCTTCGACCTCGCGGTCAAGCTCGCCCGCATGGCGGTCAAGCTGACCCAGCCTTCGGCCGAGATCCGGGACGCGCTTCGGGGCGGCTACGCCCACGATGCGGGCGAGCTGATCGCCGTCTCGCACGTCGTCGCCACCCACTTCCAGACGGTCGCCGCCGCCAACGGCTACTGGCGGAAGGACCGCGGCTGACGCCGGACCAGGCCACCCCGGCACCGGGCTGGGTCACCAGCCGGTGGTTCAATGCCGCGGCTGATCCGACCCTGGAGCAGTTGCGGGGCCGGGTCGTCGTCGTGCTGGCCTTTCAGATGCTCTGCCCGGGCTGCGTCGCCCAGGCGATCCCGCAGGCCAAGGCGGTCGACGAAATTTTCGGACCGCTGGGCGTCGCGGTCCTCGGCCTGCACACGGTCTTCGAGCATCATGCGGCGATGACGCCGGTGGCGCTCGAGGCCTTCCTGCACGAATACCGGATCACCTTCCCGGTCGGCGTCGACATGCCGGGCGGGGAGGGCGATCCCCTGCCGGTGACCATGCGCCGCTACGCCATGCAGGGCACGCCGACCCTGCTCCTTTTCGATCGCGACGGCCGGCTCGCCCGCCGCTTCCTCGGCCATGTCCCGGACCTTCGGCTCGGCGCCGAGATCATGGCGCTGGTCGTGGCCGGGGGAGATCGCGAAACCGGGCGGTGAATGGCACCTTCGAGCGCTCGACCGAAGCGCGCCACCAGGTCGAAGCCAGCGCGTCCTCGCGGTGACCGTGAACGAGGAAAGCCCGTTGATCTGATGAAAACCTTTCGGACAGGCTCTGAGGTCCGATCGGTGCACGGCGTGGTCAAGCTGCGTGGGCACCGATCGCCCGCGGCCTGACGCGGCATACGGTCGCCGCGAGGATGCGCTAGAACGACGAGGCCTGCGAGCGCACGCTCTTCACCTTGCGATCGGCGTCGAACTTGATCACCACGGTCAGCGTGCGCTGCGTCTGGGCCTGCGCGCCGGTGCTTTGCGACGAGCCGCTGCTGGTCGACCCGCCGACGCCAAGGATGCCGGCCACCGCGTCGACGAGCCCCCCGCCGAGGGCGCCGGCGCTCGATTTGGCGCTTTGGCCCGACGACGAGGTGGAGCTGCTCGTCTCGGTGGCGATCTTGTCGTAGATCCAGGTCTCGTTGCCGTCGGCGTCGGTGGTGACGATGTTGGGCGAGCCGAGCGCCTCCGCCACATCGGCCTGCGCCATCCCTTCCTTGATGCTGCTCTGCACGACGCCGAGCGTGAGCTTGCGCTCCTCGGCGGAGCCGAGCGACTGCTGGTGCTCGGCCGCCGTCTTCTGTGGCGGCGGCGTCGCGCACGAGGCGAGCGCGCCCATGATCAGCCCGGCGCCCACGAGGCCGCCCAGGAGGCCGATGTGCAGGCGATCGCGGCGCATCGTCATGGTTCGCGTCGTCATAGCGCCTGCCTTTCGATGAACAGCCCCTGCTCGAGCTTGGTGAAGAACGTCTGATAGAATTCCGGATCGGTGATCGCCTCGAAGGTCGCGCCGCCGTCGCTGCTCGTGGCCGTCAGGCGCGCCGACAGGCGGACCCGGGTATCCTTGCCGAAGGAGGTGACGGTCAGTGTGGCCTCGATGTCCGACCACTCCTCGCTGGAGATGTTCCAAAAGCCGATAAAGCCCTTGATGAACGCCGTTCCGGTGTCGTCCACCTGCTTGTCGTGAAGATTTTTCGAGGCCGAAAGCAGGCCGAGGTCGGTGTTGGCGTTCGTCACCACGAACCCGTCGTCCTGCAGCACGGCGAGCGCCACCCGCTGGACCTGCATGGTGTCGGCCCCTTCGTAGGTGCGGGTCTGCATCTCCCGGATCTGCAACTGGGTCAGCTCGGGCTTCTTCTTGGCCTCCTCCGCGCTCCGGTCGCTGTCGGCCTTAAAGGCAGCCATCGTCCCCGACACGACATTGCCGCAGCCGGCCAGCATCATGCAGGCCACGACGGTCAAGGGCAGTGTCATCCGTCCCGACATCTTGCCTCCCCCCGGCTTGCTCTTCCTCGACGACCGCCAGACCCCGGGCGCGCGACCGGTGCGTGACCGTTCCACCGAAGTCCAGTACCCGACCAAGACCGCTTATCAGAAATCGAGACAACGCGCCAGATCAGGCAGCAATCAACAGCCCTCGAATACACCAACGTCGGCAAATTGACGTGCCCCGCTACCACAGGTTTCATCCCTCGCCGCCAGTCGACGACATGGCTATCTTTGCCAGACCGGCTTCTCGGGCTTGTCGGCGGCGCCGCCGCCGAACAGGCCCTGGAGCAAGGCGCCGACGGGATTGTCGGCGCGGTTCAGCCCCAATTGCTGCTTGAAGAACTCCCATTGCTCGGAGCGGTCGGCGAGACCCTCGATGGTGTCGACCAGCGCACCCGGCCTGGCGAGGTCGCCGGTCAGGCGGTCGCCGATCTGCAACTGCAGGGTCGGGTCGCTCCACGGCCCCTGGACGAAGATCGGCACGCCGGCCTGGAAATTCGGCTCCATCGCCGCATCCTGGCCCTCGCTGGTCGAGGCCAGTTGCGGCAACAGGCGGTAGTCGACCGTCCGTGCCGTGAGGTCCACTCGCCCGCTGCCGGTCATCCGCAGCAGCGGCGCGCGCATGAAGAGATCGTTGTTGCTCAGGACGCCGTCGGCGACGGTGAAGCTGCCTCGCAGCTCGGTGAAGTCGGTCCGCCGCGCGGCCTCCGACTCGGTGAGAAAGCCGAGCGAGGCGATGTCGCGCAGCATGGCGCCGATATTGATCCCGAGGATCGCCCCGTCGCGCAGCACGACGACCCCGTCGCCACGCAGGGCCGCGACCAGCGCCTTGGGCGTGCCGCCGGTCGATGCCAGTCGCGTCGTCAAGGCACCCCGGCCTTCGAGGCGGTCGATCCCGGCCATGGTTCGCACCAGCGGCCGCAGGCGCAGGTCCAGGGCCTCGATCTCGAGGCCGAGCCGCGGCGGGTCGTCCAGGGCGAGCGTGGCGACGGCGGTCGCCCGGCCATCGTAGAGCGCCAGCCCGGTCAGCTCGGCTCGCGCGGTGGCGCCGTCGGCGACCAGGTGAACCGTTCCGGCGCCGACCTCGACCTCGCCCGCTCGCACGCCGTCGAATGTCAGGACGAGCTCGACGTCGACCGGCAGGGACAGCGGCAGCGGCAGCGGCTCGTCCGACCAGCCGGCCGCGTCAGCCGACCGCCCGGGCGATCCATCGTCGCCCGGGCGGGCCGGCAGGAGGGCGTCGAGGTCGATCGCTCCCAGATCGAGGCGGCCGTCGATCCGCGGCCGCCCGGCCAATCGCAGCGCCAGCCTGCCCGTGACGCGGATGAAGCGGGCCGTCGGCGGCGGGCTGGCGGTCGGGGTCGCAACGGATCCGGCCGAGGCGACCTGAAGCCCGGCATCGTCGACCTCGAGATCAAGGTCGAGACGCGCGCTTTCGGCGCCGTTGTCGACCATGCCGGCGATCGATGCCGTGGCGCCCTCTGTCCGCAGCGCGAGGTCGATCGGCGTCTCGCCTCCGGCAAGAAGGGCGTTCGGATCGGCGATGCTGCCGGAGAGCTCGGCCGTTCGGCCGTCCAGCGCGAACGAGGCGCGGATGTCCAGCCCCTCCGCTTCGCCGCGGCCCGTCACGTCGAGTGCGATCCGCTCGAGCCGGCGGTCCGTCCCGGCCAGGTCGTCGCGGTAGGCGATCAGCCCGTCGCTGATCGAGAGCGCGCCGATGGCGATCCTCGGCGGCGGCGACCCGTTCCCGCCTGCCCCGTTCCCACCCCCGGCGTCCCCGCTCGCCAGGCGCCAGCTCGGCGAGCCGTCGGCCTGCACCCGAAGCTGGACGACCGGGTGGGTCAGATGCAATCGCTCGATCGCGAGCGTGCCATCGAGCCAGGCGCGCGCGTCGATGGCGAGGTCGAGCTCGTCGACGGCCAGGAGCGGCGCATCCCCGCCCGGCGGGCCGGCCAGCCGCACCTGCGTCGCCCGCAGGCCAAAGGGCGGCCAGAGGACGAGGGAGAAGTCGCCGTCGATGGTCAGCGCGCGGCCGAGCGCGGCGCTCGCCAGCCGTTCGACCTGTCCCTTGATGAAGCTCGTCGGCAGGACGAGCGGCAGCGCGACCAGCGCGAGAACGGCTGCGGTCGCAAGCAAGAGAAGCGCGGCGAGGATCCTGCGCATCGATCCGATCGACCTCGATTCCGAGCCCCCATCATGCGCTCATCCGCGTCGGGGCGCCAGATGAACCGTGCCCGGCCCGCCACCGGATTGTCCGCCACGCCCTCTCCACCGTCCCTTGGAGCGTCTGTTCATCGGGGCGGAGGGGGGCTATGGAGAGGCAGGCGTCAAGACCGCTCGCATGTCGAGCCGAAGCAGGGAGAGCCAAAGCCATGACCCGTGTCCTCCACCCCAATCGCCGTCAAGTGACCAAGGCCCTGGCCCTGGGTGCCGCCGGCCTGACCTTGCCGGTCGGCTTCGCCCGAAGGGCAATGGCCGCCGACCGGCGCATCGCCATGGTCGTGAAGAACCTCGGCAACAGCTATTTCGATGCCTGCGCCAAGGGCGCCGAGGAGGCCGCGGGCGAGATGGGCAACACCGAGATCATCTACACGGCCTCGACCAAGCCGACCGCCGAGGACCAGATCGCGGTGATCGATTCGCTCATCGCCCAGCGCGTCGACGGCATCATCGTCTCGGCCAACGACGCCAACGCGCTCGTGCCCGTCGGCAAGAAGGCGATGCAGCGCGGCATCAAGGTCATGTCCTTCGATTCGGCGATCGCGCCCGAGGGCCGGCTCGTCCATCTCAGCGCCTCCTCGACCGACCTGATCGGCGCCAAGCAGGTGCAGATGATCGGCAAGACGCTGAACTACGAGGGCGAGGTGGCGATCCTCTCGGCGGCCTCCACCATGACCAACCAGAACGCCTGGATCGAGGCCATGAAGGTCGAGTGGCAGAAGCCCGAATACGCCAAGATGCCGCTGGTCGCGACCGTCTACGGCGACGACCAGGACGACAAGAGCTACCGCGAGATGCAGGCCCTGGTGAAGGCGCACCCCAACCTCCGGGGCGTCATCTCGCCGACCACCATCGGCATCCGCGCCGGGGCCAAGGCGATCATGGACGAGGGGCTGGTCGGCAAGGTCTACATCACCGGCCTCGGCCTGCCGTCCGAGATGGAGGCCGCGGTCTTGGCCGGCGCCTGTGACAGCTTCGCCATCTGGAACCCGGTCGACTACGGTTACGCCTCGACCATGATCATGGGGGCCATCCTCGATGGCGCCGGCACCGCCGAGGGCGACAAGCTGCCCATGGGCCGGCTCGGCGAGACCACCATCGGCAAGGACGGCGAGGCGGTGATGGGCGAGCCCTTCGTCTTCGACAAGAGCAACATCGAGGAATACGCCAAGATCTTCTGAGCCTCCGCCGAACGGCCGGCGACACGCTCGCGTGCCGCCGGCCGCCGTCGTCCTCTCCCGGTCATGTCGCACCCGAGGCCCATGGCGCCCGTCCTCTCGCTCAGCCACATCTCCAAGGGCTTCCCCGGCGTCCAGGCGCTGGACGACGTCTCGCTCGCCCTCGAGCGCGGCTCCGTCACCGCGCTGATCGGCGAGAACGGCGCCGGCAAGTCGACCATCGTCAAGATCCTGACCGGCATCTACACGCCCGACTCCGGCACCGTGCAGGTCGAGGGGAGGGACCGCCGCTTCGCCACCCCCAAGGACGCCTGGGCCGCCGGCATCGCCGCCATCCATCAGGAGACGGTGATGTTCGACGAGCTGTCGGTCCAGGAGAACATCTTCATGGGCCACATGCCGGGCGGCCGGCTGATCGACCGGGCGGCGATCCGCGACCGGACCACCGAGCTGCTCGCCCGCATCAACGCCGATTTCGCCCCCGAGACCCCGCTGAAGCGGCTCTCGGTGGCGCAGAAGCACATGGTCGAGATCGCCCGCGCTCTGTCGCACGAGGCCGCCGTGATCATCATGGACGAGCCCACCGCCGCGCTCTCCCGGCACGAGATCGACGAGCTCTTCACCCTCGTCGACCAGCTCAAGGAGGAGGGCAGGGCGATCCTCTTCATCAGCCACAAGTTCGACGAGATCTTCCGCGTCTCCGACCGCTGGGTCTGCCTGCGCGATGGCCGAAAGGTCGGCGAGGGCCGGACGGCCGAGGTGGGCGAGCCCGATCTCGTCCGCCTCATGGTCGGCCGGCCGATCGACCAGGTCTTCCCCAAGCGCGATGTCGCCATCGGCGAGGTGGTGCTCGAGGTCGACGGCCTGAGCAACGCCACCGAGTTCGCCGATCTTTCCTTCACCCTCCGCCGGGGCGAGATCCTCGGCCTCTACGGCCTGGTCGGCGCCGGCCGCTCCGAGGCCATGCAGTGCGTCTTCGGCCTCAGCCAGCCGAGCCGCGGGCGGATCGTCATGGAGGGCCGCCCGATCACGCCCAGGATCCCCAAGGACGCCATCGACGCCGGCATCTCCTACGTGCCCGAGGACCGCCAGGAGCAGGGCGTCGTGCTGCCCTTGAGCATCCGCGCCAACATCACCCTCGCCTCGCTCGCCCGGCACGTCAAAGGCTGGTTCGTCTCCACCCGCTCGGAGCGGGACGCGACCCGCGCACTCGGCGACCGGCTCGCGGTCAAGGCGGCCAACTGGGAGCAGCAGGTGGGCGAGCTCTCCGGCGGCAACCAGCAGAAGGTGGTGATCGCCAAATGGCTCGCCACGCGGCCCCGGGTCATCATCCTCGACGAGCCGACCAAGGGCATCGACATCGGCTCCAAGGCCGCCGTCCACGCGTTCATCGGCGAGCTGGTCGCGGACGGCCTCGCGGTCGTGCTGATCAGCTCCGAGCTGCCCGAGGTCATGGGCCTCGCCGACCGCATCCTCGTCATGCACGAGGGCCGCGTCGTCGCCCGCTTCGCCCGGGGCGCCTGGTCGGCCGAGGCGATCGTCGCCGCCGCCACCGGCGCCGTGGCAGCCGATCGCGCCGCATGAGCTGGCTCGCCGCGCATCGGGAGGTGGTGCTGGCCCTGGTCATCGTCCTCATGGTGGCGGCGATCGGCGCCTACGCCCCGGCATTCGTCGGGGGCTCGAGCCTGCTTGGCGTGCTCGACGACACGGCCCTCCTCTTCATGCTGGCCCTGGGCCAGATGGTCGTCATCCTGACCCGCGGCATCGACCTCTCGATGGCCGCCAACCTGGCGCTGACCGGCATGCTCGTGGCCCTCGTCGGCCAGCACGGCCCGGACCTGCCGGCCCTCGCCTACATCATCCTGGCGATCCTGATCGGGCTCGGCTTCGGCCTCTTCAACGGTGTCCTGATCGGCGGCCTCGGCATCCCGCCCATCGTCGTCACGCTCGGCACGCTCTCGATCTTCCGCGGCATGATCGTCGTCATCGGCGGCGGCGACCAGGTCAATGCGAGCGAGATGGGGCGGACCTTCCAGACCTTCCCGCACAAGGCCTTCCTCGGCCTCTCCAGTGTCTTCTGGATCGCCCTCGTCGTCGCCGTCCTGGTGCAGCTCTTCCTCGCCCGCACGCGCACCGGGCGCGGCATCTACGCGGTCGGCGGCAACCCGATAGCTGCCCGCTATTGCGGCCTCGTGCTCGAGCGCTACCAGGCCCTGGTCTATGCCATCGCCGGCGGCATCGCCGGGCTCTCGGGCTATCTCTGGGTCGCCCGCTACGGCGTCGCCTATTCCGAGATCGCGAACGGCTACGAGCTCACCGTGATCGCGGCCTGCGTCATCGGCGGGGTCTCGATCGGCGGCGGCGTCGGCACCGTTTCCGGCACCCTCCTGGGTGCTCTCTTCATCGGCGTCATCGTCAATGCGCTGCCGACCATGCAGGTCTCGCCCTTCTGGCAGATGGCGATCGCCGGTGCGGCCATCCTGACCGCGGTGATCATCAACGCCCGGGCCGAGGCGCACCCCGAGAAGCTGATCCTGCCCGAGGCGCGCCGCGAGGCGGCCAGGGCGAGAGGCTGAAGCCGTTGCCGGAAAGCCCCCGCTACACCGTCGCCGACCGCCCGCCCTTCCGGCTCGCCGACCTCCTGCTCCGCTGGGAGAGCATCCTCGTCATCCTCCTGGCCCTGGTCTTCGCCATCAATGCCTGGGCGACGCCCTGGTTTCTCGACATCTACAACCTCGCCGACGCCACCTACAATTTCTCCGAGAAGGCGATCATCGCCCTCGCCATGGCGCTGCTCATCCTGATCCGCGAGATCGACCTCTCGGTCGCCGCCATCATCGCGCTCGCAGCGCTCGGCGTCGGGGCGATGGGTGCCCTCGGCCAGCCGACGGCGGTCCTGATCTTGACCGGCCTCGGCATCGGCGTCCTCTGTGGCATCTTCAATGGCGTGCTGGTCACCCGCTTCGGCGTGCACTCGATCGTCATCACCATCGGCACCATGTCGCTCTTCCGCGGCATCGCCCAGGTCTCGCTCGGCGATCAGGCGCTGACCACCTTCCCCCAGTCCTTCCTCGACCTGCAGCAGACCTATCTGATCGCCAGCCCGCCCACACCCCTGTCCTTCGTGCTCTTTCTCGCCCTCGCCATCGTCTTCGGCGTCGTCCTGCACTTCACCGCCACCGGCCGCCGGCTCTTCGCCATCGGCGCCAACCCCGTGGCCGCCCGCTTCTCCGGCATCCGGGTCGACCGCATCCGCTTCGTGCTCTTCACCGTCTCCGGCCTCCTGGCCGGCCTCGCCGGCGTGCTGCTCACCGCCAGGATCGGCGTCGTCAGGCCCAATATCGGCCTCGGCTGGGAGCTCGACGTGGTCACCATGGTGATCCTCGGCGGGGTCGCCATCTCCGGCGGCATCGGCTCGATCCCGGGCGTCGTGCTCGCCGTCTTCGTCCTCGGCTTCGCCACCTTCGGCCTGACCCTGCTGAATGTGCCCGGCATCGTCATCAACGTGCTCCTGGGCTTTCTCCTGATCGGCTCGATCGCGCTGCCGATCCTGATCCGCCGGGCCATGGGTCGCCGCCGTAGAACCTGACGCAGGCGCCCCGGCCGCAACCGGGGCGCGGCGATGCGTCAGTCGCCGGGCGCGGTCATGTGCTTGGCGATATAGGCGCCCTGGCCCATCCGCTCGAGCAGGTCGAGCTGCAGCTCGAGCCAGGCCGCGTGCCCCTCCTCGTCGAGCAAAGTCTGCTCGAAGAGCGTGCGCGTGCCGATGTCGCTCTCCTTGGCCGCCTCCTCGGCCGCCTCGGTGTAGAACGCGACCGAGCTCCTCTCGTCGGCGAGATCGGCCTCGAACATCGCCTCGAGCGACGTCGCCATCTCGGGCGTCTTCGCCGGGACGATCCGGGGCTCGCCCTTCAGGAACAGGATCCGGTCGATGAAGCCGCCCGCATGGCCGAGCTCCTCCTGCATCTCCTCGCGCATCTGCGCCGCCAGCCGGTCCATGCCCCAGTTGTCCAGGATATGCGCGTGCATGAGATACTGGTGCACCGCGCTCAGCTCCATCGACAGCGCCTGCTGGAGATTTTCCAGAACCTTCGAGTTGCTGCTCATGGCCTTGCCCTTCCCTGGCTGATTGGTCCATCCGCGGGGCCGCCACGCGACAACCCCCGGCTCCTCTCGATGGTGGGCAAGCCCGCGGCCATCCGCTAGCCTTTGCGACGGCGTGTCACGCATCGGGGGGCCAGAGTTGCCAAATCGAGATCCCGGCCGGGGAGGGCCGCTGCTCGTCGGCGTCGATGCCGGCACCACCAACACCAAGGCCGTCATCGTCGATGCGGAGGGACGTGTCGTCGCCCAGGCGAGCGAGCCGACGCGGATCGCCTATCCCCGGCCGGAATGGGCCGAGTACGCCGCCGAAACCCTCTGGGAGGTCGCGGCCAGCGCCATCCGCAGAGCCGTCGAGGAGATCGACGATCCGAGCCGCATCCAGGGCGTGGCCGTCGCCAGCATGGCCGAGACCGCCGTGCCGCTCGACCGCGCAGGCGAGGCCACCGGCCCGGCCATCGCCTGGTTCGACAAGCGCACCCGCGCCGAGCTGGCGCTGATCGAGGCGCGCGTCGGCAAGGATCGCCTCTTCCAGATCTCGGGCCTCGCCCCCGAGCCGATCTTCGGCCTCTGCAAGCTCCTCTGGCACAAGCACCACCGGCCCGAGAGCTTCGCCCGCACGGTCAAATGGCTGAACGCCGCCGACTACCTCGCCTGGCGGCTCTCGGGCGAGATGGCGACCGACTACAGCCTCGCCAGCCGCACCTTCGCCCTCGATCTCGGCACGAAGCGCTGGTCGACGGAGGTCCTGGAAGCGGTCGGCGTCGACCCCTCGCTGATGGCGCCCCTGGTCCAAAGCGGCCAGAAGCTCGGCACGGTGCAAGAGGACGCCGCCCGGGCCACCGGCCTGCCGCTCCATTGCGTCGTGGCGGCCGGCGGGCACGACCACATCGTCGGTGCCATCGCCGCCGACGCCATGCGCCCGGGCGTCATGCTGCTCTCGACCGGCACCACCGAGGCCATCCTGATGGGCCAGGCCCGGCCGGGCACCGACCCCGCCCTCGGCCGGGCCGGCTACGCCCAGGGCCTCATGTGGGTCGAGGAGCCGGTCGTCTACGTCATCGGCGGCGTCTTCACCGCCGGCGGCTCGATCGAATGGTTCCGCCGCGTGCTCAATGGAGTTGGGGGGGAGGGCGCCGACTACGCCACGCTCGTGGCCGAGGCCAGGGCGGCCCCGCCCGGCAGCCAGGGTGCTTTCTTCCTGCCGCAGCTCCGCCTCGGCACCCCGCCGCATATCGACGGCCATGCCAGGGGCGCCTTCCTCGGCCTCAGCACCGACGTCACCCGCGGCTGCCTGTTCCGCGCCGTGCTCGAGGGCATCGCCGCGGATTCACGCCTCTGCGGGGAGGGGATGCTGCGGCTCATGCCGGCCGAGCCGCCCGGCGAGATCAGGGTCATCGGCGGGCTCACCCGCAACGACCTCTACATGTCGATCAGGTGTGCCGTCGCCGGCCGCCCGCTCACCGTGGTGGACCTGCCCGACGGCGTCGCCGCCGGGGCGGCGCTCCTCGCCAGCCTCGGCGCCGGCGTCCATCCGACCCTGGCCGCGAGCCTCGGGGCGATGCGCCCGCCCGAGCGCGAGATCACCCCGGACGACGCGACGGCGGGGCTCTACGACCGCCTCGTGCGCGAGGTCTACGCCCATGCCTACCCGGCCGTGCGGACCCTGCACGAGGCGGCGGAGAAGGTTATTTCAGCACGGCCTCGGTGATCTCGAGGTCCTGCTCGAGCGGCCGGACCGGCACGATGCCCGCCTTCGCCATTTCGTTGTGATAGGCGCGCACCGCCTCTTCGGCACCGACCTCGCCCTCGACCAGGCGGCGCATCAGCGCCACCAGCGCCAAGGGATGCTCGGCCAGGTTGATCTTGCGGCCGAAGAGCGCCACCCGCGCCCCGCCCCTCCTCGCGGCGGCCAGCAGCTCGAACGTGTCGCGCGTCGTCCCGGCACCGCCGCCGAGGATGCCGACGATCAGGCTCGGATCGTAGTTCACCAGCTCCTCGAGCGCTTTCGGTCCGTTGTAGACGATCTTCAGGAACCGGGGCCGCTGGGCGTCGGGCACGGCCGCGAAGACGCGCACGATGCTGTCGTTGACGAACTCGCCGATCTCCAGGGCGGTCGCCTTGTCCATGCCGACATTGGGGTTGAAGACCTCGAGAAAGTGCGGAAAGCCGTGCTCCTCGCACTCGATGCGAAAGGCGCGGTAGTGCTCGCCGGCCAGCGCGTCGCGCTCGGCGTCGTTCATGAAGGTGATCGAGTAGAGGCCGATATCGGCGAGTGCTCTGGCATGGGCGACCAGCGCCGTCCGGTGCGGCAGGGAGGGCTGGCTCTTGTAGACGCTGTGCCGGGCCCCCCAGATGTCGGTCGTGTCGTTGGCCCGGATCGCCGTGCCCATCCGGCTCCCCTCGAACACCCCCTTGCGCTTCAGATGGTCGAGATTGCCGACCGAGAGCAGCATCATGTCGAGGATGTCCTGCTCCACCAGCGCCTCGACCTGGGCCAGATGATCGAAGCGCGACTTGAACTTTCCGGTCGGCTTGCCATCGGCATCCCGCGCCAGGCCCGGCATCGGCAGGCCGCCACCCATGTCGCCGTCCTTGGCGTCGCAGATGAGAAATTCGTTGGTGCCCGAGGGATCCTTGCGGATCCGCGCCAATTTCTCCTCGAGCCGCGTCGTCGGCATCCTGTTTCCCCAGTGATGTGCTGCAAGGCATCCGGCAAGACCGCCGGACCCCGCCTGCTTAGGCGCTGCGCCGCGAGCTGACAAGATCGTCAGCCTCGGCAGGCCCGCGACGGTTCACCTGGAGCCACAGCAAGAGGCAGGAAGGCACCGCCTCCCCGCCGGCCCCACCGGTTTTTGAGAACAGCGCGAAGATCCGCTAGACTCTGAATTCTAAGCGGACAAATGATAAGGCGCTCGAAATGCCTAGAGCGCGCGCCGAGCGGGAATCCACCGTCGATCGTGCGGAAGTCGTGTAACACTGTCTTACGCCGCGCGCGTCGCCGCCGCGGACGCGCCGATCACCGCGGTCGCTTCCAGGAGAACCGGCGCGTCGCGCGGCAGCCGGCTGACCCCGATCACCGATCGGGGGTGCCGGCCGCGCTCGCCGAGGGCGCTGATCAGGGTGCGCGAGGCGGCGTCGGCGATCGCCGATATGTCGATCGCGGCCTCGCCGACGGCGACATAGACCGTCATGCGCAAGACCCGTTCCACGGTCTCGTCGGGTTGCAGTTGCTCGGCAAGCCACGACAGGACCTGTCCCGCGGCGACCCTGGCATTCTCCTTTGCCGTGGTCAGATCGACGGCCTCGCCGCAACGCCCCGTCGCATGCAGCGTGGCTCGGCCGGTTTTCGCGATCTGGCCCGCGATCATCACGATCCGGCCGTGGCGCGACGCCATGATGTAGTCGTAATCGGTCCCGATGGGGTCCGGAAGGGAGAAGGCTTCGTTCATTCCGGTGTTGCCTCGCGAGCGACTGGAGCGACGGGCAGGATTTTCGATTGGTGGCGTTGGAACAAATAGATGCCGATCAGGATGACGAGCCCCAGCACCGATGACGCGATGCCGGGATGGATCATCAGGATCGCCGCCAGGACCAATGCGGCACGGGCCGGCCAGCCGAGGCGGGCGCCGAACAGCCAGCCGATGACCACCGCCGACAGCACCGCGACGGCGATGACGGACCGGCCCAGGGTGTAGAGTAGATCGGTGCTGAGCTCCGGGGCCAGGAGGACCGTGTTCGAGACGAACATGAACGGAATGATGTAGATCGGCAGGCCGATGAGGAAGGCCGTCCAGCCCACGCGCGACGCGGATTCCCCGGCAATCGGCGCCGCGGCATAGGCGGCCACCGCCAGCGGCGGGGTGATCTGGCCGAGCACGGCGTAATAGAACACGAACATGTGCGCGGCGAGCGGGTCGGCGCCCAGCTTGACTAGCGCCGGGGCGACCAGCGTGGCCTGGACGATGTAGGCCGCCGTCGTCGGCATGCCCATGCCGAAGATGAAGGCCGCCACCATGGCGAGGACCAGCGCCACGTCCAGCGATCCGCCGGAGAAGCTGGTGACCACGGAGCTGAACTTGAACCCGAGCCCCGAGATCTGCACGATGCCGACAATGATCCCGGCCGAGGCGCAGGCCGCGGCGACGACCGCGGCACCTTCGACCCCGAGGCGGATGCCGGCCACGACCCGGCGCCAGTTGACGAAGGTCGAGGGACGCAGATAGGGTGTGATAAAGGCGGCTATGGTCCCGAAGAACGCGCTGTATCCGGGCGAATAGCCTTACAGCATCAACCCGACCAGCAGCACGACCGGCAAGAGGAAGGTCCAGCCGCCCAGGAGGACCCGGCGGGTCGAGCCTGCCTCGGCCGCGTCGAGCGGCTTGAGATTCAGCTTGACCGACACGAGATGAACCGTGAACAGGAGCGAGATGTAGAACAGCAGGGCCGGAATGACCGACGCCGCGACGACCTCAAGATAGCTGATGCCGAGGATCGCGGCCATCAGGAACGCGGCGGCGCCCATGATCGGTGGCGTGATCTGCCCGCCGGACGAGGCAATCGCCTCGACCGCGCCGGCCAGGCGCCGCGGGTAGCCGAGCTTGAGCATCATCGGAATCGTCAGCGAGCCGGTGGTGGCGACATTCGCCACGGCACTGCCCGACATCATGCCCATCAGGCCACTGGCGACGACGGCGATCTTGGCGGGTCCGCCGCGGCTCCGGCCGGTCATGGCCCGGGTGATCGTGATGAAGAAATCGCCGCCACCCGCGATCTGCAGGACCGCGCCGAACATGACGAACATGAAGATGTATTCCGCCGACACCGCGAGGGCCGAGCCGAAGATGCCCTCGAAGCTGAAGTACATCTGGTCGACGAACTCGCTGAGCTGGACGCCGCTGTGCGCCAGCGGCTTCAGCCAGCTCACGAAACGCAGATAGGGCCCGACGAATGCATAGACGATGAAGATCAGGCAGAGCCAGACGATCGCCATGCCAAGGCTGCGCCGCGTCGCCTCGAGGATCACGGCGATGGCACCGATCGCGACGAACAGCTCCATCGGCGACGCTTCGAGCGTCCAGGGCGGACGCACGACGATCGAGCTGTGGTAGAGGGCGGCGTAGCCGAGCGTGACGATGGCAAGGACGCCGAGCGCCGCGTCAGCGAATCGCCCGAGACGTCCGCGCGTGATCGGCTGCAGCAGGAAGATGACGCAGACCGCGAACAGGATGTGGACGGACCGCAGCAGCAGGTTGGGCGCCAGCCACAAAGGCGAGGCGGCGGCGAGATGGAAGGCGGTCATGGCGAGCGCCAGGACCGTCACCGTCCTGTCGCGGGTCGGGCCAATCGCTGGAACTGTGCTCATCGTGGCGAGCCGCTACTTGCCGAGCGCCGAATCGGACATCGCGATGCCCTGCTCCTCGAAATACTTCCGGGCACCGGGGTGAATCGGGATCACCATGCCCTGACCGACCGTGTCCTCGGTCATGTATTTCATCAACGAGTGCACGGCGACCAGATCGGCCCGGTTCTCCCAGAGCTGCTTGACGATGTCGTAGGCGATGTCATCCGGCATCTCGGTCGAGGCAAAGAGGATGGTATTGGTTCCGACAGTGTCGGCGGGCTCCTCTTGGCCATTGAACAGGCCGGCCGGCAATGTCACGCGCTCGAAGCCGCCGCCACTCTCCTCCATGAACTTGTCGAGGACCTCGGGCTTGAACGACAGCGTCCGGATCGGGCGCACGGTCTCGTCCTGCAGGACCGTCGGGTGTGGCCAGAGCGACAGCCACATCACCGCATCGAGCTGGCCGTTGCTCAGCGCCTCATGTGACTCGGCCCAACTGAGCGGATGCACCTTGCCACCGTCCGCCTCGATATCCGCGATGGTCATGCCCGCCGCCGCGAGAAGGTTCTCGAATGCCAGCCAGGACGTCTGGCCGGGCTGACCGGCGCTGATCTGCTTGCCACGCAGATCCTGAAGCGAGTGGATGTCCGACCGGGCATCGACCCAGATCTGAATGGCGCTCTGCATCAGTGTCATCAGGCCGAGGACATTCCGTACCGGATTATCGGGCGTCGCCGGATCGCGTCCTTCCCAGGCATCATACGCGTTGTTGGCCGAGGTGATGCCGAGATCAGCCTTGCCATCGCGGACACGCAGAAGGTTGGGACCGGAGCCACCGGGCTGCACGTCGATTATCGTATCGGGGAAAATCTGCGCCAGGAGCGCCGCGATCCCGGTCCCGACGATCCCGAACACGCCACCCGAGGGGCCACCGCCGATGGTCAGGAAATCCGGACCCTGGGCGAATGCCAGCCGCGGCATCACCGAGGCGACGATCGCTGCGGTGCAGGTCGAGCCAAGAAGCGCGCGTCTGCTGAGCTTGGTGGACATGTGGAACCTCCCATCTCGGGTTGCAGTGCCGGCAGAAGCGACAGCCACGGCTCCTGCGCTTGACTAGACGCCGGTGTTCCACGGTTTCTTATTTCAAACAATCAAGAACTCATGATCCATGCTTCAGTTAAATTGAAACGACGGACTCCACTTCCCTGCCGAAACGGCCTTCGATGCCCTGAATGATCGCCTCCTCGAAGGCCTGTGCCACTGGGGGCAAATCGCCCTGTGCTCGTGTCAGCAGGTTCACACGCCGTTTGGCGGTCGGATCGCTCAAGGGGAGGAAGCGCAGCTCCCTTTCGTATCCGTCGATCGCGAGGCGCGGCAGGATCGTGATGCCGACTCCGGCGCGGACCATGCCCAGAACCGAGGCGGTATTCAGGATGCGCAGGGTGACGGCATCGTCCATTTCGCGAAAGGCGGGGGCCGATATCTGGCTGACCGAGGCGTTGGAAATCATCCGGTAGGGCAGCAATTCCGCCCAGTCGAGTGGGTGCGCCGTGAGGCTCAACGGATGCTCGGCGTTGCAGATGACGCCGAAGCGGTCGGCAAAGAGCGGCCTGATGCGTATGGTTTGAACGGAGTCGCCGGTCGACCCGATTCCGATGTCGATGCGCCGCATCTCGACCTCGCGCAAGATGGTTGGCGAATCGAGGTCGCGGAGATGGATGACGACGTCCGGGCGATCGTGCACGAAGTCACGAATTACGCCGGGCAGGACGCCCGCAGCCACCGAGGGGACGGCGCCGATCCGGACAATGCCGATTCGCGCACGGGCAAAGGCGGTGATCGTCTCGATGCAGCGGGAGAACTGCTCGACCTCGCGCCGGCCTTCGGCCAGGAGGAACTGGCCGAGCGTGGTCAACCGATTCTTTCGGTCGCTTTCGAACAGCGGCGCGCCCAGATGGTCTTCGAGCTGCTTCAGCGACATCGAGACTGCCGAGGGTGTTCGCCCCAGTCGCTCGGCGGCGTCGCTCAGATTGCCGAGCTCGGCAACTGTCACGAAGCACTTGAGCATCTCGATCTTGATCGTCACCCTTCAATTATCCTCAAGCTGGGTTCAGATTTTTGAGCGTGACTGAAGCGGGCATCGAAGGCCATAGCTGGCTCCAATCCATGCGCCAGATCGAGGCTCAGCAAATGTCCCGGCCCTACCTCATCGATTGCGTCCAGTACGCCAACTGGTCCGAGAAGATCTTCCGGCAGATGCGCGAGGGCGGCGTGGACGCCGTGCAGGTGACCATCGCCTACCACGAGGACTTCCAGGAGGTGGTGAAGAACTTCGCCGACTGGAACATGCGCTTTCAGCGCCATGCCGAGCTGATCATGATGGGGCGGACCGGCGACGACGTGCGCCGGGCGCGCGACACCGGACGGACCGCGATCTTCCTCGGCTTCCAGACCCCGGCGCCGATCGAGGCCGATATCGGCCTTGTCGAGATCGTGCACACGCTTGGCGCCCGGTTCATGCAGCTTAGCTACAACAACCAGTCCCTGCTGGCGACCGGCTGCTACGAGGCCAATGATCCGGGCCTCACGCGGATGGGACGCCAGGTCATCGCCGAAATGAACCGGGTCGGGCTCGTCGTCGACATGAGCCACTCGTCGGACCGCTCCACCTTCGAGGCGATCGAGCAATCGCGGCGGCCGATCGCGATAACGCATGCCAATCCCTCGAGCTGGCATCCCGCGCGGCGCAACAAGTCGGACGACATCCTGCGCGCGCTGGCCGAGAGTGGCGGCATGCTGGGCCTCTCGCTCTACCCGCACCATCTGAAGGACGGCAGCGCCTGCACCTTGCAATCGTTCTGCGACATGGTCGCCCGCGTGACCGAGATCATGGGCGTGTCGCAGGTCGGCATCGGCAGCGATCTCTGCCAGGATCAGCCCGACAGTATCGTCGAATGGATGCGCGTCGGACGCTGGACGCGCGAGATCGACTATGGCGAAGGCTCGGCCGATGCGGCCGGCTTCCCACCGCAGCCGGACTGGTTCCAGGACAACCGCGATCTTGTCGGCATCGCCCAGGGCCTGCGAAAAGCCGGCTTCTCGTTCGCGGAAGCCGGGCAAATCATGGGCGACAACTGGTTGCGTTTTTTCGATTCAGAGTTCGGGCCGATAGCATGATCGGCGAGGCTGCTCCGGCCTTCGGCTTGGCAAGCTGGACTGCACGCCACGATTGGACTGGACTGCACGCCACGATTGGATCTTCGCCGGCGAACTCCGCGGTACCCTCAAGCGCTGGCCACCGCTGTTGCGCCCGATGCAAGAGGCTCCTTGGGGAGCAGCCATCTTGACGAAGGGGGGACCCCTTCCTTTTCAACCACGCGCGTGACGCGCCGGCGTCAGGGCGGGGCCTGAAC
>CAYMTA010000072.1:0-21208 GCA_964393275.1 uncultured Geminicoccaceae bacterium | reverse complement strand
CCTTCGACGCCGGCTACCGGGTCGGCATCGTCGCCAATTCCGACGGCCACAAGGGTCGGCCAGGCGCCAGCTACCCCGGCGCCGGGCTCTTCGGCGCCATCGGCGGCCTCACCTGCTACCTGATGCCGACCCTCGACCGGCAGAGCCTCCTCGACTGCCTGCGCCGCCGCCGCCACTACGGCACCACCGGCGGCCCGACCGGGCGGCTCATCCTCGACGTGCGCGGGCGCTGCGACCGGGAGGCCACCATCCACGCCGACGACCCGGCGCTGACTCCATCCGAGGGAGCGCCCGGCCGAGAAGCGCTGATGGGCGACATCGTCCATTTGCCCGAAGGCGGCATCGAGCTCGAGATCGCCGTCTCCGCCGCCTCGCCCATCGCCAAGATCGACGTCTTCAACGGCCGCGCCCTCGCCGCCACGCTGCGCCCCTGGGCCGAAGCCGATCTCGGCCGGCGCATCCGCGTCATCTGGGAGGGTGCCACCTATCGCGGACGCTTTCGCCAGGTCGTCTGGGACGGCACCGCCAGGGTCGAAGGCGACCGCATCCTGGATGCCACCCCCATCGCCTTTTTCAACTGCGACAAGACCCTGGACCGCGTCGGCAACGACGGCCTCGCCTGGCGCTCGGTCACCACCGGCAACCTCGCCGGCTTCGACCTGCTGCTGGAGAACGGCAGGACCGGCCGCCTCGCCATCGAGACCCCGCTCCTCAACGTCGACCTGGCGCTCGCCGACATCGGCCTCGACGACCTCGTCACCGCAGCCCCGGGCGAGCTCCCCCGCCTGATCCGCCTCTGCCGCCTGCCCGACCAGAGCGCCGCGCTCTCCTTCAGCGCCACCCTCCAGCCGGAGCTGAAGCCAGCCGGCGACAACCCCCTCTTCGTCCGCGTCGAGCTCCTGGACGGCACCCGCGCCTGGTCCAGCCCGATCTACGTCTTCCGCGGCTGAGCGTCGTTTCGACAGGTCAGGGCTCGCGTTGGCCCCTCCTGCCGGCGGTGTCGATCGGGGAGGAAAAGGGGGACCGCCGTCGACAGAACCAGCTCGATGGGCCAAACCAAACGTTGAAGTCGGTTCGTGTCCCGACTTTCCCGGGCGAGCCGCATGGCGCGGCGGCTTTCGTCCTCACCCGGCACGCCGGCCGGATCACCAAAGTCCAGCTCCCATTTTAGGAGATGCTACAGCAGTTCCTGCCAAGCGCGCGCACCGTGGATGACGCGGACGATTTCGGCGTTCTGGTCGATCTGTTGGTAGAGGATGAGGTAGTTGCCGGACGGGAAGGTCCCCAGGCTCGGTCGCACCTCCGGTCGGGCGACGCCCATGCTGGGCATTTCGCCGAGCTGTCGGCAGTGGCGAAGGATTTCCTCGTACCAGTGCCGTGCGGCTGACGGATTGCGCTCGGCTATGTAGAGGACGATGGCCTCGATGTCGGCCGCCGCTCGCGGGCGAAGCCGGAAGCTCACTCGGATGGGCGTTCGGCGAGCTTCACGTCGAGCCTGCTTTTGATGCGGGCGAAGGCCTCCTCGCCATCGCTCGGCGGACCGCTGCCGATCCCTTCATCCCAGAGACGACCGACCTCCTCGATCGCTTGCCCGCGTACAGTGCGCCGGTGCTTCCACTCCCGCAGCGCTTCGCGCATCACTTCGCTCGCCGAGGCGTACTCGCCGGCCTCGACGACCTCGCGCATCATCGCCGCCATTTCCGGGGTGACGGCGACGCTCATTTTCTCGACATTCGCCATACGAGCTCTCCTTTTGTCGAATGGTAGGCAAGCTTCCTACCAGTGACAAGGGGACCCTCCACCCAAAAAACCGGAGGGGCGCGGGGGTGCTCAGTCCCCCCGGTCCTGTCGCCGGTGTGCGGAAATGCCAGGACGCGAACCGACTTCAACCGCCGCCCCGCCTCGGAGCCTGTCCGAGAGCGAGTATGGGGTCAGGACAAATTTAGCAGCGTCGGGGGCGGATGGGCGATTGCGGAGCGCTTCGAGCGCATCGCTTTCGCCGGCGTCGCCGGGGCGGCCCCGGCCGGGCCAAGAGGCCGATCCGACCCCCTGGTTTTTTCCGCCGCAGCCTCTTGAACGGGTTCTCCCAGCTTCCTTTATCTCTTTGGAAACGCCCACAAACGGGGTTTCGAGAGCACGCCACAGGCTCGGCTCGGACAGCGGACCGCCGGTCGTTCGCCATCTTCGGGAACGAGGCCGGAGTCGTGAGCGAGCCTGCCCGCCGCGCGATCGCGGCGGTGTCCGAAGCATGCTCCTCCCGCCCGGGCGTTTCCGTCGGTGCAGGGCCATCCCGCACCGCCGAAGGAACGTCGAGGATGAAGGAGACGAGCCATGCTCTATGCCCCCGACCCGTTCGCGCTGATGCGCTCCATGATGCGTGACCTCGACCCGTCGCGCATGCCCCGGCCGCAGGCGACCTTCCCGGCCGTCAACATCTGGCAGGGTGAGGACGCGGTCGCGATCACCGCGGAGCTGCCCGGGGTCGAGCCGGACGCGATCGACATCAACGTCAAGGACAATGTCCTGACCATCAGCGGCGAGCGCCCGGCACCCGAGATGCCCGAGACGGCGACCTGGCACCGGCGCGAGCGCGGCTATGGCAAGTTCAGCCGCGCTGTCCGGCTGCCGTACAGGGTCGATGAGAACCGGGTCGAGGCGCGCTGCCAGAACGGTGTTCTGCGGATCGCCGTCGGCCGGCCCGACGAGGACAAGCCCCGCAGGATCGAGATCAAGGCAGCCTGAAAGGAGGAGTCGAGATGGCCAACCAGGTGACCAGGACCACCGACAAGACCCCCACCGAAGCGCCCGAGACAACCTACGGCGGACGCGTCTACCGCGCGTTGACGGACATCGTGGAGACGCCCGAAGGCGTGACCCTGATGCTGGAGATGCCGGGCGTGGGGGCGGGCGACGTGGACATCACGCTCGAGAAGCGTGTTCTGACGATCCGCGGCAAGGTGAGCCCGACCACGATCGACAAGCTCGACCTCGCCTATGCCGAATACGGCGAAGGCGACTTCGAGCGCGTGTTCACCATGTCCGAGGACTTCGATCCCGACAGGATCGAGGCCCAGGTGCGAAACGGGGTGCTGACCCTGACGCTGCCCCGCGCCGCCGCCGCGCAACCCAGGAAGATCGCGGTGAAGGCGGCCTGAGGCAGTCGACGAAAGGAGGGTATCATGCAGATCAAGGACTTGATTCCCTGGGCGCGCAAGGATCAAGCGCTGGAGGCGAAGTCCGGCGACGATCATCCTTTGGCCGCGCTGCAGCGGGACATGAACCAGGTGTTCGAGAGCTTCTGGAATCGCTTCGGCCGGGGGCTCGACATGCCCGACTGGCCCTGGCGAGGCAGCGAGGTGAAATCGGACATCGTCGAGACCAAGGACGCCGTCGAGGTATCGATCGAGCTGCCCGGCATGGACATGAAGGACATCAACGTGACGGTGGCCAATGACATGCTCACCATCAAGGGCGAGAAGAAGGTCGAGCGGCAGGAGGAGAAGAAGGGCTACTACATGTCCGAGCGCAGCTATGGCGCGATCTATCGAACGATCCCGCTGCCTCCCGGTGTGGATGGCGACAAGGCGGAAGCCGCGTTCAAGAACGGCGTGCTGACCATCAGGCTGCCCCAGACCCCCGAGGCCCAGGCCAAGATCAAGCATGTCGAGGTCAAGAGCGGCTGACCCTCGGCCCCCGGCGCCGCCACACGGCGCCGGGGCGCCTCAAATCGGGTCCACAAGACCTATTTGACCGTCCCTCCGGGAACACGAGACTCCGCGGACACGAGACCATTTCAACCTTTCGACCGACGCCCGACCCGCGCCGTCACAAGCCGAAATCCTCGCGAAACCGATCGATCTGGTGCACCCGCTCGTGCAGGATCGTGACGATGCCGACATCGCCATTGCCGAGCCTTCGCCAGTAGACGACGTGCCGCTCATGGCGAAAAAAATAGCCGTCGACACCGAACGCCGCCGGGACGGGCTTCGATGCCACCCCATGCGTCTCGATCCTGGCGAAAGCCTCGAACAGGCTGATGATGTAGCGGTCCGCCTGCTCGGCGCCCCAGCGCTCCCGCGTATAGCGATAGATCTCGTCCAGGCGATGCGACGCCGCTTCCTGGACGCGGACGGCCATCCGTCTCAGGTCCGGTTGCGGGCGATGACCTCGGCGGTCGACAGGGGGCGATAGGATGCGTCGGGTGCGGCAAAGGCGCGATCGAGCTCGGCCTTCAGCCGCTCGAACGCCGCCTGCTCCACCCGCTCCTTGTCGCGTCGAATGAGATCGCGGATGTACTCGCTGACGTTCTCGTAGCTCCCGTGCTCACCCACATTCGCCGCCACGAACTCGCTGAGAGCACCACTGATCCGGACCGTCATCGTCGTCGTGCGGGACACCACATCATCCCCCCGTCAAACGCTTCCGTCTTCAATATAATCAATATTGCGCACGGAACATACCGCCTCGTGTCATCCGCTGCGGCTCTGTCTCGGCGCCGACGCTCGCCCGCAGACCAACGAAAGGCCCAAAAGCCAATCATCCAGCGCCAAGGACCGATAAGCCAGAGGCCCCACCGGGGAGGTGGCAACGGGAAACATCATGGCAAAGTCGGGACATCAGACCAATGCAATCCCTGACCTTACCGCGCGCCCCGCCTCAGCCGGCACGCCGGCCGACATGCTCCAGCAGCCGCTCGACGGCGAGCCGGACGGCGCGGAGGTCCTCCTCCTTGGCGTCGGCGCCGGCGCGCCGGGCCGCCTTCAGCCGCTCGGCCGCCACGTCGTGCTCGGCCCGCAGCACCGCGAGCCCGGGATCGTCGCCTTTCAGCTTCGGCCGCACCTCGGCCAGCGCCAGCTCCATCCGCTCGAAGAACGCCCGGTTCGTCTCGCTCACGGCTGCCCCTCCCTCGAGTTGCCACCGGCCGATCATAGCAGATGCGCCCGAATTTAAGGATGCCCCCGCGTTAAAACTTGCTCATATGAGGGCGCGCCGGGGGTGCGCCCGCTGCCTCGGGCTCGACCGAACCGAACCGGCCCGCGCGGCCCGGGCGCCGGTCCGAGACATGGCCATGACGTGGCGGCACGGACGTCCGTGCCCCGACAACGTTCGAAAGGTGATCGCCATGCGGTGCTGGACCTTGATGCTGACCTTGGCGCTCGCCGCCTGCGCCGGCGGGCTCGGCACCGGCCCCACCTACCCGCTCTCGGTCCAGATCGCCGATCTGCGCTTCGCCGAGCCCGGGCTGCTCGAGCAGTCGATCGGCCTCGATTTGCGCTTCACCAACCCCAATCCCGAGCCGATCAGCGCCTCCGGCCTGCGCTTCACCCTCGAGCTCGATGGGGCGAGCTTCGGCACGGGCGTCAGCGACGCCGAGATCGAGATCCCGCGCCTCGGGGAGGCCATTGTGCCCGTCACGCTGCGCGTCCAGACCGGCGAGCTGATCAACCGCGTGCTCGGCTTCGACGGCAACAACATCGAGTACAGCATCGAGGGCGATCTCTTCCGCGCGGACGGCATCACCGGCCTCGCTGGCGGCACCCTGCCGTTCGCCAGCGCCTCGGCGATCGCCATTCCGGACTTCGAGTCCCTGCTCGGCCGCCTGCCGCGCGGCTGACGAGGCCGCCTCGCTGTGGCGGCCGATGCAACATCAGCCTCGGGTTGTTGCATCGGCCGCAACAAGGAACCCGGGATTGTTGCATCCGACGCAACATTTCGCCCGGGTTGTTGCATCCCATGCAACATGATTATGACAAATGATGCATCCGGCGCAACAATCGCCGACGAACGAACCCACCGAAAGCGCGTTCGAACCCGAGAAATCGACGTTCGAACCCAGGAAACGACGATCGAACCCGGGCTTCGACGAACGAACCCGAGACGCGGCAACGGCCTGGCCTGCCACGATTCTTTCAGGGTTCGGTGGCGCCAGCCGCCGCCCGGCACCCGGGAAGGTCCGGATTGCCGATCGAACCCGCGCGGCCTTGCATCCCGCATCGGGCTGTGTTAGTATTATGTTCCTATAAAATAGGTCGATCAGCCGAGGCGGAGCGACAGGATGACCGAGACCGAGACCAGCGACAGGGCGGTCGAGATCAGGATGGCCGTGGCCGCCTCGGCCTCGCCGCTGCGGTAGCGCGCGGCGAAGAGATAGGCATTGATGCCCGACGGCATGCCGGCGAGGACGATGGCGACATCCGACCAGGGCGGCTCGAGGTGAAAGACGTGGTCGACCAGAATCCAGACGATGGCCGGCTGGACCACCAGCTTCAGGCCGACCATGGTGAAGGCGAGCGGCAAGGCGCCGCGGATGCGGTAGCCGCGGAGCGACGCCCCCATGGCGAACAGCGCCGTCGGCAGCGCCGCCTGGCCGAGCAGCTCGGCGCTCGCCGACACGGGCTTCGGCAGCTCGAGCCCGGTGGCGCCGAAGGCGATGCCGGCGACGAGGCCGATCAGGATCGGGTTGGTGAGCAGCCCCCGCGCCGTGCCGAGCAGCAGATTGCGGCGCTCGGCCCCGTCGCCGCCGGCCTCCAGGAGCACGGTGACGGCGGTCATCAGGATCGGCCCATGGAAGGTGACGAGGACGAAGAGCGGCAGGCTCGCCGCCTCGCCGAAGGCGGTGAGGACGAGCGGAATGCCGAGCAGGATCACGTTGCCATAGGCGCTCGAGAAGCCGGCGATGATCCGCCCCCGCCGCTCGAGCGGCTTGAGCCGCGGGGCGATCAGCGCCGTCAGCGCGGCGCTGACCACGGCGCCGACGAAGAAGGCGACGAGGTAGGCGGGCGCGAAGCCGGCCGGCTCGCCCTGCGCCGCGAGGCTCGAGAAGAGCATGACTGGCAGCGCAAACTGGAAGACGAAGCCCGAGAGGGCCCGGGTCGCCGCCGCGTCGAACAGCCCGAGCGCCGCCGCGGCATAGCCGAGGCCGATCAGCGCGAAGACCGGCAGGACGATGTCGAGAAAGACGCTCAAGCCGCGAGCTCCTGGGGCTTTAACGGAAGCTTAGCGAATGCGGCGTAGCCTTCCTTCTCGACGAGGGCGCCTGCCCTCTCGACCGGAGCCCCGGACGGAGATTCAGCGATGCAGGAGAACATGCCGACCGCCGCTTTCACGCGGCTCGCCGGCCCCGGCGGGCAGGCCCTTGCCCGGCATGGCGAGCCGTGCGAGGCCGGGCAGGTGGACGAGCGCTGGCCGCCCTTGCACTGCACGCTCTTCATCACCGGCTCGGCCCTCGCCTGCTGGGGCGTTCTCATCAGCCTTGCAGCCCTAATTCTCGGCTGACGGGGTCGATCGAGCCCGCCGGACCAGGCTTCGCGCAATCCACGCGGAGCGGCCCGGCGCCACTCTAGAGCCGGCGCCGCCCCCGGGCCAAGCATCGAGCGCTGCGGCACGCGCTCGATGGGGTCGAGGCACGCGGCTCCGCGACGAGGCACGGCCGAAGCATGCCCGGCTTGCCCAAGCCGCCCGGCTTCGGCAAGCTGCCTCCTGGCGGCGGCCATTCCCGGCCTGCCTTCCCGGGAGGTGCGTGATGGATATCGCGAGCATCCTCGCGACCGAGCTCGGCCGGCGGCTGGCCGAGAACTACGCCTCCATCTACGGCACGATTCGGCCGGAATACGCCGATGTGCTGCGCACTGTCGCGCATGTGGTCATCGAGCGGATCGCCAACAGCGACGCGCTCTACCACGACATCGACCACACCATCCTGGTCACCATGGTCGGCCAGGCGATCCTCAAGGGACGGATGCTGGTCGAGCAGGTGACCGCCGAGGACTGGCTGCACTTCACCACCGCCACGCTGGTCCACGATATCGGCTATCTGCGCGGCATCTGCCCGGGCGACGGGGCCGGACGCTACGTCACCGACGCCGCCGGGTCGACCATCATGCTGCCGGACGGCGCCTCGGACGCGGCGCTCGGGCCCTACCATATCGATCGCGGCAAGATCTTCGTCCGGCATCGATTCGCGTCCGTTTCGGCGATCGACGAGGAGCGGATCGCCCGCAACATCGAGCTCACCCGCTTTCCGGTGCCGGCCGGCGACGACCACGAGGCCACCGCCGACGAGCCCGGCCTGGTGCGCGCCGCCGACCTGATCGGCCAGCTCGGCGATCCCTACTACCCGCGCAAATGGAACGCCCTCTTCCACGAGTTCACCGAGATCGGCATCGCCGCGCGGCTCGGCTACGCCAACCCGGCCGATCTCGCCCGGGACTATCCCCGTTTCTTCTGGTCGTGCGTCGAGCCGCATGTGCAGGTGGCGATCCTGCATCTCGACCGCACCCAGGAGGGCAAGGCCTGGCTGGCCCAGCTCTACAGCCACGTCTTCGTCGAGGAGCATCTGCGCCGGCGCGCCGGTCCGGAGCGGGCCCACAACCGCGGCACCGAGGGCGAGGGCGTGGCCACGGTTGACGCGACATCGGGTGGCGGCGGGGGCGGGGCCGCGACCCCGGAACCCGGAGCCGGAGTCGAACGCCATGACCAGCCACGCGCCGCGCCGTCTGCTCGAGACGGCCCTCTACGCCGCTGACCTGGACGCCGCCGAGGCGTTCTATGGCGGCCTGCTCGGGCTCGAGAAGGTCAGCCGGGCGGGCAATCGGCACGTCTTCTATCGCTGTGGACAGGGCATGCTCCTGATCTTCAATCCGGAGGAGACACGCCACGCATCCAGTGGCGCGCTGCCCGTGCCCGTGCACGGCGCGACCGGCGCCGGACATGCCTGCTTCGCCGCCAGCGCCGAGGAAATCGCCGGCTGGCGCCGGGTTTTCCTGGCCCATGGCATCGCCATCGAGGCCGACTTCGAATGGCCGAACGGGGCCCGCTCGCTCTATGTGCGCGACCCGGCCGGCAACTCCATCGAGCTCGCCGAGCCGAAGCTCTGGAATCTCGGCGACTGATCTCGAGCGTGGCCCGAAGGCTACTCGATCGTCGCCGCAGGTGCAGCCTTTGACGTTTGTCGCTTGCCATCCAACAACGTATGCGTTACCGAATCAGGCGCGGCGAGACCATCAAGAAGAAGAATAAACGACGCCGTCAGATTGCATCGCGGCACGGCGACACGTTCACCGCGCCGCGATGCGAATCCGTTCCGTCCGGGCCCGATCGTCGGCGCTCCAGGACCAGCGCGGCGCCGCCGCCGATGACAACGGCGACAACCGGCCTTCACTGATACCGTTTCTCGCTTGGGCGCGGTCCACGACCATTGGGCCCCGCTCGACCCCGAAGGCGTCGACGGCGACTTCCCGCACTCGCGCATGGGAAAACGTTCATTCCAAAAAGGTCATTCTGTGCGATTCCCCACTTACGGCGCGGCGACTTGAACCCACCCTCGACCACGAGCCGAACCCAAAGATGCCCGACGTCCGGGACCCCGTATCGGTATGCTTCCAGTCCATGAAGCAGAAGCGCGACCGAGGCCCCGCGGCCATTCGCGGCGACCGGGCGAGGCCATCGATGCTTCCTCCGAGGCATCGGAACCCGCAAGAACAAGGAAAAAAAGCCATGCGCAAAATGATCATCCTTTCGGCATGCGTCGTCCTGGCCGGCGCGCCGGCCGCCATGGCGGAGGACAACGATGCCCTGCTCCAGGCCAGCTACCAGGGTGCGGTGACCGGCGACGCCGAGAAGGACACGCTGGCCTACGACCTGCACCAGCCGTCCGATCTCTGGGTCCGGTTCAGCCCGGAATGCTTCGCCGGCGCCTCGGCCAGCGATCTCGCCAGACGCGCCGTGACCTCGGCCCAGATCCATCAGGCCAGCAAGTAGCGACCGCCAGCGGGCGCCGACCTGCCGGCGCCCGCGCCGCAAGCCCCGGCGGAACGAGGCTGATCGACCACGATATGTCATCTGGTCAGTCGCGGGCACGACGATGGACGTGGTACGATGCGGCCGTCGAAGGAGGAACGGCCGGTGACCGACACGCTGGTGCTCGTCCGGCACGGACAGAGCGAATGGAACGCGAGGAACCTGTTCACCGGCTGGCGTGATCCGGGGCTGACGGCACGGGGGCGCGAGGAGGCGGAGGCGGCCGCGCGCATGCTCGGGGCCCGAGGCCTTCGCTTCGATGTCGCCTTCACCTCGGTGCTCGCGCGGGCGGTCGAGACCAGCCGGATCATCCTCGCGGCGCTCGGCCAGGACGAGCTGCCGGTGATCCGCGACGCGGCGCTGAACGAGCGCGACTACGGTGACCTCGCCGGCCTGAACAAGGACGACGCGCGCCGGACATGGGGGGAGGAGCAGGTCCATCTCTGGCGGCGCTCCTATGCCGCCCGCCCGCCCGGCGGCGAGAGCCTCCAGGACACGGCCGGGCGTGTCCTGCCCTACTACGAGCGGGCCATCCTGCCGCGCGTGCTGAACGGCGAGCGGGCGCTGGTGGTGGCGCACGGCAACAGCCTGCGGGCGCTGGTGATGAGGCTCGACGGACTCGGCGAGGCCGAGGTGGCAGCACTCGACATCCCGACCGGCGTGCCCCTGCTCTACGAGCTCGATGGCCGCGGCCGCGTGCTGCGCAAGGAAGCCCTGGCCGCTCGCCCGGACGACTGATCGCCGAGGGCGGCGGCCCCGAGCCGGCCTCCGGCGCCCCTCCCGGCGCTCCTCAGAGCGTGTTCAGCGGCACCTTGAGGAATCGCTTGCCGGAGGCGTCGGGCGCGGGCAGCCGGCCGGCCTTCATGTTGACCTGGAGCGACGGGATGATCAGCCTCGGCATGGCGAGCGTCTTGTCGCGCGCCTCGCGCATGGCGACGAACGCGTCCTCGGTGGTGCCGTCCTTGACGTGGATGTTGTGCTCGCGCTCGGCGGCGACCGTGGTCTCCCAGGCGATGTCGCGGCCGTTCGGCCCGTAGTCGTGGCACATGAACAGCCGCATCTCGCCCGGCAGCGCGAGCAGGCGCTGGATCGAGCGGTAGAGCGTGCGCGCGTCGCCGCCCGGAAAATCGGCGCGGGCACTGCCGCCATCGGGCATGAAGAGGGTGTCGCCGACGAAGGCCGCGTCGCCCACGATATGCGTCATGCAGGCCGGCGTGTGGCCGGGCGTGTGGATGGCCACCACCTGCATCGTGCCGATCCCGTAGCTGTCGCCCTCCTCGAACAGGCGGTCGAACTGCGAGCCGTCGCGCTGGAACTCGGTGCCCTCGTTGAAGACCTTGCCGAAGGTCTCCTGGACGATCCTGATGCCCTCGCCGATGCCGAGCCTGCCGCCGAGCTCGCGCTGGATATAGGGGGCGGCGGAGAGATGGTCGGCATGGGCGTGGGTCTCGATCAGCCATTCCACCTCGAGCCCGTGTCGGCGAACGAAGGCGATGATGGCGTCGGCATGGTCGTAGGTGATGCGACCGGCGGCGTAGTCGATGTCCATCACCGAATCGATCACCGCGCAGGCCCGGGACGCCGGGTCCCTGACGACGTAGCTGATGGTGTTGGTCGCCGGATCGAAGAACGCGGTCACCTCCGGCTTGATGTTGAGATCGACCTCCGGAACGAAGCTCGTGGTCATGCTGCTCATGCGTTTCTTCTCCCGCCGGCCCGGCCCCGAAGCTGCTGACATGGCATAGATATATTCTCTTTTGCGAGATCATCAATCGAGAAGCTGTCTGCAAGGCAGCACGGCCGGACTTGCCACCATCGCGCTACGAGAGCAGGATCATGATGGTCCGCCCGCGATCCTCGCCTGGGTGGGCGGGGGCGGTCGGCCGAGCCAACAAGGTTGCAACGACGTCGAGCACCCGTTCGACGTGGCGCGATCACGACAAGAACCCAACGGAGACACGGGAATGCCCTCCTCTTCGCGCCGCATCGACGCGGCGCGCCAAAACAGCCCGGCACAGGAAGCCAAGGCCTGGATGCAGCGGCTGAGCAGCTACCGGGTGCCGAGCACCTGGCGCAGCCTCTTCGAGCTCGCCGTGACGTTCGGACCGTTCGTGCTCGCCTGGACGCTGCTCGCGATCGCGGTGCATCTCGACCAGCTCTGGCTCTACGCGCTTCTGCTCCTGCCCGCCGGCGGCCTCCTGGTCCGCCTCTTCATGATCCAGCACGATTGCGGCCACGGCTCCTTCATGCGGCGACGTTGGGGCAACGACTGGGTCGGCCGGGTCATCGGCGTCCTGACGCTCACTCCCTACGACCACTGGCGGCAGGCCCATGCGATCCACCATGCCACCGCCGGCAATCTCGATCGGCGCGGGGTCGGCGATGTCGACACCCTGACCGTGCGCGAATACCAGGCGCTGCCCTGGCGGCCGCGGCTGCTCTACCGGCTCTACCGCAACCCGCTCGTGATGTTCGGCATCGGCCCCTTCTATCTCTTCTTCCTGCAGAACCGCCTGCCGGTCGGCGCCATGCACAAGGGCTGGATGCCCTGGGTCAGCACCATGGCCACCAATGCCGCGATCGTCGCCGCGGCCGGCCTCATGATCTGGGCCATCGGCGTCTGGCCGTTCCTGCTCGTCCATCTGCCCATCGTCCTCCTGGGCGCCACGGCGGGTGTCTGGCTGTTCTACGTCCAGCACCAGTACGAGGATACGACCTGGGACAAGGGCGATGCCTGGAACGCGCACGAGGCGGCGCTGCACGGCAGCTCGCACTACGACCTGCCCGCCGTGCTGCGGTGGTTCACCGGCAATATCGGCGTCCACCACGTGCACCATCTGTCGAGCCGCATCCCGTTCTACCGACTGCGCGAGGTGCTGCGCGACCATCCCGAGCTCGGCGAGGTGGGCCGCCTCACGCTTTGGCAGAGCTTCCGCTGCGTGCGCCTCGTCCTCTGGGACGAGGAGAAGCGGCGCATGGTGAGCTTCCGCGAGGCCGCCGCCTGAGCCGCCTGAGCCGACTTCAGGACGGGATCTCGTCCGTCCAGACGCGAAAGCCGGCGAGCGTGTTGGGGCCGAAGGTGTGGGTCAGGGGCACGTCGGCCGCGTCGCGGCCCCGGGCGATCAGGATGCGGCCGATCATCGGCCGGTTGTTGCGCGGATCGAAGACCCACCAGCGGCCGCCGAGATAGACCTCCATCCAGGCGGCGAAATCCATCGGCGCATAGGGCGGTGGCTGGCCGATATCGCTGACATAGCCGGTGCAGTAGCGGGCCGGCAGGTTCATGCAGCGGCAAAAGGCGATGGCGAGGTGGGTGAAGTCGCGGCAGACACCCCTGCCCTCCGCGTAGGCTTCGGCGGCGGTCCGCGTCGGCCGCGAATGCGCGTAGCCGAAGGCGACGTGGCGGTTGACGAAGTCGCAGATCGCCTGGACCCGGGCCCAGCCGGTGGGTCCCTGGCCGAACAGGCGCCAGGCCTCCTCCGAGAGGCAATCGGTCTCGCAGTAGCGGCTGCCGAGGAGGAACTGCAGGGTTTCGGCGGGGAGCTGCTCGACTGGATGCTGCATGGCATTCCAGTCCACTGGGTCGCTCGCGCCGGAATCCTGGATGACGCTGTCGGTGCCGAGCACGAAGCGGCCGGGCGGCGCCACCAACCGGCAGCACCAGTTGCCGAAGCCGTCGCGGTAGCTCTCGACCGGCACCGCCGGCGTGGTCATCAGCCAGTCCGGCCGCTCGAGGCGGGCAACGCACGAGTGATGCACGTTGAGCAGGACGATCATCGGCGTGGCGTTGGGCACCTCGTAGGTGAGCTCGCAGCCGAGGTGGATTCGCATGGCGTTCTCCCTAGAATGACGCGGCCGACGCGGCAGCATCGCAGGTTCGCCGCTGCAGTCGAGGCCGGCGCAACGAGCAGCAGGGATCCGCCCATCGATGTCGCATGATCATCCCGGCCATTCCCATGGCGCCGTGCCGGCGAGCGAAGGGCGGCTGGCGCTCGCCGTCGTCGTCAATGTCGGGCTGACGGTCGTCCAGGTGGTGGGCGGCATCCTCTCCGGCAGCCTGGCGCTGGTCGCCGATGCGCTGCACAACTTCTCCGATGCCGCGTCGCTCGCCATCGCCTGGGCGGCGCGGCGCATCGCCCGGCGCCCGGCCGACGCCTCCATGACCTTCGGCTACGCCCGGGCCGAGATCATCGCCGCCCTGATCAACTTCACGACGCTGATCCTGCTCGGCCTCTACCTCGCCTACGAGGCGGTGCTCAGGCTCCTCGACCCGCAGCCGGTGCTGGGCTGGACGGTGGTGGTGATCGCGGCGGTCGCCCTGGTGATCGACGTGGTCACCGCCCTTCTGACCTATGCCGGATCGCGAGACAGCATGAACATCCGCGCCGTCTTCCTGCACAACGTCGCCGACGCGCTGGGCTCGGTCGCGGTGATCGTCGCCGGCACGCTGATCCTGCTCTACGACTGGACGATCGTCGATCCGCTGGCGACCCTGGCGATCGCCGCCTACGTGCTCTGGCACGGCGGCATGGAGATCGGCGGGGCGATCCGGATCCTCATGAACGCGGCGCCGGAAGGGGTCGATACCCGGGAGGTCGCGGGTGCCATGGCCACGACACCAGGGGTGGCCGATGTCCACCACCTGCATCTCTGGCGGCTCGACGAGCGCCGCACCTCGCTCGAGGCGCATGTCGCCCTCGGGGCCGACGCGGCGGCGCATCCGGCCCTGGTCAAGGCACGGCTGCGAGCCATGCTGACCGAGCGGTTCGGCATCGGCCACGTGACGATCGAGACGGAGCTGCCGGACGAGGTCTGCGCGGCACCGGCCGGCGGTGCCCGGCCGCTGTCATCCTGATCCCGGCTGGTCGCGGGGAGCCTGGGCGGAGCCTTCGGGCGGATAGGGCAGCGTGTCCTGCAGCTCGCCCGCCATGCTGCTGTCCATGAACGGGAAGGGCAGCGTGCCCGACCTGCGCCAGCCCGCCACCTTGGCCTCCGCCGATTCGCGGCCGGCGCCGTCCGGCTCGCTGTCGCGACGCAGATAGACCGTCTGCGAGGGCAGAGCCACGGACGAGCCGTTGCGCGTGACGATGTCGATCAGGCGCAGGAAAATATCCTCGCGGATCGCAAGGTAGCTCTCGTAGTCGCGGGCCCGGACATAGGCGAAAATCTCGATATCGAACGAGCTGGCACCGAACTCGATGAAGCGGGCGCGGGCCGGCTCGAGCACCACCTCGGGATGGGCGATCAGGAGCGCGCGGATATCGGCGAGGATGGCGCGAAGCTGGTCCGGCGTGGTCTCGTAGCGCACGCCGAAGGTCGTGTGCAGCAGGATCCGGTCACGCCTGGCGAAGTTCTCGATGTGCATGCCGGCGAGGTCGCTGTTGGGCACGGTGACAACGGTGCGGTCGAGCGAGCGAATGCGGCTCGAGCGCAGGCCGATCGATTCGAGCGTGCCGAGCCGCTCGCCGAAGCGGCAGAATTCGCCGATCCTGACCGGCCGGTCGGCGATCAGGGAGGCGCCGCCCAGCAGGTTCTGCAGGGTGCCCTGCGCCGCCAGCGCCACGGCGATGCCGCCGACACCGAGACCGGTGACGATGCCGCTCACCGGCACGCCGAGGCGGTCCAGGGCATGGACCAGGATGCCGAGAGCGATGACGAGGCCAAGGATGCGAAAGATCAGCCGCGCCGCCTGGGCGTCGCCCGGCCGGTTGTCGAGGCGGGCGAGGCCGATGAACAGGTCGGCGGCGAGCCGGATCATGGCGAAGCCGAGGAGGATGGCGCCGAAGGTGAAAAGGGCGATCCAGAAGATCTCCAGGATGGCGAGCACGGGCCCGGTCAGCCGGAGCTCGTCGGTGACGGCGAAGCGGAGGCCCGCTGCCAGCGGCATGAGCAGGAGCGGCAGGACGAAGCCGAGCAGCCGGGTCCGGGGCGTGCCGTCATGCATCGTGCTGCCACGGCGGACGAGCACGATCGCGACGGCGGCGACGCCCAGCGCAGCGAGATGCAGCAGGAGCGTGGCCGCGATCTTCCACAAGGGGATGTCGAGGATCCGCCGGCGCGACCAGTCCGGAATCACCACCTCTTGCCCTTCGCCGAGCAGCCAGGTGAGCCAGGGCCCGACGCCGTCGCGCAGCACCACATAGGGATCGAGCCACAAGGCGCCCTGGCGGTGCGGCAGCTCGACGATCAGTGGATAGAGCCGCGCCGCGAGAGTGGGGGTGTCCGAATCGAAGCGGAAGCGGGGCGCCCCGTCATCTGCACCGTCATCGACGATGGCGAGGCCGGTGCCCGGCACGATCCAGCGCCGCAGGTCGGTGCGGTGGACGGCGGCGAGATCGGGAATCTCATCGAGCGGCGGCAGGTCGATCCGGCCGAGGATCACGTAGAGGCGGAGCACGGTCTCGATGGCGAGCGGGATCTGCAGCTCCGGCGGCACCTGATCGAGATCGACGAGCGCCAGAACCCGCTGGCCGAGCAGGGCGCCGAGATTGCGCGCATCGCTCTCCGCCCGGGTCCGGAAGGCCCGCTCCACCTCGTCGAAGAGCGCGGCGATGGTGGCGCGCGGGCTGTCGGTCGAGGGTGGGCTGAAATCCACGGGCGGCCGCGATTCGCGTGCCACAGCGTGGATTGCCGGCACGAGGAGCAGCACGAGGAGCAGGAGCCGTGCCAGCCGGCGCGCTGCCGAAATCATACGCCCGAGGCTCCGCCGTCCCGTCTCAGAGCCCGCCCAGACCGCGCTGCCGCGGCCGGCAGGCGAGAACGAGGAGGATACCCGGCACGGCGAGGCTGAGCCAGGCCGGCAGGGTCAGGACGAGCTGGATCGGCGCCCAGACCATCGGGCCCAGGTTCTTCTCGATCAGCCCCTGGAAGCCGACGAGGCTGTTGCCATTGGTGGCGAACCACATCGAGCCGATCGAGATCGGCCGCCAGGCGCCGCTGGCCCAGAGCGAGAAGAGCTCGGCGACGAGCGCGCCGCCGGCGAAGATCAGGAGACCGAGGCCGATGACATAACCCACCTTCCGCATCGCGCGCCTTCCGTCCTTGCCCCGCTGCCCAACCGTCCGACCCCCGTGTTGCACAGCCCGAGGCGTCTGGCTATGGTCCGGCCCGTTCGGAGGGATGGCCGAGTGGTTTATGGCGCACGCCTGGAAAGCGTGTTGGGGGCAACTCCTCACGGGTTCGAATCCCGTTCCCTCCGCCAATGCGTCTAACCCTTTGGTATCCGTAAGTATCCCCCGGCGAAGCCGGGAAATACTTACTTTGTCCCCAAACCCCTTGAGGACCGGTCCCCGCCGTTGCACCCGATGCACCAATTGCCGACGAACGAACCCTGTCTTACACGTTTGTGGCAAAAGGGGGTGGCTGCGCGGGGTCGGAGATCGGAACGAACCCTGTCTCCGCGGCCGGCCTGTGGTAGGAATATCATCTGGCGATGTGCCCTGCCGCCGGAATCGGCCGCCTTCCGGGAAGGCCCCGCCACTTGCGGCGGCGGGGCATGTCGAGCCCCTCACCCCTTCGGCGGCGGCGTCCGTTTCATGAAATCATCCGCGATCGCGTCCAGCTTCTCGAAGCGCACGCCCGGGTGCTTCAGCATGTGGGCGATCAGGCGCTCGAGCATGGCCAGGACCTGCGGCCGGCCGGAGACGTCGGGGTGGATGGTCATCGCGAACACGGCGTAGTCGTACTTGCGGTAGATCCAGTCGAAGGTGTCCCGCCACATCTCCTCCATGTCGCGCGGGTTGACGTAGCCGTGGCTGTTGGGGAAGCCCTTGATGAACATCATCGGCGGCAGGTCGTCGAGATACCAGGAGGCCGGGATCTCGACGAGCCTGGTCGGCTTGCCCCGGCTGAACGGCTTCATCCAGGTCTCGGCCGGCTTGGAATAGTCGATCTTCGTCCACTGGTCGCCGACGCGCACGTAGTAGGGCTCGAAGTCCTTGTGCATCAGGCTGTGGTCGTACTTGATGCCGTTCTTGACCAGGATGTCGACCGAGTTGGTCGAGACCTCCCACCAAGGCGCCACATAGCCCGTCGGCCGGCTGCCGGTCAGCTGCTCGATCAGCGCGATCGACCGCGCGAAGACCGCGTCCTCCTGCTCGTAGCTCATGGCCAGCGGGTTCTCGTGGCTGTAGCCGTGCAGCCCGATCTCGTGGCCGGCCCTCGCCACCATCGCGCATTCCTCGGGGAACGATTCGATCGTGTGGCCGGGGATGAACCAGGACTGCTGCAGGCCGAAATGCTCGAAGAGGTCGAGGATGCGCGGCATGCCGACCTCGCCGGCGAAGACGCCGCGCGAGATGTCGCCCGGGCTGTCCTCGCCCTTGTACGAGCCGAGCCAGCCCGCGACCGCGTCGCAATGAATGCTGAAGGCGCAGAAGATTTCCTTGGCCATGGCGCTTCTCCCGTTTTCTGCCTGCCCCGCAGCGTTCCATGAGAGCCGGCCCCGCGCAAGCGTGTCGGCACCGCCCGGGCGGGCAATGGCGCGGCCGGGCGCCTGCGGGGAGGACGGCCGCCGGCGCGCCGGCCGGCGCGGGTGCTCCGCCATGTTGCGCGCGGTGGCCCGCCGTGCTCTGACTCCCCCACGTTTTGGGGCGCGGTCGAAGGAGAAGGCGGCATGACGGCCTTGGGCGGGACAGGCTCGTGGTTTTGTGGATCCTGCGCCGCATCGTAACGCTGCTCCTCACCCTGCTGGCGGCGACGGCGGTGGTGTTCGTCGTCCTGGAGCTGCTGCCGGGCGACCCTGCCGCCGTGATCCTCGGCACCGGCGCGCGCGCGGACACGCTCGCGGCACTGCGCGCCCAGCTCGGGCTCGACCAGCCGGCGCTCGGCCGCTACCTCGCCTGGCTCGGCGGGCTGGTGCGGGGCGAACTCGGCCAGAGCTACACCTATGGCGTGCCGGTGGCCGAGCTCCTCGCCGAGCGGGCCGTGGTCAGCGTGCCCCTGGCGCTCATCTCGATCCTGCTTTCGACCGCCATCGCCATCCCGGTCGGCGTGCATGCCGCGAGCCGCCGCGGCCAGCTCGCCGACACGCTGCTCATCGGCATCACGCAGCTCGGCGTGGCCATCCCCAATTTCTGGTTCGCGATCCTGCTCATCCTGCTCTTCGCCGTCGGCCTCGGCTGGCTGCCGGCCGGCGGCTTTCCCGGCTGGGAGGCCGGCCTCCGCCCTGCCCTCCTGGCGCTGCTCATGCCGGCGCTCGCCCTGGCCCTGCCGCAGGCGGCGATCCTCGCCCGCCTGACCCGCTCCGCCGTGCTCGAGGCGCTGGCCGAGGACTATGTCCGGACGGCGCGGGCCAAGGGCCTCACTCCCGCCCAGGCGGTCTGGCGGCACGCGGTGCCGAACGCGCTCGTCCCGGTCGTCACGATCATGGGGCTGCAGTTCTCGTTCCTGCTCGCCGGCACGATCATCATCGAGAACGTGTTCTACCTGCCCGGCATCGGCCGCCTGACCTTCCAGGCGATCGCCCAGCGCGACCTCATCGTCGTCCGCGACCTCGTCGTCGTGCTGGCGGCGACCGTCATCCTGGTCAACTTCGTGGTCGACCTCCTCTACTTCCTGATCGATCCGAGGCTTAGAGCCCGTTAGAGGGGTTTGCGAGGTATTTCATGAGCTTGGCAGTGAGCAGATGCGAGAAGTCGATCGACCGTCGATGCGGCGCATCGTCGGTCGATCGACGACGAAGCAGGTGCCGCTGCCAAGCTCACCTGCGGTCGGCTTGCGGCCGGCTCCGACTTTGTCGCCGAGCGCACCCAGATGTCTGGGCATCTGGATGCGCTCGGCTCCACGCCGGCGGTCGACCGCAAGCCGATGAAATGCCTCGCAAGCCCCTCAAACGGGCTCTCGATCATGGCTAGGCGCTGGCAGCTCTGGATCGGCGGCGCCCTGTCGGCCCTGCTCCTGGCGGCGGCCCTCCTCTCGCTCGCCTGGACCCCCTATCCGATCGGCGCCATCGACGTCGCCAACCGGCTCGCCGGCGCCTCGGGGGCGCATTGGCTCGGCACCGACCCTTATGGCCGGGACGTCCTCACCCTGCTGCTCGCCGGGGCCCGCAACTCCATCCTCGTCGCGGTGGTGGCGATGGTGATCGGCGTCGGCCTCGGCGTGCCGCTGGGTGCGCTGGCGAGCGCCACGGGCGGCTGGCTCGACGAGCTGGTCATGCGCCTCTCCGACTTCGCCTTCGCCTTCCCCGCCTTGCTCACGGCCGTGATGATCACCGCCCTCTGGGGACCGGGTGCGGTGAACGCCATCATCGCCATCGGCATCTTCAACGTGCCGGTGTTCGCCCGGCTGACCCGGGGCGCCGCCCTCGGCCTCTGGCGCCGGGATTTCGTCGCGGCCGCCCGCCTCGCCGGGCGTAGCGAGCTCGCCATCGCCACCTCCCACGTCATCCCCAACCTCATGAGCCTGATCATCGTCCAGGTGACGGTGCAGTTCGCCCTGGCCATCCTGGCCGAGGCCGGGCTCGCCTATCTCGGCTTCAGCGCCCAGCCACCCGATCCCTCCTGGGGCCGGATGCTGAACGAGGCGCAGACCTTCCTCTTCCTCGCCCCCCAGCTCGCCATCCTGCCGGGCTTGTGCATCGCGCTCTCGGTGCTCGGCCTCAACCTCCTCGGCGACGGCCTGCGCGACCTCCTCGACCCCAAGCTCAGACGGCTTCGCTAGTGGCCCTGCTCGAGATCGAGGGGCTGACGCTCGACCTGCCGACCGCCAGGGGCACGCTCCGCCTCCTGGACGGCATCGACCTCGCCCTCGACGAAGGCGACTGGCACGGCATCGTCGGCGAGAGCGGCTGCGGCAAGTCGCTGACAGCGCTCTCGATTCTCGGCCTCCTGCCACCGAGCGCCCGGCTCGGCGGGCGCCTCGTGTTCGACGGGCGGGAACTCCTGCGGCTCGACGAAAGAGCGCTCGGCCGGCTGCGTGGTGCCCAGATCGGCATGATCTTCCAGGAGCCGATGACTGCGCTCAACCCCGTCCGCACGATCGGCTGGCAGATCGCCGAGGGCCTCCGCCTCGATGGCCGCCTCGATCGCGAGGCTGTGCGGGCGCGCACGCTCGACGCCATGCGGCGGGTCGGGCTCGATCCCCTGGAGTTCTCGCCCAGGCTCTACCCGCACCAGCTTTCGGGCGGGCAGCGCCAGCGGGCGATGATCGCCATGGTGCTGGCCCGCCGGCCGCGCCTCCTGATCGCCGACGAGCCGACGACCGCGCTCGACGTGACCGTGCAGGCGAAGATCCTCAAGCTGATCGCCGAGATCGCCGACGAGAACGGCATGGCGCTCCTGCTCATCACCCACGATCTCGGCGTGGTCGCCGCGATCGCCGAGGCCGTGCACGTCATGTATGCCGGGCGGATCGTCGAGACCGGCCCGACCGACCTGGTCTTCGACGAGCTCGCCCACCCCTATCTGCG
>CAYMTA010000071.1:0-21215 GCA_964393275.1 uncultured Geminicoccaceae bacterium | reverse complement strand
TCCCGGCCCGAGATGACGGCGATGCCGGGCGGCATGATCGGGCCGGTCTCGGCCATGCCGAAGCCGGGGGCGATCCCGGCGATCGCCCGCTGCACCGGGTTGGTCACCCGGTCGGCGAGGTTGGTGGTCGCCACCGAGCAGGAGAAGGGATGGCGCGGGATGCCGACGCAGCAGTTCTCTCGCACCTTGACCTCGATGCGCCGAAAGCTGCCGGCATTGGCCGGCACGCTCGGGTCCATGATGCCGTTGTAGATGCCGACCATGGCCCCGCTGATCGCCGTGCCCTCGGTCAAATTGAGGCCGCAGGGCTGGCAGTCCGGATTGTCCCGGAGATCGACGGTGATCCGGCCGGCCAGGGCGTCGACCTCGACCTCGACCTTGATCGAGATGCCGTCGGGCACGCCGGGGAAGGGGTCGTGTGCCGTCCGTGTCGTCGCCCGGCCGGACGGCAGGCGGCTGATGGCCTGGGCCATCTTCCGCTCGGCGTAGTCGAACCAGGCCTCGGCGTAGTCGTCGAGGGCGTCGTATCCGACCTCGCGACCGAGCTCGAGCAGGCCGCGCTCGCCGATCCTGACGGCGCCCAGCGATGCCAGATAGTCGCCCCACCACTGCTCCGGCACGCGGATGCGGGCCCGGCACATGCGGATGATGTCCTGGTTGTCGGTGTAGTCCGACTGGATCCTGGTCGCCGAGAAGATGAGCGCACCCTCCTCGTAGAGGTCGGCGACGTCGGCGAGATAGGTCGAGGGCCGCGCATTGCCGCAATCCGCCTGGTGCGCCTTGGCGAGGACGAAGAAGCGCAAGACCCCGTCGTCGTCGATCACCGGCACGATCAGGCAGTGGTCGGCCGCGTGCGAGTTGCCCTCGTAGGGGCTGTTGTGCAGGAAGCAGTCGCCGCGCCGAAGCACCGGATGGTGCCGCTTGACCGCCTCGCACATCAGATCGGGGCCGATCAGCGTGTGGATCGGCAGGCTCTCGGCCGAGCCCAGCAGGCGGCAATCGGCTGTCAGGATGCAGCACGAGAAATCGTGCGCCGTGTTGAGAATGCCCGAGCGCGCCGTTCGAAAGAGCGTGTTCTGCATCTTGCGCGCGATGCTCTCGATGCGGCTCGAGAAGAGCGCCATGCGGATGACGTCATGGGGCGTTCTGGCGGCGGTGGTCGTCATCGCCTGACCTCCATGGGCCCGATCCCTTTCAAAACGTCACCTTGAGGCCGCCGCCGACCGTCCTGACGGCGATCGTCCCGGGATCGACCACCACGGTCGTGAACGACGATTCGACGATGGCGGGCCCTCGCAGCTTCTCGCCCGGCTGCATCGCCTCGAAGCGGGCGACCCGGGCCTCGACCCAGCCGGAGCCGGCGACGTAGACCTGCCGGCTCGTCGCCAGGTCGACCCCCTTGGCCGGGGCCGGAACCCGCCCGGTTCCCGCCTCGCGCAGGCGGCAGCGCACCTTGGCCCGCCAGGTGACGAGCTCGATCTCCGATTGCCGGTCGGCGATCTCGAAAATCGCCTTGTGGGTGTCGTGGAAGGCGGATTTCAGCTCGGCCAGCGCCTCGGGTCCGTCGATCCGCCGGCCGGCGAGCGGCACCTCGATCTCCCAGATCTGGTGCGGGTAGCGGGCCTCGACCGAGAGCTCGATCACGGTCTCGAGCGCACCTTCGCCGGGACCCTGGGCAAAAGCCGCGCACCGCTCCTCGAGCGCTGCCAGCACCGCCTCGACGCCGGCATAATCGAAATTGCGGCTCGTCGTGAACCGCATCCGGGCGAAGTCGGCGGTGAGCTCCGACATCAGGGCACCGGCGGCGCTCAGGACGGCCCCCGCCTCGGGGATCAGGACACCGGCGCAGCCGAGCCGCCGGCCGACCGCCACGGCATTGAGGCCGGCCGCACCACCGCCGCCGATCAGCACCGCCGCCGCGGGATCAATGCCCTGGTTGACGGTGATCTCGTCGATCGCCCCCACCATCTTCTCGGTCGCGAGAGCCAGCACCGCGGCCGCCGCCTCCTCGACCGGCAGCCCGAGCTTCTTGGCTACGTTGACCTCGAGTGCCGCCACCGCCGCCGCGCGATCGAGCGGCATGGCACCGCCGAGGAAGAAGTCGGCGTCGATATGGCCGAGGGTGAGCGAGCAGTCGGTCACGGTGGGCTCGGTGCCGCCCTTGCCATAGGCGACCGGCCCCGGCGTCGATCCGGCGCTTCTCGGGCCGACCCGCAGCAACCCGCCGGAATCCACCCAGGCGATCGAGCCGCCGCCGGCGCCGATGCTCTTCACGTCGACCGAGGGAAAGCCGGTCATGTGGCCGCGGAAGCGCTGGCCGAGCCAGGTCTCGCGGGTCCAGGGGATGCGCCCGTCGCGGACCAGACTCAGGTCGTAGCTGGTGCCGCCCGTGTCGGCGACGATGGCCATGGCACTGTCGAAGTCGCGCCCGGCGTAGAAGCGGCCGGCCACCGGCGCCATGGCAGGGCCCGAGTTGATCGAGTGGATGGGCGCCTTGGCGACATCCTCGGCGTCCATGATCCCACCGCCGGAGGTGACCATCAAGGTCCGCCCGCCGAAGCCGGCCTCGCGCAGCCGACCGGTCAGGCCGTCGAGATAGGCGGACATCAAGGGCTTGAGCGAGGCGTCGATCACCGTGGCCGAGGCCCGGCGATACTCGCGCAGGGTCGGGTTGAGGACGTGCGAGAGGGTCGCCGGCACGTCGGGCAAATGCTCGGCCAGAAGCTCGCCGATCCGGTTCTCGTGGTCGCCCTTGACCACCGACCAGAGCAGGCAGACCCCGACCGCCTCGACCTCGAGCACCTTCAGCCGCTCGATGATGGCGAGCACCGCTTCTTCGTCGAGCGGCTCGACGATCCGGCCCGCCGCATCGATTCGCTCCGGCACCTCGAAGGTCAACCGCCTGGGCACGTAGGGCTCGGGATAGGGCACGGTGAAATTGAAGGGCTCGATGCGCCCGCCTTCCCGGATCACCAGGACATCGGGATGCCCCCTGGTCGTCAGGAAGGCGGTCTTGGCTGTGTTGCCGGTCAGGATGGCGTTGATGGCGCGCGTGGTGCCGTGGATGAAGGTCGTGGCCTCGGCCAGGAAGGACTTCCGGTCCCGGCCCATCGCGGCAGCCGCGAGCCCCAGCACGTCGAGCACACCCTGCACCGGGTCGGCAGGGACCGTGGAGGACTTGAACTGGCGGATCTCGTCGCCACGCTCCACCACGAGATCGGTGAACGTCCCGCCCGTGTCGCAGGCCAGCCGCATTATTGTGTTTCCCCCCGAAGGCCGATAAGCCTGTGGCGTCTGTGATCACAGCCTAGAGCGAGCCTCGGGCCGGGGCAACCGCGGCTCGACGATCGCGGGCGACGTCGACGAGGGCCACCGGTGCAGCCGGCCGCAGGCCCCATACGCAACGAGGGTCGAACAATGCTCGATGAACGCGCCAACTTCTCGCTCGAGGACATGGACCGCGAGAGCCTCTTTCATCCGCTCACCTCGATCGCGGCGCACGAGAAGAATGGCCCCTCGATCATGGACCGGGCCCAGGGCGCCGTGCTCCGGGATCACCAGAGCCGCGAGATCGTCGACTGCTCGGGCGGTCTCTGGTGCGTGAATGTCGGCTACGGCCGGCCGGAGCTCGCCGAGGCGGCCAGGCAGGCGATGCTGGACCTCAACTACTGGCATCTCTTCGGCTCGGCCTCGCACGAATCCGCCATCCGCCTCGCCGACCGCATCCTGCATCTCCTGCACGAGCAGGCCGGCGCCCGGCACCTGAAGAAGGTCTTCTTCGGCACCTCGGGCTCGGATGCCAACGACACCAACTACAAGCTGGTGCGCTATTGGGCGACGCTCAGGGGCACGCCCGAGAAGAAGAAGATCATCTCGCGCACCGGCGCCTATCACGGCCTCACCACCATCGCCACGTCGCTCACCGGCATCGACGCCTACCACAAGGCCTGGAACCTGCCCGAGGCCGATGTCGTCTACACGAGCTGCCCGCACTACTACCGCTTCGCCCATGACGGCGAGAGCGAGGCCGCCTTCTGCGACCGCCTGATCGCCGAGCTCGAGGCCATCATCGAACACGAGGGGCCGGAGACCATCGGCGGCTTCATCGCCGAGCCGATCATGGGAACGGGCGGCGTGCTGATCCCGCCTGCGGGCTATTTCGAGCGCGTTCAGGCCGTGCTCCGCCGGCACGACATCCTCTTCATCGCCGACGAGGTCATCTCCGGCTTCTGCCGCACTGGCGCGTGGTTCGCCACCGGGCTCTACGATCTGCAGCCGGATCTCCTGACGCTCGCCAAGGGTGTCACCAGCGCCTACTTCCCGCTCTCCGCCTCGGTCGTCTCCGAGCGGGTCTGGAAGGTCCTGGAGGCGGGCTCGCCGACGCACGGGGCCGTCATGCACGGCTTCACCTATTCCGGCCATCCCGTGGGCTGCGCCGTGGGCCTCGCCAATCTCGAGATCATGGAACGCGAGAACATGGCGGCGAACGCGGCCGAGGTCGGCGGCCACCTGCTCGCCGGCCTGAAGGACCGGCTCGGCGAGCACCCGTTCGTCGGCGAGATCCGGGGCGAGGGGCTGATGATCGGCGTCGAGTTCACCGCCGACCGCGCCAGGCGGCGGCCGTTCAAGGCCGACGCCCTGCCGCATCGCCTCGTCGCCGCCAAGGCGCTCGAGCACGGGGTCATGGTGCGCGGCCTGCCGTTCATCGAGGTGATCTCCTTCTCGCCGCCGCTCTGCATCACCAGGACGGAGTGCGATCAGGCGGTCGACCGCTTCGCCGCCGCCCTCGACGAGATGACGCCGGAGCTCACCCGCCTCGCCAAGGGCTGAAAGCCTGTCCGGGGAACAAGCGTCGCGGACCCTGGCGCAGCGGGTCTACGAAACCCTGGAAGGGCGCATCCTCGACGGCGACTGGCTGCCCGAGACCCAGGTTAGCCTGCGCACGCTGGCGATCTCGCTCGACACCAGCATGCAGCCGGTGCGGGACGCGGTCGGCCGGCTGATCGACGCGGCGGCGCTGCGCTCGGCTCCCGGCAAGGCGATCCGCGTGCCCAGGCTCGAGCGCCGGACGGCGGACGAGATCTGGTCCCTGCGCTTCCTGCTCGAAGGCGAGGCGGCGGCCCGCTTCGCCGCGCGCCGGCGGCCCGCCGAGGCGCACGGGCTCTACGACTATACGAGGTCGCTCAGGGCCATGCGCTTCGGCGCCGACCTGCAGCCCACCATGCGGTCCCTGATGAGCTGGAACATGGCGCTCGCCAATGGCTCGGCCTCGCCCATCCTGATCGACATGGTCCGCCGGCTGCGCCTGCGCTATGCCCCCTTCGTCGCCGAGGCGCTGGCGCTCGAGGCACCCTTCGATCCCGAGTTCCATCAGTTCACCCTGCACATGCAGGACGAGCTGGTGATGGCGATCGAGGCCGGCGACGCCGAGGCCGCCCGCCATCTGCGCTGCGCCGACCTCCGCTCGTTCCAGCGCTACCTCTACACCCGCAAGTCCTGGCGAACGATCGCTTGAGCAGGGCAGGGCACTCCGGCAAGCTCGGCCCGTGCCCGCCACCGGCCGAGCCTGGATCCGTCGCATGCGCCTCCTTCTGATCAACGGCAACACCACGCCCTTCGTCACCGACGCCGCAGCCGCCGAAGCGCGACTCGCGGCGTCGCCCGGGACCGAGATCGTGGCGGTGACCGGCCGTAGCGGGGCCGGGATCATCGGCACGAGGTTCGAGAACGCCCTGGCCCAGCGCGAGATGATCGCCCTCGCGGCGACGCACGGCCCGGGCATGGATGCGGTGCTGATCGCCGTCTCCTACGACACGGCGCTCCCGGCCCTCCGCGAGCTCCTCGCCGTGCCGGTCGTCGGCATGACCGAGGCGGCCCTGCTCACGGCGCACATGGCCGGCGGGCGGATCGGCCTCGTCTCGCTGGGTCGCCGGGTCCAGCCGGTCTATCGCGAGCTCGTGACGGCCTACGGCCTCGACCGTCGCATCGCCGGCTGGCGGACGATCGAGAGCACGAAGGCCTTCGCCCCCGGCGATACGGCCGAGCTGGATGCGCTTCTGGCCGGCGCCTGCAACGAGCTGGTCGAGGAGGAGCTCGCCGAGGTCATCGTGCTCCTGGGGGCGGTGATGGCGGGCGTGCCGCGCCGGCTGCGGGCCCGCGTGCCGGTGCCGATCCTGGAAGGCATCGCCACGGGCGTCGGCCAGGCCGAGCTGCTCGCCCGCCTCGGTCTCGCCAAGCCCAGGACCGGCAGCTACGCGCTGCCCGGCCCGCGCGAGCTCACCGGCGTCGAGCCCGAGATCCTGGCCCTCGTGCGGCGCCAGCCGTGATCCAGGCTGATCAGAAGGCGCTGGCGTAGGGGCCGAACATGCGAACCGAGCCGTCCTCGTAGCCGACGATCATGGAATCGGCGATGTCCGAGAAGAGGCCGTTCTCGACCACGCCCGGGATCTGGTTCAAGGCAGCTTCCAGTGCTGGCGGGTCGGGAATGGCACCGAGCCGGCAGTCGAGCAGAAAATGGCCGCTGTCGGTCAAGAGCGGGTCGGCCTCGCCGCCGCGCAAGGTGATCTGGGGCTCGGAATGGGCGTGCTCGGCGAGGACCTGGTGGATCTGCCGCCGCGTCGCTTGCCAGCCGAAGCGGACGACCTCGATCGGCAGGGGGAAGGCGCCGAGCGTCTCCACGACCTTGGTCTCGTCGACCAGCGCCACCATGCGCTTCGACGCCACCGCCACGATCTTCTCCCAGAGCAGGCAGGCGCCGCCGCCCTTGATCATGCGAAAGCGGTGGTCGATCTCGTCCGCACCGTCGAGCGTGAGGTCGAGTTCGCCCGCCTCGTCGAGCTCGATCACCTTCAAGCCGACCTCGCGGGCGAGCGCCGCGGTGCCCGTCGAGGACGCCACGCCCACCACATCGAGCCCACCTCGAACCCGCTCGCCCAGTGCGCGGACCATCCAGTGCGAGGTCGAGCCGGAGCCCAGCCCGAGCTTCATGCCCGGCTCCACCAGCCGCTCGACGGCGGCCGCCGCGACGGCGCGCTTGGCGATGTCCTGTGGTGTCATGCCGACATCCTCGATCTTCCGCGATGGAAAGTGTCATATCGGACTGACGGCTGGCAAGCCGCCCCGAACGGGAGCCGGTGGCGCGGCTGCATCCACCCCTGGGGACCTGGAAACGGGACGATGACGCAAACGACACGGCGGGACGATGAGCTGCTCGACCTCGTGCAGCGGCGGACGCTGCGCTACTTCTGGGATTTCGCCCACCCGGTGAGCGGCCTCGCCCGGGAGCGGAGCAATGCCACGCCCGGCTGCGGGGCGGATATCGTCACGACCGGCGGGACGGGCTTTGGCGTCATGGCGATCGTGGCGGGCGTCGAGCGCGGCTGGATCGAGCGTGCCGAGGCGGCGGCCCGCCTTCTTGGAATGGTCCGCTTCCTCGGCCGGGCCGACCGCTATCACGGCATCTTCCCGCACTGGCTCGACGGCCGGACGGGACGCACGGCGCCGTTCAGCGACCAGGACGACGGCGCCGACCTGGTCGAAACGTCCTTCCTGCTGATGGGCCTGCTCGCGGCACGGCAATATTTCGACCGTGCCGATGCTGCGGAGCGCGAGCTGCGGGAGCGGATCGACCTGCTCTGGGACGAGGCGGCGTTCGACTGGCACACCAGGGGCGGCGAGGACGTGCTCTACTGGCACTGGAGCCCGCGCCATGGCTGGGGCATGAACCACCCGATCCGGGGCTGGAACGAGTGCCTGATCACCTACGTCTTGGCCGCGTCCTCGAGGCGCCACACCGTCCGGCCCGAGGCCTACCACCGGGGCTGGGCAACCGGCCCGCACTTCGCCAATGGCCGCATCTATCACGGCATCCGCCTGCCGCTCGGCCCCGACTTCGGCGGCCCTCTCTTCTTCGCCCATTACAGCTTCACAGGTCTCGACCCGCGCGGCCTCGAGGATCGCTACGCCGACTATTTCGAGCAGAACGTGGCGCACACCCTGATCAACCACCGCCACTGCGTCGCCAACCCGAACGGCCATGCCGGCTACGGTGAGGCCTGCTGGGGGCTGACGGCGAGCGACGATCCCTGGGGCTACGAGGCGCATGCGCCGGACCGGGACCGGGGCGTCATCACGCCCACGGCGGCGCTCGCCTCGATGCCGTACGCGCCCGAACCGAGCCTCGCCGCACTTCGCCACTTCATGGACTACGACGATGGCCGGCTCTGGACGGACATGGGCTTCGTCGACGCCTTCTGCCCGGCCGAGGCATGGCGCGCCGACTCGCACCTCGCCATCGACCAGGGACCCATCGTGGTGATGATCGAGAACTACCGCAGCGGGCTGCTCTGGCGGCTGTTCATGAGCTGCCCGGAGATCCGCCACGGGCTGCGGCGGCTGGGGTTCGCGAGCCCGCATTTGGGCGCGACCTCGGCCTGATGCGCCGATGCTCGCGCTACGCCCGGGCGCTTGCCGCCCGCAGCCGCTCCAGCAAAGGTGCGAAGCCGATCGGCACGACGCCCGAATCCTCGACATGGCGGAGGAAACCCGGATCACGGCCGAGCCGGTGCTCGTCGGTCCGGCAATGGGCGAGATCCGGCTTGATCACCTCGATGTCGCCGGGCGCATTGGGATGCAGCGAGAAGAAGGTGACCCCCGGCCGCAGAGCGTCGATCATCCGCCGATAGGTGGCGTCGCTCAGGGCGCTGGCCACCCAGGGCGTCATGACGAAGCGGTCGACGAAGGCGGCACCCCGGGCGGCAAGGGCGGCATGACGCTCGGTGTAGAAGGCGGGATCGACCGGGCCGAGGTTCAGGACGCCCAGATAGCTCTCGATCTCGCGGGGGAAGAGCAGCGGCAGCCGGTATTCATCGGCGAGGCCGATCGTGATGTCGGCGAGCTCTGGCACCAGGGCCGCACCCATATGCGTGTCGAGATGCGTCGGCCGGATGCCCATCGCCATGGCGCGCTCGATCTGGGCGCGCATCTCGTCCCCGGCCGCCAGGGGATCGAGCCGGGCGCGCAGCGGCGGCACCCGGCTGGGGAAATAGCCGTCGGCATCGACGAGGCCGGATGAGGCCTTGCGGGTCGAGATCGGCCCCCAGCGATAGTGCGGCCATTCGCTGGTCAGGGTCAGATGCACACCGAGATCGACGTCGCTTCGGCCGCGCGCCCAATGGGCGATCTCGGGGAACCAGGGGCAGGGGACCATGACCGAGCCCGTGGTGACGAAGCCCTTGCCGGCGAGCTCCATGAAGGCCCGGTTGGCGCCGTGGCACATGCCCACATCGTCGGCATGCGGGATGACGATCCGGGCGCCGGGCGGCAGACCCTCCATGGCGGCGCTCATGCCGCCCCGCCCAGCACGATCGGCGCGGCCAGGCGCCGGTTCTGGTTCCTGAAATAGAGCTGCACCTCCAGCCGCGCGGACCTGCGGAGATCGGGCATCTCGGCGGTCAGCACGAGCGCATGGCGATCGTGGCCCTCGAAGTGAAATCTGCCCTCCGCGTCCGTCACCGTCTCGGCGATCGGCGTCATGCTGACGAGCGTCCGCTCGCTCAAGACCACCTTCGCACCCGCCACGGGCTCGCCCGCCTCGTTCACCACCTGGCCCTCGAGAATGCCGTCGTCATGCTGGATGACGTAGAGGTTCCAGGCGATCACGACGACCGCCAGGAGGCCGAAGGTGATGGTGACGCGGTTGACGAGCCAGCCTTTCCAGCCTTCCACCGTGTCAGCCCTTCCTGGCACCCGAGGTCAGGCCCTCGATGAACTGCTTCTGCGCCAGGAAGAAGACGAGGAGGCCGGGCGCCAGGACCATGATGCAGAAGGCATAGAGCGCCCCCGTCGTGTCCTCGAAATAGGCGAGGAACGTCGAGAGCCCCAAGGGCAGCGTCTGCATCTCCACGTCGCGGACGATGATCAAGGGCCAGAGGAAATCGTTCCAGGACCAGATGAACGACAGGATGATGTTGGTAGCGACCGCGGGCTTGGCGAGCGGCAGCATGATCCGCAGCAATATCTGCCATTCCGGCACGCCGTCGATCTTGGCCGCCTGGATCAGCGATGGCGGTATCGCGTCGAAGGCCGCCTTGAAGAGGAAGATGCAGATGATGTGCGAGAAGGCCGGCAGCGCCAGCCCCAGATGGGTGTTCAAAAGGCCGAGCTTCGAGGTGATCAGGTAGGCCGGGATGATGGTCGCGTGGAACGGGATCATCATGCAGGCGAGCAGGAGGAGGATCATCCAGCGCTTGCCGGGGAAGCTCTTGGTCAGCGCGAAGCCGGCCGCGGCGTTGATGATCAGGTTGGCGACGATCGCCATCGACGCGACGATCACGCTGTTGAGGAAGAAGCGCGGGAAGGGGATGGCGTACCAGGCATCGACGTAGAAGAAGGGCTGCGGATCGACCGGCCAGAGGGACGGCGGGTAATTGAAGATGTTCTCGCCGGTGATGCTGGTCTTGAAGACCCAGTAGAAGGGCACCAGCATGACGAACGAGACGATCAGCAGGATCAGGTGGATCGGCCAGCGGGGATAGCGGTGCATCGACCTGGCTCCTAGTCCGCGATGTCGACGCGGCCGGCGTCGCCGCCGGCGAGCAGGTTGCCGATCAGCGCTATGCCGACGAAGAGCAGGAACATGACGATCGTGAGCGCGCCCGCGTAGTCGAACTGGGTGAGGGTGAAGGCCGTCTTGTAGACATAGGTGATCAGCACGTCGGTGGCGTGGCCCGGCCCGCCGCCGGTCATGACGTAGATCAGATCGAAGCTGGTGAACGAGGCGATGATGCCGATCACGAAGCAGAGGAAGAGCGAGGGGCGGAGCAGCGGCAGGGTGATCCGCCAGAACTGGCTCCAGCGGCTGGCGCCGTCGATCGACGCCGCCTCGTAGAGGTTCTGCGGAATGCTCTGCAGCCCGGTCAGGAGGATGATCATGAAGAAGCCGACGATCTGCCAGATGGCGGCGACGATCACCGAGGGCAGCGCCGTGGCGAAGCTCTCGAGAAAGGCGATGGGCTCGTCGATCAGGCCGAACGAGCGCAGGCCGTAATTGATCAGCCCGACCCGTTGGTCGAAGAGCCAGCGCCAGATGATGCCGACCGCCACGACCATGAGCGGGTAGCTGAGGAAGATGATGGTGCGGTAGATGCCGCGGCCCCTGATCCGGCTGTCGACGAGGAGCGCCAGCAGCAGGGCCAGCACGATCGCGATGGGGGCGGTCAGCATGTACTTGAAGGTGTTGACCAGCGTCTCCCTGAAGACGTCGTCGTAGAGGAACATCTCCTCGTAATGATAGAGGCCGGCGAATTTCGCGGGCTTGGTCGGCGACCAGAACTGGAAGGAGAGCACCCCGTTCCAGAGCAGCGGGATGATGCGGAACAGCATGAAGATGACCAGCGCCGGCAGCAGCATCAGCCAGACGAGCAGGTAGTCGCGATGGCTTTTCCTGGTCAGCAACGATCGTTCCCCAAGGAGGCGCGGGAGGCGCCGGCGACGCCTCCCGCCGATCTCAGCCGCGCCTGAGCACGCGGTTGACCTTGCTCTCGGCATCGGCGATCGCCTCGGCCGGATCACGCTGGCCGAGCAGCGCTGCCTGGATGTCGGGCCAGAACGCGTCCTTGATCCTTGCATCCAGGGGCGTCACCCAGTTGCCGGTCTGCTTGTCCATGTTGGCGAGCGAGAGCTCGAGCGTCGCCTTCTTCAGCGGGTTGTCGACCTTGGCGATCAGCGCCTCGTCGACCGCGTTGTTCAGCGTCAGGATGGTGAAGGTGTCGGCCATGATCGTCTGCCACTTGTCGTTCAGCGCGATCTGGACGAAGTCGAAGGCCTCGTCCGGGTATTTGGTCGAGGCGGAGATGCCGATGCCGTGCGCGTTCGGGACCCCCCAGCCGCCCGGCCACTCGACCACGCCGATCGTGTCGGCATTGGCCCAGTCGGCCTGGCCCATGATCCAGAAGAGGGCGGCGCCGTGGCCCTGGTACATGCCGATGTCGCCGGCCGCGAAGGCGTTGTTGGGCTCGACCCAGCGGCCGGTCCAGGAGATCGGGTTGATCGCCCCGTCCGTCGTCGCCTTGGCCAGCCGGGTCACCACGTCGACCATCTCGGGCGTGTTGAAGGCCGCCTCGCTCATGTCCTCGTTCAAGAGCTCGATGCCGTTCATCGCCATGAGCGGCCAATAGAGCCAGTCGAAATTGAGGGTGATGAAGCCGGTCCGCCCCTCGCCGGTCTCCTTGATCTTGTAGGCATCGTCGATCAGCTCGTCGAAGCTCGTGGGCGGGCCGTCGATCCCGGCCTCCTCGAAGAGCTTCTTGTTGTAGACCATCAGCGTCTTCGAGAAATAATAGGGCAGCATGTACTGCTGGCCGTCATACTGCCAGAGCTTCATGCCCTCGACATTGTAGCGGTCGCGAACCTCCGGGTTGGCCTCGAGATAGGGGTCGAGCGCCACCAGCCCGTCATCGGCGGCGTACTCGGCCCAGAGCATGCCCTGGACGTCGATGATGTCGGGGGCGGTGCCGGCGACCAGCTGCGTCTGGTAGAAGGCGCCGTACTCGGTCCCCTTCTTGTCGAGCCACTCGACCGTGAAATCCGGGTGCATCTCCTCGAAGTCGGCGATCCAGCCGCGGAACTTCTCCTCGTAGATCGGCAGGTTCCAGGTCAGGAGCGTGAGCTTCTTCTCCTGCGCCTGGGCCGTCCCGCCGGACAAGGCCGCGAGCAGCAGCGCTCCGGCCAAGGTGGTCATGAGATGTCGTCTCGGCATGGTTCAACTCCTCCCGGTTGCTTGATAACCCGTCACGCGAACTGGAGCGGCACTTCCCGCCCCTCCCGCACCGATCGTTCGGCCTCGAGGCAGACGACCACCGCCCGGCGCCCCTCGCGCACATCGACCAGCGTCCTTCCTTGAAGGAATGCAGCGTTGGTCAGGCCGATCTGCTTCTCCAGCTCGAAAACCTCGCCCGAGGGCTCGTCGAGCGGGATGCGCTCCGGTGCCTCGAGGCCGATCGGCCCGACATGCAGATCGAAGCGGGGCTCGGTGCTGGCCGCGTGCCCGGCGGACCAGGTGGCGCGCATCGCCCCTTCGGTTCCAACCACCTCGACCACCAGATGATGGCCGAAGCCGGCGAGGGTCTGGCCCACCACGGCGAGCGCCCCGTCGCCGAAGCGCACGGTCGAGACGAGGTTGTCGAGGAGGCCCGGCTCGCGCCCGGCGGTGCCCTGCGCGTTGACCGCCACGGGCTCGCCCGAGGCGGCCAGGTACCACATGGCGAGATCGTAGAAATGGACCGGCTCCTCGAGGATCCAGGAGCCCACCTCGCCTGGCGCGTGTCGCCAGCCGCTCGCCCCGGGCCGGTAGGGATGGCGGAAGAGGGCGACGTGGACGAAGCCGGGGCGGCCGATCCGCCCCTCGTCGATCAGCTCCTTGATCCGCCGCCACTGCACCGAGAGCCGAAGCTCGAAGCCGACCGAGAGCAGCCCGCCGGTGCGGTCCACCGCCTCGACCAAGAGGTCGCAATCGGCGAGGGTCGTCGCCAGCGGTTTCTCGACCAGCACGTGCTTGCCGGCCTCGAGCGCCCGGAGCGCCATGGCCGCGTGGAGATGATTGGGGGCGACGATGTCGACCACGTCGATCCCCGGGTCGTCGACCAGCTTCTGCCAGTCGGTGGTCACCGCCGCATCCGGATGGTGCGAGCGGGCGAGGGCGGCGGTCGCAGCGCTGGCGGTCGCCACCGCGGCGAGCTCGGTCGTCGGGCCGCGCGCGATGGCCGCGGCATGGAGCTGGCCGAAGCGGCCATAGCCGATCACCCCCCAGCGCAGGCTCCCGGCCCCGCTCATCGCAGCGTCGGCTCCGGCAACTGCGCCACCTCGTCGGTCAGCACCACCCGGCAATCGCCGTGCCGCTGCAGGAGCGAGGCCGGCACGGCGGCGGTGACCGGGCCGTGCAGCAGCTTGCGGACGATGGCGCACTGCCAGGGCCGGTTGAGGTAGAGGCTGACCATGCGGGATGCCAGGATCTCGGCCATGCCCACGGTGACGGCGAAACGGGGAATGCGGTCGATATTGCCACGGCATGCCGTGACGCTGTTGATCACCAGCGTCTCGCGGGAGAGCTCGACCACCCGGCTCGGCAGGGCGGCGAAGCTCTCGGTGTCGAGCATGTCGGCGGCGCCCGGCGGGTCGTTGAAGGCGACATGGCCGGTGATGCCGACCCCGCCATAGGTGACGTCGACACCGCCGAAGCGCTCGATCGCGCGGCCGACATTGGCCGGGTCGATCGGGTCAGGAAACAGGCGCTGGTCCGAGGGCGGCGCCAGCTCCGGGCGCAGGATGTCCCAGAAATGGCGCTGCATGTGGCCTTGGAAGCTGAGCGGGTCGCTCGGGGCGATGAACCGCCTTCCATCGGCTTCCAGGTACTCGTCCATGTTGATGACGACGAGGTCTCGAAGGCTCTCCCCCGTCCGGTTGCAGTCCGCCGCCACGAGGTCGAAGGCACCGACCGGGCCGACCGGGACGATGAGCACCACCTTCTCGCGACCGGCCGCCTTGGCGGCACGGAAATCGGCGAGCATGTCGTCGGCGAGGCGGCGCACCAAAGCAGGGCTGTCGGCGACCCGCTCGACGCTGATCGGGCTGCCGTCGCCCAGGGCCTCGGGGGGGACGGCGAGGGCCCGGCGGGTCGCCTCATCCATGACCCGCCCCCTCCAGCCCGAGCGCCATCCCGGAGGCGGCATCGAAGAGGTGCAGCTTCGTCGGATCGATATGCAGCGTGAGCCGCTCCGGCTGGCCCGGGACATGCCGGGGCGGCAGGCGTGCGACCAGCTCCGCACCACCGATCGAGAAGAAGACGAGCGTGTCGCTGCCGAGCGGCTCGATCACGTCGGGCTCGATGTCGAGCGACGGCCCGCCGAGCGTCTCGGCATGAAAGTCCTCGGGCCGGAGCCCCATCAGGACCGGCCCGCCGCGCGCCCCCGAGGCCATGGCCAGCTGCTCGGCCGGCAGCGGCAGAAGCCGGCCGTCCGGCAGCCGGAGCACGGCTTCCCTGGCGTCGCCGTCGATCTCGACCGGCACGAGGTTCATCGTCGGCGAGCCGATGAAGCCCGCGACATAGCTGGTGCGGGGATGATTGTAGACCTCGTCGGGCGTGCCGACCTGCTCGATCAGCCCGCCCTTCATGATGACGATACGATCGGCGAGCGTCATGGCTTCCACCTGGTCGTGGGTGACGTAGACCACGGTGGTCGCGACACGGCGGTGCAGGCGCTTGATCTCGGTGCGCATCTGCACCCGAAGCTTGGCGTCGAGGTTGGAGAGCGGCTCGTCGAAGAGGAAGACCTGCGGGTCGCGGACGATCGCCCGGCCCATGGCGACGCGCTGGCGCTGGCCGCCCGAAAGCTCCTTCGGCCGCCGCCGCAGGAGCTGGTCGATGTCGAGGATCCTGGCCGCGTTCTCGACCCGCTTCCTGATCTCCGCCTTCGCGTATTTCCGGTAGCGCAGGCCGAAGGCCATGTTCTCGTAGACCGACATGTGCGGGTAGAGCGCATAGTCCTGGAAGACCATGGCGATGTCACGGTCCTTGGGCTCGAGCTCGTTGACCACCCGGCCGCCGATCCGGATCTCGCCCGAGCTGATCTCCTCGAGCCCGGCGATCATCCGCAGGGTCGTGCTCTTGCCGCAGCCCGAAGGGCCGACCAGCACGATGAACTCGCGGTCCGCCACCTCGAGATCGATGGCGTCCACGGCGAGCACCTCGCCGTAGCGCTTGGTCAGCTTGTCGATCGTCAACGTCGCCACTGAAGACCGCCCCGACAACGACCAATCATGAGTCCGCTCTCGCGTTCTTCTGGCTCATGCTCCCCCCTGGCACGCGGACGTTGGCAGGTTCGATCGGCCATTTCAAGCGCCGCCGGCCCGGGCAGTCTATTGAGGCTATCTCCTCCGGGAATCTTGCGGTAGCGTCGGTCATCAACGGCGGTGACTTGCGGGCGCCGCCGAGGCAAGCAGTCAGTGGAGGCTCGACACATGCGATTTTCATTCGGCTCACGCGGCCTTTTCGCTGCCGCCGCGCTCGCCGGCGCCATCCTGGCCAGCCCGGCGCTCGCCTTCGAGCCCACCAATCCGGAATGCATCGCCCCCGCCAATCCGGGCGGCGGCTGGGACTTCACCTGCCGGCAGGTCGGCAAGGCGCTCCAGGATCTCAAGCTGGTCTCCGGCACGGTGCAGGTCACCAACATCGCCGGCGGCGGCGGCGGCGTCGCCTTCGCCCAGGTGGTCAACAAGCGCAACGACGACAACAACCTGATCGTCGCCGCCTCCTCGGCCACCTCCACCCGGCTGGCCCAGAACGCCTATCCCGGCAACACCATGGACCAGGTGCGCTGGCTCGCCAGCGTCGGCGCCGATTACGGCATCATCGCCGTCGCCAAGGACAGCCCGATCAACACGCTGCCGGAGCTCATGGAGCAGATCAAGACGGATCCCACGTCCATCTCCATCGCCGGCGGCTCGGCGGTCGGCGGCTGGGATCATCTCAAGGTGCTGATCGCCGCCCAGGCGGCCGGCATCGACGATGTCCGGACGATCAAGTACGTCGCCTTCGACGGCGGCGGCGAGGCTGTCACCCAGCTCCTCGCGGGCTCGGTCCAGGCTTTCACCGGCGATGCGTCGGAGGCCAAGGGCTTCGTCGATTCGGGCGACATCAAGGTGATCGCCGTGCTCGCCCCCGAGCGGCTCGAGGGCGACTTCGCCTCCTTCCCGACGGCCAGGGAGCAGGGCCTCGATGTGGTCGGCGCCAACTGGCGCGGCTTCTACGGCCCGGGCAACATGTCCGACGAGGCCTACGACTTCTGGGTCAAGGCGATCGGCAGCGTCTACGACTCGGACGAGTGGAAAGGCATCATGGCCCAGAACGGCCTCGCGCCGCTCGACCTGCGCGGCCCCGAGTTCCAGGCCTTCGTCGCGGAGTCGGTGGACCGGATCAACGGCCTCTCGAAAGAGATCGGCCTGATCCAGTAGCAGGGTGAAGCCCGGACGCCTGGTCATCGCGACCGCGGCGTCCGGCTCCCGCCGGGCAAGTCGGAATTCCGTCATGAGCGATCGCGTCTTCGGCGGCATCGGGCTGGCGCTCGCCGTCTTCTTCGTCTGGCAGGCGACCCGGATCCAGCTGAGCTTCATCTCCGACCCGGTGGGTCCCCGCACCTTCCCGATCATCGTCGGCGTCATCCTCGGCCTCGCCAGCCTCGTCATCCTCGTCCGCCCGGACGCGGCGCCCGACTGGCCGCGCGCCACCCGCCTCCTCGAGATCGCGGTCGCGGCCGCGGTCATGGTGGCCTATGCGCTGCTCCTGCCGGAGCTCGGCTTCGTCATCGCCACGGCCTTGGCCGCCACCTACCTCACTTGGCGGCTCGGCACCGTACCGCTCTGGTCGGTCGTCGTCGGCATCGCCATCTCGCTCGGCATCTACGCCGTCTTCGCGCTGGCCCTCGGGCTCTCGCTCGCTCGCGGCCCCCTGGGTTTTTGAGAGCCAGCCATGGATGTATTCGCCTCCCTCGGCGACGGCTTCTGGATCGCCATCACCTGGCAGAACATGGGCCTCGCTCTGCTCGGCTGCTTCCTCGGCACCGTCATGGGCGCCTTGCCGGGCCTCGGGCCCTCCAATGGCGTGGCGATCCTGATCCCGCTCGCCTTCACCCTGGGCCTGCCGGCGACCCCGGCGATGATCCTCCTGACCTCGGTCTATTTCGGCGCCATGTATGGCGGGCGCATCTCGTCGATCCTCCTCAACATCCCGGGCGACGAGCCGGCGATGATGACCTGCCTCGACGGCTATCCCATGGCCCAGCAGGGCCGGGCCGGCGAGGCCCTGGCGCTCTCGGGCGTCGCCTCCTTCGTCGGCGCCTTCCTCTCGACCTGGGGCCTCGTCTTCCTCGCCCCGCAGCTCGTCAAGCTCGCCCTGCTCTTCGGCCCGGCCGAATACTTCGCCCTCTTCACCCTGGCCTTCGCCACGCTCGGCGGCATCTCCTCGACCAACCAGGCCAAGTCCGCCTTCGCCGCGGCCTTGGGCGTCGGCATCGCCATGATCGGGGTCGACGGCCAGACCGGTGTCCCACGCTTCACCTTCGGCGAGGTGCATCTCTACGATGGCATCGATTTCCTCGTCGCCATCGTCGGCCTCTTCGCCCTCTCCGAGGTCTTCGTCTTCCTCGAGCATCGCGGCAAGGAGACGGCCGAGGGCAAGGCCGCCTCGGTCGGCATGGGCCGGATCACGCCCTCCTTCGCGATCCTGCGCAAATGCACGCCGACCATGCTCAGAGGCTCGGTGCTGGGCTTCATCGCCGGCGTGCTGCCGGGTGCCGGCGCCTCGCTCGGCTCCTTCATCGCCTATTCCTTCGAGAAGAAGCTGGTCGATCGCAAGGGCACCTTCGGCAAGGGCGATCCACGCGGCGTCGCGGCACCGGAGGCCGGCAACAATGCCGCCGCCGGTGGTGCTTTGGTGCCGATGCTGGCCCTCGGCGTGCCCGGCTCCGGCACCACGGCCGTCCTGCTCGCCATGCTCCTCGCCCTCAACATCACGCCTGGCCCGCTCCTCTTCCAGAACAACCCCGACGTGGTCTGGGGCCTGATCGCCGCCCTCTTCATCGCCAATTTCATGCTGCTCGCGATGAACATCCCCATGGTCGGCATGTTCGTGCGGGTGCTCCTGATCCCGCCGCGCATCCTGATGCCGATCGTCGCCATGGTCTCCTTCGTCGGCATCTACGGCATCTCGGGCTCGAGCTTCGACCTCCTCGTCATGGTCGTCTTCGGCCTCATGGGCTGGGTCCTGCGGAAGCTCGACGTGCCGCTCGTGCCGATCATCCTGGGCGTGCTGCTCGGCAACCAGATGGAGGCGAATCTGCGCCGGGCGCTGACCATCTCGGACGGCCAATGGGGCATCCTCGTCGCCTCGCCGCTCGCCCTCACGCTTTGGGCGATCGCCATCATCGGCTTCGTCCTGCCGATCCTCGTCGGTGGCGTGATGCGCCGCCAGATGAAGGGCGGCCTCGCCGACTGATGAATGCCACGGGATCACCGGCCCTGCCGGCATTGACACACCCGCTGGATCGCGACTAATCGGAACGCCATTCCGGTTTTTTGCACCCCTCGGCGATCCATGAGCCAGTCCGCCACACACCGCGCCTTCGCCATCCTCGAGCTGCTGGTCGGGCTGCCGCAGGGCAAGAGCCTGGGCGAGCTGGCCAGTCGGCTGGAGATCCCCAAGAGCATCGCGCACCGCCTCCTGGCCCTCTTGGCCGAGCGCGGCCTGGTTCGCCAGGACGCAACGACCGGCTACTACGTCCTGACCCTCGAGCTGGCGCTCATGGGTGCCCGCCATCTGGCCGGCATCGGCCTCGTCGATGTCGGCCAGCCGATCCTCGACCGGCTGGCGGCGACGACCGGCGAGCTCTGCCGGCTCGCGGTCGTCGAAGGGGAGGGCATGGTCTGGGTCGCCAAGGCGCAGGGTGCCCGCTACGGCCTGCGCTACGACCCCGATGCCGGGACCCGCGTCGTGCTGCACGCGACGGCAACCGGCAAGGCCTGGCTCGCCACCCTGCCCGAGGCCGAGGCGCTGCGCATCGTCAAGCGAACGGGCTTCGCCACGCCGCCGCACTTCGGCCCCAGGGCCATCCGGGACCAGGTGGCACTTCTGGCCGAGCTCACCCGCACCCGCGGCCGTGGCCATGGCCTCGCGATCGAGGAAGGCGAGCCGGGCATCGCCGCCGTGGCGGTGGTGGTCCGCGCCTCGGCCGAGGCCGCGGCACCGGCCGTCGGCACGCTCAGTGTCGCGGGGCCCGTGGCCCGTCTCACGCCCGACCGCTGCGCGGAGCTGGCCCAGGAGCTCAGGCTCGCCGCGGCCGAGCTCAGCGCCTTCTGGCCGATCCGCCTGCCGCTCGGCGCGGCACAGCCATCGGGCCGGCATCGTCATCCGGCCGAAGGAGCCATCCGCCATGTCGCCTGAAAAGCAGCCCCGCTACCAGGGCCCGCTGCCGCTCGCCGAAGCGCTCTCGGCGCTGCATCTGGCCGAGCCATCGGATGCGGCCTTCACCCGCGACGGCCCGCGCGCCGATGTCGAGTACCGCGATCTGGGCCTGGCTGCCGCCACCGGCGGCCGGATCGGGGCGAAGCACATCCGCGCCATCACCCCCTTCGCCAGGGAGACGGGCTGGCACTGGCACGACATGACCGGTCATTTCGTCTTCGTGCTCAAGGGCCGGATCACCTTCCGCTTCGCCGGCGTCGAGGAGCCCGTCACGGTCGAGGCCGGCGGCTGCCTCTCGCAGCCGGCCGGCGTCGCCCACAATGTCGTCGGCCGCTCGGACGATCTCGAGCTGATCGAGATCAACATGCCGGCCGACTTCGGCACCGTCGACCTCGCCGGGCCCGAGCCCGCGCATGGCGGCTGAGCCCCTGGACCTGCTGGCGCCGGCCGAGCCGAAGGGCGGCCGCCTCCTTCCCTGGCTGCGCAAGCGAGCCGGGCTGATCGGCGTCTTCGTCCTGCTCTTCGTCCTTTGGGAGTACGCGGTCCGGCTCTTCGGCGTGAAGGCCTACCTGCTGCCGCCGCCGTCGCTCGTCTGGAGCGAGCTGCTCGAGCGCTGGCCGATCGTCGCCAGTGGCGCCTGGGTGACGACCCAGGAGATCATCGGCGGCTACCTGCTCGCCGTGGTCGTCAGCGTGCCTCTGGCGCTCGCGGTCGCCAAGTCGGCCTTCGTCGAGGAATCCATCTACCCGGTCGTGGTCTTCCTGCAGATCATCCCGAAGATCGCGGTTGCCCCGCTCTTCATCATCTGGCTCGGCTTCGGCTACGCGCCCAAGCTCCTGATCGTCTTTCTCCTCTGCTTCTTCCCCATCGTCGTCTCGAGCGTCGCCGGCTTCAAGTCGGTGGATCCCGAGATCCGCGACTTCGCCCGCACCACGGGCGCGAGCGCCTGGAAGATGTTCAAGACGATCCAGCTCCCGCAGGCCCTGCCGGACATTTTCACCGGGCTCAAGGTGGGCGCGGCGCTCGCCGCCACCGCCGCCGTGGTCGCCGAGTTCGTCGCCGCCGATCGTGGCCTCGGCTACCTGCTGCTGCAGTACAATGGCCAGTTCGAGACGCCCATGGTCTTCGCCATCATCATCGTGCTGAGCTTGATCGGGCTCGCCGTCTACTACGTCGTCGAGCTGATCGAGCGGCTCGTCATTCC
>CAYMTA010000070.1:0-22127 GCA_964393275.1 uncultured Geminicoccaceae bacterium | reverse complement strand
TGCCGAAGGGGGCGAGGCCGCGGGCCTGGGCGACGCCGTCGACCAGGATGTTGGTCGAGGTGCCGATCAGCGTCGTGGTGCCGCCGAAGATCGCCGCATAGGAGACCGGCATCAGCAGCTTGGAGGGCGGAATCGCCATCGCTCGGGCGAGGCTGATGACGATCGGGATGAGGATGACGACGACCGGCGTGTTGTTGATGAAGGCCGAGAGCAGCATGGTTGCGAGCATCACGAGCGCGATTGCCATGCCCGGCGAGAGGCGTGCGGCGCTGCGCACGAGACGGCCCATCCGGTCGATGAAGCCGGTGCGCTCGAGCGCCGCCGAGAGCACGAACATCGCGGCGACCGTGACCGGCGCCGCGTTGCCGAAGACCAGGAGCAGCTCGTCGGTGGTGAGGATGCCGGTCACCAGCAGCGCGAACACGGCGAGGCCGGCGATGATCTCGGCCGGCAGGCGCTCGCGGACGAAGCCGACAAAGACGAGAACCACGAGGACGAGAACGAACCAGGGCTGCAGTTCGGCCGGGATCATTCGGTCCTCGTCACGGCACCGGCGCTCAGGTCGCCGGTGCTCCTGTCATCTGGTGCAGGCGCTGGACCGTTCCGGCGTCGAGCCGGAGCGCCGTCGCGAGGTCGCGAAGATAGGTCCGCTCGGCCTCGGTGTCGATATGGATCGCCAGGATCGAGGCGGCGTAGACCTGGGCGGCGACCGCCGGGCTCTGGACCGCGCGGGCGAGCCCGCCCGGATCGGCCGGCCGGCTCATCTCGTCGATGACGTACTGGCGCTCCTCGGGAGTGATCGAGCCCGGCTCGATCTTGCCGATGATGCGCTGCATCTCGTCCTGGTCGACCTTGCCGTCGGCCTTGGCGGCATCGATCATGGCGCGGAGCACCAGCCGCTCGGTCAGGGGATCGGTGACCGCCGCCACCTCCTCCTCGGTGACCGGCGGTGGCGCCATCCGCTGGGCGGGCGCATCGGTGGCGCTCGAAGATGCACCCGACTGGTAGTTCTTGAGCGCGCTCAGCGCCATGCTGCCGAGGATCGCCATGACGCCGCCGCCGGCCGCACCCCGAAGCGCTCCACCCCCGCCGCCGAGCACGGCGCCGACCAGGGCGCCGAGGCCGCCGATCTGGGCGCCGGACAGGCCGCCCGCCTGCTGGCTGCCGAGGTAGTCCTGCGCCAGCTTGCCGAGGCCGCCGAGCCCGCCGAGGCTGCCCCCCGCACCGCTCGCCGGGTCATGGGAGACGCGCTCGCCGGTCGGGCCGGCCGCCCGGACGCTGCCCTGGCCGCCCTGCGAGTTGCCGCCGAGCAGGGCGCCCAGCATCTGGTCGAGGCCGCTGCCGGAGTGGCTCGCCGTGCGCTGCAGGCGCTCTTGCGTCTGGCCTCCCATGCCCTGCTGCAGGAGCTCTCCGATGATGTTGCCGAAGCTCATGACACCTGCCTTCCGTGGCTGTCCCCCCACCTGTCTCATAGGTGAGGCGTCCCGACGCGTCGAGGGGACTTGTCGGGGTGGCCGACGTTGACCCTATAACAGATCGAAGCTGCGGCGCTTTCGATTGCCGGATGGGTCGCCATCGTGCGAAGCGCAGGCCGAGCTTGAAAAGAGAGTTGGAGGATCCCTCATCGTGTCGACACGTCGTCTTCTTCTGGCCGCCTCGAGCATGGCGGCTCTTCTGGCCGGATCCGCCGGCGCCGCCGAGGTGAATGTCTACAGTGGCCGCCACTACGACACGGACGAGGCGCTCTATCGCGTGTTCACCGAGGCGACCGGCATCAAGGTCAACCTGCTCGAGGGCAATGCCGAGGAGCTGGTCGAGCGGATCAAGCTCGAGGGTGCCAACAGCCCTGCCGACGTGCTGATCACGGTCGATGCCGGCCGGCTCTGGCGCGCCGATCAGGCCGGCATCTTCCAGCCGGTCCATTCGAAGCTGCTGGAGGAGCGCATTCCAGCCGAGTTCCGCCATCCTGACGGCGACTGGTTCGGCTACACCACGCGCGCCAGGCTGATCTTCTACAACAAGGAGACGGCCGACCCGTCGCTGGTCCAGACCTACGAGGATCTCGCCCGGCCGGAGCTGAAGGGCGAGCTCTGCATCCGCTCGAGCAGCAACGTCTACAATCTCTCGCTCATGGGCAGCATGATCGAGCATCTCGGCGAGCAGGCGGCGGGTGATTGGGCCAAGGGCGTGGCCTCGAACCTGGCGCGGCCGCCGGAGGGCGGCGACACCGACCAGCTCAAGGCGGTGGCCAACGGGCTCTGCGACTTCGCCGTCGCCAACCATTACTATTTCGTGCGGCTGATCAACTCCGACGATCCGGCCGACCGCGAGCTGGCGGCCAAGATCGGGGTCATCTTCCCGAACCAGGAGGGCCGCGGCGTGCACGTCAACATCTCGGGCGCCGGGATGGTCGCCTCGGCACCCGACCCCGAGAGCGCCGTGAAGTTTCTCGAATATCTCTCGAGCGACCAGGCGCAGGTCTACTTCGCCACCGGCAACTACGAGTTTCCGACCGTCCCGGGAGTCGCGTACGACAACGAGAAGCTCGCCAAGCTCGGCAATCTGGATTTCAAGCGCGACACGATTTCGGTCGCCGTCTTCGGCGAGAATCAGCCCTTGGCCCAGGTCCTGATGGACGAGGCCGGCTGGAAGTAGCCGCCGCCCGCTTCTCGTTCACGCCGCATGGCGCTCCGTCGAGGCGGGGCGCCATTTTTTTGTGCAATGGTTGCGCAAATTTGGCAGTCATGCGATGCTCCACCGATGCCGACGCTGCACCGATTGGGCAATCGCCTCGTGAAGATGTACCCGCGCGACCACGAGCCGCCGCATTTCCATCTCGAAGCGCCGAACTTCGCGGTCAAGATCGAGCTCGGGACGTGGCGGGTGGTCCGCATTGCCGGGCGAGCTCGCGATCTCGGCGAGGTGCTCGAATGGGCTCGGGAAAACGAAGCGCTTCTGTGGCGGCGTTGGCACGAGACGAGGAGCGGATGATGCGGGGATTCAAGGGAATCGAGCGGGTCTGGCCGGCCGGTGAGCTGCTGCTCGGTGTGCGGTTCAAGGGCGGCGACGAGGCGCTGGTGGACCTCGAGGCGTGGGTCGGCGATTCGCCGAGCCTGCAGAGGCTGCGCGATCAGACGCTGTTCGCCAAGGCGCACGTGCACGAATGGGGATGGTCGATCGAATGGATTCCTGACGAGCTCGATATTTCCGGCGAGCAGCTCTGGCGAATGGCCGGCGAGCAGGCGGGCGAGCTGATGCCGCTCGCCGATTTTCGCGACTGGCGCGAGCGGCACGGCCTGTCGGTCGCGGCCGCTGGGCGCGCGCTCGGGATCAGCCGGCGCATGGCGAGCTACTACGACAGCGGACGCTGGCCCATTCCAAAGACGGTGATGCTGGCTTGCGAAGGGATCGACGCCCGCCACGAGGCAGCTTGACGCCAACGATCCCAATCCGGGAAGGCTCTCAGCCGCGGCGCTCGCGAGCGACGCGGCGGGAGAGGACGTAGACCGGGACGAGGCCGACGAGGACCAGGACCAAGGCGGGCAGGGCGGCCTCGGCGAAGCGCTCGTCGCGGGCGAGGTTGTAGACCCGGACCGCGAGCGTATCGAAGTCGAAGGGCCTGAGCACGAGCGTCGCCGGCAGCTCCTTCATCACGTCGACGAAGGTGATCAGGGCCGCCGTGCCGAGGGCCGGCCAGAGCAGGGGTGCGTGGATGCGGGTGAGCCGCGTCCAGACCGAGCCGCCGAGCACCGAGGCGGCGTCGTCGAGGCTCGGGCGGATCTTGCCGAAGCCGGCCTCGATGGTGCCGATGGAGACGGCGAGGAAGCGCACCAGATAGGCGAAGACCAGGGCGGCGAGGCTGCCGGTGAGCAGCAGGCCGGTCGAGATGCCGAAGCTCCGGCCCAGCCAGGCGTCGAGCGCGTTGTCGAAGGTGGCGAGCGGCACCAGCGTGCCGATGGCGATGATCGGCCCGGGCAGCGCGTAGCCCATGGCGGCGATGGCGGCGGCGATCGGCACCAGGGGCGACCGGGCGAGGCGCGTCGCGTAGGCGATCAAAAGGCCGATGGCGACCGCGAGAACGGCGGTGACGCCGGCGACGCCGACGGTGTTGCGCACCAGCTCGAGAAAACGGGCGAAGCCGATGCCGCTCTGGACGTCCAGGTTCATCCAGACGAGCCGGCCCACCGGCAGGAGGAAGCCGAGACCGAGCGGCACGAGGCAGAGGCCGAGGGCCGCGGCCCCGCGCCAGCCGGCGAGGGTGCTGCGATCGTCGAAGCGATGCTCGGTCGTGGGGTTGAAGGCGCGGCCGCGGCGCAGGACGCGCTCGAGGAGGATGAGCAGCAGGACGAAGCCGAGCAGCATGGCGCCGAGCTGGGCCGCAGCCACCCGGTCGCCCATCGAGAGCCAGGCGCGGTAGATGCCGGTGGTGAAGGTCTGCACGCCGAGCAGCGAGACCGCGCCGTAGTCGGCGAGCGTCTCCATCAGGACCAGGACCACGCCGACGGCGATGGCCGGGCGGGCCAGCGGCAGGGCGACGCGGCGGAAGGCCTGGGCCTGGCTGCAGCCGAGCATCCGGCTGGCGGCGATCAGGCTGCCGCCCTGCAGGAGGAAGGCGGCGCGGGCGGCGAGGTAGACATAGGGATAGAGGGCGAGGGCGAGGACGAAGATGGCGCCGCCGACCGAGGCGAGGTTCGGGAACCAGTACTCGCGGGCGTCGAGCCCGGTCAGCGCCCGCACCGCCGCCTGCAGCGGGCCGTTGAACGACATGAGGTCGTAATAGGCGTAGGTGAGGACGTAGGCCGGAATGGCGAGCGGCAGGATCAGCGCCCATTCGACGAGCGCTGCACCGGGGAAGCGGTGGAAGACCACGAGCCGGGCGGTGCCGACGCCGATCGCCGTGGTCAGCGCGCCGACGCCGAGCGCCAGCCAGAGCGTGTTCAGGAGATAGCGGGGAACGAGCCGGCCGGCGACGTGCGTCCAGGCCTCGCTCGTCGGCGCCAGCAGATTGACCAGCACCGCGGCCAGCGGCAGCATGACCAGGAGCGCCGCGAGCATGGCGACGCCGACCAGCCAAGTGGCGCCGGTCAGGCGGGCGGGAGCGAGGCGACCGGCAAGGTCGGCGGCGGGTGGCTCGGCGTGCTGCAACGGAATTCCGGTCGTTCGCGCTCGTCGGCGGCGATTGGTGGGCTGCAGCAACAGATAGCCCGCGAACGCTCGAGGTGCGGCATTCGGGTGGCCTTTTTGAACATTTCTAACGGTTGGTGTGGTGGGGTGGCCTATCCGACCCCAACTCAAGAGGCTAGAAGGATGGGTGGCGTGGCCTTGGGCGGTGCGCCGAATGCTGCCGCTCGCGACCATGCCTCGAAACTTTTTTCGGGTCGGCTTGGCGGATGGATCTGACGGCGAGGAACTTGGCGGGCGAATCTTTGGGCGAGAGCGTGGTCGAGCGTCTCGAGGTCGCCTCGCTGTCGCACGCCTTCGGCGGGACCACCGTCGTCGACGATGTGAGCTTCGCCGTGCCGGCTGGCGAGGTCCACTGCCTGATGGGCCCGTCCGGCTGCGGCAAGACGACCACGCTCCGGCTGATCGCCGGGCTCGAGACGGTGCAGGCCGGAACCATCCGGCTGGGCGGCGCCGTGCTCGCCGACGCCGCCGGCTCGTCGCCGCCGGAACGCCGCCACATCGGGCTGATGTTCCAGGATCTGGCGCTCTTCCCGCATCTGACGGTGGCCGAGAACGTCGCCTTCGGTATCCGCTCGATGGCGCGCGCGCCGCGGCGGCAGCGGGTGACGCAACTGCTCGACATGGTCGGCATGAGCCGGCACGCGGCGAAGCACTCCTACCAGCTCTCCGGCGGCGAGCAGCAGCGCATCGCCCTGGCGCGGGCGCTGGCGCCACGGCCCCGGCTGATGCTGCTCGACGAGGCGTTCTCCGCCCTCGACGCCAGCCTGCGGGCCGAGATCCGCGGCGAGGCCCTGCAGATCCTGCGGGAGGCGGGGGTGCCGACGCTGCTCGTCACGCATGACCCCGAGGAGGCCATCGTCGCCGGCGACCGGGTGCACGTGATGCAGGCCGGGCGGCTGATCCAGAGCGGTCCGGCGGACAGCCTTTACAAGCATCCGGTGAACGAGTTCGTCGCCAATTTCTTCGGCCCGATCCTGCGCTTCGCGACCAGGGTGAAGGGCGGGCTCGCCTGGACGCCGCTCGGCATGATCGCCGCCCCGGAGCACGCCGACGGCGCGCCGGTCTCCGTCGTCTTCCGCGCCGAGGCGCTGCAGCTCCAGCCCGATTACGAGGGCCGGGGCCATTTCGGCCAGGTGGTCGGCTGCCGGCGCATGGGCCCGGCCTGCGATCTGAGCCTCAGGCTCGAGACCGGCAGCACGATCAAGGTGCGAAAGCCGGCCGAGACGGCGCATCGTGTCGGCATGCGTATGGGGCTCGAGATCGACCAGCGCTACACCTTCGTCTTTCCGCAGGCCGCCTGAGCCCGCCCTGAGGGGGAAGCGACGCCACGTCGCTGCTGGAACCGTTCGCATTTCCGCGAGCGCCACTTGGTGGCGTCGGCCAGCGGCGCTAAATGATCGCCAGTCATCACCTCTGACGTGACGAATCCTGGAGTATCGGCGATGCGCCCCACCGTCTTCATCCATACCAACCACAAGCAGCATATCGGTGCGCTGGTCTCGGCCCATTCGATGCGCCGCAATTCCAGGCATGCCGACAAGTTCGACGTCGAGCTGATCGAGCTCAAGGACTACAAGGACTTCTTCCAGCCCTACGAGGGCCGCGACTACCTGCGCGACGGGGTCAGCCGCACCTGGCTCTATGACGATCTGCAGTCGTTCACGCCCTTGCGCTTCACCCCGCCCGAGCGGATGGGCTACGAAGGCCGCGCCGTGGTGGTCGATCCGGACGTGTTCGCGGTAGGCGACGTCTGGGAGCTCCTCGACCGTGACATGGCGGGCAAGGCCATCTGGTGCTGCAACCGGTCGGGCCATCCAGCCTCCTCGGTGATGCTGCTCGACTGCGCGAAGCTGCCGCACTGGAAGCTCGCCGACAATTTCGAGGCGCTGTTCCGGCGCGAGCGCGAGTACAAGAAGTGGATGAACCTCGGCTACGAGGACCCGGCCACGATCGGCACGCTGGACCCTGTCTGGAACGACTACGACCGGCTGAGCCCGGCGACCAAGATGATCCACAACACCCGCCGGCGCACCCAGCCCTGGAAGTCCGGCCTGCCGGTCGACTTCGTCCCGGCCGAGGGCAACCCCTACTCGCCGATGGCGTGGCTGATGTATCTGCGCCGGCGGCTCTTCGGCCCTTACGCCTTCCTCGGCAACTACAAGTCGCACCCCGACAAGGCGCAGGAGAACTTCTTCTTCGGCCTGCTCAAGGAATGCGTCGAGAACGGCACCATCAGCGAAGACCTGATCAAGGAGCACATGAAGGAGAACCATGTGCGCCACGACGCCTTCGAGGTGATGGAGAAGGTGCCGGACCTGCCGAAGGCGGCCTGATGCCGTAGCCGGCGTCCATGGTGCCCGGTGCCGCTCCTCGGGCGCTCAACGCTGCGGGTAGTCGCGGCCGGGCCTCGAGCGGTAGGTCGGCAGCTTCAGGCCCCAGTGGATCGCGGTTCCACGGATGGCGAAGGCGGCGAGGATGCCGAGCGCCTCGGCGAGCAGCACCGGTGCCGCGAACGCCAGCAGCGTGACGGTCACCGCGGCCCCGGCGACCGCGGCGGTGACGTAGATTTCCTTGGCCAGGATCAGGGGCCGCTCGCCGCACACCACGTCGCGGATCAGCCCGCCCATGGTGGCGGTCATCACCCCCATGACGATGGCGACGAGCGGACCGGTCCCGGCGAGGAGCGCTATCTGGGCACCCAGGACAGAGAAGAGGGCGAGGCCCATGGCGTCGGCCCAGAGCAGGAGCTTGTAGCGGCGTTCGACCAGGTGGGCGGTGAAGTAGACGAGGATCGAGGCCGCCACGGTGACCAGGAGATAGTCCGGCTGGCCGACCCAGAAGACCGGATGGCGGCCGAGCAGGAGATCGCGGAGCGTGCCGCCGCCGATGCCGGTGACGGCACCGACGAAGACGAAGCCGACGAGGTCCAGCTCCTTGCGCGAGGCGGTGAGGGCACCGCTGACGGCGAAGACGAAGACCCCCGCGGCATCGAGCCAGAACGGCAGCAGCAGCATGGTCGTCTCCAAAGGGCAATGGATGTTCGGCCCCCAGCGGATCGCACGGCCGGCGGCTCGGCGCCAGCCGGGCGTTTGACAAGGCTGATCCGGGACAGCATCGTGCGGCGGACAGGCGGCAGGGCCGCCGCATTTCCCGAGCTTCGGCAGGAGTGGGCCGCATCGGCGCAGCACGTCTGGATTCCATGGAGGTGACCGGACGTGAGCGCGGCACGCCGGCGCCCTGGTTCCGCCCGCGACGCTCGTCGGTCTGGGCGACGCTGCAGTTCGCCCTCCTCTGCGCCGCCCTGATCTGGCTGGCCGCCCGGGGTGCCGCCAACATGGGCTACAACTGGCAGTGGTACCGCGTGCCGGATTACATCGTGCGCGTCGTCGACGAGCGGCTGGTCTGGGGACCCCTGGCCTTCGGCTTCGTCGAGACCGTTCGCCTCTCGGCGATCTCCTTCGTCTCGACCGTGCTGCTCGGACTCGCGGTCGCCGTGCTCCGCCTCGCCCGCTCGCAGGTCGGCCGCGCGGTGGCGATCGGCTACACCGAGCTGATCCGCAACACGCCTCTTCTGGTCCAGCTCTACATCATCTACTTCGTGCTGGCGCCGATCGTCGGCATGGACCGCAACTGGACCGCGATCTTCTGCCTGACGCTGTTCGAGGCGGCGTTCGCGGCCGAGATCTTCAGGGCCGGCATCATGTCGGTGCCGAAGGGCCAGTGGGAGGCGGCGGCGAGCCTCGGGCTCGAGAAGCGGCAGGCCTATCGCGACATCATCCTGCCGCAGGCCGTGCGCTTCGTCCTGCCGCCCCTGACCGGGCTCGCGGTCTCGCTCGTCAAGCACAGCTCGATCGTCAGCGTGATCGCCGTCTTCGAGCTGACGACGGAAGGTCGCAACATCATCTCCGACACGTATATGAGCTTCGAGATCTGGCTGACCGTGGCCGGGCTCTATCTCTGCATCACGGTCACGCTCTCGCTGCTCGCGGCCTGGCTCGAGCGGCGCTTCGAGGTCGCCTCGTGAGGCCGGGTCGGCCGCTGGGCGACGCATCATCGACGGAAAAAAACGGAGGAAAGCCGTGAAGCAGCTACTCAATCGAAGGACGGCCCTGGCGGCGGCGCTGGCGCTCGGCGTCGTCACCGCCGGCCAGGCCCAGGCGCAGGACACGCGCCAGGCCGTGGCCGGCGACAGCGTGATCGAGCAGATCAAGCAGCGTGGCAGCCTGATCGTCGGGCTCTCGACGTTCATACCCTGGGCCATGCTCGACAAGAACGGCGAGCTGATCGGCTTCGAGATCGACGTGGCGAGGAAGCTGGCGGAGGACATGGGCGTCGAGGTCGAGTTCGTGCCGACCGCCTGGGACGGCATCATCCCGGCCCTGATCTCGGGCACGTTCGATGTCATCATCTCCGGCATGAGCGTCACCCCCCAGCGCAACCTCACGGTCAACTTCACCGAGCCCTACGCCTACTCGGGCCTCAGGGTCGTCGTGTCGCGCGACCAGGAGGGCAAGATCACGCGCCTCGAGGACATGAACAAGGCGGACTTCAGGATCGCCGTGCGCCGCGGCGCCACGCCGGTGACGTTCGCGCAGGAGGCCCTGCCCAAGGCACGGCTCCTGCAGTTCGACGACGATGGCGCGGCGATCCAGGAGGTGCTGAACGGCAACGCGGACGCGGTCATTGCCTCGGAGCCGGCGCCGAGCAGCTACGCCGCCGAGTATCCGGACAAGGTCTTCATTCCGTTCGACGATCTCTTCAGCATGACGGCCGAGGCTTTCGCGTTGCGCAAGGGCGATCCGGACGCCCTGAACTTCTTCGACAACTGGATCGCCGTGAATTGGCGCGACGGGTTTCTCGAGGAGCGCCACGATTACTGGTTCCGCACGCAGGATTGGGCCGATCAGCTCCCGCAATGAACGGGAAAAGGCGGCCGCCCGTCCGGGCGACCGCCGGCCTGTGCCCTGGCGGCGGACTTGCCGGTTGAGGCCACATGTGGCCGGGTGACGAGCGCCGATTGCGCTTCGGGCTCGTCGACGTCCTGGTGCTGGCGTGCCTCGCCGGCCTTCTCGGCTGGGTCGTCTGGCTGGCGAACACGAAGCTCGTCTACAACTGGAACTGGGGCATCGTGCCGAGCCTGTTCGTTCGGACCGATCCCGAGACCGGCGCCCTCGTGCCGAACTTTCTGGCCGAGGGTCTCTTCACCACGCTGCGCCTCACCTTCTACGCCGGCATCGGGGCGGCGCTGATCGGTCTTTTGATCGGTCTCTGCCGGATCTCGAGCGGGCTCTTCTTCCGGCTGGTCGGGCGGGGCTATGTCGAGGTGATCCGCAACACCCCGCCCCTGATCTTCATCTTCATCTTCTACTTCTTCGTCAGCTCGCAGATCATGCCGCTGATCGGCATCGGCAATTACGCCCGCAACCTGCCGGTGGGCGAGCGCTGGTGGTTCGAATTCCTGTTCGGCGACCGGCGACGGATCGATGCGTTCGTCGCCGCCGTCATCTGCCTCGCCATGTTCGAGGGCGCCTATGTAGCCGAGATCATCCGAGGCGGCATCCAGTCGATCCCGCGAGGCCAGTGGGAGGCGGCGGCGAGCCTCGGCATGTCGCGCTTCGACCGGATGCGCGACGTCATCCTGCCCCAGGCGATCCGCGCCACGGCACCACCTTTGGCCAACCAGTTCATCAGCCTGGTCAAGGACAGCTCGATCGTCTCCCTGATCGCCGTCCAGGAGCTGACCTTCATGGCGAGCCAGACCGTCGTGACGACGCAGCGAACCTTCGAGATCTGGCTGACCATCGGCGCCCTCTACTTCATGATCTGCTGGCCCCTCTCGCTGCTCTTCGCCAGGCTGGAGCGGAAGACGGGGCGGTAGGGTCAACGAAGGCCGTCGAGGCGTTCCTTCAGTGCGGCGAGCGACTGGGTACTGGCGTCGATGTCGGCCCATGGATCGGCTTTCTGGCCGAGCCTGCGGAAGATGTTCTTCAGGGTGTAGCTGGCCGGGCCGGTCCTCGGGTCCAGGGCTTCCGGCCAGTCGAGCGGCGTGGCGATGCCGGCGCCGTTGCGGGCGCGCACGGCGTAGGGGGCGACGGCGGTCTGGCCGTAGGCGTTGCGCTGGATGTCCAGATAGATGCGGTCGCCGCGCTCCGCCTTGCGCTGCTCGATGGTGAGCTCGTCCGGATGTTCCCGAACGAGGCGCTCGGCCACGTCGCGGGCGAAGGCGCGGGTCGCGTCGAAGCCGGCCGAGCGATCGAGGACGAGGACGACGTGCAGGCCGCGCGAGCCCGTCGTCTTGACGAAGCTCGGCGCCTCGAGGCGGTCGAGGAGCTCCTTCAGCCAGGCTGCTGCGCGCTGCACGTGAGTGAAGTCATCGTCGCTCGGATCGAGGTCGAAGATCAGGCGGTCCGGATGATCCGGCCGATCGGCACGGGCCAAAGCGAGATGGCTTGTGATGCAGCCCTGATTGGCGAGATAGACGAGGGTCGCCGCCTCGTTGGCGAGGAGATGGGTGATCGTCCCACCTTCCTTCGGCAGCTCGGCGCGGTCGATCCAGTCGGGAAAATAGTCGGGAACGTCCTTCTGGAAGAAGCCCTTCTCGCCGATGCCGTCCGGAAAGCGCTGCATGCTGAGCGGCCGGTCCCGCCAGTGCGGCAGGGCGACGGGCGCGATGCGGCGGTAGTAGTCGGCGAGGTCGCGCTTGGTGATGCCATCCCTGGGGAAGAGCACCTTCTCGGGATGCGAGATCGTCACCTCGCGGCCGTCGATCTCGAGTGCCAGGTCAGCCATCCGCGGCATCCCGTATCTCGGCGAGCGTGCGGCCGCTCTTGACCGACCGGGGCTGGGTCGACGTCGGCCGGCGGCGGGCATCGGCCGCCTCGTCGCGCATTTTTATGAGCAGCCAGTTGGCATCGCTACCGCTGCCCGTGCGGTGCAAGGCCCAGCCGCCCTTGAGCTTCTCCCCGTGCAGCCGGACCGCCACATGGCCCTTCTGGATGGCCTCGGCCATGGGCACCGGCTCGCCGTCCTTCTCCGTGAGGTTGTCGTAGGGCCCCCGGTCCCAGACCAGGACCGTGCCGCCACCGTATTCGCCCTCCGGGATGACGCCCTCGAAATCGGCATAATCGAGCGGGTGATCCTCGGTCGGCACGGCGAGGCGCTTGACGCGGGGGTCGGTGGAAGGACCCTTGGGCACGGCCCAGGACGCCAACGCGCCATCCACCTCGAGGCGGAAGTCGAAATGGTGGGTCGAGGCGGCGTGCTCCTGGATGACGAAGATCGGCTGCCGCCCGGCCCGGCGCTTGCCGCCTCTGGGCTCGGGCGTCCTCGCGAAATCACGCCGCTCGTGGTAGTCGCGCATGGATCCCGTGGAGTGATGGGGGTGCCGTTGCGTGCTCAACCGCTGGAGGGGATCTACGTTCCAGCATCACATGCGGCGCGCTTGTGGTAGAAGTGGGGTCGGACGGCGACAAACGAAATGGGCGTGGGGCACGGAATGGAACGGCCGAAGACTATCGAGGAGCTGCGGACTCGGCTGGCAGCGGCATTGCCCGATCTGCGTCGGCGCTATCCCATCCTTACCCTCGGCGTTTTCGGCTCGTGGGCGCGAGGTGAGCAAACGCCGACAAGCGACGTCGATCTTCTGGTCGAGTTCGACGGCGTCGTCACCTATTTCGATGTCCTTGCGCTGGAGGACGAGCTTCAGGCTCTGCTCGGTGTCCGGATCGATCTGGTCACGCCAGGAGCGCTCAAGCGCTTCATCGGCGAGCGGGTTCGCAGTGAGTTGCTGCCGGTATGATTCGACGCGATCGGCGGGACTTTGTCGACGACATGCTGGCGGCCGTTCGTGCAATCGAAGCGGCGACCAGCGGACTGACCTACGAGGAGTTCCTGGACGAGGAGTTCCGCTGGAAAGCCGTCGTTCTCGATCTGCAGAACCTCGGTGAGGCCGCACGAAACCTCTCGGCCAGCCTGGAGGCGGCCAATCCCGACATCCCTTGGCGTGACCTGATTGCGATGCGCAACAGGCTCGCGCATGGTTATTTCGGTGTCGATCTCAAGATTGTGTTCGATACGGCGCAGCTACGCATTCCGCCCTTGGCGCCGTTATTGCGGCGGCTGCGGGAGACGCTCGACCCCGGCTCCTGAGATATCACCCCAGCACCGCCGGCTTCGGGCCGCCCGTCACCCAATCCAGGAGCTCGACGGTGTGGCAGATGGGGATATCGGTGCCGGAGCCGATCTGGGTGATGCAGCCGATATTGCCGGTGGCAATCACGTCGGGGCGGGTGCGCTCGAGGTTCTTGACCTTCCTCGTCTTGAGCTGGCCGGCGAGCTCGGGCTGCATGATGTTGTAGACGCCGGCGGAGCCGCAGCAGAGGTGGCCTTCGAGGGGCTCCTTCACCCTGAAGCCCGCGGCCTTGAGCAGCGCCTTCGCCTCGGTCCGAAGCTGCTGGCCGTGCTGCATCGAGCAGGCATTGTGGTAGGTGACCGCGAGGCCGGTCTCGATCACCGGCGGCTGGAGGCCTAAGCCCTGGAGGAACTCGCTGACGTCCCTGGTTAGTGCCGCGATGGTGGCGGCCTTCTCGGCGTAGGCCGTGTCCTCGCGCAGCATGAAGCCGTAGTCCTTGACCGTGGTGCCGCAGCCCGAGGCGTTGATGATCACCGCATCGAGCGGATCGCGCTCGTGCTCGGCCAGCCAGGCGTCGATATTGGCCTTGGCCGAGGCGAAGGCCGGGCCTTCCTTGCCCATGTGGTGGGTGAGGGCGCCGCAGCAGCCCGCACCCCTGGCGACCACCACCTCGACGCCGTGGCGGGTGAGCAGGCGGATGGTGGCCTCGTTGATCTCCGGCGCCAGGACCTGCTGGGCGCAGCCGGCGAGCAGCGCCACGCGTGCCCGGCGGGTGCCCTGGGCGGCGAAGGTCTGCGGCTTGTCGACGGGCGAGGGTGGCCGGGGGCCACCCGCGGGGGCGAGCTCCAGCATGGCGCGCGGCCGGCCGCTGAGCAGGCCGCGAAGCGGGCGGGCGAGCCAGGCGCCGATCAGGGCGAGGCGGAAGACCCCCGGGCGCGGCAGGACCATCGCCAGGACCGAACGGAGGGAACGGTCGAAAAGCGGGCGCTCGTAGGTTTCCTCGATGTGCTTTCGGGCGTGGTCGACCAGGTGCATGTAGTGCACGCCGGACGGGCAGGTGGTCATGCAGGAGAGGCAGGAGAGGCAGCGGTCGATGTGCTTGACCGTCTTCTCGTCGGCGGCGCGGCCTTCCTCCAGCATGTTCTTGATCAGGTAGATGCGGCCCCGCGGGCTGTCGAGCTCGTCGCCGAGCAGGACGTAGGTCGGGCAGGTCGCGGTGCAGAAGCCGCAATGCACGCAGGTTCGGATGATCTTCTCGGACGAGCGGACGTCCGGATCGGCGAGCTGGGCTTCGGTGAATCGGGTCTGCATCAGTTTTTCTCGAGGCCGTTGGCGGCGACGCGGCTCGCCAAGGCGGGAATGGGGGCGTAGAGCCGGTCTCCGGCAAGCGGGGGGCGGCGTTGGAGGACAGTGCGGCGATCAGGCGAGGCTACGTGCTCGGGTTCGTGGGCATGCTCATCTTCAGCCTGTCCCTGCCCGGAACGCGCCTCGCAGTGCCGGAGCTCGGCGCCGAGCTGGTCACGGCGGGCCGGGCGGCGCTCGCCGGGCTCCTGGCGCTGGGCTATCTGCTGGTCGGCCGCCGGCGCCTGCCGGAACGCCGCCACTGGGCGGATCTCGCCTTGATCATCGGCGGCGTGGTGATCGGCTTTCCGCTCTTCTCGGCCCTCGCCATGCGCGAGGTCGGGGCGAGCCACGGCGGCGTGGTGCTGTCGCTGATGCCCTTGATGACGGCGGGCACGGGCGCCCTCTTCGCCGGCGAGCGGCCGTCCCTGCGGTTCTGGCTCGCCGCCATCGCCGGCACGATCGTGGTGCTCGCCTTCATGCTCTATCGGGCGGGCGGCTTCTCCGCCGCCGATCTCTACCTGGCGCTGGCCGGGCTCGGCGCCGCGATCGGCTATGCCGGCGGTGCCCGCATGACGGCGCATTTGCCAGCGCTCGAGGTCATCTCCTGGAGCCTCGCTTTGGCGCTGCCGGTGTCGCTGCCGCTGATGGTGGTTCTTTGGCCGGCCGATCCGGCCGCTGTCAGCCCCGTGGCCTGGGCGGCGCTCGGCTTCGTCGCGGCCTTCCCGCAGTTCATCGGCTTCTTCTTCTGGTATGGCGGGCTGGCCTTGGGCGGCATTGCCCGGGTCGGGCAGCTCCAGCTCCTGCAGGTCTATTTCACCCTCGCCTTCAGCGCCCTGGCGCTCGGCGAGCGGGTCGACGGGGTGACCTGGCTCGCGGCGATCCTGACGGTCCTCTGCGTCTGGCTCGGTCGCAAGGCGCCGGTCAGGTCGCGTGCCGAGGAGGAAGCGCATCTCAGGCACCGGGATGCATGAGGCCGGGGTTGAGCAGGCCCTTCGGGTCGAAGCTCGCCTTCAGGCCGCGCGTGAGCGTCGCCACGGCCGTCGGCTCCGGCTCGAACACGGCAACCCTGGCGCGCAGCTCGGGCGAGCCCCGGACCAGGGTCGCATGCCCCTTCGCTTCCCGTGCGGCGCCGCGGATGGCGGCTTCGCCGGCGTCGCCGGTCTCGGCTGTCGCCAGCCAGACGAGGCCACCGGACCAGTCGTAGAGGACGCGAAGATCGGTGGCGGCAAGGCCTCGGCGGATGGCGGCGACGGTCGCGGCCCCGGTCCTCGGCGGCAGGTTGAGACGCCAGACGGCGCGGTCCAGGGGCTCGACCAAAGGCCGCACGTCGCGCACCGAGCGCCAGAGCATGGCACCGGCGTCGCCGTCGATCCGCCCGGGCGCGCCAAACGCTGAAAACTGGTCGGCGAGGCGGCCGCCCCGGTAGTCGAGCTGCTCGGGGAAACCCTCGAGGCGGAGCAGGGTGCGGGCCTTGTCCGCGCCGAGCCCGGCCGGCAGGTGGGCGGCGCCGGTGATCTCGAAGGGCGTGCCCATGGCGGCGCACATGAGCTCGACGGCCCGCGCCTCGTCGAGGCCGGAAAAGACGAGGGTCGTGGTGGCGGCCGGCTTCGGCAGCACCTTGAAGATCACCTCGGTCAGGAAGCCCAGCGTGCCGAAGGCGCCGGCCTGCAGCTTGACCAGGTCGAGGCCGGTGACGTTCTTCATCACCCGGCCGCCGCTCTTGATGATCTCGCCCCGGCCGTTGACGAAGCGCACGCCGATCAGGCTGTCGCGCGCCGCACCGCCGAAGATGCGGCGGGGTCCGGAGATGTTGCCGGCGGCGACCGCGCCAATGGTCGGCTCGCCTTCGCTGTCCCCTCTCGGGCTGCCGAAGAGCGGCCGGTGGTCCATGGGCTCGAAGGTCAGCATCTGGCTCTTCTCGGCGAGCGCTGCCTCGATTTCGGCGAGCGGGGTCCCGGCACGCGCGCCGATGACCATCTCGGCCGGCTCGTAGAGGGTGATGCCGGCGAGGCCGCGGCTGGTGAGCGTCGCCGCCGTCTGGATCGGCCGGCCGAGCCCCGCCCGCGTGCCGCCGCCTTCGAGCCGGAGCGGCTCGGTGGCGGCGGCGATCAGCGTGGCGGCCTCGGCCTCGCTCCCGGGCTCGAGCAGGCTCATGCCGCTCGCCCGCTCTGGTCGATCCGGGCATCGAGCGGAAAGACCTTGCCCGGGTTGAGCAGCCCGGCGGGATCGAAGACGGCGCGCGCCCGGAGCTGCTGGTCGAGGTCGACCGGGCTGAACTGGTGGCGCATCAGCTCGCGCTTCTCGATGCCGACGCCGTGCTCGCCGGTGAGGCAGCCGCCGACCTCGACGCAGAGGGTCAGGATATCGGCGCCGGCCTGCTCCGCCTTGAGCGCTTCCGCCGGATCGTTGACGTCGTAGAGGATGAGCGGGTGGAGATTGCCGTCGCCGGCGTGAAAGACGTTGGCGACCCGCAGGCCGTAGCCCGCGCAGATCTCGCCGACCCGCCCCAGCACCTCGGGCAGCCGGCCGGTCGGGATGACGCCGTCCATGCAGATGTAGTCGGCGATCCGCCCGGTGGCGCCGAAGGCCGACTTGCGGCCCTTCCAGATCTGCGCCGTCTCGGTCGCGGATTTGCTCTCCTTGATGGTGGCGACCTCGTGGCGGCGGGCGATCTCGACGATCCGGGCGAGCGTCGCGTCCATCTCCTCGTCCGAGCCCTCGACCTCGACGATCAGCATGGCCTCGACATCGAGCGGGTAGCCGGCCTTGGCGAAGGCCTCGCAGATGGCGATGGCCGGCTTGTCCATGAACTCGATGGCGACCGGCACGATGCCCGTGGCGATGATCTCGGCGACGCAGGCGCCGGCCGCCGCGGAGGAGGGAAAGCCGAAGAGGACGGGGCGCGCCCCCTCGGCCAGGGGCAGGATGCGGACCACGGCCTCGGTGACGACGCCGAGCTGGCCCTCCGAGCCGCAGACGAGGCCGACGAGATCCAGGCCCGCCGCGTCGAGCTGCTCGCCGCCGAGCTCGACCACGGTGCCGTCGACGAGAACGAGGGTGACGCCCAGGAGGTTGTTGGTGGTGACGCCGTATTTCAGGCAGTGGGCACCGCCCGAGTTCATGGCGATGTTGCCGGCGATGGTGCAGGCGAGCTGCGAGGAGGGATCGGGAGCGTAGAAGAAGCCGCCCTCGCCGACCGCCTGGCTGATGGCGAGGTTGGTGATGCCGCTCTGCACCCGGGCGGTGCGGTTGGCGTAGTCGATGGCCAGCATGCGGCTCATCTTGGCGACACCGAGGACGACGCAGTCCTCGCGCGGGATGGCGCCGCCGGCGAGCGACGTGCCGGCGCCACGCGGCACGACCGGCACCCCTTCGGCCGAGCAGAAGGCGAGGATGCGGCTGACCTCCTCCGTCGTCTCCGGCAGGACGACGGCCAGCGGCACCCGTGCATAGGCGGTGAAGCCGTCGGTCTCGTAGGGTGAGAGCTCGCGCGGGTCGCTGATCAGCTTCTCGCCGGAGAGGATGGCGGCGAGGCCGGCCAGGATCGCCTCCCGGCGGGCGAGGATGCCCGGGTCGGGCTCGGGAATGGTGATGGCGCTCAAGGTGCTGCCTCCACGTTGCTCCCCTTCAAGTGGCACCTCGACCCTTGTCGAGCAAGCGCGGAAGGGCAACCGTGCCGGGCGACGGGGCGGCGGACCCGCCCGACACCTTGTCACCCATCCGTCACGTTTCCCCGAAAGCGGCCTGGCCCTCCATTGCGGCGCTTTGGCGCCGCCCGGCAGTGCGGTAAATTGGTTGAGAAGAGTAGCCGGCATTTCGGTCGGGTGGTGCCCGGCCGGTGTGGCCCGCGGGTCATTTTCAAAGGACGTGAGATCATGGCGAGATTTGGTGGGTGGGCAATCGGGCTGGTGGCGGCGGGGGTCCTGGCCTCGGGCGGCCCGGCTCATGCGACCAACTACACGATCGGTCTCGGCGGCGCCTTCTCGCCGGACTACGACGGCTCGCAGGACTACGAGGCGACGCCTGCCTGGCTGCTCAGCATCAACGATTTTTACGACCCGCGCACCTTCCTCGTGGTGACCGGGCCGCTCCTGCGCTCGAACTTCGTGCCGCATCCGCATTTTCGCGCCGGGCTTTCGGGTCTTTGGGTGCCCGAGCGCGACGATGTGGAGAACAACCGGGTCGACGACCTCGACAGCACCGACACCGCGATCATGCTCGGCGGCAATGTCGGCTGGGATTTCCTGGGCGAGCCGATCCGCAGCCTGACCCTCGGCGTCGACGCGGTCTATGACGTGGCCAACGACAACGGCTTTCTGGTGACACCGCGGCTGCTCTATTCGGATGCGCTCAAGGGCACTCCCTACTCGTGGGGCACCGAGCTGTTCGCCAACTGGGCCAGCGACGACTACATGTCCGAGCAGTTCGGCATCAACGGCAACAACGCCGCGAAAAGCGGCCTCGACCAGTACGATGCCGACGAGGGCTTCAAGGACGCCGGCCTGCGCCTGAACGGCAACTACCGGTTCACGGAGCACTGGTCGACCTCGCTGGCGCTGCAGTACAAGCGCATGCTCGGCGACGCCGCGGACAGCCCGATCGTCGACGACGAGGGTGACGAGAACCAGTTCCTCGCAGCGGTGACCATCAACTACCGCTTCTAGGCGCGTTCCGTCTGGACGTGGCTTCGGCGACCAGCGTCTCGAAGGCCTCGTCGAACACGGCATGGGCCAGGACCGGCTCGGTGAAGGCGCCGAGCCGGGCATAGGCGGCCTGCGCCGCGGCATTCGCCGGCTTCGAGGTCCACCAGACGAAGACGCCGCCCCGCGCCTTGGCGAGGCGGGCCACCTCGGCGACCAGCGCCCGGCCGACGCCCTGGCGGCGATGGCCCTCGGCGACGAAGAGATCGACGATGTAGAGGCCCTTGGCCGTGTAGGTCGATTCGTAGCCGAAATGGTGCAGGCTGTAGCCGATGGCGACACCGCCGGCCTCGGCGACCAGCGCCTCGAGCGCACCCTCGGCGAGCACGCGGGCGAGGCCCGCCTCGTCGAGGAAGTCGACCGGATCCCGCTCGAAGAGGCTGAGGTCGCGCACCAGCGGCATCAGCACAGGTGCGTCGCAAGCGCCGGCAGCGCGGATGGAGAAGGGCACGGAAGCGACTCCGGCGCGGGGTGGCGGCCGGCTTCTAGCATGCGACACCAAAAGTCGCCCTCTTTCTCTCGCCGGCGCCGCCGCGTAATGTCCCCCCGCGGGAGGTAGCTGCGCGTGACGGCATTCAGGTGGATGGTGATTTTCGGGGTGCTGGTCGTGCTCGCGGCCGGCGCGGTCGGGCGTGCGCAGGAGCAGGCGCCGCCGGCCGGGACGACGGTCGTCGTGCCGCCGGCCGCGCCCGCGGCCGAGGAAGCCCTGCCGGCGCCGGACTACGATGCCATCCAGGCGACCATCGACCGGATGCGGGCGCGGCTCGAGGGCATGGGCCAGGCGGCGGCCGAGCGGGACAAGGCGCTGGAATTCCTCGAGGAGCAGATCGACCGGGCGGCGGGACGCATCGCCGGCGGCGACGAGACCCAGGAGGCCCTCCGGCAGCGGACGGCGACCCTCAACAACGAGCTGGAGAACCTCGCCGATGAGCGGGCGAAGCTCAGCGAGGCGGTCGACGAGCGGGCGGCGCTGATCGCCAATCTCGAGCAGCAGGTGGCCCGGCTGACCGAGATGCTGGCCGGCGAGCGGGTGCTGACCGGCAAGCTCGAGGGTGACCTCGAAGGCCGCAATAAAGCGCTGGCCGAGTCCACGGTGCAGAAGGAGACGCTCGAGGCCGAGCTCGAGTCGGCACGCACGGCAAGGCTCGAGCTCGAGGGGCGGCTCGCGGCGCTGCAGCGCGAGCAGGCGGCGGCCCTGGCCGAGCGCGAGACCAAGATCACCGCCCTGGAGACCACGGTCGGCCGGAACGAGATGGCGCTCGGCGTGGCGGACAACCGGATCTCCGCGCTCAGCCGCCAGCTCACCGAGCTCAACCGCCAGCTCGGCGCGGTCGAGAGCCTGCTCGACACCTCCGAAAACCGCATCCAGGAGCAGCAGGGCACGATCGCGTCTCTCGGTGCCAGGCTCGAGCAGGCCCTGCTCGACCGGGTCGAGGAGCTCTCGCAGTACCGCTCGGAGTTCTTCGGCCGGCTGCGGCAGGTGCTGGGCGACCGGCCCGAGGTGCGGATCGTCGGTGACCGGTTCGTCTTCCAGTCCGAGCTGCTGTTCGCCTCGGGCTCCGCCTGGCTCGGCCGGGACGGCACCGAGCAGCTCGTCGCGCTGGCCAATACCCTGCGCGAGGTGGCGGCCACCATCCCGCCCGAGATCGACTGGATCCTGCGGGTCGACGGGCACACCGACAAGGTGCCGGTGGGGGCCAACAGCGCCTTCAAGTCGAACTGGGAGCTCTCGACCGCGCGGGCGATCTCGGTGGTCGAGTTCCTGATCCGCCAGGGCATCCCGCCCGAGCGCCTCGCCGCCACCGGCTTCGGCGAGTACCAGCCGCTCGACCGCCGCGACGACGAGATCGCCTATCGCCGCAACCGGCGAATCGAGTTCAAGCTGACGGAAGGGTAGGGCAGCGCATGGCTCGGCACCGCATCATCCTGGACTGCGACCCGGGGCAGGACGACGCCATCGCCCTTCTCCTGGCTCTGGCTTCGCCCGACGAGATCGAGGTGCTGGCGGTGACCGCGGTCGCCGGCAACGTGCCCCTGGCGCTGACCGAGGTGAACGCGCGCAAGATCGTCGAGCTGGCCGGGCGGTCGGACATTCCTGTTCACAAGGGCTGCCATCGGCCGCTGGTCAACCGGCTGGAGACGGCCGAGTACGTGCATGGCGAGAGCGGGCTCAACGGGGTCGAGCTGCCCGAGCCGAGCCTGCCCCTGGCATCGGGCCACGCGGTCGACGCGATCATCGAGCTGGTCATGCACGCCGAGCCCAGGAGCGTCACGCTCTGCCCGACCGGTCCCTTGAGCAACATCGCCATGGCGCTGGTCAAGGAGCCGGCGCTGGCATCCCGCTTGCGCGAGATCGTCCTGATGGGCGGGGCGATCGGCCTCGGCAACGTGACCCCGGCCGCCGAGTTCAACATCTATGTCGATCCGCACGCGGCGCGGGTCGTCTTCGAGAGCGGCGTGCCGATCACCATGCTCGGGCTCGATGTGACCCACCAGGCGCTGGTGACGAGGCCGAGGCTCGAGGCGATCCGCTCCCTCGGCACCCCGGTGGCGCTGGCGGCGGCCGGGCTGATCGACTTCTTCAACCGCTTCGACAGCGATCGCTACGAGGTCGACGGCGCCCCCCTGCACGACCCTTGCGTGATCGCGCACCTGATCGATCCGACCCTCTTCAAGGGCAAGCCCTGCCACGTCGAGATCGAGACCGAGGGCCGCTCGCAAGGGCGCACCAATGTCGACTGGCACCCCCGCGAGCCGCGTCCGCCCAC
>CAYMTA010000069.1:0-22400 GCA_964393275.1 uncultured Geminicoccaceae bacterium | reverse complement strand
AAGCCGACCGTAAACGGGTCAACTCAGAAAGCCGCGTAGGACGCCGGACGCTTACCCATGAGGTGGTGTAGCTGACCCGTGGCCGGCGGGGTCGCTTGCCGGGCCGATCAGCGATTCGGCCCGGCCCGGTCGGGCAACTCGCTGTCCAGGCAGCACGGTCGCGCGGATCGGCCAGGCCGGTCCTGCCGGTCCAGTCCTCGCCGCTCGGCGAGGCGGGTCGCCACGTGGCGCGAGCCGGGTCGGGCGAGGTCGCGGTCGTGGTGCGAGGTGGCCGGCACGCAGCGGATCACCAAGTCCGCCCGGCGGGGCGCGGAGCGGGGCGACGGATGACGTCAAGCCGGCGCCTCGGGCGCCGCCACCAAGCCGGTCACCGGCGCCGCGCTCTCGACGACGTCGCGCACGCCAGCTCCTTGGCGATGCGCCGCACGTCGAAGGCCTGGCCGCGAAAGCTGAAGATGGAATCGCGAGCGATGACGGTGAGGTCGCGGAACCGGCTCAGCTCGGTGATCACGCCCTCGACGATCCCGTCGGCGACGAAGCCGGCGCCAGCCGCAAGCCGGTCAACGACGAAGCATCTGCTCACTGCCAAGCTCATGAAACTCCATGAGAGCTTCTCGCATACGCTCTTGAGCCGCGGCGCGGTCCGTTGCCGCCTAGAAGCCTTCCCTGACCTTGAGATGCAGGTGGGCGCGGGGGCGGCCGGGGCCGTGGGCGTGGGTGTCGCGCTGGGGCTCGACGGGGATCAGCGAGATGTTGCCGTGCATCACGCCGCGCTCGAGGAAGAGGCTCCGGGCGTGACCGTGCAGCTCCCGGGCGTCGCCGCGCATGATGGTGACCTCGATGGCGGTGTCGTGGTCGAGCGGGGCGGCGGTCGTGGCGATCGTCTGGTCGTGCAGGTCGTGGCGGCTCTCGGCCAGGCGTCGGGCGAGATCGCGCATCGACTGGTGGCAGGCGTAGCTGATGACGCCGATGCAGTCGCCCGCGGCCTTCTCGTCGAGGGCGACCTGGCCGAGGCCGCGGCGGACCAGGTCGCGGAGCGCCTCGGACCGGCTCGCGGCCGAGGACTTCCGCAGGAACGCGTCGAGCTCGGCGAAGAGCTCGTCGTCGAACGACATCGTCACGCGGCGCATGGCCCTCTCCCCGTCCCCGGCCGGCTCAGGTGCTGCGGACTTGGCGCCGCGCCTCACGGTGAGCGGTTGCCCCGGCTGGCTCGGCGCCGGCGAGATCGTCGATGATCGGACAGTCGGGGCGCTGGTCGCCCTGGCAGTGATCGGCCAGATGGCGGAGCGTGCGGCGCATGGCCTCGAGCTCGGCGATCTTCTCCTCGAGCTCCGCGACATGCTCGAGGGCGATCCGCTTGACCTCGGCGCTGGCCCGGTTGGTGTCCCGCCAGAGCGCTTCGAGCCGGCCGATCTGCGCCACCGAGAAGCCGAGGCGGCGCGCCCGGCGGATGAAGCCGAGCCGGTGGACGTCGCTCGGGCCATAGACGCGATAGCCGCTTTCGCTGCGCGCCGCCAAAGGCAGGAGGCCGATGCTCTCGTAGTAGCGGATCATCTTGGCCGAGACGCCCGAGGCCCGTGCCACCTCGCCGATGTTCATGCGCAGGCTCCTGGACTCCCCACCTCCGCGCCTTCGAGCAAGGCCACGGCCGCCACCGCTATGGACGCCGCCCTTTGGCAAGGCTCAGGCAACTGGCTCCGGCAGCTCCGTGTCCGGCGTGTCCAGGCCCGACGGACCCGCCTCGGGTGCGATGTCCTCGGCGGCGACCGGGAGCGCCGGACCCTTGGTCGAGGGCAGGACCTCGAAGACCGGCTTGTCGTCTTCGATCGTCACCAGCACCTTGCCGCCCTTGGCGAGCCGGCCGAACAGGAGCTCGTCGGCGAGCGGCTTCTTCAGGTGCTCCTCGATCACCCGGGCGAGCGGCCGGGCACCGTAGAGCGGATCGTAGCCGCGCTCGGCGAGCCAGGACTTGGCCGGCTCGTCGAGCTCGATCAGGACCCGCTTGTCGGCGAGCTGGGCGGCGAGCTGCTGGACGAACTTGTCGACCACCGAGCGGATGATCGAGGGGGTGAGGCCGGCGAACGGGATGGTGGCATCGAGCCGGTTGCGGAACTCGGGTGTGAACAGCCGCTTGATCGCCTCGGTGTCCTCGCCCTCGCGGGCGACGCCGCCGAAGCCCATCACCGGCCGGCTCATGTCGGAGGCCCCGGCATTGGTCGTCATGATCAGGATGACGTTGCGGAAATCCACCGTCTTGCCGTTGTTGTCGGTGAGTTTGCCGTAATCCATCACCTGCAGAAGGATGTTGAAGACGTCGGGATGCGCCTTCTCGATCTCGTCGAGCAGGAGCACGGCGTGCGGATGCTGGTCGATGGCGTCGGTCAGAAGGCCGCCCTGGTCGAAGCCGACATAGCCGGGCGGGGCGCCGATCAGCCGCGAGACCGCATGGCGCTCCATGTATTCCGACATGTCGAAACGGACGATCTCGATCCCCATGATCGAGGCGAGCTGGCGGGCGACCTCGGTCTTGCCGACGCCGGTCGGGCCGGAGAAGAGGTAGCAGCCGATCGGCTTTTGCGGATCGCGCAGGCCGGCCCGGCTCAGCTTGATCGCCGAGGCGAGCGCCTGGATCGCCCGGCTCTGGCCGAAGACCACGCCCTCGAGGTCGCTCTCGAGCGTGCGCAACGCGTCCTTGTCGCGGGCATTGACCGCCTTGATCGGCACGCGGGCGATCTTGGCGACGATCTCCTCGATGTCCTTGGGGCCCACGGTCTTGCGCCGCTGGCTCTCGGGCTTGAGCATCTGGGCGGCGCCGACCTCGTCGATCACGTCGATCGCCTTGTCCGGCAGCTTGCGGTCGTGGATGTAGCGGTTGGCGAGCTTGACCGCGGCCTTCAGGGCCTCGTTCGAGTACTTGATCCGGTGGTGCTCCTCGAAGCTCGGCCTGAGCCCCTGCAGGATCTTCACCGCCTCGGCCTCGGAGGGCTCGGGCACGTCGATCTTCTGGAACCGTCGGACCAGGGCGCGGTCCTTCTCGAAATAGTTGCGGAACTCCTTGTAGGTCGTCGAGCCGATGCAGCGGAGCGCGCCGCCGGCCAGGGCGGGCTTGAGGATGTTCGAGGCATCGAGCGAGCCGCCGCTGGTGGCGCCGGCGCCGATCACCGTGTGGATCTCGTCGATGAACAGGACCGCGCGCTCGTTCGCCTCGAGCTCGCCGATCACCGCCTTGAGGCGCTCCTCGAAATCGCCGCGGTAGCGCGTGCCGGCGAGAAGCGCGCCCATGTCGAGGGCGAAGATGATGGCGTTCTTGAGGACGTCCGGCACCTCGCCCCTGATGATGCGGAGCGCCAGGCCCTCGGCGATCGCGGTCTTGCCGACCCCCGGGTCGCCGACGAAGAGCGGGTTGTTCTTCGAGCGCCGGCAGAGGATCTGGATGGTCCGCTCGATCTCGTGCTGGCGGCCGACCAGGATGTCGATCTTGCCGGCCGCCGCCTTGTCGTTGAGGTTGACGCAATAGGTCGACAGCGCCTCGCCGCCGGCCTCGCGCTTCTCCTCGCTCTGGCTCGCTTCCTCCGCACCCTTCACGCGACGCTCCTCGCTGAGGCTTGGCTTCTTGGCGATACCGTGCGCGATGTAGTTCACGGCATCCAGCCGCGACATGTTCTGCTCCTGCAGAAACCATACGGCGTGAGATTCGCGCTCGGAGAACAGGGCGACCAGGACGTTGGCACCGGTCACCTCGCTGCGTCCCGAGGACTGCACGTGGATCGCGGCGCGCTGGATCACGCGCTGGAAGCCGGCCGTCGCCTTGGCATCGACGACGCCGTCGACGACGAGGCCGGAGAGCTCATGATCGAGGAAGTCGGTGAGGCCGAGGCGCAACTTGTCGATCTCGACGGCGCAGGCCTTCATCACCGCGACGGCGTCCTGATCCTCGGTCAGCGCCATCAGAAGATGCTCGAGCGTCGCGTATTCGTGCTGACGCGCATTGGCCAGGGCCAAGGCCCGGCGAAGGGTTTTCTCGAGTGTGCGCGAGAGCATCGTCTTCTCCTACCCGACCCCGAGCCGACACCGAACGGCGGCACCGACCGTCGGCAAGCCAACACCTTTGATGATACCCGACGCGATGGGCCGAGGGCCAGCCGGAAAGCGTGCCCGGGCGGCGCCGCATCGACCGAGGGTGATCGAGCAGGCTCCCGGGCCAGCCCTCCCTGCACCGGTCATTCCTTCTCCATCGTGCACTGCAGCGGGTGCTGGTTCTGCCGGGCGAACTCGGTGACCTGGGTGACCTTGGTCTCGGCCACCTCGAAGGTGAAGACGCCGCAGACGCCGACACCCTTCTGGTGGACGTGCCACATGATCCGCGTCGCCTCCTCGCGGTTCTTGTTGAAGAATCGCTCGAGCACGTGGACGACGAACTCCATCGGCGTGTAGTCGTCGTTCAGGAGCAGGACCTTGTAGAGCGAGGGGCGCTGGGTGCGGGTGCGCGTCTTGGTCGCGACATCCCCCTTGCCGATCCGCTCCTCGTTGTTGCCGTCGCTCATCGTTCCCCATCGACACAGTAGCCGGCCGGCCGCAGCCGACGACACCCGTCGGAAAGATAGTTCAATCGGCGGTGCGAACAAACGTCTTTCAGCCTCGGCGCCGCACGGGCGCCCTTATAGCCGGCCACCCGACAAGAATCCGTTAAGCGGCCGACTCCTGGGCAATGGCGGCTCGGCCCGCCACCCGGGCATCACGCCCATGGCATGGAGCCAGCGCTTTTCGTGCCGGATCAGCGGGCCGGCTCGGGCCGGCGCAGGCCGTCCTCGTCGGCGGGCTCATGACGGAGCGTCTTGAGCCGCAGCGTGTTGGCACGCTTCGGCCGCGCCGGCTTGTCGCTCGACTCGGCCGAAGGGGCGGCCTCATCGGCGGTCGCGTCGTCGTCGGCTCCGGTCTCGGCAGGCTCGGCCGACCGCGTCTCGACGGTCGCGTCGGTCGCCTTCTCGCTCGCCGACGTCCCGCTCGATTCCGCCTCGCCGGGTGCCGGGCCGCCGGTCGCGATGCTGAGCGCCAGCGCCCGCAGGCGGTCCATCGACATGGGCGCCACGGGTGCCGCGACCTCCGTCTCCGCCTCGACCTCGGCCTCGCGCTCGGCGTCGGCCAGGGTCAGCTTGAGACGCGCGACCTGCTCGAAGAACTCCTCGCGCTGCGCCGGCGGCAGGCGATCGATGGCCCGCTCGTCGACCAGTCGCTCGGCCTGGCCTAGGACGTTGCGCGCATGCACGAGCTGGCCCGAGGCGCGGGTATGGCCGGCCAGCACCTGGGCCAGCGACTTGGTCGTCGGCTGGAGCACGCCGAGCAGCTCCTGGGCCGAGCCCGGGATCCGCCGGCCGCCGCCCTGACCCCCCTGGCGGCGTCCGCCGCCACTGCCGCTGCCGCCCCCGCCAGGCTTGCCGCGCTTCTTCCCGCCGCCGCGGCGGAACGGGAACATGGAGTTCCGATTGTTGCTGTTCACCCGTATCCTTTCCAGAGCTTGTCGATCGTCTCTTGGCTGTGGTCTGCGGTCGAATCGCGCCGCCGCTGTGCCAACGCCCCGGCATCAATGCCCGCCGCTGCGCTTGCGGGCCTGCAGCCACGGCACTTGCCGACCCCAGGCCCACCCGATCAACGATCGGGCATTTCAACCGACTTGTCGCCGTCACCGGCCGCCAACTCGCCCTGGCGTAGCCACCAACTGGCCCAAAATGCGCCGGACCGCCACGTCGCCCGGCGCGCGATCCCGATCGCTCGACCCATGGAGCCCATGCCGATCGTCAATCTCGGTCACAGTTGGGCTCGGTCACAGTCGGACCCGGTCACGGCACGGCATCGAAGCGATGGCGCACCACGTCACGCTCACTCGCACATCTCATGTCCAGAACCGAATCTGGATACGATGGACCGCCCGCGCAGTCTCGCGTTTCGGGGCCGAACGCTCACCAAGATCGTATGCACGTTTCATATGACCCCTCGACCCTTAGCCTGCAAGACCGGAAAATCAAGTGAAAGCCAAGTGCTGTGCTCGAAGCGGGCCTCATCACGTTGCGCCCGAGACGCAACCGCCCGAGCCTTTGCCTTCGGATGTCGCCGCCGTGCCGAGGGACGGGGTCAGCAGCGACGCATCGTCAGCTCGAGCCCACGGACCGCACCGCCGCTCATGACAACGGCGGCGTGCTCGAGCAGTTCCCGGGCGAGCCGCAGCGCCACCGCTCCGGCGCCGCTGCCGCAGGCGACGAAGCAGAGCCCGAGGCGGACCGAGGCCGCGTCGACCACGACACAGTCGCAGGACAAACGTGCGCGCGCGCCACTCTGGGCCTGCGCCAGCAATGTCATGGCGCGACCGAGGAGCTCCGGCGCCACCAGCACGCGAACGGTGCCTGGGAGCCCCGCCGGCGTTGCCGGCGGCATGAGCGCCTGCGCGATCTCCGGGCGGGCCAGGAGATCGCGCAAGGCGACCGCGCGCGGGCCGGGACGGATGGCGTGGGCGAGGGCGGAAAGCTCGGCCAGAAGGTCGAGCTGGCGCTCGAGATCGATGGCGGCGGTGGCGATCAGGGTCACGACGTCGAGCAGCTCCGGCCGCAGCCCGGCGCCCCGCGCCTCGAGCAGCAGCTCGACCCCGCCCTTGATCGCCTGGAGCGGCGTGCGCAGCTCATGCGCCGCGAACCAGCGCGGCTCGGCACGAGCGGAACTGGCGGGGTGGGCCTCGCTCGATGGACCGGTCGCTCGTGGTGGCGTGGTGCCAGGCAAGGCGCATTCCCCGTTCCCGGGCGGCGCCGCTGCCGGCCCTGAGAAGCGAGCCTAGCCCACTACCGTTAAGATATCGTTGCCGGCCTGCCCTGGCGGTCAGCGGGCGCGCTGGCGCTGGTCGGCGCCCATCCGCCGCTCGAGCCAACGCACGCCCATCGAGATGACCACCACGAGGAGGAAGTATTCGAGGATGAGGAAGCTGTAGACCTCGAGCGGCCGGTAGAGGGTCACCACCAGCTCGTTCGCCTTCTTGGTCAGCTCGAAGACGCCGATGACCGAGAGCAGCGAGGACATCTTCAGGACGTAGATGAACTGGTTGCCGAGCGGCGGCAGGATGCGGCGGATCGCCTGCGGCAGGATGACGAAGCGCAGCTTGTCGAGGGCCGAGAGGCCGAGCGAGTCGGCCGCCTCGTGCTGGCCCCGCTCGATCGACTGCAGCCCGCCCCGGAAGATCTCCGCCTCGAAGGCGCTGTCGGAGATGATGAGCGTCAGCATGCCGGCGGTGAACGGGTCGAGGTTGATCCCGGTGAGCACCGGCAGGCCGTAATAGACCCAGAGCATCAAGGGCAGAATCGGGATCGAGCGGATGAATTCCACATAGGCGCGGTTGCAGGCCCGGCCGATCCGGTTGCGGCCGAAGCCGGGCAGGGCCACGAGGAGGCCGAGCGGGATCGAGAGCAGGATGGCCAGAACCGAGACGCTGATGGTCTGCCACATGCCGCCGAGGAGGAAGGCGATGTTGCCCTGGCCCTGGGCGTTGAGCGGCGAGACGACGTACCAGCCCCAGGTGTAGTTGCCGCCGCAGCCGGCGAGCAGGAGGGCCAGGAGCAGCGCCGGGACGGCCGGCAAGAGCCGGTTGGCAGCTCCTCTAGTGGCCAAGGATGCGGCTCAGGAAAAGGCTGGTGCGCTCGCTTCTGGGCTTCGCGAAGAAGTCGGCGGGGGGAGCCTTCTCGACGATCTCGCCGGCATCCATGAAGACCATGGTGTCGGCGACCTCGCGGGCGAAGCCCATCTCGTGGGTCACGACGATCATGGTCATGCCGTCCCGGGCGAGCGCGACCATGACGTCGAGCACCTCGCTGATCATCTCCGGATCGAGGGCCGAGGTCGGCTCGTCGAACAGCATGATCTTGGGCCGCATGCAGAGCGAGCGGGCGATCGCGACGCGCTGCTGCTGGCCGCCCGAGAGCTGGGCCGGGTACTTGTCGGCCTGCTCGGGGATGTGCACGCGCTCGAGATAGAGCCGGGCCACCTCCTCGGCCTCCTTGCGGCTCATCTTGCGGGCGCGCATGGGAGCGAGCGTCAGGTTGTCGAGCACGGTCAGATGCGGGAAGAGGTTGAACTGCTGGAACACCATGCCGACCTCGCGGCGGATGGCAGCGACGTTCCTCGTGTCCTGGTCGAGCTCGCGGCCGTCGACGACGATGCGCCCCTCGTCGTGCTCCTCGAGCCGGTTGATGCAGCGGATCAGCGTGGACTTGCCGGAGCCTGACGGCCCGCAGATCACCACCCGCTCGCCGAGGGCGACGGCAAGGTCGACCTTCTTCAGGGCCTGGAACGTGCCGAAGCGCTTGGTCACGCCATCCAGGCTGATGATCGTCTCGGCCATGTCCTGCCCGTGTGCTGCCGCCTTGCCAAGCTACGCATCTGCGTCCGCACGGCAAGCCCAAGTGGACAAGGCGATGCCGCCGCTGCATACCCGGCGGCCAGGGAAACCCCTTGTCAGGGAGAAACGGAATGTCCGGTCGGCTCGATCTGCGCGGCTTGGCGGTGCTCGTCCTCGGTCTGGTGGCGGCCGCCGGTGGCGCCCTGGCGCAGGAGCAGTCGCGCCTGCCGAAAATCCTCGAGAGCGGCGTGCTGCGGGTCGGCACGACCGGCGATTTCAACCCGATGAGCTTTCGCGACCCGGGCTCGAACAAGCTCGAGGGCTACGACATCGACGCCGTCGAGAAGCTCGCCGCCGACATGGGCGTGACCATCGAGTACGTGCCGACCGACTGGAAGACGCTGGTCGCCGGCATCGTCGCCGACAAGTACGACATCACCACGAGCGCCTCCTTGAGCATGGACCGCGCCGCGGTCGCCGGGTTCAGCGATCCCTATGTCGAGTTCTCGACCGTGCCGATGACGCTGGCCGCCAACGTCGACAAATTCGCGAGCTGGGCCGATCTCGACCAGCCGGACGTGATCATCGCCGTGACCCTCGGCACCGTCTTCGAGCAGCAGGCCAGGAGCTACTTCCAGCACGCCCAGATCAAGGCGGTCGAGGCGCCGGCGCGCGAGTGGCAGGAGGTGATCTCCGGCCGGGCGACGGCGAGCGTCACCAGCAATGTCGACGCGGCGCAGCTCGTCGCCACCTACCCCGAGCTCGCTTTGGTCAAGGTCGAGGAGCCGCGCTCGCGCCGCCCCGGCGCCTTCCTCCTGCCGCAGGCCGACCAGGTCTGGATCAACTACGTCAACCACTGGATCAGCCTGAACCACATGAGCGGCTGGTTCGCCGAGGAGCAGAAGAAGTGGCACCTCGCCAACTGACGCGCTGAGCGGGCATCGATGCGGGCTGCGTGGCGGGTCGATCCGGCGCATCGCTTCATCGCGCAGCGGCCGAAGACGGCGGGGCATCTGGCCGGACCCGCCGAGCCGGCCCTGCCATTGGGCGGCATCGGCACCGGGGCGGTCAGCCTCGATCGCACCGGGGCCTTCACCCGCTTCACGCTGAAGACCGGCGCCGTCCACCTCTTCCGCGAGCCGGCGGCCGGGTTCGCGCTCAGGGTGGCGGGGCCGAAGGGCACCAGCACGACGGCGCTGCAGCCACGGCCCGAGGACTGCAGGCTCGCCGCCTGGACGTTCGCCGAGGCGCCGGCCGAGGCCGAATTCCTCTTTCCCTGGGCGCGGCTGGCGTGGCCGGCGGCGGCGACGGGCGGAGCCCGGGCGGCGCTCGAAGCGCGCGGGCCCTTCGTGCCGCACGATCTCGAGGCGAGCAGTCTGCCTTTGGCGCTCTTCGCCTGGACCCTCGCCAATCCGGGGCCCGAGCCGATCGCGGTGACCCTCCTGGCGCACTGGCCGAACATGAACGGCTGGTTCGGCCGCTTCGGCCGCGGCCGGCCGCACCGGGCCGGGGTCGGCAACTTCAACGAGCTGGTCGACCATCAGGCGCTGGCGGCAGTGCGGATGGGCCGGGTCGCTGCGGGCGACGCCATCGACGAGGAGGGTGTCGGCGAGATGGTGCTGGCGCTCCGCCGCCAGCCGGGTCTCAGGGTCGAGAGCCTTGCCGCCTTCGACGGCGCGGGCGACGGGGGGGCGCTCTGGAGCGCGTTCGCCGGCGAGGGCCGCCTGCCGGCATGCGAGCCCTGGCTGGTCGAGGCGCCGTTCGACGACCGGGACACGGCAGTTCCGACCGCCGCCATCGCTGCGAGCTGCACGCTCCAGCCGGGTGAGGAGCGGGTGATCGAGGCGGTGGTGGCCTGGGATTTCCCGCTGCTTCGCTTCGGTCTCGGCCGGCGGCACTGGCGGCGCTACACGGAAAAATGGGGCCGTTCCGGCCGCAACGCCCTGGCGATGGCCGAGCACGCGCTCGATGCGGCACCGCAATGGTCGGCGAGGGTGGCCGGCTGGCAGCGGAACGTGGCCGACCGGCAGGGCGATGCGCCGGAGGCGGGCGGCCTCGCCTTGCAGATGCTCTCCTTCCTGGTGGATGGCTGCACGGTCGCCGCGGCCGCCCAGCCGGAATCGGGCGAGCCCGCGCATTTCGCCCTGATCGAATGCCCCGACTACGCGCTCTATGCCACCATGGACTTGTGGATCTACGCGTCCGAGGCGGTGCTCGCGACCTTTCCCGAGCTCGAGGCGCTGGTGCTGGAGGACTATGCCCGCCAGTTGCCGCGGGCCGACGGGCGGTTGCGGCGGCACACGCTCTCGGGCGCCCTCATGCCGATCAAGGTGGCCGGCATGGCGCCGCACGATCTGGGCGCACCCGAGGAGGACCCGTTCCATCTGGCCAGCGGCTACACCTGGCGGGACGCCACGACCTGGAAGGATCTGAACGCGCAGCTCGTGATCGCCATCGCCCGGGCCGGGCAGGTCCTGGGTATCGACTGGCGGCGGCGCATGCTGCCGACGGTCGAGCTGGCGCTTCGGACGCTCGGCCGCTTCGATCGCGACGGCGACGGGCTGATCGAGAATGACGGCCTGCCGGACCAGACCTTCGACAACATCCCGATGCTGGGCCCGTCCGCCTATTGCGGCGGGCTCTGGCTGGCGGCCCTCCTGGGTGGGGCGGCCTTCGCCGAGGCGGCCGGCAGGACGGATCTCGCCTCGGCATGGCGGGCAACGGCGGCGCGTGGCCGGCAGGCCTACGAGGAGGCGCTCTGGGACGGCAGCCGCTTCCGGCTCGACCAGGACGGGCCCCTTCGTGAAGCTCTGCTGCTGGGGTGCGTCCTCGGCCCCTTCCTCGCCCGCCGCTACGGCTTCGGCGATGCGGTCGATCCGGCCAAGGTGCAGGCGACGCTGGAGAGGCTCTTCGCCGTCAATTTCAAGCAAGCCGGGGCAGGTCGCGCCGCCCGGCTGATCGTGACGGCGGATGGCGGCCCGGTGGCGCATGCGCCGGGCGATGTCGATGCCTCCTTCCAGACGAGCGAGGCGCTCATCGGCATCAACCTCGCCTTCGCCGCCGAGCTCGAGGCGTTCGATCTGGCGGCGGAGGCGGCCGAGCTTCGAAAGGCGCTCTTCGCCGAGGTGGTGGAGCGGCGCGGCCTGCTCTTCCGCCTGCCGGCGGCGATCGACCTCGAGGCCGAGGTCTTCCGGGCACCCATGAACCTGCGCCCGCTCGCCCTTTGGCTCGCCCAACCCTGGCCACCGGTGCACCGATGAAGCTGACCTTCTACACCATGCCGATCAGCAACTTCGCCGCCAAGGTCGAGCTGGCGCTCAGGCTCAAGGGCCTGCCCTACGAGGCCCTGCCGCCCCCGGACGGCTATGGCTCGGCGGCCTACAAGGCGATCGTCCCGGCCGGCACCATTCCCGCCATCGTCGTCACCGGCCTCGAGGCCGGCGATCTGGTGCTGACCGAGAGCGAGGTCATCAACGAGTATCTGGACGAGGCGTGGCCGGACCCGCCGCTCCTGCCGGGGGGGCCGCGCGCCAGGGCCAGGGTGCGCCAGCTCGCCAGCTTTCACGACACCCGGCTGGAGCCGGTGATCCGTGCCCTCTTCCCGCAGATGACGCCGGCCGGCCGTGACCCCGCCCTGGTCGAGCGCCAATGCGCGCTCCTTCGCACCCGGCTCGCCGATCTGGCGGCCATGACCACGCCCCGGCCCTGGCTCGCCGGGCCGGGCCTGACCCTGGCCGACCTGCCCTATCCGCCGACCCTGCTCATGGCGCGGCTGATGCTGGAGCACCTGGGGCTGAAGCTCGACCTGCCGCCCGGGCTCGTCGCCTGGCACGAGCGCACGCTGGCCCATCCGACCATGGCACCGGTCCTCGAGGCCCAGGCGGCGGCGACAAGGGCGTGGCTGGCGGCGAAGGTCTGACCGGTCAGAGCCCGAGCACGTCCTTCATGCCGTAGAGCCCGGGCGGCTGCCGGCCTGCCCAAAGCGCTGCGCGGACGGCGCCGGCGCTGTAGATGGCCCGGCTCGAGGCCTTGTGGCTGAGCTCGAGCCGCTCGCCGTCGGCGGCGAAGATGATGGTGTGGTCGCCGACCACGTCGCCGCCGCGCAGGGCCGCGAGGCCGATGGCACCCACCGGCCGCGGCCCGGTGAGCCCGTCGCGGCCGCGCTGGATGAGCTCGTCGAGCGGCCGGCCGCGGCCTTTGGCGGCGGCCTCGGCGATGGCCAGCGCCGTGCCGGAAGGGGCATCGACCTTGTGGCGGTGGTGCATCTCGACGATCTCGATGTCGAACTCGACCCCGAGCGTCGCCGCGACCTGCTCGGCGAGGCCGAGCAGCAGGTTGGTGCCGAGGCTCATGTTGGGCGCCCAGAGGATCGCTGTGCGCTTCGCCGCATCGGCCAATGCCGCCCGGTCGGCCGGCTCGAGCCCCGTCGTGCCGATCACGTGGGCGCAGCCGTGGGTGGCGGCCAGCGCCGCGTTGGCGGTGGTGGCGGCGGGGGTGGAGAACTCGATCACCGCATGGGCGCGGCTCATCAGCAGGGCCGGGTCGTCGGTGCAGGGGACGCCGATCGGCTCCTGGCCGGCGAGGGTGCCGAGATCCGTGCCGATCGCCGCGTGGCCCGGCCGCTCGGTGCCGCCGGCGAGCTCGACCCCATCGGTCGCCAGAAGCCGGGCCAGGTTGGCCCGGCCCATTCGCCCGGCACAGCCGATCACGCCGATTCGCAAGGGCTCTCTCCCGTCAGACGTTGCATGCGCGTCGCTTGCCCTGTTTAGTCCCCCGTCGAGTCGAGCCGGTCAAGTGGAGGAGCCCATCCCATGTCGACACCGACCCTGATCACCACCCTGGCCGAGGCCATGCCGCTGGCGCTGCGGCCCTTCGACGTCGCGGCCCGACCCACGGGCCTCGTCATCATCGACCAGGTCGTCGGCTTCTGCACGGTGGGTGCGGGCAACCTCGCCCCGCCGGCGCCGGATGCGCAGGTCAGCGCCATGGTGGAGGAGACCGACCGGCTGGCCCGCGCCTTCGCCGGCGAGCGCCGGCCGATCCTGGCCTTTTTGGATACCCACGAGCCGGGCAAGCCCGAGCCGCCCTACCCGCCGCATTGCGAGCGCGGCACCGGCGAGGAGAACCTCGTGCCCGAGCTCGCCTGGCTCGAGAGCAATGCCCATGCGCTGCTGATCCGCAAGGACTGCATCAACGGCTTCGTCGGCGCCATCGAGCCGACCTTCAAGGGCCACGGCACCAGCCACAACAAGGTGGTCGACTGGGTCAACGCGCATCGCCTCGAAGCGATCCTGACGACCGGCATCTGCACCGACATCTGCGTCATGGATTTCGTCCTGACCATGCTCTCGGCCCGCAATCACGGCCTGATGCCGACGCTCAAGGACATCGCCGTGCTCGAGCCCGCCTGCGCCACCTACGACCTGCCGCTGGCCGCGGCCCGCGCCCTCGGCCTGCCCGACACCGCCGCCCACCCCAAGGCCGAGACGCACCACATGGGCCTCTATTTCATGGCCTCCCGCGGCGCCATCCTGGCGAGCGAGGTGACGGGCGTCTGACCGGCGAGCTGCCGGTGCGGGGACACCTCCCTTTTTAACCATTTGGCGTCACCGCGAAATGGTTAAAAAGGGAGGTGTCCCCTACGCTCACGAGGCGTCGAAGCTGCCCGGCCGGCTCGCCCATCCGGACAAGTCCCTGTCCGCTGTCACCGATCGAGCCGGAAACCTGCCACTGCCGCCGGACCTTGCTCCAGAAGGAAGCATCGATATCTCTTGATGTGCTCGAGGCGCTCGTCGGCCAACAGACTCTCGGAATTCACCGAACCGAATCCTGACAGAGAAAAGGAAACCAGAATGAACACCCGTGAGCTTGAAACCATTTGGGCCCCGCGCATGCTCAGTGTCCTGCGAATCATGGCCGCCTTGATCTTCTTCGCGCACGGAACGGATAAGATCCTGGGCTTTCCGGATACCGGCCGCACACCTGACGCCTTTACGCTGCCCTGGATTGCCGGTGTGATCGAGCTTGTCGGAGGCGCCCTGCTGATCTTGGGCCTGTTCACTCGCCCGGTCGCCTTCCTGACCTCGGGCATGGCGGCGGCGGCCTACTTCATCGGACATGCGCCGCAGAGCTTCTATCCCGGGATCAACGGGGGCGATGCGGCGATCCTCTTCTGCTTCGTGTTCCTCTATCTCGTCTTCGCCGGCCCCGGCCCGTGGAGTGTCGACGCGATGCGCGACCGGCGTTCCGGCGCGGACATTTGACACGCGGTCCGAAGCCTGCTGGCTGGTGCACCGGCAGCCACCGGCGGCCAACCGCAAGCTTGCCGCGACGCGCAGCTACCTTCGATCGACCCAACTGACAGGAGAAAGATCATGACCGTCAAACTCGCCATAATCTACTATTCGAGCTACGGCACCAACCATCGGATGGCCTCCATCGCCGCCGAGGCGGCAAAGGCGGCCGGTGCGGAAGTGCGGCTGTTGAAGGCACCCGAAACCGCGCCGGACGAGGTCGTCGCCGGAGTCGATGCATGGCGGGCGCAGGCCGAGAAGACCGCCGATGTCCCTGCCGCCACCGCCGGGGACATGGAATGGGCGAATGCCTATCTCATCTCGGCGCCGACCCGCTTCGGCATCATGGCCAGCCAGATGCGCGCCTTCATCGATACGCTCGGCGGCGTCTGGAGCAAGGGCGGGCTGGCCAACAAGCCGGTATCGGCGATGACATCCGCCCAGAACCCGCATGGCGGGCAGGAAACGACCCTGCTTTCCTTCTATGCCACCATCATGCACTGGGGCGGGATCGTCGTCGCCCCGGGCTACACCGACGCGGTCATCTACAAGACCGGCGGCAACCCCTACGGCTACAGCCACACCCAGGGCACGGATTTCACCGAGGACATGAAATCGGCCATCAGCCATCAGGCCCGCCGCCTCGTCGAGATCGCCCAAAAGCTGAGCTGACGCGTCTGTCACCTGTCCCTTCTCAATGAGGAACCAGTCCCCTGGACTCAGGATGCGCCAAGGATCGGAAGGGCAAAAGCAGGGGAGGCGCGCCTCCCCTGGCCCCACCGTTACTTCTCACTTGGACCCGTGGGGGACACCTCCCTTTTCAACCATGCGCGTCAGCGCGCATGGTTGAAAAGGGAGGTGTCCCAATACGCGCTAATGTCAACGCGCAAGAGATTATGAGGAAGGAAATTCTATCTTCACTCTAAAAGAAACGCAATTTGTAGATATCGAGCAATTTTGGCGGGTACCGGGAGGGTCATCCTCCCGGTATTTCTCTTTTGTTTTCTTAAGCCCCGTTGTGGGCAGATCTCGGGTCCACGAGACTCTTTCAGCCTCTTCGAGGCAAGGGGCTCGACGAAGCTGGGCACCGCCCTGTTCAAGGTAGCTACGATTGGTCTCTGTGGATACCCGCAAGCCTGCCGATCCGGCCGCTCGCGTCGGCAATGAAGAAGACGCCCCTCCAGCGAGGCATTACGCTCCCCTCCTTGCCTGCTCCCGCCGACTCTCGACATACGCCCGCAGCACGGCGTTCATGCGGCTCTGGTAGCCGCGGCCTTCGGCGCGGAACCAGTCGAGGATGTCCTGGTCGACACGGAGCGAGATGGCTTCCTTCCTGGGCGCGGGCATGACGAGGCGGGCGGACTGCCAGAAGACCTCGTCGAGCTCGATCTCGGGAGCTTCGGGTGCGGTCGGGACGTAGTCACCCTTCGCCCGCATCGTCTTCAACTCGTCCGCCGAGTAGTGCTTCGTAGCGTTGCCTGCCATGCTCGCCCACCTTCCAGGCGCTGATGATGCGCCATCCTCCAACAACCCTCCAAGCGTTTCCAGCACCTTGGCACCTCTGTGCTTGGAGCGGGAAGCTGCCATGCTGTTTGCCTGATACCCCGATTGCATGAAACTTCCTCGGCTCTTCGATCAGGAGGGTGGCTCAGGGCGAATCGTGGCGATTTCGTCGTCGCGGCTGCTTCGGCCGCCACCATCGATTTCGAGTGGAAGCCGGCAGAAGCCTTGCGCCGGCACGCCGAGCGCGCTGTTGAACTTGCTCGACATGTTCTGAAAGGCGACGAGGCCGGTCAGCTCGACGATGCCGTCGTCATCGAAGTGGCGGCGCAGGGCCGCCACATGGCGGTCCTCGACCCCGTCGCCCGAACGGGTCATCGCCTCCGCGAAATCCAGGGCGGCGCGCTCTTTCGCGGAGAAAAGCGGGCTTTCCCGCCAGCTCGCGAGCGCTTCCAGCTTGGCCGGGGCGATGCCGCGCCCGAGCAACGTGGCGCTGTTGATGTCGACGCAGAACGCACAGTGATTGATCTGCGAGACCCGCACCGTCACCAGCGATCGCAGGGCGGGCTCGAGTGGCGAGCTCCGGCGATCGATCATGCCGTAGAGCAGCGCCACGCCGAGGAACAGCCGGGGTGCCCGGGCCCAGAGCAGCGCCGCATCGAGCACGCGCCCGTACTTGCGCCGCTGGTTCCAGAAGAACGGGCGCAGATACCAGGCGCACGACTTCGGAGATTTCGGCTCGATTCGCATTGCCTGCAATTCCTCTCTGACGTCCTGGCCGAGTCCACGGCTAGATCTAGACAGGTGCGATGACACCTCCCTTTTTAACCATGCGCGAAGACACGCATGGTTAGAAAGGGAGGTGTCCCCTACGTTCGATCACGGTCTTGCCGGTTCGGCCGAGAGGCGCAGGCCGAGAGCTTTCAGGACCTTCATGACGGTTGCCAGCTCGGGATTGCCGTCGGCGCTGAGGGCGCGATAGAGGGCTTCGCGGGCGAGGCCGGTGTCGCGGGCCAACTGGGTCATGCCCTTGGCCCGGGCCACCTGGCCGAGCGCGTGGCAGAGGAGCGCCGGGTCGTTCTCCTCCAGCACGGCCTGGATGTAGAAGGCGATATCCTCCTCGGTTTCCAGATGCCGGGCACTATCGAACGGCAGCGTCCCAGCGGTCATCGCCGAACTCCTCCAGCAGGCGTTTTGCCTGGACGATATCCCTGGTCTGGCTGCCCTTGTCGCCGCCGCAGAGCAGGATGATCAGCAGCGCGCCGCGCCGCACGAAATACACACGATAGCCCGGACCATGGTCGATCCTGAGCTCGCCCAGGCCGGCACCCGCCGGCTTGGCGTCACCCACATGACCGACAACCAGGCGATCGATCCGCGCCAGGATGCGGCACGGCCGCGCCTGTCCTTCAGCCGGTCGAGCCACTTGGCAAAGACGACCGTCTGGCGGACCTCGATCATCGACCGAATGTAATCCGGAAGTTACGGATCGCCAAGAGGGCGATGGCTTGGGTGCATTGCAGCCGGACGCCTGAGCTTGCGCTCAGCGCTTCGATCGAAGGATCGCGTCCACGACGTTGCGCAGCGGAATGATTTCCGCGGTTGCTGCTTGCCAGATGATTCTGGGGTCGACCTCGTCGTAGTCGTGGCGCAGGACGTTGCCGATGCCGGCGATGGCACGCCACGGGATTGTCGGGTGTGAGTCCTTCAAATCGGCTGGCAGCTTGCGCGATGCTTCGGAGACGATCTCCAGGCAGCGCTCGACGGCGCGTCGCTTCAGGCGGTCGGCGAGGCGCGTGCGATCGTGATCGGCCATGGCGGCGTCAGAGCAGGGCCCGAGCGTCGCGGAGCATGCGGGCCTTGATGTAGGGGCGCAGGCTGCTCTTGAAGGCGATGTCGATCTTGTGGCCGAGGGCGGTTTCGAGGTCGTCCTTCAGGGTCACGAGGTCGAGGAGGCCGAAGGTGGCGTCGGGTGTGAGGTCGAGGAGGAGGTCGATGTCGCTCCGGGCGGTGGCGGTGCCCCTGGCCCGGGAGCCGATCAGGGCGGCCTCGCTGACGCCTTTGGCGCGCAGCTCGGCGGCGCGCCGGGCGAACGCCGCTTTCAGGTCGGTGAAGAGGTCGATCTCGGCCGAAGTGGGCATGCACGGCCCCGCCAGGGTTGCAATGCAACCGCTTATGCCACAGCGCCCACCCGCTCGCACGCCCGCCGAATAAAATCGCGAAGGGGCGTGGGGAGGATCATCCTCCCCACATCCTTCCCCTATTGTAGCTTCAGGCCCCCTTGCGGTTGGCGACCAGGTCGTCGACGACGCTGGGGTCGGCGAGGGTGGAGGTGTCGCCCAGGGCGTCGTGCTCGTTGGCGGCGATCTTCCTGAGGATCCGGCGCATGATCTTGCCGCTTCTGGTCTTCGGCAGGCCGGGTGCCCACTGGATGTAGTCGGGGCTGGCGATGGGGCCGATGTCGCTGCGCACGTGGCGGACGAGGTCCTTCTGCAGGGCCTCGGAGGGCTCGATACCGTTTTGCAGGGTGACGTAGCAGTAGATGCCCTGGCCCTTGATGTCGTGCGGGAAGCCGACGACGGCGGCCTCGGCGACGGCGGGGTGGGCGACGAGCGAGCTTTCGACCTCGGCGGTGCCCATGCGGTGGCCGGAGACGTTGATGACGTCGTCGACGCGGCCGGTGATCCAGTAGTAGCCGTCGGCGTCGCGCCTCGCCCCGTCGCCGGTGACGTAGACGCCGGGGAAGGTGGTGAAGTAGGTCTGGATGAAGCGCTCGTGGTCGCCGTGGATGGTGCGCATCTGGCCGGGCCAGCTGTCCTTGATGACGAGGTTGCCCTCGCCCTCGCCCTCGACCGGCTTGCCGTCATTGTCGATGATGCCGGGGACGACACCGAAGAAGGGCACGGTGGCGGAGCCGGGCTTCAGGTCGATCGCACCGGGGAAGGGCGAGATCAGGATGCCGCCGGTCTCGGTCTGCCACCAGGTGTCGACGATCGGGCAGCGGCCGTCGCCGACCACGTCGTGGTACCAGCGCCAGACCTCGGGGTTGATCGGCTCGCCGACGGAGCCCAGGAGCCGCAGGCTCTTGCGCGACGAGGCCTTGACCGGGTCGTCGCCCTTCTGCATCAGGGCGCGGATGGCCGTGGGGGCGGTGTAGAAAATGGTGACGTGGTGCTTGTCGACGACGTTCCAGAAGCGCGAGATGTCGGGGTAGTTGGGCACGCCTTCGAACATCAGCGTCGTCGCCCCGTTGGCGAGCGGGCCGTAGACGATGTAGCTGTGGCCGGTGACCCAGCCGACATCGGCGGTGCACCAGTAGACGTCGCCTTCCTGGTAGTCGAAGATGTACTGGTGGGTCATGGCGGCGAAGAGGAGGTAGCCGCCGGAGGTGTGCAGGGCCCCCTTGGGCTTGCCGGTCGAGCCCGAGGTGTAGAGGATGAAGAGCGGGTCCTCGGCGTTCATCGCCTCGTAGCCGCATTCGTCGTCGGCTTCCTTCATGGCGAGCATGCCGTCGATGTCGCGGCCCTTGGTCATCGGCACGTCGATGCCGGTGTGGCGGAACATCAGGACCTTGACGTCCTTGGGGCACTTGGCGAGCGCCTTGTCGGCGTTGGTCTTCAAGGGCACGCTGCGGCCGCCCCTGAGCCCGCCATCGGCGGTCACCAGGATCTTGGAATCGCAGTCGATGATGCGGTCGGCGAGGCTGTCCGGCGAGAAGCCGCCGAAGACGACGGAATGGACGGCGCCGAGGCGGGCGCAGGCCAGCATGGTGTAGACGGCCGCCGGGATCATCGGCAGGTAGATGGTGACCCGGTCGCCCTTCTTGACCCCCATGCCCTTGAGGATGTTCGCGACCTTGCAGACGCTGTGGTAGAGGTCGCGATAGGTGATCTTGCGGTCGACGTCGGGATTGTCACCCTCCCAGATCAGCGCCACCTGGTTGGCGCGGGTGGCCAGATGCCGGTCGACGCAGTTGTAGCAGACGTTGAGCTCGCCATCCTCGAACCACTTGATCGAGACGTCACCGGCGAAGCTCGTGTTCTTGATCCTGGTCGGCGGCTTCGACCAGCTCAGGCGGCCGGCCTCGCGACGCCAGAAGGCGTTCGGATCGGTGATCGATTCGTCGTACATGCGCTGATAGGTGGAGGCGTCGCAATGCGATGTCGCTGCCCATTCCGCGCTGACCTTGTACAAGTCCGACATGTCGTCCTCCTGCTTGAAGCCGCTGCCCGGGCCACCGCCCGACATGGCCGCTTCGCCCGATCCCATTGCGTCGTTGGTGCGCCAGAGGCTCTGGCGGGGCGATGGCCCGAGATGCCACGGGGGCGTTTTGCCGCAACGGGCGCACCCGGCCATGCACGCCGCGCCCCGCGTCTGTCCCGGGACTTATCCACAAGCTCACGCACATCACCACGACTATCCCCATCATTATCAACAAGATGTGGGTAAGTCACTGATTCCGAGCGCCGTCCGCCGGGGCCCGGTGCCGGTCGAATCGAGGCCAGCGGCGGCCTGCCGTCAAGCCCAAAGAGCGCTTGACAGGGGCTCATCCGGCGGTTCCGTCGAGCCAGGCGGTGACGGCGGGCAGCAGCCGGTCGACGATCACCGCCACGCCCGCCGCGTTGGGGTGAATGCCGTCGGCGTTGAGCAGGGCCGGCTCGGCGGCGACGCCGTCGAGGAAGAAGGGGTAGAGCGGCACGTCGTAGCGCTCGGCGAGCGCCGGAAAGACGGCGGCGAAGGCGTCGGTGTAGCGGGAGCCCAGATTGGGCGGGGCGAGCATGCCGAGCAGCATGACGTGGACGGCCCTGGCCTGGGCACCCTCGATGATGGCGGCGAGGTTGGCGGCCATGGCGTCGACGGGCAAGGCGCGGAGCGCGTCGTTGCCGCCGAGCTCGACCAGGAGGTGGGTCGGATCGTCGCCGAGCACCCAGTCGAGCCGGGCGAGGCCGCCGGCCGAGGTGTCGCCGGAGACCCCGGCATCGAGCACGGCGCAGGCGTAGCCCTGGTCATCGAGCGCCGCCTCGAGCCGCACTGGAAAGGCGTCCTCGAGGGCCACGCCATAGCCGGCGGTGAGCGAATCGCCCAGCACGGCGACGCGGCAGGGTGTGGGGCCCTTCGCACCTGCCGGCAGGGGGGCCGCGGTCCAACCGGCGCAGACGGCGGCAAGGCAAACCATGCCCGTGCGCTTGAGGAAGCGGCGGCGGGCCCCAGATTGGAAGCCATGCCGACAGTCGATGGGCCAGCAATACATGGAAGATCCGGTGCTCATGATCAGCTTGCGTGACGTCCATTTGACCCTGAGGAGCAGCGCCGGTCCGGTCGACATCCTCAAAGGCATCGACCTCGACGTCGCCGCCGGCACGAGCCTGAGTGTCGTCGGTCCGTCCGGCTCCGGCAAGTCCAGCCTGCTCGCGATCATCGGCGGCATCGAGCGGCCGACGAGCGGCAGCGTGCGGGTGGCGGACACGGATCTCGGCACGCTCGACGAGGACGGGCTCGCCCTCTTCCGGCGCCGGCGGGTGGGCGTGCTCTTCCAGTCCTTCCATCTGATCACGACCATGACCGCGCTCGAGAACGTGGCGCTGCCGCTCGAACTCGCCGGACGGCGCGATGCCTTCGAGCGGGCCAGGGCCGGGCTCGCCGAGATCGGGCTCGAGGGCCGGCTCGAGCACTATCCGGGCCAGCTCTCGGGCGGCGAGCAGCAGCGCGTGGCGCTGGCGCGCGCCCTCGCCAACGAGCCCGAGCTGCTGCTCGCCGACGAGCCGACCGGCAATCTCGACCGGACCACCGGCCGGCAGATCGCCGAGCTGATCTTCGCCGCGCGCGAGCGGCATGGCGCGACGCTCTTCCTCATCACCCACGATCCGACGCTGGCGTCGCTCTGCGACGAGACCCGGGCGATGCAGGGCGGCCGGCTGGATGCGGGCGACGTCGAGGCCAGCGCGCTTCTCGGCGCCGCATCGTGATCCTGGGCGGGCTCTGGCGCATCGCCTGGCGCGATCTGCGCGGCAGCAGCGCGGCGGCCCTGATCATCCTCGGCTGCCTGACGCTCGGGGTCGCCACGATCACCGGCATCGGCTCGCTTCGCGCCAGCCTCACCGACACGCTCGCCCGCGACGCGCGGGCACTCCTCGGCGGCGATCTGGTGATCGAATCGACCTATCGCGAGCTGCCGCCGGAGGAGCTCGCCCAAATCGTCCCGGCGGATGCCAGGGTCGCCCATACGGTCACCA
>CAYMTA010000068.1:0-22551 GCA_964393275.1 uncultured Geminicoccaceae bacterium | reverse complement strand
GCCTGGATCTCGGCGTTGTAGGCTTCCTGGTAGCGCTCGATGAAGAAGTAGAGGATGGGCGCCTTCTGCTCGGTGGCGGCCTCGTCCCAGCGCTCGAGGGTGTTGGGGCGGCGGTTCTCGGCCTTGAGCATGCCGGTCTCGCCGATCGCCTCGATCCGCTGGTCGTAGCCGTAGACAGCACGGCGGTAGTTGTTGATGCAGCACTGCCGGCCGGAGGCGGTCTCGAGGATGATCATCGCCGTGTCGTGGTCGTTCAGGTCCTTCACCTCCTGGGCGATCAGCGCCTGGGCGAAGCAGGCGACCTTCACCGGCTCCTCGCCGAGCAGGTAGCGGGAGAGGTCGAAGTCGTGGATGGTCATGTCGCGGAGCAGGCCGCCGGCGACCTGCATGTAGGCGACGGGCGGCACCTCGGGGTCGCGGCTGGTGATGATGACCTGGCGCAGATCGCCGATCTCGCCCTTGCGGATGGCGTCGTGGACGGCCTTGAAGGAGGGGTCGAAGCGGCGGTTGAAGCCGATCATGACCTTGGGCTCGCGCCCCTTGATGCGCTGCCAGCAGGCGTCGACCCGGCCGATGTCGAGATCGATGGGCTTCTCGCAGAGGACCGCCTTGCCGGCCTCGACCGAGGCCTGGATCAGGTCGATATGGGTGTCGGTCGAGGACGCGATCAGGACGGCGTCGACGGACTTGTCGCCCAGGGCCTGCTCGATGCCGGAGGCGACCTTGGCCCCGTGCCGCGTGGCGCAGGCCTTCGCCGCCTCGCCCGCGACGTCGTAGACATAGGCGAGCTCGGCCTTGGGGTGACGGACGAGGTTGTCCGCGTGCATCCGGCCGATCCGTCCGGCGCCGAAGAGCGCGAAGCGCAGCATGGTGAGGTTACTCCCTGGCCTGCCAGGGCCCCGGCCCCGGCTGCATGAATGGCGGCTGCTTGAATGGGTTGTTCCGCCGGGAAGGGCGCATGGAACGTACGTTTCATGCGGCTTCACGGCACCCTTGCGGCCTGCTAGACAATAGGCGCCGCCCGGGCGGCTCGGCAACTCTGAGGGAGCGAAACGATGCGGACGGTGCGGCTGACCATGGCCCAGGCGCTGGTGAAGTGGCTGGTGGCGCAACGGACGGTGGTGGACGGGCACGAGGTGCCGCTCTTCCCCGGGGTCTTCGCCATCTTCGGCCACGGCAACGTGACCTGCCTCTCCGAGGCGCTGGAAGCCGTCCAGGACGAGCTGCCGACGTGGCGCGGGCAGAACGAGCAGTCGATGGCCCTGGCCGCGATCGCCTACAACAAGGCGAGGAAGCGCAAGCAGATCATGATCGCGACCAGCTCGATCGGGCCGGGTGCGACCAACATGGTGACGGCCGCCGCGGTGGCCCATACCAACCGCCTGCCGCTCCTCCTGCTCTCGGGCGACTACTACGCCAGCCGGGCACCCGATCCGGTGCTGCAGCAGGTCGAGCATTTCGGCGACCCGACGATCTCGGTCAACGACGCCTTCAAGCCGGTGGCGCGCTACTGGGACCGGATCACCCACCCGGAGCAGATCATCTCGTCCCTGCCCCAGGCGCTGGCGATGATGCTCGATCCGGCCGATTGCGGCCCGGCCTTCATCGGGATGTGCCAGGACGCGCAGGCCGAGGCCTACGACTACCCTCTGCGCTTCCTCGAGACGCGGGTGCACCGGATCGAGCGGCGGCGCGCCGACACCGTGCAGATGAAGGCGGCGGTCCAGCTCCTCAAGTCGGCGAAGAAGCCGCTCATCATCGCCGGCGGCGGGGTGCGCTGGAGCGACGCCGAGGCGGTGCTCGCCGACTTCGCCACCCGGCACGGCATTCCGGTCGGCGAGACCCTGAACGGGCGCACGGTGCTGCTGCACGACCATCCGCTCAATGTCGGGCCCATCGGCATCATGGGGTCGTCCTCCGCCAACGAGCTCGCCGCCGAGGCCGACGTGGTGCTGGCGGTCGGGACCCGGCTGCAGGACTTCACCACGGGCTCCTGGACGCTCTTCGCGCCGGACGCGCATTTCGTCGGCCTGAACGCCGCCCGCTTCGACGCGGTCAAGCACCAGAGCCTGCCGGTGGTCGGGGATGCGAAGGTCGGGCTCGAGGAGCTGGGCGCGGGCCTCGGCTCCTGGACCGCGCCGGCCGCCTGGCGCGAGCATGGGGCAGCGCTCTATGCCAAGTGGAACGACTACATCGAGCACCGCTCGGGTCCGACCAACGCGGAGCTGCCGAGCTACGCGCATGTCGTGGGTGCGGTGAACCGGCTCGCCGGCGAGCGCGACCTGGCGCTGACCGCGGCCGGCGGCATGCCGGGCGAGCTGTCGATGAACTGGCGGGCCAAGGGGGTCGGCACGTTCGACTGCGAGTTCGGCTATTCCTGCATGGGCTACGAGATCGCCGGCGGCTGGGGGGCGGCCATGGCCGACCCGCATCGCGAGGTCTTCGTCATGGTCGGCGACGGCAGCTACCTGATGATGAACTCCGACATCTACTCGTCGGTGCTCGCCGGCCACAAGCTGATCGTCGTGGTCTGCGACAATGGCGGGTTCCTGGTGATCGACCGGCTGCAGCGGGCGACGGGGGTTCCCTCCTTCAACAATTCGCTCGACACCTGCCGGACGGCCAATGGCGCTTTCCGCGTCGATTTCGCCAAGCATGCCGAGGCCATGGGGGCCATCGGCGTGCGCGTGCAGAGCATCGGCGATCTCGAGGAGGCGGTGCGCGCCGCGAAGGCGGCCGACCGGACCACGGTGATCCACATCGACGTGCACCCGACCGACTGGACCGGCAACGACAATTCCTGGTGGGAGTGCGGCACGCCCGAGGTGAGCGAGCGGCCGGCCGTCAAGGAGGCGCGCCGGGCGCACCAGGAAGGCAAGAAGAAGCAGCGGGTGGGGGTCTGAGAGATGGCCATTCGTCTCGGCATCGCCCCCATCGCCTGGAGCAACGACGACCTGCCGGAGCTCGGTGGCGAGACCACGCTCGAGCAGTGCCTCAGGGAGGCGCGGCAGGCCGGCTACAGCGGGGTCGAGAAGGGCGGCAAGTTCCCGATGGACCCGAAGGTCCTGAAGCCGATCATGGAGGACCACCAGATCGAGCTGGTCTCGGGCTGGTTCTCCGGGCGGCTGCTCGAGGTCACGGTCGAGGAGGAGAAGAGCCGGATCAGGGAGCAGCTCGCTTTGTTCCAGGCGATGGGCTGCCCGGTCATGGTCTATGCCGAGACGGTCGGCACGGTGCAGGGCCTGATCGATATTCCGGTGTCGAAGCGGCCGAAGCTGACGCCCGACCAGATCAGGCGCTACGGCGAGAAGCTCACGAAGCTCGCGGAGTTCCTTCGGGCCGAGCAGTGCCCGATGACCTTCCATCATCACATGGGGACGGTGATCGAGATCGAGGAGGAGGTCGATCGCCTGATGGAGAGCACGGACGAGGCGGTCGGGCTCCTTCTGGACACAGGCCACCTGACCTTCGCCGGCGGCGACGTCATCGCCACCACGGAGCGCTGGGGCAAGCGGATCAACCACGTCCACACCAAGGACATCCGCGCCGACGTGCTCAAGAAGCTGAGGGCCAACGACTGGAGCTTCCTCAAAGGGGTGCTCGAGGGGGTCTTCACCGTGCCGGGCGACGGCTCGATCGACTTCGGCGCCTTCATGAAAACGTTGAAGACCATCGGCTATTCGGGCTGGGTGGTGGTCGAGGCCGAGCAGGACCCGAAGAAGGCCAATCCCTTGAAGATGGCCGAGATCGGCATGGAGGCGCTCAGGGAGGCGGCCGCGGGAGCGGGGATCGAGATCGTGGCCTGAGCCCGATCCGGCCCGGGGCTACAGGAGCGCCTGCGCCAGCCCGCCCAAAGCGAGGAGGACGACCACGATCCAGGGCGGGAGCTTCCAGACGGTCAGCAGCACGAAGCCGGTGAGAGCCAGCGCGAAATCGTGGGTGCCCTGGATGGCGCTGGTCCAGACCGGATGGTACAGCGCAGCACCGAGGATGCCGACGACCGCCGCGTTGGCGCCACGCATCGCCGCCTGGGCTATGGGCCGCGAGTGGAGCGTGCCCCAGAAGGGCAGTGCCGCGAGCAGCAGCAGGAAGCCCGGGAGGAAGATGGCGACGAGGGCGATGGCCGCTCCAAGGATGCCGTTGGGCGCCAACCCGGCGACGGCGCCCAGATAGGCGGCGAAGGTGAAGAGCGGCCCCGGAACGGCCTGCGCCGCCCCGTAGCCGGCGAGAAAGGCATCGTTGCCCACCCAGCCCGGCGGCACGACCTCGGCCTGCAGCAGCGGCAGCACGACATGGCCGCCGCCGAAGACGAGGGCCCCGGCGCGGTAGAAGGCATCGAAGAGGGCGAGGCCCTGCGTCGCGCCGGCGGCGAGCGGCAGGAGGACGAGCAGCAGGAGGAAGAGGGCGAGCGCCGTCATCCCCACCGCCTTCGACACGCCAAAGCGCAGGTGGCCGACCGCCGGCGCGACGCCGCCCCGGCAGAGCCGGAGCCCGGCGAGGCCGCCCGCCAGGATGGCCATGATCTGGCCGAGCGAGCCCGCGGCGAGGACGACGATCAGGACGGCCAGGAGGGCGATGCTGGCGCGCTCACGATCGGGTGCGAGGTTGCGCGCCATGCCCCAGACGGCCTGCGCGACAACGGCGACCGCGACGATCTTCAGGCCGTGCAGGAGGCCCGTGCCGACCGGCCCGCCGAACGCGGCCGCACCCAGGGCGAACAGCACGAGCGCCAGCGCCGACGGCAGGGTGAAGGCCGCCCAGGCGGCGAGGGCGCCGAGCGGGCCGCCGCGCAGCAGGCCGAGGGCGAGCCCGGTCTGGCTGCTGGCCGGGCCGGGCAGGAACTGGCAGAGGGCCACGAGATCGGCGTATCCGGCCTCGTCGATCCATCGGCGCCGCACGACAAGCTCGTCGCGGAAGTAGCCGAGATGGGCGATCGGACCGCCGAACGAGGTGACGCCGAGCTTCAAAAACGCGCGAAAGACCTCGCCCGACGTGCCGCGCGGCGCTGCGGGCTCGGTTGCCGCTGGCGGGGACGCCCTCACGAAAGGGCTCGCGGATTCCGCCCTGCCGCATGGCCCGACCGTTCCAGTGCCGCCCCCCGCCATCGGTTCTCGCTGTCGGGCGCCGATCCTATTGCCTGGCTGCCCGACCGGCAACGACCGCGCGCCTCGACCATCATGGCCAGTCGGCCGATCCGGCGCTAGAATTGCCGGCGGGGCTCCGACAGGGGCGAGGGGCGCGCGCACGGAGGCGGCATGTCGGATGCATGCCTGAAACGACGCACGGCGGTCATTCTCGCGCTCGACATGGCGGGCTACAGCCGTCTCGTCGAGGCCGACGAGGAGGATGTGCTGGCCCGCCACATGGCGCACCGGCGAAGCGTGATGCAGCCGGCGATCGCCGCCGCCGGCGGCCGCATCGTCAAGACCATGGGCGACGGGCTGCTGGCCGAGCTCACCGAGCCGACCGAGGCGGTCGCCGCGGCGCTCCGCATTCAGAAGGCCATTCGCGCGGCCGAGGCGGCCGTCGCCGAGGAGCGCCGCATCCTCTATCGGATCGGCATCAACCAGGGCGACGTGATCGTCGAGGAAGATGACGTCTATGGCGATGCCGTGAACGTCGCGGCCCGTCTCGAGACCCTGGCGCGGCCGGGCGGCATCTGCGTCGCCGACGACATTCACCGCGTGGTGGGCGACCTCGTCCCCGCCCCCTTCCACGATCTCGGCCTGCAGCGCGTGAAAAATATCGGGCGCCAGATCAGGGTCTGGCAATGGACACCGGATGGTGTCGCCGTGTCCGCCCCGCCGATCGCGGCGCCGCCACAGGAGATCGCCTTCGCCACGGCCGCCGACGGCGTGCGGATCGCCTGGTCGGCCATCGGCCGGGGCACTCCGGTCCTCAAGGCGCCGAACTGGCTGAACCATCTCGACTACGAGCTCCAGACACCGGTCTGGGGGCCGATGCTCGCCGCGTTCGCCGCGCGCTGCCGGCTCGTCCGCTTCGACCAGCGGGGCAACGGGCTCTCCGACTGGGAGGTCGACGACATTTCCGAGGAGGCCATGATCGCCGACATGGCGATGGTCGCGGACGCGGCCGGTCTCGACCGGTTCGGGCTCTTCGGCATCTCGCAGGGCGGCGCCTTCTCGATCCGCTACGCGGTCGAGCATCCCGAGCGGGTCGCCTTTCTCGTCCTGCTCGGCAGCTATGCGCGCGGCCGCCTGCGCCGCTCCTCGGCCGAGGAGGAGGGCATGTTCCATGCCGCGGCCGCGATGATCCGCCACGGCTGGGGCTCGCCCAATCGGGCGTTTCGCCAGTTCTTCGTCGAATCCTTCATGCCAGAGGGCACGGCCGAGCAGAAGGCGAGCTTCGACGAGCTGCAGCGCCTGTGCATCACGCCCGAGAATGCCGGGCGGATCTGGCGGATGAACGCCATGGTCGACGTCAGCGAGCTGGCGCCCCGGATCACCGTGCCGACGCTCGTGCTGCACAGCCGGGACGATCGCATGTGCCCGCTCGCCGAGGGACGACGCATGGCGGCGCTGATTCCGAACGCGCGATTCGTCGAGCTCGACGGCGCCAACCACGTCGTCAAGCCCGGCACGCCCGCCTTCGACCAGTTCTTCGAGGCGTTCGATCGGTTCCTCGACGAGCAGCGTGCCGCCTGAGCCGTGTCCCGGCCGGGCCCGAAGGCCTCCATCGCCGCCCTGCCGATGTACGACCTGCCGGAGCTGCGGCCGACGACCGATCGGTTGTGGCGGGCGGTGGCCGAGCGGCTCGTGGCGGCCGGCGTCCCTGATGTGCCGCGGGCGCTCGGCCGCGAGGGCGACCTCGTCGGGCTCTGGACCGACCCGGCGCTCCTGCTGGCCCAGGCCTGCGGTCTTCCGTTCGTCACCCTGCTCGCCGGCCGGGTGCGGTTCGTGGCGACGCCAACCTACGCGCTGCCGGGCTGTGCCGGCGGCGACTATCGCTCCTGGATCGTGGTGCGCGAGGCGGCGCCCTGGCGCCAGCTCGCCGAGCTTCGGGGCACGCTCGCCGCGGTCAACGCACCGCATTCGCAGTCCGGCGCCAATGCGCTGGCAGCGGCCACCCTGCCCTTCGCCGCCGGACGGCCGTTCTTTGCCGCCATCGTCGAGACAGGCGCGCACGAGGCGTCGCTGGATGCCGTGCGCGCGGGACACGCCGACTGCGCCGCCATCGACTGCGTCACCTGGGCGCTGCTCGCCCGCCATCGCCCGGCCGCGGTGGCGGGCCTGCGCGTGCTGGCGGCGAGCCCGCCGGCCCCGGCCCTGCCCTTCGTGACCGCGAGGCGAGCCGGCCCATGGACGGTCGCAGCCTTGCGTGGCGCGCTGGCCGGGGCGATCGCCGATCCGGCGCTCGGCGCCACGTGCGAGGCGCTCGGCCTCGCCGGCATCGCGGCGGGCGACGGCCGGGCCTATGGCCGGATCCGGGCGATGCACCGGGCCGGGCGGGCGCGAGGCTGTGCCCGATTGGCCACCTTCATGGCCAAACACTGAAAACCGGGACGCATTCGAGCCATGCGGGATCGGCCGGTTGCTTCCAGCCGTGCGATGGCCAGATCTATTGCAGTGCAGCATAGCGAGTTGGGCGCCCGCACAGCGCCGCGATTGGGGCTACGACGATGTCCACCGACCGGCTGTTCGCCGGAAACTACGACCCCGCCCACATCAACGCCGTCATGATCGAGGCCAGGCGCATGCGCAACGCCGTGCTCCTCGGACTCCTGCGCCGCCTCTTCGACTGGCGGGGCGAGCGGCGGCCGCTGCCGGCCCCCTCCGAGGGCCTCGCCGCCGGCACCTGACGGCGGCGCTGGCCTGCCCCGCCGCCGCTTGGTAGGCTGCCCCCGGCTTCAATCGGGTCGGGGAGGCGGCGATGAGCGGCGGTTTCGAGGGCAAGGTGGCGATCGTCACGGGCGGCACCCAGGGGCTGGGCGAGGCGACGGCCCGCCTCTTCGTCGAGCGCGGTGCCAAGGGCATCGTGACCTGCGGCCGCAATGCCGAGCATGGCGAGCGAGTGCGGGCCGATCTCGAGGCCGCCGGTGCCGAGGCCGTGTTCGTTCGCGCCGATCTCGGCGACCTCGAGGCGGTGCGCCGGGTGACGAAGGCGGCGGACGACGCTTTCGGACGGGTCGATTGCCTCGTCAACGTCGCCGCGATCACCGATCGCGGCACGATTCTCGATACCAGCCCGGAGCTTTACGAGCGCATGTTCGCGATCAACGTGCGCGCCCCCTTCTTCCTGATGCAGGATGCCGCGAAGATCATGCGGCGCGAGAGGATCGCCGGCACGATCGTCAACATCCTCTCCATGTCGAGCCATGGCGGCCAACCCTTCATCACCGCCTATTCCGCCTCCAAGGCGGCCTTGGCGGCCCTCACCAAGAATGTCGCCTATTCCCTGATGCGCGACCGCATCCGGGCGAACGGGCTCAATATCGGCTGGATGAACACGCCGGCCGAGCACGCCATCCAGACCGGCGTGCACAACGCTCCCGACGACTGGCTCGACGCGGCCAAGGCGCGCCAGCCCTTCGGCCGGCTGCTCGAGACCAGCGAGGTCGCGCGCGCGATCGCCTTCCTCGCCTCCGACGAGAGCGGCATGATGACCGGCTCGCTCATCGATTTCGACCAGTCGGTGCTCGGCTGCTACGACAGCGCGCCGCAACCGGCGGCACCGCTCTAGGAGCTGTCCGGAACCTCGGCTGAATCGTCGCCCGCCTTCGGTCGGCGGAGCAGGCGCCGCCTGAGCCGGTCGCGCCAGCGTCCGCGAGGCACCGACTCCTCGACCCGGCGGAGCGAGAGGCCGATCTCGGTGATCCTGCCCTCCTCGTCGACCCGGCGCACGATGAGGTCGATGGCGCCGAGGGCCACCCGGTCGCCCGGCTCGGCGCGTCCGCCGAGCAGCCGCTCCATGTGGTCGGCGACGCTCGGCGCCGCCGGATCGGGCTCGAGCGCCAGGTCGTAGCTGGCCGCCAGGGCGGCGAGCCTGGCATCCGGGGCGATCGGCAGCTCGCCCCAGAAATCGATGTCGGCCGGATCGAGCTCGGCGCGGCTGGCGAAGAGGCGGTCGAGGAGGTGGCTGAAGCTCGGGGCGGCGAAGATGTAGACGTAGTCGTCGGGCAGCAGCTGGCCGACCTGGTGCACGCGCAGCGAGCGGCCTTGCCGGACCACCAGGGACGGCCGGGCCCAGCGCGGCAGGCGATGGCCCCTGGCCACCGGGCTGCCCTCGGTGATGTGGTAGACGACGAGCTCGTGGTGGGCGGTGCCGGGCAGCTCCAGCTCGACCTTGTCGACCGGGCCCAGGCGCGGCGGCACGACGACGCCGAGCCAGCGCGCCAGCGGGCGGATGCTCCAGCCCTGGACCAGGAGCGAGACGAGCACGATCAGGAAGGCGGCGTTGAAGAGGGTCTGGCCGCTCTCCAGCCGGGCCATGATAGGCATGATGGCGAGAAGGATCGAGACGGCGCCGCGCAGCCCGACGACGCTGATGAAGGCCACCTCGTTGCGCCGAAAGCCGAAGGGCCAGATGAGCAGGATGACGGCGAGCGGCCGCACCAGCACGACCAGGAGGAAGGCGAGCGCCACCGCCGGCAGGGCGATGTCGGCGAAGCTCGACGGCTTGGCGAGCAGCCCGAGCAGCAGGAACATCACGATCTGGGCAAGCCAGGTGAGGCCGTCCTGGAAGCGGCGCAGATGCGGCCGCGCCCTGATCCGCATGTTGCCGGCGACCAGGCCGGCGATGTAGACGGCGAGAAAGCCGCTGCCGCCCAGAAGCCCGGTGAAGGCAAACAGCATCAGGGCACCGCCGAGCACGGCGATCGGGTAGAGGCCGGGCTCCAGCTCGATCCGGTTGATGCCCTTGACGATCAGCCAGCCGCCGGCGAAGCCGGTGACGAGGCCGACCCCCATCTGCAGCGCGAAGGCCTGGAGCAGGCTCGGCCCGAGCGCGTCGAGGCCGGCGCCCTCGAGGATCAGGTCGAGCAGCACGATGACGAGGAAGATCGCCATCGGGTCGTTGGAGCCGGATTCCACCTCGAGCGTCGAGCGCACGCGCTCGCGGATGGCGATGTTGCCGACCCGAAGCAGGAAGAAGACCGCGGCGGCGTCGGTCGAGCTGACGATCGCACCGAGCAGCAGCGCCTCGAGCCAGGCGAGGCCGAGCAGCAGATGGGCGGCCACGCCCAGGATCCCGGCCGTCAGGAGGACGCCGAGCGTGGCCAGCACCAGGGCCGGGACGGCGGCGTTGCGGAGCGCCTGCCGCGGCGTCTCGAAGCCGCTGTGGAAGAGGATCACGACGAGCGCCAGGCTGCCGATGAAATAGGTGCCGGAGCTGTCGTCGAAGACGATGCCGCCGGGCCCGTCCTCGCCGGCGAGCAGGCCGATGAAGAGGAAGAGCAGCAGCAGGGGTGCGCCGATGCGGAACGAGACGAGGCTGGTGAGGATCGAGAGGACGAGCAGCCCGGCACCGATCAGGGTCGCGACCAGCATCGTCTCGATCATCGCGGCACGTTCTCCGGGCAGGCGGCGGAAGCGGGGGCAGATGTCGCATGCGCAGCGGTGGCGGACAACCGCCGCTCAGTCGGGACCGAGCATCAGGGGGTCGATGGTGTAGAGCTCCTGCGCCCTGCCGACGCCCTTGAGCGCATAGCGGCCGAGCGAGACGAGGCGGTCCCGGGCGGCGCCGGCCGTCCGGGCGAGCGCCTTCGAGACGATGACGCGCCGCTCGAGCGAGCGGCACATCGCCTCGATCCTGGCCACCTCGTTGACGGCCGGGCCGATCACCGTGAAGTCGAGACGCTCGGCGCTGCCGATATTGCCATAGAGCACCTCGCCCCGGTGCAGGCCGAGATGGAAGTCGGTGGTTGGCTCGCCGGCCCGGCGGCGCCCCTCGTTCAGGGCGCGGACCTCGTGGCGGGCGGCGATCGCCGCGTCGAGGGCGCGCTCCGCCGCGTCGTCGTCGCGGAAGATGGCGAGGATGCCGTCGCCCATGAACTTCAGGACGTCGCCGCCATGCCGCTCGACGACATCGACGACGACCTCGGCATAGGCGTTCAGCAGCGCCATCAGCCGGTCCGGCGCCGTGGTGTCGGCGATCCGGGTGAAGCCGACGAGATCGGAGCTCCAGAGCACGGCCTCGATCGGCAGAGCCTCGCCGCGCCGGATTCCGCCACCCAGCACGCGCATCGCGACATCCTGGCCGAGATAGGTGCGCGTCAGGGTGCGGGCCGTATCGATCGCCGCCATGCCCTTGAAGCCCAAAGCCAGCGGCGAGGCGCAGCGCTCGAGCAAAGCGAGTTCGGATTCGGCGAAGCCGCCGGGCCGATCGGTCGTCCACGAGACGGCGACGCCGCTCAGATCGCCGAGCACGCGCTCCGGCGTGAAGCGGCGAGCGGTCGCGAAATAATCGGTGCCGCCCTCGGCGCGCAGCCGATCGAGCAGCGGGAAGCGGCCGGGCTCGAGACTGTCGTCGAGCCGGATGCGCAGGCTGTCGAGCCCTTCGTGCACCATGTGGTAGAAAGGGCTGAGCGGCCAGTCGCCGCCCGCGTCCCGGCCGGCGCCGCCGCCATATTCCTCGCGCACGACGCCGTCGCCGCGCCAGAGAAAGCCGCGCGCCTGCAGCTGCGGATGGAGGAGCTGCGACGCCATGAGGACGCGGCTCAGCCCGAGCCCCGCCAGCTTCAGCCGCTCGCAGAGCCCGCCGAGCAGCTCGCGCTCGTCATGGTTGCGCAGCCCCGCCTCGATCAGCCAGTCGATGAGCGCGCGTTCGGCATCGGGCGGCATGGCCGGCTCCTCCTTCGCCATCGCCCTGGAGATGGTGACCGGTCAGCCTCGGGCAAGCAGCCGCTCGGCGGTCGCCTCGTCGGTGATCAGGACGTTGAGGAAGCGTGCCTCGAGCACGGCCCGGATGACCCGATCCTTGGCCGGGCCGCCCGAGGCGAGGATGGAGGCAGGCACGTGGGAGAGCTCGGCCGGGGCGAGACCGATGACCCGATGGTTGATCGGATGGTCGACCAGCCGGCCGTGCGCGTCGACGAAATGGCCGAGGCTGTCGCCGACCGCCCCGGCCCCGATCAGTGAATCGAGCTCGTCCGCGCCGAGGAGGTCGAGCCGGCGGATGGTCGACTCTGGACCGAGATCGCCGACGCTGACCAAAGCGAGGTCGACCTTGCGGGCGCGGTCGAGCACGTCCCTGATGGCCGCCTGCTCGATGAAGGTGGCGCGGCTCTCGGCCGAGGAGATGAAGGTGGGTGCCGCCAGATAGTAGCAGTCGGCGTCGAAGAGGTCGGCGAAGCGCGACGCGGTCTCGTAGGTGTTGATCGCCGAGGCGCGGGTCAGCCCGCCCATCAGGGAGACGACCGAGAGGCCCGGCACGTTGCGCCGCTCGATCGCCTTGAGCGAGCCGAGCATGGTCCGCCCCCAGCCGACGCCGATGCTCATCCCCGGCGCCAGCCGATCCGAGACGTAATGACCGGCCGCCGTGCCGATGACCCCCGGCAGCTGGTCCGCATCCTCCGGCGTCGGCACGACCACGGCATCGACGAGGCCGAACCGCTCGATCAGCCGGCGCTCGCAGGCGACGCAGGAGGCGAGCCGGGCGTTGATGCGGATCTGGACGATGCCCTGCTCGCGGCAGATGGCGAGCTCGCGATTGACCCTGACCCGGCTGAGCCCGACGCGCCCGGCGATGTCGCTCTGGGTCATGCCCTCGACGTAGTAGAGCCAGGCGATCCGGGTGCGGAGCTGCTCGGCGCGATCGAAGGAAGCGCTCTCGGGCAAGGGGCCGGCCCGGCTGGGTCAGGCGGTGCCCGGGCCGCGATAGTCGTCGTCGACCTGGTCGATCTTGGCCACTTTGGCCCCCGAACGGTTCGCCTGGAACTCGTTCTGGAGCCAGATGTCGACCAGCATCCTCGCCACCGAGGGGCCGGTGATCTGGGCGCCCATGGTGATCACCTGGGCGTTGTTGGAGGCGATCGCCCGCTCGGCCGTGTAGGGGTCGGTGACGCAGACGGCGCGCACCCCCGGCACCTTGTTGGCGACGATCGCCATGCCGGCGCCGGTGCCGCAGACGAGGATGCCGCGCTCGAAATCGTGCGCGGCGACCCGCTCGGCCAGGGCCCGGCCGACATCCGGGTAGTCGACCGGCTCCGCGGCATTCACGCCCATGTCGACCACCTCGATCCCCCGGCCCTCGAGGTGCTCCTTGAGCACGTTCTTGAGCGGCAGGCCCAGATGGTCGGCGGCGATGACGAGCTTCTTCACGGTCATGGCTCATATCTCCGAAGGCTGGCGGTGGTGGAAGGCGGGCCAGGGAATCACGAGAGGCCGATCATCGGCGATGGCGTCCAGAATGGCGAGGGTCAGCGGCAGGTCGGCGGCGCCGAGCGGGCCGTCCTTGAGCATCGCCCTGAGCGTCGGCCCGACCGCGAGGGCCAGCTCCGCGCCCTCGACGGTGTCCAGGGCCATGCGCTCGGCCTTGGCCTTGGAGTAGACCCAGCCGGCGCCCAGGAGCCGGCCCATGCGGCTGTTGCGGCCACCCTGCACCGTGACGTAGAGGTCGCCTGTGCCGGCGAGGCCATGCACGCTCTCGGGCCTGCCGCCGAGCAGCGCATTCAGCCGGCCGAGCTCGAGGACGGCCTGGGTGAAGAGGCTGGCCGCAGGGTTGTGCATGGCGGCCCCGTTGGGCGCCGGCTCGGCCATGTCGGCCATGCCCTGTGCGGCGCCGATACCGAGCGCCATGAAGTTCTTAAAGGCGGCGCACACCTCGGTGCCGACGAGGTCGGCGCTGGCGCGGGCGTGGTAGTAGGGGGCCGCGGTCAGCGCCAGGACCCGCCCGGTCAGGGCGCCGTCCCTGAAGCTGACGACCGTGCTGGTGGCGCGGCGCACGGCCAGCTCGCCGGCGATGCAGGGCCCGCCCACCGCCCCGGCGGGGCAGTCCAGCGCCGCCTCGACCGGCTCCGGCAGGATGGCGATGCGGCGGCCGTCGGCGGCGAGGCCCTTGGTCAGGAGCAGGATCGGCCGCTTCGGCGCGAGCAGCGGGCGCAGCCGGTCGATGGCCCATGATATGCCGGCCGAGCTGACGCCGAGGACGACCAGCTCGACGCTGTCGTCGAGGGCCGTCGCCAGCTCGTGGTGGTGGAAGGTCTGGACCGTTCGCGGCAGCGGGGCCTTCAGCCTGGGATGCGCGCCCGTCGCCCGCACCGCCTCGATGAGGTCGGCATCCAGGTGAGTCCCGACCAGTCGCACCTCCGTCCCCGCATCGGCAAGCGGCAGGGTGAAGGCGCTGCCCATGACCCCGGCGCCGAGGACGAGGGCGGTCGCCATCCTCCTACCTCTCGCCGGCGGCGAAGGCCGCGAGCCGGCCCGTCAGGGCAGCGAGGTCGAGAAAGCCGAAGCGGTCGCGGATCTCGTGCGCGTGGGCGACGGCGGTCCGGTAGAAGCCGGGCTCGAGGCCGAGATCGGCGCCTGTCCGGGCGGCGCCGATCGAGGCGAGCGCCTCTTCGATCCGCTCGACCGGCAGGGCGAGCTTCGCCAGCGCCCGGCGCCAGTCCGCCCAGGAACGGGCCAGCCGCGCGTTGGCGGCGACGAGCCGCTCGCCGCTCAGCGCCTTGGCCAAAAGCGCTGTGCGGCAGGCCGCCGCCTGGGCGCCGTAGCGCCCGGCCAGCGCCGCGTCGTCGATCGGGGTGGGAGCGAGCACCGGCGGCGTCGCCTGCGCCAGGATGTGCTCCTGCAGCCGGGCCATGGTGAGGGTGGCGACGCCGACCTGCTCGCCGTGCAGCGAGCCCGGATGCGGGCGGGCGAACATGTCGATGTAGTGGCTAATGCCGTGCTCGCCCATCGAGCCCGAATGGCTGGTGCCGGCGATCACCACGCCGAGGCCGCCGAGCGTCAGGACGTGGACCAGGGTCGCCATCGCGTCCCGGTCGCCCGAGAGCAGGCGGGGGGCGGCGGCGAGCAGCTTGGGCTCGTCGACGAGCTGCATGTCGAACGGGCTCTCCACGTAGATCGTATCCAGGAGGAGATGCGAGAGCAGCCAGTCGATCTGGGCGGTGCCGCGGCACAAGGCATCGCCGAGCCCGGCGCGCGTCAGCCGCGGCGGGGCCGCCGCCAGGATCTCGAGATCGAAGAAGACGCCCTTGGGGACGTGGGCCCCGAGGCTGTATTTGAAGTCGCCTCTGGTGATCGAGGCGGTGCCGGTGACGTAGCCGTTCATCGAGGCGGCGGTGGCGAAGACGGCGCAGGCGCGGCCGTCGGCGTGGGTCACGTACTTGCAGAGATCGTTGAGCGTGCCCGAGCCCACGGCGACCAGGACGTCGCAATGCCGGGCCCGCTCGCTCAGGTCCGCCGCCGTCGCCTCGTCGGCATGGGGGTGGTCCAGCACGATCGACCGGCAGCCGGGGAGCGCCCGCTCGACCCGAGCTCCCAGCACGTCGTGCGTGTTCTCGTCGCTGACCACGCCGATCGTGTTGCCGATCCCCGGCCCCGCCAGCCCGATTCCCGCGAGCAGCGCCGCCTCGCTGCCGGCGAGGCTCGGGGCGATCTTTATGGCGTCGATCGGGCAGGCGATCGGCCGGCCCGCCTCGATCGTCCGATAGCGGCCGGCGACGAAGTCCTGGATCAGCGCGTCGCCGCTGCTCATGCGCGTGCCTCCGGCTCGCCATCCGCCGCCCGATGGCGGAACGCGGCCAGCGCACCCTGCGCCTCGCGCGTCGCCGGATAGAGCTTGCGGTAGATGTCGAGCAGCTCGCCGTAGCGCGCATGACGGGCGGAATCGGGCTCGATGCGGTCCAGGATCCGGCCGGTCATGGCGGCAGCCGCCACGGCCGCGTCGGCGAACCAGCCGGCACCCGTGGCGGCGGCGATCGCCGCCCCGAGCGCCGTGGCCTCGACCGTCTCGGGCCGGGCCACCACCTTGCCGGTCGCATCGGCGATGATCCGGCACCAGAGGTCGCTCCTGGCGCCGCCGCCGATCATCACCAGCTCCTCGACCCGCTCACCGGTGACCCGCTCGATCTCGGCAAGGCCCATCGCCTCGTCGAGGGCGAGGCCCTCCATCATCGCCCGGTAGAGATGCGCCTGGCCGTGCGCTGGGGAGAATCCCAGCATCAACCCGCGCGCGTCCTGGTCCCAGTAGGGGTTCATCACGCCGCTCCAGTAGGGCTGCAGGAGAAGCCCGTCGGCGCCGACCGGGAGCTTCTCGGCCGCGGCCTCGAGCGCGGCGTAGATCCCGGGCTCGACCGCCGGGTCGACGGCGAAGACGTTCTTGACGAACCAGTCGGTGAGGAAGGTGCCGGTGCGCACGCAGAGCTCGAGGATGTAGCCCTCGCCGGAGACGCTGGTCAGCGTGCGGAAGGCGGGATCGGTGGCATAGGCGGCGCTGTAGACGCCGGAGACGCTGGCCGTGCCGAGGTTGAGATAGGCCCGGCCGGGCCGGAGCGTGCCGGTGCCGAGGCCGCCCGCCTGGCCGTCGCCGCCGCCGGCGATCACCAGCGTGCCTGGCTGCAGCCCGGTTTCGCCGGCCGCCTCGCCGGTCACCTCGCCGAGCACGGCGCCCGGTCGCACGGCCGTCGCGAGCTGCTTCTCCTCGAGCTGCAAGGCATCCAGGATCGGCTCGCTGTAGGCCTTGGCGGCGAGATCGTAGAGGCCGGTCGGGTCGGCGCTCGCCCAGCTCGTGCGGTTGAGCCCGGTCAGCCGGCGGACGAGATAGCCGTGCACGTCGAGGACATGTGCGGTGCGGCGGTGGAGCTCGGGCTCCTTCCTGAGCATCCAGTGCAGCCCGTAGAGGCAGGGTGTCGGGTCCGGCGTCTTGCCGGTGATCTGGCGCAGGCGCTCGCGGCCGAGCTTCCTCGAGAGCAGCACGACGTCGTCGCGGCCGCGCTCGTCGAGCCAGGTGATCGCCGGTCGCAGCGGCTCGCCCCGGGCGTCGAGCGCCACGAAGGTCTCGCGCTGGTTGGCGATGGCGAGGGCGGCGATGCGGCGGGTGTCCACCTTGCGGCCGAGCTCGGCGAGCGCCGCGCAGAGCGAGCGCCACCAGTCGAGGGCGTCCTGCTCGTAGAAGCCGGGCTCGGGATTGGCGAGCGGGATGGCGCAGCGCCCCTCGGCCACCAGCGTGCCTGCCCGGTCCCAGGCCGTGGCCTTGGTGGCGGTGGTGCTGCTGTCGATGCCGATGACGAGATCCTGGTCCATGGCCCCTCGCTGCCGCCGAACGGCGCCGCGTCAGCGTCGCCCTTTTCGCGAACTTTTGTTCGTCCGGCAGAACATTCTTCGTCCATATCCGTAAGAGCGCCATCGCCTGTCAAGAGGCGGCGCGATGCCGCGCGCCGGGGGCGGCGTTCGGGCTGGTGGCTCAGTCCGGCTGGACGACGATCTTGATGGCACCGTCCCGGTAGTTCGCGAGCAGGTCGAGGGCATCCGGCACGCCGTCGAGGCCGATCCGGTGGCTGACCCAGAGCTCCGGGTCGAGCCGGCCATCGGCGACGAGGCGGATGGCGCGCGGCAGGACGTGGTTCATGCGGCGGGAGAAGATGATCCGCAATTGCTTGCGGCGCGGCGTCGACGCCTCGAAGCCGTAGGCGTTGCCGTCGGGTATGCCGACGACCACCACCCGGCCACCGATCGCCGCCGCCGCCGTGGCATCGGCGAAGCCGTCGGGGCTGTTGGTCGCCTCGAGCACGAGATCGACACCCCTGCCGCCGGTCGAGGCCTCGAGCTCGGCGACGCTCGCCACCACCTTGCCGGCGCCCAGCGCCAGCGCCTTCTCGCGCCGGTAGGCGACGGGCTCGACGACGAACGGCTCGGCGATGCCGGCGATGCGCAGGAGCTGGAGGATGCCGAGGCCGATCGTCCCGGCACCCAGCACGGCCACGGTCTCGGACCATTGCGGCCGGGCGAGGTCGATGGCATGGACGCAGATGCCCAAGGGCTCGATCAGGGCCGCGGTCGAGGCCGAGAAGTGCTCCGGCACGGCGTAGAGCTGCTCCGGGGCCAGGGCCACGGTCCGGGTCAGGGCGCCGTGATGGGGCGGCGATCCCATCATCAGGGTGTGCGGGCAGAGATTGTGCCGGCCGGAATGGCACCACTCGCACCTGCCGCAGGCCAGGGCGGGCTCGATGGCGACGAGCGCCCCCTCGGCGATGCCGCGCTCCGGCACGGCCTCGCGCACCCTGCCCGCAGCCTCGTGGCCGGGCACGAACGGCTCGGCGATGGTCTGCCCGCTGCCGATGCCCCCGTCCTTGTAGTAGTGCAGGTCGCTGCCGCAGAGGCCGACCGCCTCGATGTCGACCAGCACCCGCCCGGGCCCGGCATTGGGCACCGGCAGCTCGCCGAGGCGGATGTCGTAGGCGGCATGGATGAAGACGGCGCGCATGGCAGGTGATCCGGGCTCGAGGGCGGCGCCATCGACTCCAGCACCGCCGTCCTGCGATAGCCCCGATTGCCGCCGAGGCAAAGCCTTCCGGCATTGCCTGGCCCCGGTGCCGCCGGTGGCCGGGCGCCGTGCGACCGCGACGCGTGCCCTAGCCAGTGGGCTTGCCGAAGCTCGAAGGGGGTGCTAGCCGGACCCACCGGGTGCCCGAAGCGCCCATCACCCGATAGTCCGGCAGGCCAGCGATGACGGGATCACCGAGCACCAGGGAGCCGATCCAGACCGACATGGTCATCATCGGCGCCGGGCCGATCGGCCTCTTCGCCGTGTTCGAGGCGGGGCTGCTCGGCCTCAAGTGCCATCTGGTCGACAATCTCGACAAGATCGGCGGGCAGTGCGCCGAGCTCTATCCGGAAAAGCCCATCTTCGACATCCCGGCGGTGCCGCGCTGCACCGGCCAGGAGCTGATCGACCGGCTGCTCGAGCAGGCGAGGCCGTTCGAGCCGGTCTTCCACCTCGACCAGCAGGCTTCGGCGCTGACCCGCCTGGAGAATGGCCACTGGCGGCTGGAGACGACCGCCGGCACCGTCTTCGAGACGCCCAACATCGTGATCGCCGCCGGTGCCGGCAGCTTCGTGCCGCGCCGCTTGCCGCTGCCGGGCGCCGAGGACTTCGAGGGCAAGTCGCTGCACTACGCGGTCCGGCGGATGGAGGATTTTCGCGATCGCCACCTGCTGATCGCCGGTGGCGGCGACAGCGCCCTCGACTGGCTCTTGAACCTCGAGCCGATGACGGCGTCGATCGCCATCCTGCATCGCCGCGACGAGTTCCGCGCCGCCCCGGACAGCGTGCAGCGCATGCGCGAGCTGGTCGAGGCGGGCCGGGCCCGGCTGGTGCTCGGCCAGGTCGCCGGGCTGGAGGGCACGGACGGCCGGCTGGAGGCGGTGCGCATCAGCACGCCCGAGGGCGAGATCCGGCACGACTGCGACGCGCTCCTCGCCCTGTTCGGGCTGAAGATGGAGCTCGGGCCGATCGCCGAATGGGGCCTCGACCTCGAGCGCAACTTGATCCATGTCAACACCGAGACGTTCGAGACCAACCAGCCGGGGATTTTCGCCATCGGCGACATCATCACCTATCCGGGCAAGCTCAAGCTGATCCTCTCGGGCTTCCACGAGGCGGCCCTGATGTGCCAGAAGGCCTTCAAGAACGCGCATCCGGACCAGCGGCTCGTGTTCCGCTACACGACCTCCAGCTCCGAGCTGCACAAGAAGCTGGGTGTGGCCTGAATGGCGAAGCTGAAGGTCACCGATCGGGACGGGGTCGTGCACGTGCTCGAGGGCGAGATCGGCTGGTCGGTGATGGAGATCATCCGCGAGAGCGGCCTGCCGATCGAGGCGGCGTGCGGTGGCTGCTGCGCCTGCGCCACCTGCCACGTCTATGTCGACGCCGCGACGCTGGCCAAGCTGCCGCCGGCCGATGCCGACGAGAACATGATGCTCGACGAGGGCTTCGAGGTCCGCGACAACTCGCGGCTGAGCTGCCAGATCAAGTTCAGCGAGGAGCTCGACGGCATCGAGGTCGAGCTCGCCCCGGAATACTGAGCCGCCCGCGGAGCCGCTAGTCGCCGGCCCCCCGCCGGTGCCGCAGGATCGCCAGATCGTCGAGCTCCTGCCGCTCGCGCCTCGCGGCGTCGGCGAGGCCGCGCTGGCGGCGGCGCTCGCCCAGAACATCCAGCCGCTTCACCTCGATCAGGCTGGCCTGCAGGTCCGCCTGGGTCGAGGCGAGCCTTGCCGCCTCCTTTTCCCGCTCCGCTTCCGTCCGGTCGAGCACGTGGCGCGTGCCGCGCGTGAGCGCACCCCAGAGGTCGAGCTCGGCCGCCGCGGTCACCGCCTGCTCGACCGCCTCCGACCACGCCGCCTTGTGCCTCGCCGCCCGGGCGACCAGGCGATCCCGCCGGCCCTGGGCCTCGACCATGGCACCGCGCCGGGCGTCGAGCGTCTGCCGCTCGAGGCGGGCGAGGATGGCGAGCGGATCGTGCTTCATGCGGCCTGCGTCCCGCCATGCGGCGCAGCCGCGTCGGACCAGTCGACATCGAGCGCTCGGGCCAGGCAGGCGAACGGGTCGCTGCCGCCCAGGGGTTCATCGATGCCCTGCGCCAGCACCGCCTCGAGCGCCGGGCGGCGGGCCACCGCCTCGTCGACGAGCGGGCTGCTGCCCGGCCGATAGGCGCCGAGCTCGATCAGCTCGGCCATCTCGCCGTAGCTCTGCATCAGCCGGCGCGCCGCGGCGACCAGGTGGCGCTCGGCCGGGGCGTAGCAGCCGGGTGCCGTGCGCGAGAGGCTCTTGAGCACGTCGATGGCCGGAAAGCGGCCGGCCTCGGCGATCCGCCGGTCGAGCACCACGTGCCCGTCGAGAATGCCGCGCACCGCGTCGCTGATCGGCTCGTTGGTGTCGTCGCCATCGACCAGCACGGTGAAGAGGCCGGTGATCGTGCCGCTGCCCGGGATCCCCGGCCCGGCCCGCTCGAGCAAACGCGGCAGCTCGGTGAAGACGCTCGGCGGATAGCCCTTGCTGGTCGGCGGCTCGCCCGCGGCGAGGTGGATCTCGCGCAGCGCCATGGCGAAGCGGGTGACGCTGTCCATGAGGCAGAGCACACCCGCCCCCTGGTTGCGGAAATATTCGGCGATGGCGAGCGTCGCGTAGGCGGCGCGGCGGCGGGTCATGGCCGGCTGGTCGGAGGTGGCGACGACCACGACGCTCCGGGCCCGGCCGTCGGCGCCGAGGGTCGAATCGAGGAATTCCTTGAGCTCGCGGCCGCGCTCGCCGATCAGCCCGATCACCAGGACGTCGGCGGTCGCCGCCTTGGCCAGCATCGAGAGCAGGCTCGACTTGCCGACGCCCGAGCCCGCGAAGATGCCGAGCCGCTGGCCGGCGCAGACCGGCGCGAAGAGATCGAGCGCCTTAACGCCGAGCTCGAGGCGCGGCCCGAGCCCGGCCCGCTGGCCGGCCGGCGGCGGCGGCGAATGGATGGCATGCAGCCGGGACCCTTGCCGCAGGGGCGGCCCGCCGTCCTGGGCGGCTCCGAAGGCGTCGACCACCCGTCCCCGCCAGCTCGCATCGGGGCGGAGCCCGTCGAGGCGCCGATCGATCCCGACCCGGCAGCCCTGGGTGATGCCGGCGACCTCGCCATAGGGTGCGAGAAGCGTCGCCGGCCCGTCGAAGCCGACCACCTCGGCCCTGACGGCAGGACCGCCCGGCCGCGCGACGAGGCAGCCGTCGCCGACGCCGACGAGCCCGCCGAGCCCCGCCGCCCGGACGATCTGGCCCCGGCAGGCGGCGACGCGGCCGAAGCAGCGCCAGGTCTCGAGCCCGCGCACCGCCGCCAGGGCGCCCTCGATCTCGTCCGCCCGAAGCAGCGGCGCCGCGCGCTCGCTCCGGCTCGCCCCGTCGCTCAAGCCCGTGTCCCTTTCGCCGGTCGCCGGATCGTACGCCCGGCGGTGTCGAGGGGCGTTTTAGGCGGCCCGCATTAACAGAGCCTTAAGGAAATACGTCTTAAGGTTACGGCAATGCACGGACGAGCGGGACAGATGGAGACACCATGCGAGCACTGGTAATCGAGGACGATCCGGTATCGGCCAAGCTGATCGAGACGGCCCTGCGCACCGAGAACATCGTGTTCGAGCCCACGGATCGCGGCGAGGAGGGCATCGAGCTCGCCAAGCTCTACGATTTCGACATCATCATTCTCGATCTGCGCCTGCCGGACATCGACGGCTACGAGGTGGTCCGCCGCCTCAGGGCGAGCCGGGTGCAGACGCCGATCCTGATCCTCTCGGGGCGCAGCGACACCACCGACAAGGTCAGGGGCCTGAGCAACGGCGCCGACGACTACCTGACCAAGCCCTTCCACAAGGCCGAGATGCTGGCTCGCATCCACGCCATCGTGCGGCGCGCGAAGGGCCATTCGGAATCGGTGATCCGCACCGGCAAGCTCCTGGTCAACATGGACAGCCGCTCGGTCGAGGTGGACGGCCAGCGGCTGCACGTCACCGGCAAGGAATACAACATCCTCGAGCTGCTCTCGCTGCGCAAGGGCACGACCCTGACCAAGGAGATGTTCCTCGACCATCTCTATGGCGGCATCGACGAGCCGGAGCTCAAGATCATCGA
>CAYMTA010000067.1:0-22731 GCA_964393275.1 uncultured Geminicoccaceae bacterium | reverse complement strand
AACAGACTTCGCACCCTGATCGCTCGACGCTCGATTCATTTCCAGCCTCTCAGGCGACCTGCGAGGCCACGATCAAGGCGACGACCGCGCAGATCCCCGCGGCGATGATCAGGAAGCCAAAATCGTAGAGGCGCATGACTGAACCCTTCTGGTGGAGACTGCTTCGGGTCGGTGCCCGGGCCTTCTCTTAGACGATCGCAGCGTGCCGATCCATCGGGTCGCGGTGTCGCGGCAGGCAACCCTTTCTTCGAGGACAGCATGGAGTAGGTTCAGCGCCATCGCAGGCAGTCGGCAACCCTTGATGGAGAGTGACTCGATGGAAAAGCATGCCAACGCTCCGCACGACGGACCCTACGAACGGCTGATCGAGGCGACCGAGCGGCTTGCGCCGACGCCGACCGTCGTCGTTCACCCGTGCGATGCGGCTTCGCTCGAAGGTGCGCTCGAGGCGCGTGCCAGCGGGATCATAGAGGCGGTGCTCGTCGGTCCCCGGGCCCGCATCGAGGCTGCCGCCGCCGAGCTCGGCCGATCCGTGAAGGGGCTCGAGATCGTCGATACGCCGCACAGCCACGCCTCGGCCGCGGAGGGCGTCAAGCTCATTCGCGCCGGTCGGGGCGAGCTCTTGATGAAGGGCAGCCTGCACACCGACGAGCTGATGGCAGAGATCACGCATCGCGACACCGGCCTGCGAACCGAGCGGCGCATCAGCCACGTCTTCGCGATGGCGGTCCCGACCTATGCGCAGCCGCTCTTCATCACCGATGCCGCGGTCAACATCTTTCCCGACCTGGATGCCAAGCGGGATATCGTCCAGAACGCGATCGATCTCGCGATCGCCCTGGAGCTCGAGGCGAAGGTGGCCATCCTTTCGGCGGTCGAGACGGTCACGAGCAAGATTCCTTCCACCATCGATGCCGCGGCCCTCTGCAAGATGGCGGAGCGGGGCCAGATCACCGGCGGGTTTCTCGATGGTCCACTGGCCCTGGACAATGCGATCAGCCCCGAGGCGGCACGGATCAAGGGCATCGTCTCGCCCGTCGCCGGCCAGGCCAACATCCTGGTCGTGCCCGATCTCGAGGCCGGCAACATGCTGGCCAAGAATCTGACCTTTCTCGCCAACGCCGATGCGGCGGGCATCGTGCTGGGCGCCCGGGTGCCGGTCGTCTTGACCAGCCGCGCGGACGCGCTCAGGGCACGCATGGCATCGGCGGCGCTCGCCGTGCTCTTCGCGGAATACCGCAAGGCGAACCAGCCGGTGGCCAGCTAGCTGAGACGCCCCGTGTCGACACCCGCGCGTTCGACCTCCAGGCGATGCGAGGAGCCTGTCATGACGAGCGGAGCATGAACGACCTGGCGGTCAGCCGTCCATCCCGCCACATCCGACCAGCGGCCAGGTGAAGCAGAAGGCCACGCCCCGTCCGGCCTCGCCCCCCGGGGCGTCCTCGGCCCAGACCCGCCCACCCTGGCGCGCCACGGCCCGCCGGACGAAGGCCAGGCCCATGCCCGAGCCCCGATCCGCCCCGCCGGCATAGCGACAAGGCTCTAGAAGCCGCTGGCGATCCTGTCGCGCGATGCCCGGCCCGTCGTCGATCACGCTGAACCGAAGCCGATCCTCGCCATGGGGCCGGGCCTCGATGCGCAGCGTCCCCGCACACCGGTCGTGGTGCTTCAGGCTGTTGTCCAGCAGGTTGCGCAGCACCAGCGACAAGGCGGCCCGATCGGTTGCGACCCGGGCAGGCTCGACGTCCGCCCGCAGGGTGAAGCCGCCCGGCAGGCCGATCAGCTCGCCGAGCTCCGCGACCAGCGCCTCGAGATCCACCCTCTCGATTCCTCCGGCCCGACGATCGGGAAGCACGTAGGCCCGAAGGTCATCGAGCATCCGGCTCATTCTCGCCACCTGACGATCGAGCTTGTCCAGACGCTCGAGCACCCGCGGGTCGGCGGTCTCCGCCAGGTCCTCGCGCAGGAAGAGCGCCAGATGACCGATGGCGCGCAGCGGCGACTTGAGGTCGTGGCTCACGATCTGGGCGAACTGCTCGAGCCGACGGCCTGCTGCATCGACGGCGGCGGCAACTCGCTGACCTCGCTCGTCGTCATCCGTCATCGCCGTGTCGCGTGTGTCCGGAAGTGGAAAGCCATTAATGCGCAGAACCGGCAGGCACCTCAACTTCCAAGCGCGCCAGGAAGCCGATAGCAAGCCGTTTCAGGGCGTCACTGGCACAACCTCGAGCGCCAGGGTCGAGGCGACCGCCTTGGTCGGCCCCCTGCCGAGCGCCACCTCGAGCGCATCGAGATAGGTGCCGGCTTGCTCGATCCCTGGGCGCGGCGCCGAAAACAGCGGCGCCGCGCTGGCGAGAACGAGAATCAGCTCGTTGCCGAAGGGCGGGCCCGCACGCAGCGCTGGTCCACCGACCGGATCGCCGACCAGCACAGCCTCGAACGGCGGCAGGCTCGGCTCGCCAGCCTCGGCCACGCGCAAATGCACGACCATGTCGTCCGCGGTGAAGTAGTCGACGGTCAGATGGCTGGGCTCGGCTGGCATCCGCACCAGGACCATCACCGGCTCGCCATCGCCGAGCCGATGATCGATGCGCCGCGGGTAGAGATCCGCCAGGCGAGGCAGGGCGGTGATGCTCAACTTCTTCAAGATGGCGTAAAGACGGCAGAAGCGGCCAGAATCGTCGACCACGATGGCCGGATCCACGGCATCCTCGGGCAGGTCGAGCCTTGCCATGATCGACTCCCGGTCACGGGCGCTGGCGGTGCGCCCGACCAGCCGCAGCGCCGGGCCGAACCGCTCCACCTCGAGCCGGCCGCACGGCTGGCCCTCGGCGTCGGCCAGAGCTTGCCGGAGCAGGTCATCGGTCGCGGGGCGGTCAGGCTCCTGGGGCAGCGGCTGATCGGGCAGGGTCGCGAGCAGCTCCACCAGAGCGTCGTCCTGCTCGACCGGCTCCCGCGGCGGCACGACCGGCATGTTGTCCGCCTGTCCCGGCGGAGCCGGGACGGGCGGTGTCGGACGCAGGTGATAGATCGAGACACCGCCCAGCAGCAGGAGACCGCCGAGCAACGCGAGCAGAGGTCGATGATCCGGGCGCTTTCGCCTCCGCTGGGCCGGCACGGCGGACGCGACACGCGGTGGCGCGGGCGGGATGCTTCGAGCCTCGACGGACGGCTCGATCGGTTGGTTGGCCTTGGCGTGTGGATCGCCCTTGGCCAGCGCCAGCTCGACAGCCTCGGCGATCTCGTTGCCCGATCGGAAGCCTGTGGCCGGATCAGGTGCGCCACACCTTGCCAGAATAGCGCGCATGGCCGATGGCAGCTCCTCGACCTTTCGATCCCCGCCGAGCATGGCGGCGAAGGTCCGGCCGAGGGCCGCGAAATCGTGCTGCCGACCGTCGATCCTCGGCGCAGGGATGTCGTCCTGGCGCGCGGTCACCCCGGGCAAGGGGTCGGCCAGACGCACGGCCCCGCCGACAAACAGAATCGCGAGGGGCTCGACGCCGCCGTGGACCCTGCCCCGGGCATGCAGCCGGTCGAGCAAGCGGGCGATCTCGGCCATCATGCCCGCCGCTTCACGCCACGGCAGTGTCCCATCACGCTCCAGCTTCGCCGCTAACGAGGGAGGCTCGATCTGCAAAGGCTCGCCTTTCACTTGTCGACGGAGATCAGTCCCGGCTCGCAGCACCCGCCCATGTGGCGACAGGTTGCAGTCGAGTCACAACTCGACCTGAACACGCCTCTCGGAGACGAAAACGTAGCGATCCCATGTTGCGTTTTTCGATCATCATGCCAGTTTCCGACGGAATAGGACCCTATGGTTAACCGATGGCAATACACTTGCGCATCTTCGGGCGGGTGCAAGGAGTGGGTTATCGGGCGTGGCTGACACGTGTGGCCGAAGAGAACGGTGTCGACGGCTGGGCCCGCAATCGTGTCGACGGGACTGTCGAGGCCATCCTGCATGGCCCGCCCGAGTCCGTCGAAGCGGTTGTCGAGCGTTGCCACCATGGGCCGCGGCTGGCACGGGTCGAGAGAATCGAGCGATCGGCCGACCGATCGACGCCGGCCCCCGGGTTCGCGCAACGACCGACCGCCTGAATGACAGATTGCACAGTGGGAGCTGACAGAATGGGTTTGGGAATGTTCGGCGCGACCGCGATCCCTGGGAGACATGTAGTCAATCGCCGGCATTTGCTGGCCGGTGGCATCGCCGGCCTTGGCCTTCTGGCGCTGCCGAAACGTCTGCTGGCAGCGGCGGTGCCCACGGATCGCACGTTCGCCATTCTGCGTGACGGCGACGAGATCGGGCGGCACACCGTCCGTTTCGCCCCTACCGACAACGGCTATCGCGCCCGGACGGCGATCGAGGTCGAGGTCAAGATCGCGTTCTTCACGGCCTTTCAGTTCAAGCAGACGGCCGACGATCTCTGGATCGATGGCCAGCTGCACGAGAGCAGGGCCAGCACCGATGACAATGGTGATCTGAGCCAGACCTTGATCCGCGCAAGCGGCAATGGCCTGGAGGTCGAGGGCGGCGAAGACAACCGGGCGATCCAGGTGCCGTTGGGCACGATGACCGACCTCGCCTTCTGGAATGTCGACATCGTCCGCCAGCAGGCGCTCGTCGACACGCAGAAGGTCACGCTCACCGATCTCGCCGCCCAGCGTCATGGGCTCGAGACGGTCGAAACCCCTCGAGGGCCGGTGACGGCGGAGCGCTTCACCCTGGCCGCGGAGACGGGACGCAGCGGCGACATCTGGTTCGATGGCGCCGGGAACTGGGTCAAGGGCGTCATGTCGGTGCGTGGCGAGACGCTCGCCTATCGCCTGATCGCCTGACGCATCCCGCGGGTAGCCATCAGGCTACGCGCCGGCACGGGCGGCAATCGCTTCGGCCAGGGCCACGAGCCGCTCCGCTTCCGCGACGTGCAGGTTCTCGACGAGCTTGCCATCCAGGACCGTGACGCCGCGCCCGTCGCGCAGCGCCTCGCCATAGGCTTCGATGATCCGCTTGGCCGACCTGATGGCCTCCTCCGTCGGCCCGAACGTGTCGTTGGCGGCGGCGATCTGCTTCGGGTGGATCAGCGTCTTGCCGTCGAACCCGAGCTCGCGCCCCTGCTCGCAGGCCGCGACCAGGCCAGCCTGGTCGTCGAGATCGAGATAGACGCCGTCGATGATCGCAATGCCCGAGGCACGGGCCGCAAGCAGGCAGAGGCCGAGCGACGGCAGCATCGGCAGGCGCAGCGCCGTGTGCCTGGCCATCAGGTCCTTGGTCAGGTCGGATGTGCCCATCACGAGGCACGCCACCCTCGGCTGATCGGCGATGTCCTCGGCCCGCAGAATCCCGCGCGGCGTCTCCATCATGCACCAGATCGCCAGATCGGCGGGGGCACCGGCGCCGTCGAGCACGGCGGCCGCCCGGCGCACCATGTCGGCGCTCTCGACCTTGGGCAGCAGGATCGCATCGGCGCCGGCCTTGGCCATGGCGACGAGGTCGGCGTGGCCCCAGCTCGTGTCGAGGGCATTGACCCGGACCACCAGCTCGCGCGGCCCATAGCTCGCCTTCGCCGCCAGCGCGGCGGCAATCTCCTGGCGTCCCGCTTCCTTGGCATCGGGTGCCACAGCATCCTCGAGATCCAGGATCAGCGCATCGGCCGGCAAGTCGCGGCCCTTGGCGAGAGCCCGCGGGTTGGAGCCGGGCATGTAGAGGACGCTCCGGCGCGGGCGGATCGAGACCGACATTCGACACTCTCCGAGACACGAGGATGAAATCTGCAGGCCAAGGCATATCGCACCCTCGCTCCGGATTGAAGTCGATCGGTCCGCGGGGAGGCCCGTACAACCTAAAGTTTCTATGGCTGCCTGGGAAATTCGAACTTAAGGTGCGGTGCGACTCGTCCGACGCCATTGGCGCGCCCGCCGGAGAGGAATGATCTGGCATGTGGCCAGCACCAGACCGCCGCGATGTCCTCCGTCTCCTTGTGGCCGGCCTGGCAATACGCGCCACGTCGGCCGCTGCCGAAACGCCAGCCGCCCCCGAGCCGCCCTTGGCCTTTGGCGTCTTCCCCTTCCTGCAGGCCCTGGAGATCGGCCGGCGGTTCGGGCCGATATCGAGCGCTTTCGCCGAAATGCTCGGTCGGCCGATCAGCCTGCAGACCAAGACGGACTTCGAATCCTTTCGCCGGTTCCTGCGGGATGGCCGCTACGACATCGCCTTCGTGCACCCCTTCCTCTACGCCGATGCGGTCACCGCCCAGGACTACCAGCCGCTCGGTCGGGTTCGCGAGGATCTGACGGCGTTCATCGTCGCGGGCAGGACCTTGGACTTGCGCGGCTTCGATGACCTGCGGGGGCGGGTGCTGGCCCTGCCACCCCGGCTCTCGGGTGTCGCCCAGCTCGCCATGTGCGAGCTCGAGGAGCAGCGGCTCCTGGGCCCCGACGGCGTGCATGTCGAGTTCCATCGAACGAAGGCGAGCTGCATCCATGCGGTGGTGAGCGGGACAGCCGCGGCATGCGTTCTACCGGGGTTCATTCTGGGGCGGCTCGCCACCTTCGCGGCGGCCGAGCTGGAGCCGAAGTTCAACACCCGATCGGTGCCGGGCCTTCTGTTCGTGGCGCACGCCGCGCTCGGCGAGCCGATGCTGGCCCGGCTGCGGGCCGTGGTCCTCGACCTCGATCGACATCCGGCCGGCGAGAGCCTGTTGGCCGCCTTCGGCTGGAGCGGGTTCATTCCGGCGGAGCCCGCCCTGTACGACACCGCCCGTCTGCGTCGGCTGGTCGGCGGTTGATGCTGCGTCGCCTGTCGCTGCGCTGGCGCATCGCGCTCGCTCTGTTCGCGCTGCAACTGGCGCTCTGCTCCGCCATCCTGTTCTTCACCCTGCGTCAGCATCTGGCGAGCCAGGTCGACCTCTGGCAGCGCGCCGATCGCTACTTCGTCACCCTCTTGAGCGATCTCGGCAGGGTGGCCCTCTTGACCACCGATTACACGGAGCTGCAAGCGTTCGTCGCCGAGACCACGAGCTCGCGCAAGTTCACGGACATGGTTCTGGTCGATCTCGGCGGTCGCATCGTCGCCTCCAAGAACCCGAACCGCATCGGCGGCAGCTTCGAGCCGGACACCTCCAGGCTCGCGCCCGGCCAGTGGATCATCGATATCAAGGCGGGCAACCACAAGCTCGGCACGCTCGCCCTGACCCTCAGCGACGCCCCGCTCCATGCGAGCTTTCGCGACGCCTATCGGCGTGGCGGCCTGATCGCGGCAGCCGGCATCATCCTCATAGCGCTCACCGCCTACTGGTTCGGCCATCTCCTGAGCCATCGTCTCGAACGCCTGGCGGAGACGGCCGACCGCATCAGCCGGGGCGACAATCGGGCCCGCGCGGTCATCGAGGGGCAGGACGAGATCGCGAGGGTCGGCCGGGCGGTCAACACCATGCTGGACCGGCTGACCCAGAACCTCGGCGCGCTGCGCCTCGCCCATGACCGCCTCACCCTGCCGACCGAGGCCATGAACGAGGGCTTCGCGATCTGGGACGCGAGCGACCGCCTCGTCCTTTCCAACAGCCGCTTTCGCTCGTTCTTCCGGAGCGTGCCCGCTGCCGCGGTCGCGCTGCCCTTCACCGAGCTTTTGGATCGGCATATCCGGCCGCTGCTGGCGCTCGACGACGACGCCTACGCGATCTGGCGGGAGGCCCGCCTCGCCTGCCGGCGAGACGGCGGCACCTGCCAGTTTCGGCTCCTCGACGGAAGCTGCATCGAGCTCAGCGAATCGCGCATGGAGGACGGCGGCACGGTCGGCATCTACGCCGACATCACGGACGCGGTCGCCCGCGAGGCCGCCCTCAATCGCAGCGAGGCGCGCCTTCGAACGATCATGGGCTCGGTCACCGAGGCGATCATCACGTTCGACCAGCGCGGCCTGATCGACAGCGCCAATCCCGCCGCCGAGCGCCTGTTCGAGACGACAGGGGAAGCCCTGCGCGGCCAGAGGATGCCCGATCTCCTGGTGGGCGACGATGCCGAGGCCTGCCAGATGCCGCGGCTGCTCGCCGGCGCCGACGGCCAGTCCATCGAGGCGACCGGCACCCGCTGCGACGGCAGCCGATTCCCGCTCGAGCTGACGATCAACCGGGCATCGCTCGACGGCAGGGATTACTACGTGGCGGCGCTCCGCGACCTGACGCGGCAGAAGGAGGCGCAGGCGGTCATCCTGCACCAGGCGAACCACGATCCCCTGACCGGCCTGCCGAACCGGACCCTGTTCAACGAGCGGCTCGGCGAGATCCTCAAGCACGCGCAGCGTTGCGGCGAGCTGGTCGCCGTCGGATTCCTCGACCTCGACCGCTTCAAGGCGATCAACGACAGCCTCGGGCACGCCATGGGCGACGCGCTCCTGGTGCAGCTCGGCGAGCGTCTGCGGCAAGCGGTCCGCGACGAGGATACCGTGGCGCGCATGGGGGGCGACGAGTTCATCCTGATCCTGCGCGGCCTGCGCAAGCCGCACGACGCGACCATTCCGGCGCGCAAGATCCTCGCCAGCCTGCAGGCGCCGATGCGCCTCGACGGCCACGAGCTCAGGATCACCGCCAGCCTCGGCATCAGCCTCTATCCGGTCGACGCCGAGAACCACGACACGCTGCTGCGTCATGCCGACATGGCGCTCTACTGGGCCAAGTCGCAGGGACGCAACACGTTTCGCCTCTATGACGCGGCGCTGCACAGCGACACGGCCGAGCGGGTGCGCCTCGAGAATGACCTCAGGCGGGCCGTCGACGCCGCGGCGCTCGGGCTCGTCTATCAGCCGCAGGTCGAGGTCGGCTCGGGTCGGGTGGTCGGCTTCGAGGCGCTGATGCGCTGGTCGCACCCGGAGCGCGGCCAGGTGCCGCCGGACCAGTTCATCGGCCTCGCCGAGGATTGCGGGATGATCGGCCAGCTCGGCACGTTCCTGCTCGACCGCACGACCCGTGACCTGAGGATCTGGCAGCATCAGGACTTCGTGCCGGACCGGCTCGCCATCAACATCTCGCCGCTGCAGATCCGCCGCGGCGACCTCGTCGGGCAGATCCGGCGCTTTCTCGACGGCGCCCGGCTGCGGCCGGAGCAGCTCGAGCTCGAGCTGACCGAGACGGCGCTGCTCGAGGCGGACCGGCGCAGCCAGCGCACGATCCACGCGCTGCACCGTCTGGGCGTCAGCCTCGCCCTCGACGATTTCGGCACGGGCTTCTCGTCGCTCAGCAACCTGCAGCGGTTTCCGGTGCAAAGGGTGAAGATCGATCGCTCGTTCATTCGCAACATGACCAGCCGACCCCGCGACGCGACCCTGGCGCGGGCGATCATCGGGCTCGCCCACGAGCTCGGCATGCGGGTCGTGGCGGAAGGCGTCGAGAGCACGGTCCAGCTCGACATGCTGCACGCCTTCGGCTGCGACGAATGGCAGGGCTTCCTCAAGAGCCGGCCGATCCCCGCCGCCGCCGTGCCCGATCTCTGCCTCGCCAGGGCTTGAGGAGCTTGATGACTATTGTCCTATCACGAACCGACCGCCGACGCAAGGGCGCCTTCGGTTCGTTCGGCAATCCCGGGGGCCGGGTTCGATCGTTCGAGGCCGTGGGCCCGGCCGGGGACGAAAACGCCTTGTGATTGAAGATGTTGCAGGGCGCTGGGTTCGTTCGTCGGAGCCCGGGTTCGATCGTCGAATCCCCGGGTTCGGTCGTCCTTTCGGTGGGTTCGATCGTCGCGACGTGTTGCATCGGCCGCACCAACCCAAGAAATTGTTGCGCTCGATGCAACAACCCGAGCGGCGATTGATGCATCTGATGCAACATTGGTCATAAGAATGATGCGCTATATGCAACAACCCAAGGACGCTGTTGCATCGGGCGCAACAGGGGTGGCTGGCGGCTCGGCGCGCCGGGCCGGAGGTCGAGGCAGGCGCTGCCGGCGAGCGGACGCGCTCCCCGGCCGTAAAAGAGTCCTGACCCCGTTAGGACTCCGTGCCCAGGAGACTGCTCGCCACCGCCGCCTGGCTCGAGCGGGCGCTGGTGTCGGGACGCTGAACGATCTCGCTTGCATGGCCTGCGGGATCTCCCATATAAAACATAGCGAATTTTGAATATGGAGCGTCACATGGCCATTCGTGAAGTCGACCCGCGCGAGGTTGCCGGCTGGCTCGCCTCCGGCGAGGCAGTTCTGGTGGACGTGCGCGAAGCGGATGAGTTCCGTCGCGAGCACATCGAGGGGGCGGGCTCGCGGCCGCTTGCCTCGGTCAACATGCCGGGGCTGCTCGAGCAGGCCGGCCGGGAGCCGAATCGCAAGCTGGTGCTGCTCTGCGCCAGCGGCGCCCGCTCCCGCGCGGCTGCCGACCGTGTCCCCGATCAGGCCGGGGTCGAGGTCTGTGTGCTCAAGGGCGGCGTGGAAGCCTGGAAGCGTGCCGGCCTTGCCGTCGTGCGCGACGCGAAGGCTCCCCTGCCGCTGATGCGCCAGGTGCAGATCACGGCCGGCGGCATGGTGCTCCTGGGCTTCGTCCTCGGCGTCCTCGTCTCGCCCTGGTGGCATGCGCTGAGCGGCTTCGTCGGCGCCGGCCTCATGGTGGCCGGGGTGACCGGCTTCTGCGGCATGGCCAACCTGCTGAGGATCATGCCCTGGAACCGAACGAGCGCGGCAGCCTGATCGCGGCCGGTCGATCGCTCCGGAAAAGAAGGCGGCCGCCCTTTTGGGGCGGCCGAAGGCGAGTCAGTGAGAGGAGAGAACACATTCTCTCTACTCTTGCCTCGCCAGGAAAACCGTGACGGCCGTCACAGGATGCGAGAAATTTTATCCACCGCCTGCAGGCCGGCGGCTCATCGCAGCCGCTCGAGGAACCAGCTCGCGAGCTGGCGCCAAACGGCGTCCTTCTCCGCCAGGTCCTCGATGCCGTGGTTGAGGTCGGGATTGTCGTTGACCTCGATCACGACAATGCCGGACGGCGTCTCCTTGATGTCGACGCCGTAGAGGCCACGGCCGATCAGGCCCGCCGCGCGCACGCCGATATCGATGACCTCGCGCGGTGCGGTCGCGATCGGCAGGGTGTTGAAGCGGCCCGCCTCGGTTCGCCCGTCGCTGCCGTGCTTGACGATCTGCCAGTGCTTCTTCGCCATGTGGTACTTGCTGACGAAGAGCGGCTCGCCGTTGAGGACGCCGACCCGCCAGTCGAAGGTGGTCGGCATGAAGGCCTGGGCCAGGATCAGGTCGGACTCCTCCAGCATGTCGCCGACCAGCCGGTCGAGGGCCTGGCGATCGTCGGCCTTCTTGACCCCGCGCGAGAACGAGCCGTCGGGAATCTTCAAGACGATCGGATAGCCGAGCGCCGCGGCGGCCGTCTCGACGTCGCGCCGGCCGGCGATGATCCGGGTCGGCGGTGTCGGCACCTTGTGCGCCACCATGAGCTCCGCCAGGAAGACCTTGTTGGTGCAGCGCATGATCGAGCGGGGATCGTCGATCACCGGCATGCCCTCCTGCTCGGCACGCTGCGCGAAGCGGTAGGTGTAGTGGTCGATATTGGTGGTGACCCGGATCCAGAGCGCATCGTAGGCGGCGAGCTTGGCGAGATCGCCCTTGCCGATCAGGTCGACCCCGAGCCCCATGCCCTCGGCGATCCGGGCGAAGCGGCGGAGCGTCGGCAGATCCGATGGCGGCAGCGGATCCTTGGGATCGAAGAGCACGGCGAGCGTGTAGCGCGGCTCGTTTCGGCCCTTGGGCTCCAGCCAGCGCCGGTCGACATAGCGGGCGATGGCCGTCGCCAGTGTCGCGCGCTCGTCCTCGGCGAGATCGCCGACCGCCAGCATCGCCACGCGCTTGATCCGCCACCACTCGCCGGGCACGATGGCGAGCTCGAGCACCGGGGCGCGAAACCAGTCGAAGACGAGCGAGCCGAAACGGGCGAACCGGGGATCGCTGGCCCGGCCCAGGAAGAGCCGGAGACGGAACGCCTCCGTCGGGGGGTCGGCCAGGCGGCGGGCCGTGCGGTTGAGCGCCTCCTCGAGGTCCGGCAGGGCGAAGGCGTAGCCGGAGCGGCGGCGGAGCGCGAGGATGGTCGCCACCGACGGCACGACCTTGTCGCCCCGCGCCTCGGCGAGCAGCGAGACGTAGTAGCCGCGCGCCTGATAGCTCGTGTCGCGGGCGAGGTTGAGCACCTTGCGGACGGCGCGTCCGGTGCGGACACCCAGCGCCAGGTAGTCGCGCGTGCCGATGCCCACGGCACCGCCCGGCATGGCGGGAAGGTCATCCTTGCGGTCGGCGACGATCAGCCAGGCCGACGTCTTCTTGTCCATGAAAATCCAGTGCCATGCGTAGGGCGGTTGCACCGTCCTCGTAATAGTCCGGCCGCGTTCCGAACAAGCGAAATCCGGCTCTTTCGTAGAGCTTTATCGCCTTCGGGTTGTCGGCCCTGACCTCGAGCCGGACCCCGCTCGCGCCGGCGGCCCGCGCCGCCGCCAGGCCCGCCCGGATCAGGGCGTGGCCGGTCCCCGGCGGGGCCTCCAGGGCGCGCACCAGGGAATAGAGCCGCCACCAGGAAAGACGCCTCGAGCGCAGGAAGAGCGCGTAGCCCTGCACCTCGCCTGTCGTCCCGCTGTCCACCGGCTCGCTGACGATCACGACGGCGTTCGGGCTGGCCAGGTGACGGCGCAACGACCGGCGTGACAGCCGGTCGCCCGGGAAGCGGGCCTCGAGCTCGACCAGCCGATCGAGGTCGAGAAGGCGGGCCAGCCGGAGACCGGGCTGCCCGAAATCGATCCCGCTCATACCCGGCCGCGCCTTGCTGAATCGAGGGCCTCTTGCGCCGGCCATTGACACAGCTATTTCCAGCGTTGTCCATGGAAGCCTGCTATGCTCGGCGCATTTCGGGTCGGGGTGTCGCCGCCTGAGTGGCAACGATCGGAGGCTCGCATCTTGGCAGTCAATCGCCTCGCCGTCCTGGCCTTGCTGTCGCTGGCCCTCCTCGGCTGCCAGTCGACCGAGTGGACCCACCGCTACGGCGCGGAGCACCCGTTCGCCGGGTCCATCGTCGATCTCCGCTCGCAGCGCGTGATCGACGAGCCGGCGCTGCTCGCCGCGCTCGAGACCGCGGACATCGTGCTGCTCGGCGAGACCCACGACAATCGCGATCACCATCTCCTGCAGGCGCGGCTGGTGCGGGCCATGGGGGCTTCGGTCAACGGCGTCGTCTTCGAGATGATCGACACCGACCGCCAGCAGGCCCTGATCCAGTATCTGCAGCTTCATCCGGGCGACGTGGAGGGGCTCGGCCCGGCGATCGACTGGGCGGCGAGCGGTTGGCCGGAATGGTCGATGTACGAGCCGATCGCCGCGGCGGCGCTCGATATCGATGCCCAGATCGTCGGCGGCAATCTGCCGAAGCCGGCGGTCGAGGCGCTCCTGGTCGATGGCGCCAAGGGGCTCGATCCGGCCCTGGCCGAGCGCGCCGGCCTGACCGAGCCGCTCGAGCCGGTGCTCGAGGCGACCATGCTGAAGACGATCAGCGACGCCCATTGCGGGCTGGCGCCGGCGGACCGCCTGCCCGCCATGCTGCTGGTCCAGCGCGGGCGGGATGCGATGATGGCCGACCGTCTGATGGCCATCAGGGGACGGAACAAGAGTGTGCTGATCGCCGGCGCCGGGCACGTGCGGCGCGACTGGGGCGTGCCCCTGTATCTGCGGCGCGCCGACCCGGCCTTGCGCGTGCTCAGCCTCGCCTTCGTCGAGATCGACCCCGAGCTGACCTCCCTGCCGATCGACATGCCCTACGATTTCGTCTGGTTCACCACGCGCCGCCAGCCCTACGGCTTCGATCCCTGCAAGGCGTTCCGCGAGCAGCTCAAGCAGCTCGAGGCGCATGCGGCGGAGCCGCCGCCCATCGGTTGAGGAAAAGCTCTTTGCAACCAGGGCCGGCATCGCCACACTCCGGCCGCCCGCTAAGCGCTGGAGAGAAGAGAATGGCCCGAAATTCGATGGCACGGCGACGGTTCGGCTCGGCACTGCTCGGCTCGGCGGCGATGGGCCTGGCCCTCCTCGCGGCTTCGGCCGCGTCCGCCGAGCCCTTGAAGGTCGCCGCCATCTTCACCGTTCCGGTCGAGCAGCAATGGGTCAGCCGCATCCACAAGGCGCTGAACGCGGCCGTCGAGCGCGGCGACATCACCTACAGCTTCTCGGAAAACGTCTCCAACACGGACTACGAGCGCGTGATGCGCGAGTATGCCGAGCAGGGCGTGGATCTCGTCTTCGGCGAGGTGTTCGGCGTCGAGCGGGCGGCCCGCGAGGTCGCCCGGGACTACCCGGACGTCGCCTGGGTCATGGGCTCGAGCTTCGGCCCCGAGGAGCCCAATTTCTCGAGCTTCGACAACTACATCCAGGAATGCTCGTATCTGACCGGGCTGGTTGCCGGGGCCAAGACCGAGAGCGGCCTGATCGGGATGGTCGGCGGCTATCCGATCCCCGAGGTGAACCGGCTGATGCACGCCTTCATGGCCGGCGCCCTAGAGGTCAATCCGGACATCGATTTCTCGATCAGCTTCATCGGCTCCTGGTACGACCCGCCCAAGGCCAAGGAAGCCGCCTTCGCCATGATCGATGCCGGCGCCGACATCCTCTACGCCGAGCGCTATGGCGTGTCCGATGCCGCCAAGGAGCGGGGTGTGCTGGCCGTGGGCAACGTCATCGACACCCAGGACGAGTATCCGGGCACGATCGTCGCCAGCGCGCTTTGGCACATGGAGCCGACGGTCGACCAGGCGATCTCGAAGGTGCAGGCCGGCGATTACGTGGCGGAGGACTATGGGCCGTTGAGCCACCTCGCCGCCGGCGGCTGCTCCGTGGCACCCATGGACGACGCGCTCGTCCCGGCCGAGGTCCAGGCGATGGTCGCCGAGCGGGAGGCCGCCATTCGAGACGGCAGCCTCGAGGTGGCGGTCGACGACACGGAGCCGACCTCGACCAAGTGACGGCGGGCCCGAAGAGACCACCGCTCCTTCGCCTGCGGGGCATCACCAAGCGCTTCGGCGGCGTGGTCGCCAACGATTCGATCGACCTCGATCTGGCGCCGGGCGAGATCCTGGCGCTGCTCGGCGAGAACGGCGCCGGCAAGACGACGCTGATGAGCATCCTCTTCGGCCACTATGTCGCCGACGAGGGATCGATCGAGGTGACCGGGCCGGACGGTGCCCTTCGCCGCTTGCCGCCCGGCTCGGCGCGGGCGGCCCTGGCCTCGGGCATCGGCATGGTGCACCAGCACTTCACGCTGGCGATGAACCATTCGGTCCTGGACAACGTCATCCTCGGCACCGAGCGGCTCTGGGCATGGCGGCAGGATCTGGGCCATGCCCGGGCGGCGCTGGGTCGGCTGATCGAGGAGACCGGGCTCGCGGTGCCGCTGGACGCCAGGGTCGGCAGCCTCGGGGTCGGCGAGCAGCAGCGGGTCGAGCTGCTGAAGGCCCTCTATCGGAACGCCCGGGTGCTGATCCTGGACGAGCCGACCGCGGTCCTGACACCGCAGCAGAGCGCCCTTCTCTTCTCGACCCTGCGCCGCCTCGCCGGGGGTGGGCTCGGCATCATCTTCATCAGCCACAAGCTCGAGGAGGTCTTGAGCCTCGCCCACCGGGTGGCGGTGCTGCGCCATGGGCGGAAGGTGCTCGAGGTCGAGGCGACCGGCACCGACAAGGCGCGTCTCGCCCACGCCATGGTGGATCGACCGGTCGAGCTGCCGAAGGCGCTGCCGCAGCCGGTGGGTGCTCCCGCGCTCGAGCTCTTGGGGGTCGGCGTGGCGGCGGCACCGGGAGTCGAGCCGCTCGTCGATGTCGGCCTCGCCGTCCACGAAGGCGAGATCCTCGGGATCGCCGGCGTGTCGGGCAACGGCCAGCGCAGCCTCGCCGGGCTCGTCGCCGGAACGCTCCTGCCCGATCGGGGCACGCTCAGGCTCGCCGGGGCTGCCTGGCCCACGGGCGGACCGAAGGCGCTGATCGCCCGGGGTGTGGGGCGCATTCCGGAGGACCGCCATCGCCAGGGTGTGGTCGGCGACATGACGCTTTGGGAAAATCTGGCGCTCGAGGGCTACGATGCGCCCGGCTGCCGGCGCTTCGGCCTCCTCGATCTGGCGCGGCTTCGGCGCAGGGCCCAGGGCCTGCGCGAGCGCTACGACATCCGGGGCGGCGGCATCGAGACGCCGGCGCGGCTGCTCTCCGGCGGCAACATGCAAAAGCTGATCCTCGCCCGCGTGCTCGAGCCCCGGCCCCGCCTGATCCTCGCGTCGCAGCCGACGCGCGGCCTCGATATCGGGGCGCTCGCCGAGGTGCATCGCCATCTGCTCGACGCCCGGGCCAGGGGGGCCGCCATCCTCCTGATCTCGGAGGACCTCGACGAGCTCCTGCAGCTGGCCGACCGCGTGGCCGTGCTCTATCGAGGGCAGCTGGGCCCGGCCCGGGCGCGGGCCGCCCTGGACCTTCGCCAGCTGGGCCTCGAGATGGCGGGCCAAGAGCCGGCCGCGGCCGATGCGGCTTGAGCCGCGCCCGAGGGCCGGCCCCTGGCTCGGCATCGCCGCCCCGCTGGGAGCCGCCCTGCTGGCCCTCCTCATCTGCGCCCTGCCGCTCGCCTTGGCAGGTGCCGACGTGCCGACCGCCTACCGGCTCATGCTCGCCGGCAGCCTCGGCACGCGGTTCGCGGCGACGGAGACCCTGACCCGTGCGGCACCCCTGATCCTGACCGGCCTCGCCGCCGCGATCGCGTTTCGCGCCCGGCTCTGGAACATCGGCGCCGAGGGCCAGCTCTATCTGGGTGCGTTGGCCGCGGTCGCGGTCGGCACGGGTGCGGTGCCGGTGCCGGGCTTCCTCCTCCTGCCCCTGGTGATCGCCTCGGGGGCGCTGGCGGGTGCCCTCTGGATGCTCGGCCCCGCCTGGCTTCGGGTGCGCTTCGGCGTCGACGAGGTGGTGACGACGCTGCTCTCCAACTTCATCGTCCTGCTTCTCGTCGGCATGATGCTCGAGGGGCCGCTGCAGGACCCGATGAGCCTCGGCTGGCCGCAGAGCGCGCCCATGCTGGACGCGGCCACCCTGCCGAAGCTGGTGGCGCGGACCCGCCTGCATTTCGGGCTCGTCCTGGCGCTGGCCGCCGCCATCCTGACCTGGCTGATCATCCAGCGGACTCGCTTCGGCTTCGAGCTGCGCGCGGTCGGCGCCAACCCCGAGGCCGCCCGGTTCGCCGGGATCGACGAGCGCCGGGTCATGCTCAAGGTGGCGCTGCTCTCGGGGGCGATGGCCGGACTCGCCGGGGTCGGCGAGGTGGCCGGGCTCAAGGGCTACCTGACGCAGGACCTGTCGCCGGGCTATGGCTATGCCGGCATCGTGGTCGCCACCCTGGCCCAGCTCGGGCCTCTCGCCGTGATCGCTTCCGCGCTCTTCATCGCCGGCGTCTTCGTCGGCGCCGACAGCATGAGCCGGGCGATCGGCGTCTCCAGCTACATCGCCAACCTGATCGTCGCCACCGCCCTCCTGACCATGCTGCTCGCCGGCCTCGTCACCCGCTTTCGGATCAGCCGATGAGCCGGGTCCGCGCCGTCTCCACCAGCGACAATCTGCGTGCCGCCGGCCTCGTGTGCCTGGTGACCGCACTCTTCGCGTTCAGCGACACGATCATGAAGCATCTCTTCGAGACCGTGCCGGTCGGGCAGGTCATGGGGCTGCGCGGCGTCCTGATCTGCCTGCTGCTGCTCGCGGCCCTCGTGATCCGCCGCCGGCGCTTCGTTCCGGCGCACGCCTTCAGCCGCATCTCGCTGGCGCGGGCGGTCATCGAGATCGGCCTGTCGCTGTCGTTCTTCGTGAGCCTGCGCATCATGCCGCTCGCCGATGCCACCGTGCTGCTGTTCGCCGCCCCGATCATCATGACGGTCATGGCGACGCTCTTCCTCGGCGAGAAGGTCGGCGCCCGGCGCTGGAGCGCCGTGCTCGCCGGCTTTCTCGGCGTGCTGCTGGTCGCCGGGCCGACCAACCGGGCGCTGGGCGTCGAAGCGCTCCTGCCGCTCCTCGCCGCGACCCTGGTCGCCGTGCGCGACGTCATCACCCGCTATGTCCCGCCCGAGCACGATTCGACCACGGTGGCGCTCGCCACGGCGATCGCCGTGTCCGTTGCCGGCTGCCTCAGCCTGCCGCTCGGGTGGACCGGGCTGGTCGAGCCGTGGGTCTGGCCGAGCGTCCTGGACACCGCCCAGATCGCCCTCGGGGCGATGATGATCGCCGCCGCCTACACGGCGATCGTCGGCGCCTATCGGCTGGGCGAGACGTCGTTCCTCGCCCCCTTCCGCTACTCCTCGATTCCGCTGATCGTCCTCCTCTCGTGGAGCGTGTTCGGTGACCGGCCGACCTCGTCGATGCTGATCGGCGCTCTCGTCATCAGCCTCTCGGGCATCTTCATCTTCACCCGCGAGCGGCAGCTGGCGCGGCGGGCACGGCTGGCGGGGCCGGGCTGAATGGACGCCCTCGACATCCTGCTCCAGGCGAGCTTCTGGGCGGCCACGCTGCGCATCGCGACACCCCTGATCCTCGGCACGCTGGGCGAGCTGATCTGCGAGCGCGCCGGCGTGCTCAATCTCGGCATCGAAGGCATCATGACCATCGGCGCCATGTCCGGCTGGCTCTTCGTCTATCTGGGCGTCGACCTCTGGACCGGCATCCTGATGGCGGCCGCGATCGGCGCCGCCTTCGGCCTCCTGCACGGGCTCTTGACCGTGCCGCTCGGCCTCTCGCAGCACGTGACCGGCATCGGCATCACGCTTCTGGCCTCGAGCCTCGCCTATTTCACCTACCGGGTGCTGCTGCCCGACATGGCCACCCCGCCACGCATCGAGCCGTTCCAGCCCTCGGCACCGGACTGGCTCCTGGGCGTGCCCGTCATCGGGCCGGTCGCGGCCCAGCAGACGGCCCTCACCTGGCTCGCCCTGGCGCTGGTGCCGCTGCTTTCCTGGGTCCTCTACCGCACGCCCCTGGGCCTGGCGCTCCGCACCTGCGGCGAGAACCCGGCGGCGGCCGAGGCCCAGGGCCTCGACGTCTATGCCCTTCGGATCGGCGCCGTCATGGCCGGCAGCGCGCTCATGGCGGTCGGCGGGGCCTTCCTGACCCTCTCGGCCTTCAACGCCTTCTTCTTCGAGATGGTCAACGGCCGGGGCTGGATCTGCATAGCGCTCGTGGTGTTCGCCTCCTGGGTGCCCTGGAAGGCCCTGCTCGGCGCCCTCCTCTTCGGCGCCTTCGACGCCTTCCAGGTGCGGCTGCAGCAGATGCTGGGCGGCGCCGTGCCCTACCAGCTCTTCTTGATGCTTCCCTACGTGATGAGCATATTGGCGCTGGTGCTCATGGCCCGTCGAGCCGCCTATCCGCAGGCCCTCATGCGCCCCTACATCAAGGGCCAAAGGTAAGGATAAGTGCCTTGGAGGCCGACCTCATCATTCGCGACGCGACGCTGCCGGATGGCCGGATCGGCTGCGACATCGTCATCGCCGATGGCCTCATCCAGGCGGTCGGGCCATCGATACCGGCGGCGACGCGGCAGGAGATCGACGCGGCGGGCCGGCTCGTCAGCCCGCCCTTCGTCGACTGCCACTTCCACATGGACGCGACGCTCTCGCTCGGCCTGCCACGCCTGAACCAGTCCGGCACGCTGCTCGAGGGCATCGCCCTCTGGGGCGAGCTGAAGCCGCTCCTGACCCACGAGGCCGTGATCGAGCGGGCGCTCGCCTATTGCGACCTGGCCGTGGCGCGCGGCATCGGCGCCATCAGGAGCCATGTCGACGTCTGCGACGACCGGCTGCTCGGGGTCGAGGCCCTGCTCGAGGTCAAGTCGCGGGTCGCCAGCTATCTCGACCTGCAGCTCGTGGCCTTCCCGCAGGACGGCCTCTATCGCGACCCGACCGCGCGAGCCAATCTCATCAGGGCGCTCGATCTCGGCGTCGAGGTGGTCGGCGGCATCCCCCATTTCGAGCGCACCATGGAGGACGGCCGCCGCTCGGTCGTCGACCTTTGCGAGATCGCGGCCGAACGGGGCCTCCTCGTCGACCTGCATTGCGACGAGACGGACGATCCCCAGTCGCGCCACATCGAGACGCTGGCCGCCGAGACGGAACGGCTCGGCCTCGGCGGCCGGGTCACCGGCTCGCACCTGACCTCGATGCACAGCATGGACAACTACTACGTCTCCAAGCTGCTGCCCCTGATCGCCGAGGCCGGCGTGGCGGCCATCGCCAACCCGCTGATCAACATGGTCATCCAGGGTCGCCACGACACCTACCCGAAGCGCCGCGGCCTGACCCGCATCGCCGAGCTGCAGGCGGCCGGCGTGCCCGTCGCCTTCGGCCACGATTGCGTCATGGACCCCTGGTACTCGCTCGGCTCCGGTGACATGCTCGAGGTCGCGCACATGGCGGTGCATGCCGCCCAGCTCACCAGCCGGGACGCGATGCAAGCCGCGTTCGCCGCGGTGACGACCGTTCCGGCCAGGATCCTCGGGCTCGACGGCTACGGGCTCGAGCCCGGCTGCCACGCCGACCTCGTCCTGCTCGACGCCGAGGACCCGATCGAGGCGATCCGCCTGAAGGCGACGCGCCTTTTTGTCGTGCGCCGCGGCCGGATCGTCGCCGAGACACCGGCGCCGGTCGCCCGGCTCCGCCTCGCCGATCGGCCGGCCAGCGTCTCGCCGCGCCGCGGGGCGCGCAAGCCGGCCTGAGGCCTTCCGTCAACCGATTCTTAACGACCTTGTGGCAACCTTGCGGCGTGCTCTGGGGAAGGGTTGCATGCTGGGTGCTCGACATCACGATGACGTGTCCTTGGCGACGGTCAATCAACGGGCTCTCCATCGCCTCGCCTGGATCCTCGGCTGTGGCCTCGCCCTGGCGCTCTCGGTGCCGCAGCTCCTCTTCGCGGCGACCCTTGGATCGTTCACCGGGCTCGGCGCCGGAATCGTCGCGACCGTGGCGCTGCTCGCCCGGGAGGAGCCGTTCGCCCCGCATCTCACGCGCTGGGACATCGCCGCCACGCTCTATGCGGTGAGCCTCTTCGCCGGGCTCTTCGTCGATCTCGATGCCGTTCGACTCTATCTGGCGATGCAGCAGTCGGGTGCGCCGTAGACGAGCCGAGCATCCCGGGCGCGCCGGCCAGCATCCTGCCGCAGAGCGCCCGCCTTTTGCTGCGAAAGCAGCACGAGGCCGTGACACGAGGCCTTGGCCGCCAGTGGCGCGCTGTCCTGGGCAACTCATCCGTGGCCCATCTTGAATGAAGCCCCGGCTCGCATGCTGAAAGCACTGCACGATGATTGGTCTCGTGCGAGTTCCCGCTCGGCGCCATGCTTGCCGATATTTCCTGGTGGTCGAGCACGGCGAGATTTCCGCTGGCTGGCCGGGGCTTTCGCTTTCGCAAACGGATTCCTTGCGGATTCGGTGAAATTCGTGGCGTCATCGTGCGCTTTCTTTCACATTTGCGCTTGGCGGTCGGCCCAAACTCTGCCATCAACACCGATCAGTGCGCCGTTCGCCCGGCAGCGATAAACAATAAGATGCAAGAGCAACCGCAAATCGATGCTTGCCTTCAACCGTACCGACCTCGAACGACTGTTCTCGGAGCCGATCTGGCTCAAGGCCGAAAATCTCGTCGGCGACGGGGCCGTGGTCGACGTCAACGTCGAGCGGGACGGCAAGTCGATCACCGGCCAGATCAGGGGGGGACGTCGGACCCCTTATCTCACGCGGATCAAGATCGCCAACGGACGTGGCGGCCGCGTCCGGCTGTCGAGCACCTGCTCCTGCTTCTATCCCGAATGCGAGCATGCCGCGGCCACCCTGCTCGGCCTGCTCGACCAGTCGACCACGCTCGATCCCGAGGACGGCTCGGTCGTCGTCGATGCCGAGCTCGAAAGCTGGATCGCCGCCGTCAACGCCGCTACACGCAACGGCCATGCCGACGCGGCGGAGGTCGTGCTCTATCTCCTGGAGCCGGCCCAGCGTTCCTGGCGGGACGGCAGCCTCGCCCAGCCGGTCCTGATCAACACCGCCCGCGCGAAGCGGCTGCGCACCAACGCCTATGGCCGCGAGAACCCGGTCGCCATCGCCAATCTGCTCGCCGATCCGGCCCCGAGCTATGTCGGCCTCGAGGATCAGGTGATCGGCCGCCTGCTCGGTGGCGGCAACGGCCAGAGCCGGCGCCTCGGCAGCCGGGCGGATGGCGAGACGCTGATCCGCGTGCTGGAGACCGGCCGCTGCCATTGGCGCAACGCCGCGAGCCCGCCGCTCAAGTTCGTCCCCGAGTCCAGGCGCGGCGGGTTCTTCTGGCGGTTCGACAGCGAAGGCCAGCAGCATCTGGTGTGCGAGGTCGACGACCGGCACGACGATCTCGTGGTCATGGCGCTGGGCGAGCCCTGGTACATCGATCTCGCCGCGGCCGAGGTCGGCAGGGTCGAGACCGGCATCGAGGCGTCGCTCGCGGGCCATCTGGTCAACGCGCCGGCGATACCGGCGGCGGCGGCCACCATCGTCCGCCAGCGCCTGATCCCGAGCGGCGAGCGGCTGCCTTTGCCCGAGCCCTTGAAGAAGCGCGAGCGGCTGGAGACCAGGCCGCAGCCGATCCTCCTCCTGCACTGCCCGAGCCTCGTCGTGCATCGCGGCACCGGCTGGCGGCGCGAGGAGCAGGAGGTCGATTGCCCGCTCGCCCGGGTCGCGTTCGACTATGCCGGGGC
>CAYMTA010000066.1:0-23156 GCA_964393275.1 uncultured Geminicoccaceae bacterium | reverse complement strand
CAACGGCCTCAGAGCCTGTCCGAGAAGTTTTCGTGGTGTTTCATCGGCTTGCGGGCAAGCTCGGCGACGAAGCCGGCGCCAGCCGCAAGCCGACCGGAGGTGAGCTTGGCAGCGGCATCTGCTTCGTCGTTGATCGGCCGACGATGCGCTGCATCGCCGGCCGATCAATTCCTCGCATCTGCTCGCTGCCAAGCTCATGAAACACCACGAAAACTTCTCGGACCGGCTCTCAGGGTGCTAGGGCATCCGGGTCGAACGAATTCGCGATCGCGGTGAAATGGCGGAGCCGCTGCTCGTTGAAGGTGCGGATGTTGATGGCGAAGCGCTGCTCGTCCCGGGCGACGAGCGAGACGCGCATGAAGAGCTGGAAAGGCTCGACGCCGAAGCGGCAGTCGATTTCTCCATCGCTCGGCGGCTCGCCGCAGGCGGAAAGCGGCAGTCGGCTCAGCTCGTTCAGGCCATCGACCAGCACGGCGATGCCGCTCTTGACCATGTCGCTGCCGAAGGGGCTGTCCGGATCGCTGCCCACCTCGTCGAGCGCCAGGGAGAGGCCGTCCACATCGAGGACCATCTGCCGCTCGAGCCAGGTCTTGGGCTCGGTCCAGGCGAGCCGGTCGGCCTCGGGATCGAGCTTGCGGAAGGTGAGCCGGCTGAGCGCCTGAAACGTGCCCCCTTTGGGCTCGATGACCAAGCGCTCGCCCGTGCCCGTGCGGTCGACATGGCAGAGAAGGCCGAGCTCCGCCGGCACGGTGAACGGCGTGCAGGGATCCGTCGCCTCGGCCGCCAAGGCGAGCCCTGGCGGCCCCGCGACCCAGAGGGTGGAGCCGCACAAGGCGGCAACGAGCGAAATCAGGCGGCGGCGCACTGCTGCCATTTTTCCGAGAAGAGCACGGTGCTGACGGCGACCACGCGACCGAGCCGCTTGGCGAGCAGGGTGGCGGCGGCGTGGTCGAGCCCCTGCATCTGCAGATCGACCACGAGCTCCTCGCCGCCGGGACCGCCGCGGGTCGCATGGCACTGGTCGGGGACGAAGCCGTGGAGGGCAAAAACCTCGAGCACACGTGGCAGGGTGCCGGGCTCGGCGTCCGAATGGACGGAAAAGCAGAAGGTGGACATGACAAGAGCTTTCGACAGGTGACGGGACGAGATAGGTCGAAGACCCGGCCTCAGATCGAGACCGGGCGCCTAATTCGAACCACCTGACGAATGCTCATCATGTTTCTCGCCTAGCCCCGACCGGCCGTCACGTCAAGTCGCGCGCGGCGTGCGGACCTCTCCTCGTCGTTTGATGCTCACTCGGGTACGGCGCCATTGGTGAGCTGCCTGAGATAGGCACGGCCGGTCTGCGACACCCGGAAGCGGCCCCGGGTCACGGCGAAGACGCGGCGGGCGGTGAGCGACTGGCGCACGCATTGGGACGGGTTGCCGATCTTGACGCCGTGCTCCGCGAGCCGCTTGTTGGCGTCGCCCGTGGCGAAGCTGTCGTCGGTCGAGAGCTGCTGCAGGTAGTAGCCGGCGGCCAGCATCCGATCGACCTCGGTGGCGCTCGGCGGCAGGTGGTGGAGAAATTCGCCGAGCGGGCCGAGCTCGGCTCGTGCGGTGGCGGCAGGCGGCCGGGCCGGGGTCGGCTCGGGTGCGGACTCGCCGGCCGGGGCCGGCTCCCGCGGCAACCGGTCGAGCAGGGCCTCGAGTCTCGGCCGGAAGCTCAGAACGAAGCTCTCGCTTCCCTCGACCTCGATCTCGGCCTGAGCCAGATTGATCCGCACCCGCGTCCGCTCGCCCAAGGCTGGCACTCCTGATGGAATTGAGGGCTTTGCTACGCGATCGGCCGGGCTCGGGCAAGCTGAGCGTGCCTCAGCCACGCTCAATCCATGTGGTGGGCCTCGAGCACCTCGCGAATTCGGGACGGAATGGGTGTCGGACGCTGGCTCAGCCGGTCGACGAAGACGTGGACGAAGAAGCCGTCCGCCGCGGCGATCGGCTCGTCGTTCCTGAAAATGCCGATCCGGTAGCGGACCGAGGAGTTGCCGAGACTGGCGACGCCGACCCCGGCATGGACGATGTCCGGAAAGCCGATCGAGCTGTGGAAGCGGCAGCCGTTCTCGACCGCGAGGCCGATGACCGGGCTGGTGGCCGGATCGAGCCCGCCCTGGCCGATCAGCAGCCCGGCGATGGCCGTGTCGAAGTAGCTGTAGTAGATCACGTTGTTGGCGTGGCCGTAGACGTCGTTGTCGGCCCAGCGCGTGGTGATGGTGGCGAAGAAGGGGAAGGCGTCGCGCCTCGAGGGCGGCGGCCGGTCGTGGCTCGGCATCTGGCTCAGCTCTTTGGAAAACGGCGCTCGAGGAGGGTGAAGAGGGCGCGGAGTGCCGTGGCATCGCCGCCCTTGGTCTTGCCCGGGCGGGCGTCCTCGTTCCAGGCGAAGATGTCGAGATGCGCCCAGGACGTGGCCGGCTCGACGAAGCGCTGGAGGAAGAGGGCCGCCGTGATCGCCCCGGCATAGGGCTTGCTGCCCGTGCTCGAGAGATCGGCGACCGGGCTTTTCAGAAGCTCGCGGTAGCCCGGATGCAGTGGCAGGCGCCAGAGCGGCTCGCCCACGGCCATGCCGGCTTCCAGCAGGTCGGCGGCCAGCGCCTCGTCCTGGGTGAAGAGGGCGGGGAGGTCGGTGCCGACCGCGACGCGGGCGGCACCGGTCAGCGTCGCTGCATCTAGGAGGAGCGCCGGGCTCTCGCGGTCGGCCTCGGCCAGCGCATCGGCGAGGATCAGCCGGCCCTCGGCGTCGGTGTTGCCGATCTCGACAGTGAGGCCCTTCCTGGTCGGCAGGATGTCGCCCGGGCGAAAGGCCGAGGCGCCGATGCTGTTCTCGACCGCCGGCACCAGAAGCCGCAGCCGCACCTCGAGGCCGGCTGCCATGACCATGCGGGCGAGGCCGGTCATCACGGCCGCACCGCCCATGTCCTTCTTCATCAGCCGCATGCCGGTGGCGGGCTTGATGTCGAGCCCGCCCGAATCGAAGCAGACCCCCTTGCCGACGAGGGTCAGCTTCGGGGCATCCGGCGGGCCCCAGGCGAGATCGACCAGCCGGGGCGCGCGGCTGCTGGCCCGGCCGACGGCGTGGATCATGGGGTAGCCGGCGTCCAGCAGGGCATCGCCCACGATGCTCGTGCAGGTGGCGCCGAAGGCCTGGGCGACATCACGGATCCGCGCCTCGAGCTCGGCCGGGCCCAGATCGTTGGCCGGCGTGTTGACGAGGTCGCGGGCGAGGAAGACCGAGCGTGCCAGCTCGCTGGCCCGTTCGGCCGTGGCCGCGTCGTCGCTGGCGAGGCGGGCCGTCTCGTTGCCACTCGTCTCGGCCGTGCTGTAGCGGCTGAAGCGATAGCCGGCGAGCGCCCAGCCGTAATGCAGATCGAAGCCGCCGATGAGGCCATCCGGATCGTCGACGCGCCAGGGCCGCTCACCGGCGGGGAGGACCGTGGCGAGGGCCGCCGCATCGGCGGCCTTGCCCGCGCCCTCAACCAGGAAGAGGGCGCTTTCGAGGGCGCCTTCGCCGTTTGGCAGGAGCGCCAGCTTCTGTCGCTCCGGGCGAAAGCCGGTGGCGTCGAGCCAGGCGCGGGCGGCAGGGCGGGCGGGCTCGAGCCAGGCGGCGAAGTCCCTGACGGTGACGAGCCGGACCGGCAGGGCCGTGGCACCGGCTCCCTGAACGAAGCAGTCGAGCATGAAAAACTCCTGGAAGGTGCTCAGGCGATGCGGGCGAGGGCGGCGGCGAGCCTCGCGCTCGTGGCCTCGGTCTCGGCCAGCCGCTCGCGCTGCTCCTCGACGATCTCGGCGGGAGCCCGGGCGAGGAAGGCCTCGTTGGCGAGCTTGCCCTCGAGCTTCCTCGCCTCGTTGGCGAGCTTCTCCACCTCACGGGTCAGACGGCGGCGCTCGACCTCGAGATCGACGACCTCGCCGACGGGGAGCACGAAGGTCGCCTCGTCGATGACGAGCTGCAGGCTCTTGGCGCTGCCGCCGCTGGCCCGGGGCTCGACCGCGGCCAGTCGGGCGAGGCGACGAAGGGCCTCGTCATGGACGGCGAGCCGCTCCAGCGTCGTTGGCCCGGCACCCTGGACCCGAAGCTGCAGCTTCGCCCCGGCCGGCACGTTGACCTCGTTCCGCGCGCCGCGGATGGCGCCGACCAGCCGGATCAGCCAGTCGATCTCGGCGCTGGCGGCCGGATCGACCAGCGCTTCGGCGTCGGCCACGGGCCATTCGGCTGCGATCAGCATGCCGCCCGGCGCCTCGAAGAGATCCTGCCAGATCGCCTCGGTGACGAAGGGTGCGAGCGGATGCAGCAGATGAAGGATCTTCGCCAGGACCCAGCCGAGCGTCGCCTGCGTCTCGGCCTTGGCCGCCGCGTCGTCGCCGAGCAGCAAAGGCTTCGCCAGCTCGATGTGCCAGTCGCAGAAATCGTTCCAGACGAAATGGTAGAGGCCGAGGGCGGCATCATTGAAGCGATAGGCCTCGTGCGCCGCCGTGGTCGCCTCGGCCGCCTTGGCGGTGGCTCCCACGATCCACCGGTTGAGCGTCAGGGATACCGCCTCGGGGCGGAAATCGGCGTCGAGCACGGCACCGTTGAGCTCGGCGAAGCGGGCGGCGTTCCAGAGCTTGGTCGTGAAGTTGCGATAGCCCTCGACCCGGGCGGCGCCGAAGCGGATGTCGCGGCCATGCGCCGTGCTGGCGAGCAGCGAGAGGCGGAGCGCGTCGGCGCCATAGCCGTCGACGAGGCTCAGGGGATCGACCACGTTGCCCTTGGTCTTCGACATCTTCTGGCCCTTCTCGTCGCGGACGAGGCCATGGATGTGGACCGCCTTGAAGGGCACCTCGCCCATGAAGTGCAGGCCCTGCATCATCATCCGGGCGACCCAGAAGAAGATGATGTCGAAGCCGGTGACCAGGACGGTGCCAGGGTAGAAGCGGGCGAGATCGGGCGTCTTCTCGGGCCAGCCCAGGGTCGAGAAGGGCCACAGGCCCGACGAGAACCAGGTGTCGAGGACGTCGCCATCGCGGACGAGCTCGACCTTCCGGCCGTAATGCGCCGCCGCCGCCGCCTCGGCCCCGGCTTCCGTCTCGGCGACGAAGACCTGGTCGTCGGGGCCGTACCAGGCCGGAATCTGATGGCCCCACCAGAGCTGGCGGCTGATGCACCAGGGCTGGATGTTGCGCATCCACTCGAAATAGGTGCTCTGCCACTGGGCCGGAACGAAGACGGTCTGGCCGGTCTCGACCGCCAGGATCGCCGGCTTCGCCAGGGTGGCGGCGTCGCAGTACCACTGGTCGGTCAGATAGGGCTCGAGCGGCGTTCCCGAGCGGTCACCGTGCGGCACGGTGTGGCGGTGCTTCTCGACCCTGGCGAGGCGGCCCGCCGCCTCCAGATCGGCGACGACGCGCTTTCTCGCCTCGAAGCGGTCGAGGCCGCGATAGGCCTCGGGCACCGCATCGTTGAGCCGGCCCGCGGCGTCCAGAATGGCGATCGCCTCGAGCCCGTGGCGGCGGCCGACCTCGAAATCGTTGAAATCGTGCGCCGGGGTGATCTTCACCGCACCCGTTCCCTTCTCGGGGTCGGAATGCTCGTCGGCGACGATCGGGATGCGGCGGCCGACCAGCGGCAGGACGACGTGGCGGCCGATCAGGTCGCGGTAGCGCTCGTCGTCCGGATGCACCGCCACGGCGGTATCGCCCAGCATGGTCTCGGGCCGCGTGGTGGCGACGGTGATGACCCGGCTGTCATCGTCTTCCAGCGGATAGTCGAGATGCCAGAGATGGCCGTCGACCTCGACCGGCTGGGTCTCGAGATCGGAGACGGCGGTCTGCAGCTGCACGTCCCAGTTGACCAGCCGCTTGTCCTTGTAGATCAGCCCCTCCTGGTGGAGCTGGACGAAGGCGCGGATGACGGCCCGGGACAGGCTCTCGTCCATGGTGAAGCGCTCGCGGCTCCAGTCGGGCGAGGCGCCGAGCCGCTTGAGCTGGCCGATGATGTTGCCGTGGCTCGCCTCCTTCCAGGCCCAGCACTCGGCGATGAAGGCTTCCCGGCCGATGCTCCGGCGGTCCTTGCCCTCGGCCAGAAGCTTGCGCTCGACCATCATCTGCGTCGCGATGCCCGCATGATCGGTGCCGGGCTGCCAGAGCGTCGGCCGGCCGCGCATCCGGTGATAGCGGGTCAGCGCGTCCTGGATGGTCTGGTCGAGGGCATGGCCGATATGCAGGCTGCCGGTGACGTTGGGCGGCGGCATCATGACGACGAAGGGCTCGCCCGTGCCGGCACCCTCGCGGGGAGCGAAGGCGCCGGTCGCTTCCCAGGCGGCGTAGATGCGCGGTTCGGCCGCGGCCGCGTCGAAGCTCTTGTCCAGCATGGCTGGAGCCCACCTTTCCCGTCTCGGCCCCGAAGGCGGCCACGGCCGACCCGAAGGGCCGGCGGGGGCGCCGATCCATACGCCGCCCAAGCCGTTGGAGACGGGGTTTAGTGGAAGCCGCCTCGCTGGACAAGACGGCAGGGCGGGGTCGCCCGGCCAGCCCGCCGGTCCGGCTGAAGCGGAGAGAGGGTCACATCAACTCGGCGCGCCGCGCCAGCTTCTTCACCTCCTGCTCCACGACGCGCTCGACGACACTCTCGAGATGCTGGTCGAGCCAGTCCTTGAGCATGGGCCGCAGGAGCTCGGTGAGGAAGGCTTCGACGGTCTTGTCGGCGATGCCGCGGGAGGCCGTCGGCGTGCCACCTGCCGCGGCCCTGGCAAGCCGTGCGAAGGCGCTGGCGCTGGCGGCGGCTGCAGGTGCCGAGACCAGGGCCTCCTCCGTCGCCACGGGCCTTGCCGCGGCCGGCTTCGGCGGTGCCGGCGCGGGGCCGGGCTCGTCATCCGGCTCGAGCTCGAGCTCGTCGTCATCGAGGCTCGGGGCCGGCGCCGCCACGGTCGATCCCACGACCTGGGTGAGCTCCAGGACATCGTCCTCGGCAGGGTCCGGGGCAGGGCCGACGGCCGGCAGCTGCGTCGCCTTGCCCTTGGCCGGCTCGGCCTCCGGCTTCCTGCCGGCGGCATCCTCGTCCTGGTCGTCGGCGATGATCCGCCGGATCGATGAGAGGATCTCCTCCATCGACGGCTCCTGGTCGTTCTTGTCGGTGCTCATGTCATTCAACTCGATCCGCTGTCACTATCGCCACCCTGCTGACACGTCCACCCATATGCCGCGCGGACGGTTAACATTCCATGAACCCTAATCGGTGCTCTTCGTCGCAGCATCGGCCGGCTCTTCGCTCGGATCATCCTGGTCGGGCGATGCCTCCGGCTCGGCCGGGTCGTCGATGCTGCTGTCGCCCGTGCCGAACCAGGCGCCGCGCACCTCCTGGTAATAGGCATCCGGATCGTAGGGGACGGCATCCAGGTCGAGCGCCATGGCGGTGAGCTCGCCGGTGCCGGCCTTGAGGCGATAGGCGGCGACGATCGTGTCGCGCGCCGCCGCGGCCGCGGCCACCTCGGCATCGAACAGCTCCTGCTCGGCATCGAGCACGTCGAGGATGGTGCGGGCGCCGACCAGCGATTCCTGCCGCACCCCGTCCAGCGCAAGTGTCGCCGATTCAACCTGCCGGGCGAGCGACTTGCCGCGGGCGCGGGCGGTGAGCAGGTCCTGCCAGGCTGCCGATATGTCCTCGCGTACATCACGGCGTACGCTTTCAAGGCTGTAGCGCTCCTCTGTCAAGAGTTGCCGGGTCTGACGTATACGCCCGTACTCGCCACCGCCCTGATAGAGCGGGATCGAGAAGACGGCGCCAATCGAGAGATCGCTCTGCCAGTCGTAGCGGCCGCTCGGCTCGTCGACATAGCTGGCCTCGCCCCTGAGCTTGAGGCGAGGCTTGAGCGCCGAGAGCGCCACGTCCACCTCGCGGCGCGCCACGCCGACGCCGTAGGCGGCGGCACGCACGTTCGGGTTGTCCTCGATCCGCTCCAGGGCGTCGGCTTCGTCCAGAGGCAGATCGGCCGGCATGACCGGCTCGATCAGGGTCCCGGGCGGATCGCCGATGACCTTGCGATAGGCGGCGCCGGCCGTCTCGAGGCCGCCGGCGGCCGCCTCGCGCTCGGCAATGCCTCTGGCATAACGGGCCTCGGCCTGGGCGACATCGGTCTGGGTCAGCTCGCCGAACCGGTAGCGGCGCTGCACCGCATCGAGCTGACGGGCGAGCCGGGTCTCGTTGCCGAGCGCCAGCTCCAGCACGCGCTGCGCCTCGAGCACCGCGGTGAAGGCCTCGATCGCGGCCAGCAGGATCGCCTGCTCGACCGCCTCGAGCCTGGCCCGCTCGGCCTGGACGAGCGCCTCTGCCCGGCCGATCCGGGCACTTGCCTCGCCGCCCGTATAAAGCGGCTGCTCGATGCCGAGCCCCTGGCGGAAGGTCGAGATCGAGCGGCTGCCACGGTTGGATTCCTGCTGCCCGACCGACGCCTCGGTGGTCGCGCTGAGCTGGGGCCGCCGGCTGGCCCGGGCAATCGGCACGCCCTCGTCGACGGCGCGCAGCCGCGCCCGGGCGGCGACCAGGGTGGGATTCTCGAGGTAGGCCTTGCTCATTGCCGTCGGCAGCGCCACCGCCGCCGACCCGGGATCGGCTGCGAGGACCAGGAGGAAGGCAAGCAAGGGGGGCTGGATCAGGCAACGGAGACGCATGCCGGACCGCTAGCACGATTTAACTTTTCAGGCTAGATCAAAGACGATTCTTCAACCGGAAGGTGTTCGTCGCCGATCGGATGTCGCCGCTCAGAACACGAACGATTCTTCCGGCTGCAGCCCCGTCACGGGCGGAATCCACGCATCGAAGGGGGTCGTGATGCCGTGCGCGTCGCCCACCCGGGTGAGCAGCGTGAGCTTGCCGAAGCGCTCGTTCTGCACGACGCCGACCAGCCGCCCCCGATCGTCGAGCTGGGCCTTGAGCGCCGGCGGCAAGGCCGGCACGGAGCCGGCCAGAAGAATGAGGTTGAATGGCGCCTGGGCCGGCAGGCCCTCGGTCGCCCGACCCGACTGGACCACCACGTTGTTGCAGTCGAGCTCGTCGAGCACGGCCTCGATCAACGTCGCGGCCTCGGCGTCCGGGGCGAGGAGGAAGACGGTCGCCACGAGCTTCGAGAGGATCGCCGCCGCGTAGCCCGTGTCGCAGCCGACGACCAGCGCCACCTCCTCGACCGATGGCCGGCTCACCTGCAGCATCCGCCCGAGGACCAGGGGCTCGATCAGATGCCGGCCATTGCCGAGATCGAGATCCTCGTCATTGTAGGCGACGGACCTCAGGCGCTTCGGCAGGAAGCTCTCGCGCGGGACCTCGAGAAAGGCGTCCAGGATGCGCCGGTCGTCGACGTTGGACGGGCGCAGCTGGTTCTCGACCATGTTGGCGCGGGCGGCGGCGAAATCGGTCATCAAAGGTCGGCCTCTTCTGGGGTGACACGCCGCTGGCGGCTGGAGCTGCGCAGACAGGCTAGCTGATAGCCGGTCGGGCGTCGCCCGACAATCGTTCCAAACGTCAATCGCAGGCAGGCGGGGTGATTCCGGCTTCGCGAAAATAGCGAAGCGCACCCCGATGATAGGGCGCGCCAGGGCAGGGACGGAGCAGGTCGGCGATCTCGAGGTCCTCGAACGCCAGGTGCAGGCGGCGCAGCTCGGCCAGGCTCTCGAACACCGTCTTGGTCAAGTCATAAGCTGCCTCGTCCGGCAGGCGGGCATCGGCGATGACGAACGCGCGCACGCCGAAGGTCGGGATATCCTCCGTGATCCCGGGATAGAGGTCGGCCGGGATCACGGTCGGCACGTATTCCGGAAACTCGTCGGCGAATCGGGCGATCTTCTCCGTGTTGCCGGGCACGATGGTGGCGTCGCAGCGGGAGATCGCCTCCTGCACGACGCTGTTGGGGTGGGCCGCGATGAAGACGAAGGCGTCGGCATTGCCGCGACAGAGCTCGCGGGGATTGAGCGCGCTGGTGATCGTCGAGACCGGCAAGAAGTCGTCGAAGCCGAGCCCGAGGCTCCCCAGATAGCGTTCCGCGGTGGCCCGGCTGCCCGAGCCGAACGGGCCGAAATCGACGGTCCTGCCGAGCAGGTCGTCGGCGGAGCGGAGGTTGAGGCCTCGGGCGGCGACGATGGTGAGCTTCTCGAGCACGGTCGAGAACAGGACCCGCAGGTTCGGATTGGCGCCATCGACCGTGAACGGGCCGGCACCCTCGACCGCGAGCCCGATGAGGCCGGCCTGGGCGAGGCCGAGATCGGCGGCGCCGGCCCGCACCAGCCGCAGATTGGTCACCGATCCCGGGCTGGTCGCGACCTGGCAGCGCTGCACGCGAATCGGCAGGCTCGGCTCGAGCAGCCGGCAGAAGGCGCTCGACAGCGCGAAGTAGACACCGGTGACCCCGCCGGCGGTGATGCGCAAGGGCTGGCGGTCGTCCTGGGCGCGCGATCCGGCCGGGGCCAGGGCGAGGCCGAGAGCGACGGCGCCGGCGGCGATCGTCAGAAAGGGATGTCGGCTCATCGATTGATCTCGAAGGTGCGCTGCTGGCGGAAGAGGAAGCGGACCAGCTCGTAGTCGAAGGGCGACCCAGTGCTGAAGTAGCGGAATGGCTGGCTGTAGCGGGCGTCGACCAGGAAGAGCGCGAGGACGGCGGGGTTGCCGTAGACGATCTCGTTGATCTCGCGCCCGGGCGGCACGTAGAGGCTGGCGGCGAAGTCGACGGCAAGGCCGGTGCCGTCGCGCACCCCGGACGGACCGAGGACCGGCAGCACCAGATAGGGCCCGGCTGGAACCCCCCACCAGCCGAGCGTCTGGCCGAAATCCTCGGGCTGCCGGTGGACCCCGAGCCTGGTCGCGACGTCGAAGAGGCCGAGGACGCCCACGGTCGAGTTGACGGCAAAGCGGATGACCGCGCGGCTCGCCACCTCCGGCCGGCCCTGTAGGAGGCCGTTGTTGGCGTAGGTGATCTCGTAGAGATTGCTGAAGAAGTTCGAGACGCCGGTGCGCAGGAATTCCGGCACGACGTAGCGGTACGCGTTGACGATCGGCAGATAGACGTAGGTGTCGAGCTCGAAGTTGAAGCGGTAGATGGCGCGATTCAAGGGCTCCAGCGGGTCCGAGACATCGAGCAGCAGTGGCTGGCCGCCCTGGTCGGTCAGGCCGGGAATATCGGTGGCCGGTGGACGCCCGACCTGGTCCGTTCGGTCCCGGCCGCAGGCGGTGACCGACAGGACCAGCAAGAAGGCCAGGAACGCGCGGCGGACGGTCACTGGCCCAGCTCGGCCGCGCGGAAATAGTCCTGAATGCGCTTCGCCACGTCGCGCTGCCGGTAGTTGCCGCAATGTCCGCCGGTCGGATACATCACCAGGCGATCCGCGAAGACCTGCTCGAGAAAGCCGAAGTCGTCCGGCCGCAGGATCAGGTCGTCCTCGTTGGTGATGACGGCGACATTGGTGGCGGTGGCGAGAAACGGCTCGATGGACCGCAGATCCGCGTCGGCGATCATCCGCTCGGGCGTCAGGCCCGGCTCGGTCGCGGCGAAGAACGGCGTGTAGATCCGCTCGAAGTAGTCGGTGAAGCTGAAGTCCTGGGCGATCGCGTAGTACGCGCCGAGCGGGCTGGTCGAGGTCAGTCGGACGTCGGTCGGCACGATCTTCCCCGTCTGGCCGAGCAGGTCGCCGGTGAAGGCGAGATTGGCGGCGGAGAGGCGAAAGGCGAGCCCGATCAGCTTCTCGATGTCGCGCTCCCTGAGGTCCAGATCGGTGTAGGTGCGGTAGACGAAGTCGCCCGAGAAATCGACCTGGTCCTCGTTCGAGTAGAGATTGCCGAACGCCGTGAGCACCTGCTCGACGAAGTCGCGCGCAGCCGCCCGCTGCTCGGGTGTGCGGGTCACGAGCATGGCGTCGACGAGCCCGACCGAGGCAAACACCGAGACCGCCGGATTGAGCAGGAGCACGCGATCGAAGTCGAATTCGTGCTCGCGCGAATCCAGCTCGGCGATGAAGGCCGAGTAGGTGGCGCCGAGCGAGTAGCCGGTGAGGTCGAAGCCGGTCACCTCGATCCGGTCCTCGACCATCGCATAGGCCGCGCGCATCGCCCGGTAGAGGTCGGCGGCGTCGTCCTTCAGCCGGCCCGGCACGCCGGTGGTCGAGGCGTTGACGGTGAAATTGGGATGGGTCGGGTTGGGCAGGGCGATGACATGAAAGCCGGCGGCGTAGAGAATCGCAGAAAGCTCGCTGTTGATGTCGGCATTGAAGGCGCCGCCGGTGCCGGCGATCACGAAGACCAGAGGTGCCGGACCCTTTTGCTCGAGCAGGGCGAATTCCATGCCGAACCGCTGGAAGAAGAAGACGGGCGGCACCGGCCGCTCGACGAGGCCCCGCAGGCGGAAGAGCTCGACATTGCGAAACCGCTCGAGCTTCGGCAGCTCCATGGCATTCGCGTCCGGTGTGCGCACCACCGTGGCGACGAGCGGATCGACGAAGGGAAAATCGTAGGCGCCGAGCCGCTCGTAGGCTGCAGCCGTCAAGGGAGCCGCCAGCGCGGCAATCAGGCAAAGCAGAATTTTGAAGCCGCCAGCGCCCATGAAGCCCACCCGATCCCGATCGCTTGTCATTGGCCTGTGCAAATGCCATCTTGAAGCCTTGCGGCGTGGCGTCTAACAGATCGCTCCTGCGTTGTCATCGCCTGCAGGGGCGATCGATGGCGCGTGTGGGGCCCGGTGGCAGAGTGGTTATGCAGAGGACTGCAAATCCTTGCACGTCGGTTCGATTCCGGCCCGGGCCTCCAGCGCCGATCGGCGTTTAGCGCTTGGCATGGCCTGACCGCGCGGCTATAGAGCGCGGCGTGTTCCCCGGTAGCTCAGTTGGTAGAGCAAGCGGCTGTTAACCGCTGTGTCGCTGGTTCGAGTCCGGCCCGGGGAGCCAAATTTTCGGCTCGGCCTTTCCCGGGCCTTCCCGAGAGCCGCTCGTCCATTGAAGCACCGCCCTCGTGCCGCCCTGGCCAGCTTTGGAGCCGGTCACCGAGCCTGCCTCGAGCAGGGGGCGACGGATGCGGCCTGAGCAGTCGCCAGCCTTCCTCGAGCGCGGCGGCGAGATGGGCGAGCTCATCCGCAGCCACGACTGGTCCGGTCATCCCCTGGGCGCGCCCGAAGCTTGGCCGCAGTCCCTGCGCATGGCGGTTCGCCTGATCCTCAACACCGGCCATCCCATGTACATCTGGTGGGGGCCCGAACTCTATTGCTTCTACAACGATGCCTATCGGCAGTCGATCGGCCCCGAGCGGCACCCGGGATCGCTCGGGCGACCGGGCCGCGAGGTCTGGGACGAGATCTGGGACATCATCGGGCCACAGATCGACCAGGTGATGTCCGGCGGCGATGCCACCTGGAACGTCAACGCGCTCGTTCCCATCACGCGCAACGGCCGGCGCGAGGATGTCTACTGGACCTACAGCTACGGCCCGATCGATGACGACAGCGCGCCGAACGGCGTCGGCGGCATCCTCGTCGTCTGCACGGAGACCACGGCAACCGTGATGGCCGAGCGGCGGCTGGCGGAGAAGAGCGAGCGCCAGCGGCGGCTGTTCGAGCAGGCGCCCGGCTTCATCATCGTCATGAGCGGTCCGGACCACGTGGTCGAGTTCATCAACGACGCGCACCGGGCGCTGTTCAACAGCGCCGACTGGGTCGGCAGGACCATCCGCGACGCCTTTCCCAGCATCGAGGGGCAGGGCTTCTTCGAGCGCCTCGACGAGGTCTATGCCACGGGCGAGACCTTCGAGGTGGCCGGTGCCGAGGTCAGGTTCAGGCGCGCGCCGGAGGCATCCGAGGAGACCCGCTTCCTGACGTTCATCTATGCGCCCTGGATCGACGAGAACGGCGAGATCACCGGCATCTTCTGCGAAGGCTTCGACGTCACGGAAGCGCGGCGCGGCGAGGCTGCGCTCAAGGAGAGCGAGGGCCTGCTGCGCCTCGCGACCGAGGCAACCGCCATCGGTATCTGGGATTATTATCCGACCACCGGGGTGCTGCGCTGGGACCGGCGCTGCAAGGAGCTGTTCGGGTTGCCGGAGGATGCAGAGGTTTCGTACGAGGGTACGTTCCTCAGGGCGCTGCATCCCGAGGATCGTGCGAGGGTCGATGCCGCGGTGCAGGCGGCTCTCGATCCGGAGGAGGGCGGCACCTGTGTCGTCGAGTATCGGGTGATCGGCCACGGGGACGGCGTCGAGCGCTGGATTTCGGGCTCGGGCGAGGCGCTGTTCGAGAATGGCCGAGCCGTCCGATTCGTCGGCACGCTCAGGGACGTCACGGCGCGGGTCGAAGCCAACCGGCGTCTCGAGATCGTCAATCAAACCGGTGCCGCCGTCGCCGCCGAGCTCGATCTCGCCAGCATCGTGCAACGGGTGACCGACGCCGGCGTCGCCCTCACGGGCGCCCAGATCGGCGCCTTCTTCGACAATCGGCTCGACGCGGCAGGCGAGCGCTACTGGAGCCATACCCTCTCCGCCGCCTCGAGCCCACTCTTCGAGAGCCTTGCCCTGCCGTGCAACACGCAGCTCCTGGCTCGAATTTTCCGGGGCGAGGGTGCCATCCGCTCGGACGACATCCTCGGCGATCCGCGCAACGGCGAGGCATCGGGGGCGGGGGGCCTGCCGACCGGACACCCGCCGGTGCGGTCCTGGCTCGCCGTGCCGGTCGTGTCGCGCACCGGCGAGGTGCATGGCGGGCTGCTCCTCGGTCATGGCGAGGTCGGCGTCTTCAGGTCGGAGCACGAAGCGCTCCTGCTCGGCATCGCCGGCCATGCCGCCACGGCGATCGACAACGCACGCCTCGTCCACGACCTGCAGTGGCTCAACGCCAACCTCGAGGAGCGCGTCGCGGACGAGGTGGCGAGCCGCCTCGAGGCCGAGGAGATGCTGCGCCAGGCGCAGAAGCTCGAGGCCCTGGGCCAGCTCACCGGCGGCGTCGCCCACGACTTCAACAACCTCCTCATGGTGATCTCCTCCGGCCTCGGCATCATCGAGCGCAGCGACGACCCGGCACGGCGACAGATGATCATGGCTCGGGTGCGCGAATCCATCGAGCAGGGAGCCAACCTGACGCGGCAGCTCCTCGCCTTCGGCCGCAAGCAGGAGCTGAAGCCCGAGACAGTCGGCGTGGGCGAGCTGCTCGACGGCATGAGCGAGCTGCTCGACCAGAGCCTCGGACCGGACGTGCGCATCGAGCTGGACGTGCCCGCCGACCTGGCGCCGATCCATGTCGATCGGGCCGGCCTTCACCTTGCCCTGCTCAATCTGGCGGTCAATGCCCGCGACGCGATGGCCGAAGGCGGCACCGTGGTGATCAGGGCGCGCAACGGGACGGCTACGGATGCCGAGGCGCCCTGTGTCAGCCTCGCCGTGATCGACACCGGCAGCGGCATGAGCCGGGCAATGAAGGGCCGCATCTTCGAGCCCTTCTTCACCACGAAGAAGGTCGGCAAGGGTTCCGGCCTCGGCCTCGCGCAGGTGCACGGGTTCACGGAGCAGTCCGGCGGCCGGGTGGAGGTCGAATCGGCGCCCGGTCGCGGCACGAGCATGACCCTGGTCCTGCCGATGAGCCTGCCCGGCCAGGGCGTCTTGCCGGCGGCGGCTGCCGTGGATGGCTCGATTGGCGGCCAGGGCCACATGCTCCTGGTCGAGGATCTGGGCGAGGTCGCCGCCATGGCAGCGGAGATGATGGCGGATCTGGGCTGGCGGGTGACCCGCGCCGCGAATGCCGAAGCCGCTCTCGAGGCTCTTGCCGGGGACGCTGGAATCGACCTCGTCCTCTCCGACGTCATGCTGCCGGGCGGCATGAGCGGCCTCGATCTGGCCCAGGTGCTCCGCGCGCGGTGCCCGGGTCTGCCGGTCGTGCTGACCAGCGGCTATGCCGCCTCCTTCAGGGCCGATGCCGAGGCCGCCGGGCTGCTGCTTCTCCCCAAGCCCTACGATCTCGAGAGCCTGCGGGCGGTGCTGCGGGAAGCCCGCTTGCGGCTCGCTTCATGAGGCGCCAGTCGGCCCCGCATCAAGCTGCCTGAGCCGGTGGGCCGCTGCGACCTCGATCTCGAGCTTCGCCCTGCAGGCGCCTAGTGTGAGCCGCCAACGCCTCCCATGCGCTTCAGCGTCCGGAACATGGCGGTCGTCCAGTCGTCGCGGCCGTGGCCCTGGGCCTGGGCGGAGGCGTAGAGCTGCTTGCCGACCGCACCCGTGGCGAGCGACACCTGCAGAGCTGCGGCCATCTCGAGGGCGAGGCTCAGGTCCTTGGAGGCCAGGTCCAGCATGAAGGCCGGCGAGGGGTCGTCCTTGAGCGCCTTCTCGGGCCAGGTCGTGGTGATGTGGCCGCGGCCGGCCGGGGTGTGGGAGAGGACCTCGGCCATGGTCGCGAGCTCGAGCCCTGATTTCAGGCCCATCGTCAGGCCCTCGGCGGTGGCGAGATTGACCACGGCCGAGATGTAGTTGTTGACCAGCTTCATGGCAGCGCCCGAGCCGAGCGGGCCGCAGACCGTGACGGCCTCGCCCATCGCCATGAGGAGCGGGCGCACGCGCTCGATATCCGCCGCCTCGCCGCCCACCATGAAGGTCGAGGTGCCCGAGACCGCATGGGCCGAGGTCCGGCCGACGGGCGCGTCGACCATGCCGACGCCCTGCTCCTTCAGCCGGGCGCCGATGCGCTTCGTCTCGGCCGGGAGGATGGTGCTCATGTCGACGACCACGGCACCCTCGCGGATCGTCCCGGCGATGCCCTCCGGGCCGAAGACCGCCTCCTCGACGACCTTGCCGATCGGCAGCATGGTGAAGACGATGGTCTTGCCCCTGGCCGCCGCCGCCGGGCTCGCGGCACCGTCGGCCCCATCGGCCACCAGGGCGGCGATCGCCTCGGGCGCTATGTCGAAAACCTCGAGCTGATGCCCGGCGCGCATCAGGTTGCGGCTCATGGCGCTGCCCATCTGCCCGAGCCCGACGAAACCGATCGTGGCCATGCCGTCCATCTCCTCCTCAGCCCGTGGTCGAGACGGGGTGATCGGCCATGCGTGGCCTCCGGTCAACGTCCGTCGTCGTGGGCGAGGGCCGCCGCGCCACGCCGAGCCTCGGGTGAATGCGGCGGGCGAGGCCGGCGGCGCCGAACATCAGGAGACCGCCGATGACGAAGACGGCCGAGAGGTCGAAGACCCGAAGCACGAGGCCGAGCGTGCCCGGCGTGACGAGATCGGCGGCATCGCGGTAGGTGCTGTAGACGGCGGTCATGTTGCCCCGCTCGCGGCCGTGCACGGCCGCGAAGAAGAGCCGGTTGCCGCAGGCGTCGAGCACCACCATGGCGACCGAGGCGGCGAGGAAGAAAGCGGCGCCCAGCCAGGGCAGGGCGAAGCTGGGCGCCACCATGAGCGTCAGGACGCCGCTCAGCACGAAGCCCCCGATGAAGACCCGCCGCAGGCCGAGCCGCCGCACCAGCCGCCCCCAGAGCGGCATGAGGAAGAGCGTGCCGGTGCCGATCGAGACGAGCAGCCCGCCGGCCATCTCGCCGAGCCCGGTGGTGACGGCGTAGATCGGCGTGAAGATGTAGAAGATCGACCACCAGCAATTGCGCCCGGTGGCGATCAGCCAGGCGAGGACCAGCCGTGGCTGGGCGGCGAAGCGGCGGATGTTCTGCAAGGCGCCGGGGGCGGCGTTGGCGCGGCCGGTGCTGAGCACCGGCGTCTCGGTCAGCCGGAGGAACCAGAAATAGGCGAAGAGCGTCAGCGAGGTCGCGGCACTCAGCATGAGCGGCAGCCAGGCGCCGACATGCAGTTGCAGCCAGACGCCGAGGGCCGGGCCGATGGTCCAGGCGGTGGCCGAGTAGAGCATCCGCAAGGGCTCGGAATGGGCGAGGTCCTGCCTGGCGATGACGTCCATGATGTAGAGGCTGAGGCCGATGGTCAGCGCCACCACGCCGAGCACCCGGCAGCCGAGGCCGAGCGTGAGCGCCCAGATGCCGTCGAAGGAGAGGAGCAAAGCGGCGGCGGCGAGGAGCACAGCACCGCCCGAGTAGACGTAGCGACGGGCCGTGCGGCGGACGAGCCAGGGGATCAGCAGGCTGCCGGCGAGCCCGGCGAGGCTGCCGAGGAAGAAGACGAGGCTGACGCTCTGCGGCTCGCCCAGGAGGGCCAGCGCCTGCAGGGGCAGGATGCTGGTCAGGATCGCGCGGGCGAAGGATTCGAGCGCGTAGAGCACGGCGAAGGCCTCGGCCCCGGGAGCGGCGACGCGCCGGATCCAGATCGGTTGACGAACCGCCATCGAGGCGAAATTCCAGTTTGCGGGAAAGGTGCGGCAGCCAATGCCGGCCCGTATCGCAGCCCCGGGGCCTTGGCAAGTGCCGTGATCGCAGGGCTTGCCGGCGACCCCGGCGCCATGTTGAATGCGTGCCGAAGCGCTTTGGAGAGCCCTCTTGCCGCTGCCGCACACCGGCTCCATCGTCGTCCTCACGGGCGCCGGCATCTCGGCCGAATCCGGCCTGCCCACCTTCCGCGGTGCCGGCGGCCTCTGGGAGGGCCACCGGGCCGAGGAGGTCGCGACACCCGAGGCCTTCGCCCGCGATCCGGCGCTCGTGCATCGCTTCTACAACATGCGCCGCCGCCAGCTTCGCGACCCGGCGATCCAGCCCAACGCGGCGCATCGAGCCCTGGCCCGGCTCGCGGCGGAATGGCGGGGCGGGTGCCTCCTGGTGACCCAGAACGTCGACGACCTGCACGAGCGGGCCGGCAGCCACGACGTCGTGCACCTGCACGGCGAGATCATGCGCGTGCGCTGCACGGCCTGCGGCGACGAGCGCCTTTGGCTTCGGGACCTGGAAGTCGCCACGGCCTGCCCGGCCTGCGCCGCCACCGGCACCCTCAGGCCGGCGGTCGTCTGGTTCGGCGAGATGCCGCTGCACCTGGAGCGGATCACCGCCGCCCTTCGAGACTGCGCGCTCTTTCTCGCCATCGGCACCTCCGGCAATGTCTATCCGGCCGCCGGCTTCGTGGCCCTGGTGCGCGATCGGGGCCGGGCCCACACGATCGAGCTCAATCTCGAGCCATCCGCCGTGCGCTCCGATTTCGCCGAGGCGCGCCACGGACCGGTCGGCACTACCGTGCCGGCGCTGGTCGACGAGCTGCTGGCAGCTCGATGATCGACCCCGTGGCGCTCACCATCGAGCTGATCGCCCGGGACACGCGCGTGCCGGCTGGCAACGAGGCGATCTGCATCGACCGCCTGGCCGGACTGCTCGACAAGGCGGGGTTCACCTGCCGGAGCGTCGACCTCGCGCCGGGCCGACCCAACCTCGTCGCCCGGCTGGACCCGTCGGGTAGCGGCCACCCGGCGATCGCCTTCACCGGCCATCTGGACGTCGTGCCGCTCGGTGTGGCGCCCTGGCTGCGTCCGCCTTTCGCCGGCGAGATCGAGGCCGGCCGGCTCTACGGCCGGGGGGCGAGCGACATGAAGAGCGGGGTCGCCGCCATCGTCGCGGCAGCGCTCGAATATGCCGAAGAAGGTGGTGCCGCACCGGTCGAGATCGTCCTGACCTCCGGCGAGGAGGTCGGGCTGGAGGGGGCCAGGGTGCTGGCCGACCGGCCGGGCTCGCTCGGCAGGGCCGCTGCCCTCGTCGTCGCCGAGCCCACGGCCAACCGGCCGGCCTTCGGCAATCGCGGCAATCTCTGGCTCGATGTGCATTTCGAGGGCAGGACCGCCCATGCGAGCGAGCCCGAGAAGGGCCGGAACGCGCTGCTCGCCGCCTGCCTCGCCGCCGAGCGCTTCGCCGCCTTCGATTTCGGCGGTGCCCGCCACGCGCTGCTCGGCCGGTCGACCGTCAATGTCGCGATCATGCACGCCGGGGCGAACTACAATTCCGTGCCGGACCGGGCCCGGCTCGGCCTCGACCTGCGGCTCCTGCCCGGCACCGACATCGAGGCCCTTCTGGCCGAGCTGGCGCGCCTGGCCGGGCCGGATGCGAGCCTGGAGGAGGTCATCCGCCTGCCCGGCGCCTGGAGCGACCCCGAGGAATCCTGGATGGCATCGGCGGTCGCCATCGCCGCCTCGATCACCGGCGCCAACGACGTCATGGGGGCAGCACCCTTCAACACCGACGGCTCGCTCCTGGCCCCGGCCTATGGCGGCATCCCGTCCCTGATCCTCGGCCCCGGCGAGCCGGGCTAGGCGCACCAGACGGACGAATGGTGCGAGGTGGCCCGGATCGAGGAGGCGGCCCGGATCTATCTCGAGCTGATGCGGCGCTTCACACCGCCCGATTGACCGGCAGTCACTCCGGCAGCGGCCGGTCGGCAACACCGACCCTCGCCGTGCCAAACGAACCACTGTATCCTGTTCCATGGCGTCTTTTCCCAGGCGACGTCGAGCGTCACCGGGACCACGTCGCCCAGGCCCTCATCCGCCCAAGCTGATCATGGCGCGGCAAGCGGATCGGGGCGGCCAGTCCCGAATCGTGGCCGGAATGATTGGCGGCCCTGCGTGGAGCAGCCGAAATCGAGAGCCGCAGGAGGCGAAATGACGGCCGAATCGACACCAGGTCCGGGTACGGCAACCGCCAGATGCGCGGACGAACTGGACAAGGCCGATCTCGACACGCTCTACGCGAAGCTCGAGACCTCGGCAAAAGGGCTGACCACCGCCGAGGCGAACGAGCGGATCGCCAGGCACGGCGAGAACGTTCTTGAGGAAAAGAGCGTCAACCCACTTGCCAGGTTGCTATCTTACTTCTGGGGACCGATTCCGTGGATGATCGAGATTGCCGCCGTGCTCTCGGCGGTCGTTCAGCAATGGGCCGACTTCGCCATCATCGCCACCATGCTTTTGGTGAATGCCGGCGTCGGCTTCCTGCAGGAGTTCAGGGCCGATAACGCCATCGCGCTGCTCAGGCAGCAGCTCGCTCTGACGGCCCACGTCCTCAGGGACGGAAAATGGCAGGACCTTGCCGCCAGGCTGCTGGTTCGCGGCGATATCGTCCTCGTCACCCTCGGCAAGATCATTCCTGCCGACATCAGGCTCCTGGATGGAAAATACCTGAGCGTCGACCAGTCGGCCCTGACCGGGGAGTCGCTTCCCGCCGACAAGAATGTCGGCGACACCGCCTATTCCGGAACGATCGTCAGGCAAGGCGAGATGAAGGCGGTGGTGGTCGCGACCGGCATGAACACCAAGTTCGGCAAGACCGCGCATCTGGTCGAAAGCGCCAGGACAACCTCCCATTTCCAGCGCGCGGTCCTGAAGATCGGCAACTTCCTGATCTTCTGCACGCTCGGCCTTGTCGCCCTGATCCTGATGGTTGCCTTGTTCCGTCAGGACCCATTGGTCCAGACCGTGCTGTTCGCGCTCATCCTGACCGTCGCCGCCATCCCCGTGGCACTGCCGGCGGTCCTGTCTGTGACCATGGCCGTCGGCGCCGAACGCCTTGCGCGGATGCGGGCGATCGTCTCGCGACTGGTCGCCATCGAGGAGATGGCCGGCATGGACATCCTTTGCTCGGACAAGACCGGAACGCTCACCAAGAACCAGCTGACCCTGGGCGAGCCCGTGGTCTTCGAGGCCAAGGATGCCGCCGATCTCATTCTGGTGGCCGCGCTCGCGTCACGACAGGAGAACGCCGATGCGATCGACAAGGCGGTGCTGCACGCACTGGGTGATCCGGAACGCCTGAAGGGATTCGAGATCCGCGATTTCCAGCCGTTCGATCCGGTCCATAAGCGCACCGAGGCGACCGTCGAGCGGAACGGGCGATCCTTCCGAGCCGCCAAGGGTGCGCCGCAGGTCATCCTCGATCTGTCGGAGCAGGACGACAGGCTGGCGCAACGCGTGACGGAGCAGACCGACGCCTTGGCGGAAAAGGGCTACCGGACGCTCGGCGTGGCGCGGACCGACGAGGCGGGACATTGGCGCTTCCTTGGCCTCTTGGCATTGTTCGATCCGCCACGCGAGGACTCCGCCGAGACCATCGATAACGCCAGGACCATGGGTGTCGGCATCAAGATGGTGACCGGCGACCACGAGGCGATCGCCAGGCAGATCGCCGGCGAGGTTCACCTCGGTCGCAACATCATCACCGCGGATGCCCTCTTCGACGGCCAGACGACCGCCCGGACCCTTGCCCGGATCGAGGAGGCCGATGGATTTGCCCGGGTGTTTCCCGAGCACAAGTTCGAGATCGTCAAGGCGCTGCAGGCGGCGGATCACATCGTCGGCATGACCGGAGATGGGGTCAACGATGCTCCGGCCTTGAAGCAGGCTGACATCGGCATCGCAGTGGTCGGCGCGACCGACGCGGCCAGGGCCGCGGCTGACCTCGTCCTGACGGCACCCGGCCTTTCGGTCATCATCACAGGCATCGAGGAGGCGAGGCGGATCTTCGAGCGCATGAACAGCTACGCCACGTACCGGATCGCGGAGACGATCCGGGTGCTGCTGTTCATGACGCTGAGCATCCTGGCGTTCAACTTCTACCCCGTGACAGCGGTGATGATCGTGCTGCTGGCGTTGCTCAACGACTTCCCCGTCATGATGATCGCCTACGACAACGCCTCGGTTGCGGAGCGCCCCGTTCGCTGGGATATGCACCGGGTCTTGACGATCGCCATGGTCCTCGGGGTCGTCGGGGTCATCGAGACCTTCATTCTGTTCTGGTTCGCCGAGCAATATTTTCAGTTGCCCCGGGAGCTGATCCAGACGCTGATCTTCCTGAAGCTCCTCGTCTCCGGACACCTGACGATCTACCTGACGCGCAACACGGGGCCGATCTGGCAGCGGCCGTTGCCCAGTTGGAAGCTGTTCGTCACGTGCGAAGCGACTCAAGTAGTCGGCACCCTGGCGGCCATCTATGGTGTGTTCGTGACACCAATCGGCTGGCTCTATGCCCTGGCGATCTGGGCCTATGCCCTGATCGTGTTCCTGATCGAGAGCGCCATCAAGATCCTCGTCCACCGCCTGATCGAGCATCGGGCCGAGCACCAGGCCCGGCATTTGGCACGCGCGGAAACGTTCGTGCACGGATCATGAGCGAAGGAGGTTGAGATGGATGCTCCGGACCGAAAGAAACGATTGGTCGTCGGCAGGTGGATTCCCGCTTCAAGCGCATAGGTGCTAAGGTGCTGAAAACGCTTGGAGG